>CAYMJQ010000023.1:0-1528 GCA_964391455.1 uncultured Candidatus Saccharibacteria bacterium | reverse complement strand
AAATTAAGGGGGATAAATTTGTAAATGGAATTGTATACGAAGACGTAGTCACAAAAGAAACCGTAGAGCTAAAAGTAGCTGCTGTTTTTGTAGAAATTGGACTCATACCAACTACAGATTTCGTAAAAAATGTATTAGAGCTAAACACTATCGGACAAATACCTGTAGACCCAAGAAACCAAAAAACTAAAACTCCTGGAATATGGGCAGCTGGAGACTGTACAGATGGGCTATATCACCAAAACAATATCGCTTCTGGAGATGCTGTTAAAGCACTAGAAGATATCTATATGGAGTTAAATACCAAGTAAAACTATAATTAATCAGTTTTAGATAAAATCTTTACATATTTACAATACGAAAAAAGCATCTCAACCCGAAGGGAGACACTTTATCTGAGGTGGACCTAGTGGTCCGAAAGAACAGGTTTTGGTAATTAGAAGTCTAATCACCGAAAAACATTGTGGGATGAAATTTGTTTGGTGTTAGGAAGCGATATCGCAACCTAAAGAACCAAACAACTCTCAACTCACATAAACATTTTATTCCCAATTCTTTTTGAAGTCAATAATAGATATGTGGATAACTTATTTAAAATACTTTTTATAAACCCTATTTAATATAAATAAGATTACAGAAACTGCGATTATAATCAGACCTATTTTTTCAAATTTTGAAACCTGCTCTGCGTACTGTTTATATAAATACCCTACCTTATATCCAACAAAGCCGTACAACATAGACTTAACCAATGCCCCAACAAAAGTTAGAACTAAATACTTTTTCAAGGGCATTCTTGTTAATCCACCAAAAACAGCGACCAACGCACTTGGCACAATAGGAATTATTCTAGCTAGAACAAAAAGTATTTCGTCATACTTCGACTTATTCATCTTCTCATCAAAATCTACAACTTCTTGCCATTTTATACCCAAATAATCTCCATATTTTTCTATTGACGCCTTACCTCCATAAAAAGCCAGATAGTAAACAAACAAAGATCCTATTGTAAGTCCTAATGCTCCCGGTATGGTTATTATAAAAATTAAATCCTTTAATAAATTCAAAGAAAAGTCACCTTGCAGAAGCAAAAAACCAGACATAAAAAGTATCAAGGCAGATGGAATCGGCACAATAACTTCCTCTAAAATTTCTGCAAAAAATACACCGAAAGCACCGAGTGGTATAACTATTTGCTCTAAAAATGTTATTAAAGAATGAAGCATAAAAATGTAGTACTCTTCCTAGACTTTTTCACAAGTGAAAATGTGACCCTACGGGGAGTCGAACCCCGATTGCAGCCTTGAAAAGGCCGCGTCCTAACCATTAGACGATAGGGCCAAAAAACACAAAGAAACTATATCATTTTTTGTAAAAAAAGCAAAAATATGTTAGTTTTATTTCACTTATGCGCGGTTAGCTCAGTTGGTAGAGCATCTCATTGACGTTGAGAGGGTCAGAGGTTCGAATCCTCTATCGCGCACAAAACAAAGGAGCGGGACACGAAGTGTTCCGCGACTTTTGTTTT
>CAYMJQ010000022.1:0-2143 GCA_964391455.1 uncultured Candidatus Saccharibacteria bacterium | reverse complement strand
TGAAAAAGCGAAGCCATTTTCTGGTGACTGGGTGAATCCTTTTTTGTAAAAATTTTTATCCATCAACTTTAGTTACTAATTTGACCGTTTTGTTGGACTATTATAGATCTGTGCGATCCTTCTGCACGACTGTCACGATACCGTATTCTTATATAAGCTGGAGAAAAAACACTAGATATAACATTACCAGAGCTGTTTAGAAATTTTATATCTGCCTTAGAGTCTGGCCTACGAAATAGAATAGCAATTTTTGATAATCCATGGGTGTCACTACAATAAAAATGTGGGAAATTTGGAAGACTTCCGCATATTTGATATATAGTAATATCATTTTTGAGTGTCATTGTAGAAAGCTCTTCACCCACATCATACCTTGAATCCCCATCAAGATCTGCAAAATAAATATAATTTTTATTATTGTTAATATCAAAATATACCCCGTACGAAATATCAAACTTATCCCCCGTACTACTAGTACTCTCTCTAACTGCGAGGCTGTTTATTTGCGATTGCCTCAAAACCAAACCAACCTCAAGAGCATCTGTGTTTACAGCAAGTTTCATATTCCAACTATTTTGATTGATAACCATAATAGATAACAGGACTGTAAATATTGTGATCACAACGATCATTTCTACCAGAGTGAACCCAGCTCTGAAAAATGGCTTTGTGCCTCTAGCACGCTTTGAAAAAGCGAAGCCATTTTCTAGTGACTGGGTAAACCCTCTACCTAATTTTAAATTTTTAAAATAATTCATATATTAAATCTTTTATTACCGTTATTTGGAGTATGTCTATATTTAAATAAAAACTGATAATAATCCCCAGAGAAAGAAACGGTCCAAACGGTATAGCTGAATTCATTTTAAAACTATTTTTTTCGTTAGACAATCCCAAAATTCTCAAAACCCTAGGTGTAAGTAGTAACACAACAGAAAAAACAGCGCCTATCCAAAATGCAAGAATAACAGCAGAAGAACCGTTTACTACCCCGAGGAAAAATCCAAGTACTGCGATATATTTGATATCACCAAACCCCATCCAGCGCCCCTTGGAAAGCAAGAAGATAGTAAGAAATGGTAGGGCTAGGAGTATCCCCGATAAAACATCTATAAGCAAGCTTGTGGCTAAGAGCTTAAAGCTTAAAGTACCCAAAGATAAAATTGAATTATGAATTATGAGGTATGAATTATGGATAAAAGACAGGAATAAAAAGACCAAAAGAAATGAGTCTGGGATTATCATATGGCGCAAATCATAAAAAGAAATTAGGACTATGGTTGCAAAGATTGATATTAGTAGCAAGTAGTTGGTAGCTAGTATCCAGGAAAAGTCGGAATTCAAAAGGCCAAGTTTAAAAACAACTAAAACAGATAATATACCCATAATTGACTCAATAACAAAAGACTCATAAGGTATCCTACTACCGCAATTACTACACCTACCTCTCAAGAACAAGAAGGATACTACAGGGAACATGTGCAATCTCTTTAGGAGAGTGTTGCAACTAAAACAAAACGACTTCCCCTTCCAAAACTTTAGTCCAGTGTTGTACCTATCGAGGATCACGTTTACAAAGCTTCCAACAGAAGCACCGAAGATAAAGAAAATTATTCCGTAAATATAGCTCATTTATTTATAACTATTATCTCAATCATTATGACTTCGCCTTCTATAATAACACAAAAGCACCTATTGGTGCTTTTGTTGTAATTATAATTACACTTTTGGAATATTAACAAGTTGCATCACCAGAACCAATTAAGTCTGTTGCATTTTGTTTAGAAGCCCCTGTACTATCCACACACCAGTTTATTGTTCCACCCGCCCCAGGAAGTAATGCTGAAACAGCATAAGCTGTTGAAGGAGTACCTACTGTAACACATTCAAGTGTGGCACCAGCTGGATAGTTGCTAGAATTTGTATACTGAGACATACCAGAAGCAGTATCCGCAAACATACCAGCAGCACAGCTTGTACCAGCAGCAGCACCATAGTTACCATTTGTATCATAGTAAAGTTCTGCAGCCGCACGAAGTCCAGACAATTGAGCTTTTACCTTTGCATCATTACCTCTACCTCTTGCTGTGTTTAGAGAAGCCAAAACAACAGAAGAAAGAATACCAATAATTGCAATAACGAC
>CAYMJQ010000021.1:0-2524 GCA_964391455.1 uncultured Candidatus Saccharibacteria bacterium | reverse complement strand
CTTTGTTAGCTTTTTTTCTACCTTTGCTTTGGATGCTTCTTTTACGGCTTTCATCTTTTCGGCTTCTTTTCTAAGCTTAAAAAGATTTTTACCTTCAAGCATACCTAAAAGAATATGCTTTTTCTGATATTCGTCCATGAAAAGGAAGATTTGATTGTCTAAGTTTTTAAAAGAATTCTTAAAGGTACCATCCTCTTTTACATTAAGCAGGGCTGTCTGGATAACTGAATAAGACTTTTCTATACGGAATTTATTACAAGCTTCTCTTAGATTATCCATAAATTTTTCAAAGACGTCTTCAGGCATTTTTATAATTGCCTTATTTTTAAGATACAAATCACCATAAGAAAAATCTTCATATAGTGATAGATTAAATCTAGAGTAAACCTGTGATACTCTGTTTTGACATTTAAGGAAATCCCCTACAGTTTTTTTGTTAATCTTCTTTGTTCTTTTGAACATAGAAAAAACAGCGATCAAAGCAAAGAGAACCAGAATAATCATAAGCGGCCTTGCTTCAGCAAAGAAGCCATATTCCATGGATTGCTTAAACGAAAAATAAAAGATATAAACAAAGCCACTAACCATTAGTAAAGACCACAGTCTAGTAAACCATAGAATAAATACATCTATAGCATAATAATTTTCAGGCTTGAAGCGCCCGTTAATACTGAATATTACAACCAGGATTAAAGGCGAGCAAATTAATAGAACCCCTAGAAAAATATATGCGTAGTCTAAAAATGTAGATACGAGTCCTGGTATTGCAGCATAAACAATGGCTACAAATGATTTCATTACATAAGAGTCCAGGAGATTGATAAGTGTCATGCCTACAACTAAAGAAGTAAATGCTGTCCATAAGTCATTCCATTTTTTATCCACCACGAGGCGAAATACTTGTATTGGAAGCCATATAGTTAACAGGGTTGTCTGCAAGATACCTGATTTTAGATAGACCTCCATTACGCTGTAATAGACTAACACGCCTTGTTTTACATAAGGATAGAAAATATAGATGAGCAGAATTGGTGTAATTATAAGACCAGCAAATATAGCCTTCTTAGTAATTTTCAACAGAAGCCTAACCACGGGTTTAGCTTTAGTAGTTGCGGATTTAATTATTGGCCCCAAGAAACTTTTTATTGATGGGAAAATCCATGCAACAAAAAATATCAAGCCTACTATGATTCCTATGACTGTCCATATTGCAACATACAAAGGTGTATATGTGATCAAAGATAAAATAAGAATATAAAACCAACTACCGTTCATCTGACCTAAAAATGAAAAGAATAACACAGGGCCGATAATCCAGAAATATAGATGGAATATTAGCGTTGCCCAGAAACCAGGACACACGTGATCTTTCAAGTAAATATCTTTGTCTGGCCTATGAACCAAAAAGCTTCGAGCGCCTCTGTACATCCACCAATAAATTCCATCTTCTTGATTTACAATAAAATCATTGATGTGTTCTTTTATGGACAAGAACCGTGTCCATTTCTTGTTGGTAATTTTAGTATCGTCATCTACCCCACCAGGGTAAAGACTGAAACCAAAATCAATTCCAAGTAGATTGAACGCCCAAGCACCTTTTGATTCGTAACGCATGCTTCCTGAATTATCCACGGAGAATATCTCACCATTTAGTTTTTTCAGGTTAATAAATCCTAATAAAACTAAGATGTAATCAATGAGTCTTTTCTTGAATACTTTAGGAACCTTGGGTTTTGGGCCGTGCAAATCTTCAGCAGACTGCATTATGGCTTCGCGCTGAGGTTCTTCAAGCCTACGAAGGAATGACTCAAATGAAAGAAAATCAATATTCTCTCTCCAGAGTAATTTGCGCCAGACTTTTTCTGGTAAAGCTTCAACGGCAACCACAATAGCAATATAGCTATTGCTGTCTTTCTTCATTTCCTTGTAGATCTGAGACCTGGTTTCATAGCTAGGATAAGAATTCCTCAGGTGTTTCCAGAAGCAAACAGCTTCGGCAATGGATTCTTTTTGAGACTGACTTTTATAAGCGAATGTCAAAGAATCAAGTGTTGATTGAAAGTTTTCTAACCTGTAATCAGGATAACTTTCTGTAAATTTTTGATATTCCATATTTTGATATTATTTTTTATAATTCTACATATTTTTATACTTTTGTCAATATAAATAAAAACACGCCTTGGTTCCCCAAGGCGCGGTCTTAATAAATTAGCAGCTATGATAACTTTTTAACAGTTACCCTTGCCCAATCGTTAGCAAGAGCGCTAAAAAGTGCAATAAACATTGAAACTACAAGAATGGTGAGAAATATGTATACTTCTCTATTCTCGGCTAATGTTACTACCCATGAACTATCCTCTATTACTATATTTTCAGCTATGACGTACAAGCTGAAGATAGCAACGATAATCATAGAATAGCCTGTAATGAGCGTTAATTTTTGAACTGTTTTAACCAATAAAATATTGGCTTTTTTAATTAAATTTTTCATTTTTTATATGGTTTTATATTGTATATAGTATAT
>CAYMJQ010000020.1:0-2689 GCA_964391455.1 uncultured Candidatus Saccharibacteria bacterium | reverse complement strand
GATGCAAACCCGATCCTTATAAACGACCCTCGATTCTCACCTCCTGGAGTTTTGGCACCCAAAAGCAAAGCCGACCTTGCTTTTACTATGCACATGCTTTCATGGCTTTCAACTAGCGGAACAGCAGCGATCGTTGAATTCCCAGGAGTTCTGTATAGGGGCGGTGCAGAGCAAAAAATACGCAAATACCTGATTGAAAATAATTACGTTGATACGGTAATTCAACTTCCACCGGATCTATTCTTTGGAACAACTATTGCTACTTGTATAGTAGTTCTGAAAAAAAGCAAGAAAGACAACAAAACGTTGTTTATTGATGCTGGCGCTGAATTTGTACGAGGAGGTAATAAAAATAAATTGAGCGAATCAAATCGCAAAAAAATCGTTGAAGCCTTTATAGGTCGGCAAGATATTGAACATTTTGCAAAAATCGTAGATAACAAAGATATTGCTGAGAATGATTACAATATTACCGTTTCAAGCTATGTCATCGGCAAAGATACTCGTGAAGTCGTCGATATCACTGAACTTAATGCAGAAATTGCTCGTATAGTAGCACGACAAAACCAACTTCGTTCCGCGATTGATGAAATAGTTGCGGATATTGAAGGAATAAAGTAAAGATGTATATCTCAAAGATTAAACTCCATAACTTTAAGGGATTTAGCGGTGATCATGAAATAACCTTTGATAAAGGTGTAAATTTTTTTGTTGGAGATAATAATTGCGGTAAATCTTCAGTCTTCGAAGCAGTAGACTTTATTCGCACAAAGAGGGATAGAAATGAGATTATTACCAAGACTCAACTTGAAGATAAAGACTTTGTTTCAGTGGAAATTGAGTTTAGAGGTGACGATCTTGAATCTCTTGTAGATACAGAACCATTAAAAAAATATAAGTCTTATCTAGTAGATATTGACGGCCAAAAGTGTTTGCGAGTGATGAGATCTAGCGAGGAAACCAAAATTAAACAAAGCGGTAAGGATAAAACGCTTTCTATTGCCAATGTTCGTATTTTTAATTCAGCGACGAAACAATTTGAGAACCCAACAGGTATTGATAATACAATAACCGCATTATTTGATGCACAATTTGTTTGGGCAGATACTAACTCTGGTGATATTTCAGATTTTTCTAAAACAAAAATAAGTGGGAAGATTATTAACACAATTACAAAAGATTTTGTTAATACTGATACATGGAAAGATTTTCAAAACTCACATAAAGAAACTTTTGGTGACGGGGAAAACAGTTTGGCCAAAACTCTCAAACCAGTTGAAGAAAAAATACAAGACATTCTATGTGAGCAGTATGGAGATACAGAAGTGAGGTTTAGTTTTTCTCTACCTGAGCTAGAGAGCTTCTTTAAGACGGGAAATATTAGCTTGTCCGAAAACGGTATTGAAACGAAAAGTTCAGAAAAAGGCACTGGAATGCAAAGAGCATTGGCCTTGTCTCTGATCCAAGTGTATGCTGATATTTCATCATCAAATGATGATGGGTTATCTAAACCCATACTGTTTTTTATTGATGAACCAGAAACATTCTTACATCCACAAGCACAGAACAAGTTGCTTGATGCTCTTGAAAAGATTTCTGAAAAGTCACAAATTTTTATGATTACTCACTCACCATATTTACTAAAGAAGTACCGGAAAGAAACCCACTCAATGAATGTGTTCTCAAGAGAAAGTGGTCTAAATAAGGTTGAAGAAGGTAGAGAATTCGATTTATTTGGTGTTTCGAGTCCGACGTGGGGTGAAATTAATTATTATGCTTTTGGAGTATTGTCTATTGAATTCCATAATGAGCTGTATGGGTTCATTCAAGCGAAAGCTGTATCAGAAGACGAAAAGAACTATCATGAGGAGGAATTTGAAAAATACTTAATTTCTAAAGGTATAATTCAAAATCAGCAGTATGTTCGGCTCAACAAGGACGGTACGACTGTGAAGCAAATTAGAACTTTGCCGACAAAAATAAGAAATATCATTCATCATCCAGAAAACACTCACAATACACTATATACGGACGATGAATTAAAGACTTCTATTGAATCCCTAATTCCATTAATGACATGACAAAAAAACAGAATAAAATTGAAAAACTAATTTCGGAGTTATGTCCTCAAGGCGTGGAGTATAAAAAGGTTAGTGAAGTTTGCGAAATTAGTCGCGGCAGAGTGATGTCTAAAGATTACTTAAGAGACAACGTTGGTGAATATCCGGTGTATTCATCGCAAACAGTTAATTCTGGAATTTTTGGTCTAATAAATACTTACGATTACGATGGAGAGTATGTGACATGGACTACTGACGGTGCAAATGCTGGCTCCGTGTTTTATCGTAACGGAAAATTTAGTATAACGAATGTGTGCGGTTTATTAAAACCTATAAGTAAAGATTTAAACACAAGGTATCTGCTCTATATTTTGAGTGTTACAGCGAAATCCTATGTAAATGCAGGGATGGGGAATCCAAAGTTAATGAGTAATGTGATGGGAGGAATAAAAATACCCATTCCACCACTTGCAATTCAAGAAGAAATTGCCAAAATACTTAATAGTTTTACTGAGCTAGAAGCGGAACTAGAAGCGGAACTAGAAGCGGAACTAGAAGCGAGAAAGAAGCAGTATGAGCATTATCGTACCCAACTCCTAACCTTCCCAGAGGGGGGGGTACAGTGGATT
>CAYMJQ010000019.1:0-3377 GCA_964391455.1 uncultured Candidatus Saccharibacteria bacterium | reverse complement strand
CAATATAATTTATCAGTGTATGGGAGAGACGTCGAGAAAGAATATTACACAGAAATTCTCAATTTAGTTGATAGAGAAGGATTGCAGAATCGAGTATTTTTCAAAGGACCCGTACCTATGCAGGAATTAAAATACATATACCCTAAATTTAGATTGATGGTGAATATGGCATCAGAAACAATAGATAAGACAATGCTCGAAGGTATGTTATTTGGCGTCTATCCCATTACAACACCTGGTAACACTAAAGAAATAGGACTTGAAGAGTGCCCTGAGGCAGATGACCCCAGGTCGGTTGCAGACTTTATTTTATCCAAGCGATGGGGGAAATATAATTGTGATGAATTAGTCAGTATTGTGGAAAACCGACACAGCCTTTCTTCGCTTATAAAAAAAATTAGTGTATACATCAAAGATGGTAAATAAAATTGCAATTATTGCGGGAGCAAGGCCAAATTTTATGAAGATTGCACCTTTGTGTAATCAGCTTAGAAAAAACGGTGTTGAGTACTTTCTCGTGAACACAGGACAGCACTTTGATGAAAGGATGGCACTTCAATTTTTCAAGGAATTTGATGTGAGGCCAGATTTCACATTAGAACCATCAAGAGATTCTGTTGTAAAACAGGTATCGGACATTATGATTGGATTAGAAGAGATTTTTGAGAGTGAAAAACCCTCGCTTGTTATTGTTGTGGGAGATGTTAACTCCACATTGGCTGCAGCTCTGGTTGCCAATAAAATGAATATACGTTTGGCACATATCGAGGCTGGTCTCAGGTCTTACAACAGAAAGATGCCAGAAGAATTTAATCGTATAGTGGTGGACAGTATTTCAGACATACTATTTGTCACATCTGAGGACGGTGTAAGTAATTTAAATAAAGAGGGCATCAGTAAAAATGTTTTTTTTGTAGGCAATATAATGATAGATACATTAAAAACTTTTCTAAGTGATATTGATTCAACAAATGAAGACTTTTATTTTTGCACTTTGCACAGAGCGGAGAATGTCGACGATAAAGTAATATTTTCAGGAATTTTAGATGCTCTAGAAGTTATTTCTAAAGATAAAAAGATATATATGCCATTACATCCTAGAACTGAAAAGATGGCGAAACAGTTTGGATTAACTGAAAGGTTACACAGGATATTTTCCATAACAGAGCCGCTTTCCTATAGAGGTTCACTTTTTTATCAGAAGAATGCTAGAGTAGTATTTACTGATTCAGGAGGCGTACAAGAGGAAACATCTTTTTTAGGCACCCCTTGCATAACTCTTAGAACAGAGACAGAGAGACCGATAACAGTGGAAAAGGGGACAAATACTATTGGCGGCGTTACCAGAGATTCTATATTAGAAGCCTACAGGAGCAAGGAGAGGAAAAATATAAAAACAGAAATACCTTTGTGGGATGGGGAAGCCTCAAAAAGAATTATAGAGATAATAAAAAAATATGACCAAGAGTCCTAGAATAAGGTTACTGATAGATTTTCTAAAAGAAAATTCAGGAGCTAAGGTGCTTGATATTGGCAACCTAGGGGACGGTGGACATATCCATGAATACCTCATATCTCAACTTGGAGAGAGTAGTGTTTTTGGACTAGATATTGCAGATCAAAAAGCTAAAGGAAAAAATTACCCTAATCAATATGTTGGGGCCGCAGAGAAGATGCCGTTTGATGATGGTACTTTTGATTTAGTATATATAGGAGAAGTTATCGAGCATACGTGGCATCCATTCGAAATGGTAAAAGAAAGTAAGAGAGTATTGAAATCCGCAGGAACCTTAATAATCGATACACCTAATATATACTCTATTTCTCGAATGATGAGATATGTTGTCAGGGGAAAGGATTATATTTTGGGAGAACCTACCCACAAGATATTTTTCTCAAAGGCTGTATTAGAAAACTTACTTCATGAGGTTGGTTTCGAAGTGGATATACTGACAACAGATAATAAATTTACTATGTTTGGAAAGACGATAATGCTACCTCCTTTTGGTGTGGTGCGTGCTTTCGGAGAACACTTGCTGTGTAGAGCTAAAAATAAATAGAAAAAATTTAAGTATATGTGCGGCATATCAGGATTTAACTGGGGAGATGAAAATATCGTCAAGAAAATGACGGAAACCTTGAATCACAGAGGTCCAGATGCTACAGGTGTATATGTAGATAAAAACGTATCTCTCGGACACAATAGATTAAGTATTATTGATCTAGATGAAAGATCAAATCAACCAATGTTAGATGCTACAGGTAATTTGGTCATTGTATACAATGGTGAAATATATAATTTTCAAGAATTAAAGAGAGAACTTGCTAATTTTTATAATTTTCAAACAAAAAGCGACACTGAAGTAATTCTTGCTGGGTATAAAAAGTGGGGCAAGGGGGTTCTTGATCGACTAAACGGAATGTTCGCTTTTGCCATATGGGATAAATCTCGACAAGAGCTTTTTATGGCAAGGGACCATGCAGGGATAAAACCCTTTTATTATATGTGGGATGGTAAGCGTTTTATATTTGCCTCTGAGATCAAAGCAATTCTTCAACATGATTTAGTGGGTCGCTCATTAAATACGGACGCATTCAATCGTTACTTGCGTGTACTATATGTACCAGCACCCGACACAATGATTCAGGGTGTGTGCAAGCTTCCAGCATCATGTTATGCGATTTTAAAAGGCCGGAACTTTTCTGTAGAAGAGTATGGTAAGGAAAAGATAAAAGCAGGTAGTCTTGCATATCAAGATGCCGTTAATAAGAAAAAGATCATATATAAATCAAGGAGAAAATGGGATCATTCAATATCTAGGTCTGCAGATTTGACACTCACTAAAAAACTTATAGGCTTTGATGCAGAAATTTCTTTTGAAGTTGGTTTAGAAAAAACCTACGAATCATTTAAAGATTTTTTTAATACTTAACAATGAAAATTCTTATTACAAGTGATTCATATCTACCACGCTTAGGTGGAGCTGAAATATACGCTCTTAAATTAGGCTCGTTATTAAAAAGAGATGGTTATGATATAACCCTTTTTACTACAGAAGAAAATACAGGAATAGAAGAATCACCTTTTAAAGTCCTGAGATACTCTTACAGACATAATCCAAGGTCTATTTTTATTTTTTTAAAAAAACTATACAGGGAATATAAACAGGCAGATATTATAACTTGCATATACAGTTATAAAATAGCAACAATAGTATGTATCTTTAAGATATTTGTAAAAAAACCTGTAGTAGTTGTATTACAGGGGTTGGGAACTTTGGATGCTCCCGGTAGTAATTGGTTTCATTCAAAGATACACTCTTTCTACAGGTTTTTTTCTATAAAGAACGCTGACATGAATATTGCAGCTTGCTTGG
>CAYMJQ010000018.1:0-3890 GCA_964391455.1 uncultured Candidatus Saccharibacteria bacterium | reverse complement strand
CTATTACAAATATATAATAGCATAAAAATATAGAAAAGTCAAGTATTAGCTCCCTGTAGTGGACGAGTTCAGAACTCTCAACTGGGCTGCCATTAAAAGAGATTTAGAGTTTTCAAAGATTTTTGAAGTGTTTTCTATGTCGGCACTTCAGAACTAATATATTTACAAAATAACCATTTGTGATATTGTGAGGTCAAACAAAATCTACGCACAATGTCAGCAAAATCAAAAAATCTTCAGGAACTTATGAACCTTATAGGTTCAAAGTATGTTTTCAATAAAGAAAACTATCCAAAAATGGATGTCAGTAGCACTGAAACAAAACAAATGTTTGCTATTAGTCATAGTAATTTCCATATGCAAAAATCCCTTGGAAAAATTGCAGAGGTGTGTGAAGAATATGACCACAAAGGCAACAGGACACACCAAGGAATTACTAAGGTGGAAGAAGCTACAGTTAAAATGTTTATCAATACCCTCAAGCTCGCAGAAGAGCTCGGTTTCTCTGCTGAAGAGTTGTTTGAAAGAGTAGAACAATTTTACAAAGACAGGTAAACCAACAAAAAACAGAAATGGAACTGCTTATTGCAAAATAGGCAGTTTTTATTTTGGAAAAAAGTTCTGAACCCTATTTAGGTAACAAAAAATCATCCTTGATTTACAAAGTGATTTTAAGGGCTCCGAACCTTAGAGGATGTTCGGAACTGTTTAAATGCTACACTAGTCTAATGGAACAAAATTCTCGGCTGGCTTGTATCTCTTGCAACTCTTGTTGTTATTCTTATAGGTTTTCCAAGTCAAATATATAAAAACTACCAAGAGAAGAAATTTGGCATGTCCATACTGCTTATTTCTCTAGGAGTTATAGTTCTTATTTTCCGCATTAGCTATACAGTATTACGGAAGGATTACTATATTTTGATACCTGATATTACTAGCCTCCTCATTCATATTGTTTTATTTTATCAGTTCTTTCTCTATAGAAAGAACCAGTGATGCTCCGAACGTTGGAGGATGTTCGAACCTGTTTAAGTCGTGATTCAAACAGCTACATCTGAATAAGTTGACTTATCTCATTGATTTCCTGCTGAAGAAACCTGATTGAAGACTGCTTTTCCTCATCTGAAATGAATCCAGCAAAGCCGCCTTTTGACGGGTCGAATATTTCTTTGCCGATGTCTTTTTTATCAGGTACTGGTCTGGTCTCTTCAGAATCAAACTCACCAGTTAGAGGATTAAAAACTCCACCTTGAGGGGGTATGAATGAGTCATCGGTTTCTACTTCCATCACCGATGTTTGCTTGGCATCTTCTAATGCTTCTTCTAGTTGTTTCTTATAAAGATCTAACTCACCCTTTGCTGGTGTGTTGTATAGGTACTCTATCCAGTTGTCGCCTTTTTCTTCAACGATATTTGGATTTTGTTCAAGCATTAGAGCTTTCCTCGCGCCCCGCACGCCAGCGTTCGTTTTAGCGTCGTACTTCTGCTTTAGAAGCTCAAGTCTATTTCCAAGTTCCATGTTTTCCATAATATTAAGTATATCAAAATTGCTCCGAACCTTGGAGGATGTTCGGAATTTGATATCAAAACAACAATATAGTAATGTGCAGAAAAACGTATTATGAAGCTTAACTTCGGCTTCTATTTTGGGTACGGTTCATTTTCCTCTCATCAAGAACTCAAACGTTTTATCCCGAAATCGCTTAGTTTGGGTAAATTTAAACTAAGAGGATACAAATCTGGATATTGTGTGGTTTCAAAGAATGGAAAAACAGCAACATACGGTATTGAAAAAAATGATCAATCATTTTGTAAAGGAAGATTGTATATTTTATTCAATTTCAACAAACTTGACGCTATTGAGGGAAAAGACAGGTATGAAAGAAAACTTGTATTTCTTGGAATTATTCCTGTATATACGTACATTCCTAAAATGCTAGATTGGAATATCAATCTGGAACCTTCACCAAAATACAAAGCAATTATAGAAAAAGAAATTCTCGAGCTGTCATAAGACGGCTCTTTTTAGTGCTCGCTTGGAAGGAGAGATTACGAACTATTAATTGGGGTGGGGTACTTTTAAATGATGTTTTGAGATGTTTAAATAAACAGGGAACATTGACTTAATTAAGATTATATTGTATTATATAGCTGCCTAATTCTTGGGGCTTAATACCAAGAAATTGTTCATTTCAATTTAATGATAATGATTCAAAAAATCAGAGAAACACAGAAAAAGCACCTTCTGAACATGTTCGGTAGTGTGCTCGATGCTCAATCCCTCACTAAGGATGATGCACAGGTAGTAATCGCTAACGGCAATCAGCTGAAAAACGAACTATCTAAAACTACAAAGGACTTCATACGAAGAGCTTTATGGCAAGGGTATGTTTATCCAAAGGATTACCGGCGTAAGCCAGTTGACCGACAGATAAACATTATTGGTAAGGTTTTTGGTTTATCAACCGAAACAGCAATGAAGTTTGCTACAGAGCGGTTGCCAAAAATCAAGTTACCACGACATGCTGAAGGATGGTTTGCGGTTCCTTCTGTTGAAGCTGTTGCAAAAAAGCACTTTCCACAAGTTACAGGTCTTATTGACCAATATCGTGAATCCATCCGTTTCGCTTGTAAAAAGATTAAAGAAACCCGTGAATTTAGCGACTACGGATTAGGTTTTTTTGACCACCATCCATTCATGGAAAGACCGAAATCGCTCAGTGCTTGTTATTCTCATAATATTGGTGGGCAAGATGGAGAAATAATCCTCATTCCTGCACAGTTGGGAATGCGATTCCAGGGGAAATCGGTAGATGATGCATTAAAAGCATTTACTGAAAAAGAATTTCCTCTTGGGATGTTTGAGGTACTTTCAATTCTTATCACACATCCAAAACGTTTCAACGTTTATGCTGGACTTAGTATGAATTGTGCAGACAATGCAATTTCATATGATGGTATCCCCGAGTATCCTCACTTCTGGATGGATACTCAGGCATCAGATGTTGACAGGGTTACTTTTCAAAACAGGACACGTGGATATGAGATAGAGCAGTATTACGGGGTTACATCTGGTTTCAAATTTTGAATGATTTTTTTTACGAAACAGTATCGAAAGGTACTGTTTTTTACTCCGAAATATAAGCAATAAAGGTAACTAATATTAAAGTGATACAATTAAATCATGAATATTTTTAAATTTTTGAAATCATTTTGGATTGAAATTTTAATTGGGGCTATCCTATTATTTGCTGTTGATGATATTCGCTGGTTCTTATTTTATTTTTTAGTAATCGTATTGGCAACAATACACTATAAAGCTGAATATTTGAGAAAGCTCATAAGGGTATTTCAGGTTGTAAATGAAGGTAAATTGCTTGGAATAATAAAAAAACTAAATATATCTGAAGAGGAACTTCAAGATATTGGAGATTCTGTTGAGGCTAATTTAACTGAGAAGCAATTAAAATCTCTATATAAGGATATGGAGGATATTGGGCTCAAATAATCAAGAATATAAGCAATAAATTTCTACATTTCACTCAAAGTATCTTGGTCATAAAAATCCTTGAAATTCTTAGCCCGGCGCATTACTAAGGACATCTATGACAAGAAACATCAAGAACTACAGGACCAAATGCAACTGCTTGAAATTGAAATGTCTGAACATAGTAAAGCAGATTACGAATACCAAAATACTGTTGCTACAGTGATTTCTGTAGCACGCAGAGCAAAAACAATTTTTGATAACAGTTCTGAACCTGCAAGAAAAAGACAGTTTTTGAACTACATACTTCAGAACCCGACTGTAGACGGAAAAAAGCTATATTTTTCAATAGCTTCTCCGTTCAATTTAGTACTAGAACTAGCTGACAGTCCTAACTGGCTCC
>CAYMJQ010000017.1:0-6424 GCA_964391455.1 uncultured Candidatus Saccharibacteria bacterium | reverse complement strand
TGAAATGGCGGATAAAATGAATATAACATTTTTTCCGATTACTAAATCTAATATAAGTACTGAAATTTTAAATTTTTCTGAAAAACTTAAAGAGACTTTTAAAGAATTGGGGGTTAATATTATTCCATATGAGGAATCTTTAGCGGTTGTACCAATTAAAAAAATAATAATTTCAATTTTTAAAATATTTTTAAGTAATATCATTTTTATTTTTAGGTACATTTTTGGATTACCTCAAAATAATCATTACTTTAATTTTTCTGTAGTTTCTTATATTTTTAAAAGAGTGAAAATTAAAAAAGGTATATCTGTTATAGTTTTGGGTGAACAAGATGAAAAGAATTTACCTATGCAATACATATATAGTTTTAAAGATAATTCCGTTATTACTATTTTAGATTTTCCCAAAAATATTAGTGAAGAAAGTACTTTTCACGATCATTTTGATACAGCTCTTTCTTTATTTGCTCACAATATGACAAATATTGTTATTGGAGTTAATTCTGAAAAATGGTTACTTTATAATTTTAACGCTTCTCATCCAATATTTAGTATTGATAAAAATTTTAAAGATAATGTTTTACATGCACTTATACCAAAAATTGTAGCCCCAATAAGGCCTTATAAAATATCCGAATTTGTTATTTCAAAGGATGATTTTGATATTTACGATGAGAGGTATAAAAAACAAGTCGAGGATTTAGTAAATGGGGCTTTAATTTTTAGTAAGACTAATTTATATCCATCAGGGAAAAAAATAAACGATTTACCATTTAGAAATGATTTTTATAGATGGATAGGAAAGCTTCATTTGGATAATCGTAATGGTATGAGTTATGGATTTTTGGCAATACAACTTCCTGGAAAGTTATCAAAATTACATAAAGAATTAGATTTTCAAAAAAATATTGATATCGTTGGAAAAAAAAGTGTTTTTTATGAAAATGATTTGTATATAAAATTAAAAATAAAAAATGAGGATTATTGGATAAAAGTTCCAGAAGTCTGGGTTTTAAGTCAAAAGTCAGGATCTGATAAAACACATGTTAATCCTAAGAAAGATTTAATTAAGATGGGTTTAAAGAACGGTAAAATGATTCTTCAAACACAGTCCGGAGAAGTTATAGACAACAATTATAAGACTTCATTTGATACACAAGTTATTCTTGCTCACGCTGTTGGCAATGCCATAATTGCGTCTATAATGAATCATTATGATTTAAATTCTGATTTTGTAAAAAGATATATAAATAGAGGAATTTCAATAAGTCACTGGCATGGGTACATACATCCAGAATATGTACAACCAGGTTGGTATGTTCATGGAGTTGCTAATCCACACGTAGCTTGTTCTTCTCCACAATCTGCATTATATGCACTTGATGGAAAATTAAAATCTTTTCATGAGTGTCTTATTAATTCTAAAGACTATAAAGGAGATATTCATATTGAACCTCATCATGGTACAAATATTTGTTATACTAGTATTACGGAACTTGCAGAATATCTTGTGAACAATCCTCAAGCTTCAGTACTTGGTAACTCTTATTATTATTTATATAATAGTTAAAGCATGAATATTAATTTTGACTATTATAGCATCTCATTACTTCTGGGAGGTTTTACGGCGTTACTTTCTGGTTTTGTTGTTTTTATCCACAATAGAAAAAATATAGAAAATATTGCTTGGCTTTTATCAAACCTTACTTCAGCAATATGGAGTTTTGGGTACTTTGCCACTATAACAGCTCAAAACCATACAATAGCTTATTATAGTGATTGGGTACTACATTCTGCTGCTGTATTTATTCCTGTGTTTTATCTTCTTTCAGTTTTATCTATAACAGGCGAATATCATAAACATAAAGTACATCTGGTGGTGACTGCTCTTATAGGTTTTGTGTTTTTGGTTATGGTTCCAACAAAGCTTTTTATTAGAGATGTAATACCAAAAGCTCATTTCAATTTTGTGCCAGATGCAGGACCGGCTTATATATACTTCACAATATTCTTTTTCTCAGTAGTTTTTTATACATTGTATTTTGTTTTTAAAAAATTATCTACAGTAACTGATCCAACACAAAAAGCCAGATTAAAATATATAATAATATTTACGATATTTGGTTTTGGTGGAGGAGGAAGTGTTTTTTTTCTAACTTTTAATATAAATATTTTACCTTATCCAATAATATTATTTTCTCTTTATCCAGCAGTTAGTGGTTACGCTATATTTAGATACCAACTATTTGATGTGAAAGTTATTGCTACAGAAATTATTGTTTTTATAGTTTGGATAGGGTTACTTATAAGAACATTAATAGCTACAAGTCTTTATGATAGATTAATTAATGGAGCATCATTGCTATTTATGATTGCTTTAGGAACCTTGCTTATTAAATCTGTTATAAAAGAAGTAAAACTTAGAGAACAAGTTGAAAAACTTGCAGCAGATTTAAAAAAATCAAATTTAGGTCAGTCAAATTTGATTCATTTTATGAATCATCAGGTGAAGGGAAGATTTGGTAATGCAAAAAATATTTTTGCGGAACTTTTGACTGATGATTACGGCGTTATGCCTGAAGACGCAATTCCACTTTTGGAAAAGGGTTTAGAAGAAACAAATATGGGGATTGAGTATGTGCAAAGTATTTTGCATGGTGCAAGTGCTGAAAATGGAACTCTCCCATATGAGATGAATGATATGGATATCAGAGATTTAGTTGAGGAAGTATTTTTAAAAGAAAAAGATAAAGCAGAAAATAAAGGTTTGAATATAAAATTAAAAATTGAAGACGGAGATTATATTATTAAAGGTGATCGAATCCAATTAGGTGAGACCATAAAAAACCTTATAGATAATTCCATAAACTATACTATAAATGGAAGTATTGATGTTTCTCTTAGTTCAGGGAAAATAATTAAATTTATAGTTAAAGATACCGGTATAGGAATATCTCCAGAAGATAAACCTAAATTATTTAAATCTGGAGGTAGGGGCAGTGAATCATTAAAAATAAATGTTAATTCTACTGGGTATGGATTAGCTTTTGTTAAAGGTGTTGTACAGGCTCATAAGGGCAAAGTCTGGGCTGAGTCAGATGGTGCAGGCAAGGGTTCTACATTTTTCATGGAATTGCCAAAGGATTGATATTGGACATAATATTTTAAATATTATAGGATTTTTTTATCGCGAAATAGTTTTGCGATAAAGGAGAGCTAACTAAATGGCTTTTGAGTTGGGTGTTAAACTCACACAGCTCTGCGCCCGGGATAGAAAGATTTTGAGGTTCTGTCAGGAGGACGGGACACTTGAGAAGTTTGAAGCCGTTGTTAGGGGGATGAATAGTCGTCCTCCGAAAGACATGTATTCCTATTTCGTGAAGTTCATTTGCGAAAAGGAATACCTCCACTTAGCATCTCACGTCAGAAAGAGGTTTCAGCTGGATTTGGGAGGAAAATCCACCTGTTTCAAAGCCTTGGGCGTGGTAATGGTGTTAAGAGGGAGAGATGTTGCTTTCTTCCTTCGCGCCAATGATC
Organism: uncultured Candidatus Saccharibacteria bacterium; assembly: GCA_964391455.1. Taxonomy (GTDB): domain Bacteria; phylum Patescibacteriota; class Minisyncoccia; order Phycocordibacterales; family DATDWN01; genus C7867-006. The sequence goes on along the minus strand of CAYMJQ010000017.1, from coordinate 2,887 downwards.
ACATACTGAAATCAGATCAAAGGCCACAACGCATTGGGACAAGAGGAACTTTTACTGTAAAGACAGTGAATGGGGCCGACATCCCAAGAAACAGTCACTTGTTCTGTGCTGGTTTTAGAAACCAGCTTCCATCAAGGGGCAGACCTGTCCCGAACGGCTGGATCCGAAAGGGTTCCCGATAAGTAATAAATCCCGTTGCTGCACAGTGTGGCTTCGGGATTTTCTATATTAAAATATTCTGTTACAATAGCGTTATGTCTAAAAAAATACTTTTGTCTGGAGTAAAACCTACTGGGCGGCCACATATTGGAAATTATTTTGGGGCAATAAAGCAGTTTGTAGAAATGCAGGAAGAATATGAATGTCGATTTATGATCGCTGACTATCACGCTCTAAATTTTATTCAAAATAGTGGTGAAATGAAGCAAAGTATTTTGGATTTAACCTTAGATTATTTAGCTTTAGGTCTTGACCCTAAAAAATCAATTATATTTAAGCAGTCAGATGTATCTGAGCACACTGAACTTACTTGGATTTTTGACACCATTACAACAATGTCATTTTTGGAAAGAGCTCATGCATATAAAGATGCCGAGGCAAAAGATAAAGAAATAAGTGTTGGAACATTTAATTATCCAATGCTAATGGCATCTGACATATTATTATATGATGCAGATATTGTCCCGGTAGGTCAGGATCAGAAACAGCACATAGAATATACTCGTGACACTGCGCAAAAGTTTAACTATACTTTTAAAAAAGAAGTTTTTAAACTACCAGATGCAAAAATACTAGATGAAGTTGCGGTGGTTCCAGGTACAGATGGCAGAAAAATGAGTAAAAGTTACGGAAATACTATTCCACTTTTTGCGACAGATGAAGAAATTGAGAAAGCTGTGATGAGTATTGTTACGGATTCAAGTGGGGAAATACCACAAAATGTATATGCAATACACCGTCTACTTAAGACTGAAGAAGAGCTAAAAGATTTATATGAATCAAACAAAGGCAAATACAAAATACTTAAAGACGCACTTATTACTGACCTGAAAAATTTTATCCAACCTTTACGTGAAAAAAGAGAGCAATTAGAGCATGATATAGATTATGTTACGGATGTACTGAAGGAAGGTGGAAAAAGAGCGAAACAAAAAGCAGAGAAAAAAATGGAAGATGTTAGGGACGCTATAGGGGTGAGATTGTATTAAAATTTTAAAATTTGGTAGATTAAAAAACATATGAAAAGAACCTATATAAAAGATTTAGGGCAAAGTGTGGGACAGGAGGTTGTTGTAAAAGGTTGGGTGGATGTTAGACGAGACCAAGGCAAAATGGTTTTTGTTGACATGAGAGATATGACAGGAAGAGTTCAGGGTGTCGTACTGCCGAATCATAAAGAGGCAATAGAAGCGATAAAAGATGTTAGAACTGAGTGGGTTTTATCTGTCACTGGCGTGGTAAATAAAAGGCCAGAAAAAAATATAAAGATTGGCGTATTAAATGGCGACATTGAGCTAGAAATCACAAAAGTTGAAGTTCTAGCAAAAGCAGAACCACTTCCTTTTGATATGTCACTTACTGGTTACAATCTAGATCTTACAACGGAGCTAGATAACAGAGCATTGGTTTTAAGACACCCAAAGGTTCAAGCTGTTTTTAAAGTTCAAGAAACAGTCATCGATTCTTTTAGAGAATTTATGAAGAAAAATAATTTTTTTGAATTTCAAGCTCCAGCCATAACTCCAGCGACGGCAGAAGGTGGGGCTGAAGTTTTTCAGGTAGATTATTTTGATAAGAAGGCTTATCTAACACAGTCTCCACAACTTTACAAACAAATAGTGATGTCGGCTTTTGAAAGAGCTTTTTCAGTGAACAAAGTTTTTAGAGCAGAACCTTCATCTACAACAAGACATCTAACTGAAATAGTCTCACTTGATGCAGAAATGGGATTTATAGATTCTTGGACTGATGTTAGGGATATGGCGGAAGGAACAGTTAGATATATTTTAGAACAAGTTAAGGAAAGAAATGCTGAGCATTTGAAAATTCTAAATGTAGAACTTCCAGTTATGCTTGATAAAACCCCCACATTATCACTAACTGAGGTTCAACAAAAAATATTTGAAAAAACCGGTAGGGATGTTAGGGGAGAAAAAGATACAAATCCTCAAGATGAGAGGGAGATTTGCGAAATAATAAAAGAAGAAACAGGTTCAGATTTTGTATTTATTTACGGATATCCAACTCGTAAAAAACCTTTTTATGTCTATCCGAATCCAGAAAACCCTGAATTTAACGAAGGTATGGATCTTATTTGTAGAGGAGTTGAGTGGCTTTCAGGTGGAAGAAGAATCAATGACTACAACCAACTTATGGAGCATGTGCAAATTTGGGGAATGGATCCTGAGAAAATAAAAATGTTTTTACAAGCTTTCAAGTATGGTGTACCGCCTGAAGGTGGGTTTGCATTCGGAGCAGAGAGAATAACAATGCAATTGTTAGGACTTAAAAATGTTCGAGAGGCTTCTATGTTTCCACGTGATATGAATAGAATTGATGAAAGACTAACTGAAGAAGGTTATTAATTTATCTGGTATAATTTTTATATGCCGGATGAGTATCTAGTCAAAACACATATTTTTGAGGGACCACTTGATACACTTCTTTCTCTTATTGAAAAAAGAAAACTTTTTATAAACGATATTTCACTTGCCCAAGTGGCAGATGATTATATTGCTTATATAAAAAGCCTGGAGAATTATTCTATGGCAGATACTTCTCATTTTATTTTAATTGCGTCCACTCTGGTTTTGATAAAATCAAAATCTCTCTTGCCGGATCTAATTCTTACTGAGGAAGAACAAAATAGTATCGAAGATTTAGAGGA
>CAYMJQ010000016.1:0-9561 GCA_964391455.1 uncultured Candidatus Saccharibacteria bacterium | reverse complement strand
TTTTTGCTAAAATAGGTTCGAGCGTGGTTGTATAGATACACAAAAATAAAAAACTCCGAAAAGAGGTTTTTTATTTGCCATCGGAGAAAGCTGTGGGGACAGCTTTCGTCAGGAATCGAAGCCCGATTGAGATATTTTTGAAGTTTACGAACAAAAATATCCAATTGGGGTACTGACCCTGTAAGGGTCGATATCCTGCCGGTGGCACCATTTAAAAAACACCTCTAAGGTGTTTTTTAAATGGTGCCGAGACCCAGGGTCGAACTGGGGACCTATTCCTCTTCAGGGAAGCGCTCTACCAACTGAGCTATCTCGGCAGATACAATTCTTATATTACTTAAAAAATGGTTATTTTGCAATAAATAATTATCGTCGTAATATACCATTAAAACCTGTGCTAGCATTTTCATAAACACTCATTAAAGCTTCAATGTATGGCTGTATGAGGTAAAAAGCTCCAACAGCAGACCCTATAATAAATATCCAATATACCGCACTCATAATCCGAGATATTTTTATAGATCTAGTTACAGAACGTAACATTTTATTGTTTTCTTCTGTAGTTTCCAGTATTTTATTTAACAAAATTTTTTCTTCCGGAGACATTTTAACCTTTTACTCTTAATCTTGTTTGTTTGTTTTTATCTACCTTTGGAAGTCTTATTATTAGCAAACCATGTTTTTCTATAGCATCCGCTTCTTCAACGTCAACTTCAGCTGGTAACATTATACTTCTTGAAAATGAGCCCCAATATAATTCTTGGTGAAAATAGTCTTCATCTTTTACAAACCTTTCGGTTTCTCTTTTTCCCTTTATTATAACCATATCGCGAGTGATAGATATATCAAGATCTTCTGGTTTTACACCTGCGACCATACTTTTTATAACTATTTCTGTTGGAGTTTGATATACATCGACAGTTAACTCGCCTTCTTCAGTTTCTTCCAAAACAGATCCAGACAGACTGTTTTTATTTGGAAGTTTATTTGGGACAGGGGAGACTTCCTCCTCTATATCTTCCATGTCATCCATTCTGACACTTCCTGTTAATCTTTCAAAGAATGATCTATTGTCTTTCATATTTTTATATTAACTCCTTCTTTTTTTAAGTGTTTAATTTTTTCAAATAATAGTAATAATATAACTATACCAATCCAAACCATTCCGAATATAAAGAAAATATTTCCAGGTACTTCGCTAATTATAAATAAATTAAACGATGCATGCAACACTATGGCTATTATTATTCCTATTAGTGTGTATATCATCTTGTCTTTTTTGTTTTTATAAAAAGAAAGTCCCATCATAACACCTATAGTAGCTGAAGAAATTATGTGTATAAGACTTGCTCCTATAAATCTCATATTACTATTTATAAGGGTTCCTAAAAAATCACCGTCTTTAATAGATTCATTTAAAAACAGTGTGTTTTCAAAGGTAACAAAGCCTATAGCTCCTACTATAAGGTATATTATGTTATCTACAGGTTCATCTATTATTTTTGTTTTTAGAGCTATTAGATATACAATTATAAATTTAAATACTTCCTCTATGCCCGCCCATAGTGTGAAAGATAAAATTTTATAATCAATTAGATTGTCATAGACTAGTTTTTGTACGGGTAATACTAAAAATACAGTCAGAATACCGCCTAGAAAAGCTAAAGTCAGCATTTTAGCTGGTTCAGGGTGTTCATCCTCCTGTAACCAAAACCAAAGCCATATCATGGCAGGTATAGCCCCAAATATAAAAGCCACTAAAAAAGAATTATTTTCTATAAATGTTAAGAACATGTTTTAATTAAAAAACTATTTAGGCCATCTGGTTACGAGCAATAATTTTTCCTCATCATTTTTTATGTGAGACCATATCTCTTCTGTAACAAATGGCATAAAAGGGTGTAAAAGTTTCAATGAAGTTTTTAGTAGATACACAAGAGTGTATTGTGTTGATCTAACTATTTCTATATTTTCACTTTTTAATTTCTCTTTTGACCCTTCTATTATTTTATCAGCAAAAGTATGCCATACATAGTGGTATAACTTTTCAGCCGCAAGATAGAAACGATATTCATCCATATCTTTTGTAATGTCTTCTATGAGTTCATTTAATTCATTTATATTTTTTAAATCATCCTCATTTAATTTTTCTGGTTTATCTCCATCAAAATTTTCTATTCCTGTAAGCACAAAGCGAGTGATATTCCATATTTTATTAGCAAAGTTTTTATATCCCTTAACTTTATCTTCTTGTAGGGCAAGATCTGTTCCTGGTGTATTGCCAACTACAAGAGCCATTCTTAGAGCGTCCGTTCCATATTTTTCAGTTAGACTTAGTGGATTTATTACATTACCTTTTGATTTACTCATTTTCTTTCCTTGAGCATCGTTTACAAGTCCATGTAGGTATACAGTGTGAAAAGGTGATTTACCTGTAAGATATAGTCCGAATATAACCATTCTCGGTACCCATTTAAATATTAAATCATGTCCGGTTTCCATTACGTCTGTAGGATAGAATTCATTGAAATCTTTTCCTTCAGGGAAACCTGTTGTCATAAGTGGCCATTGTCCAGATGAAAACCAAGTATCAAAAGTGTCCGTATCTTGTATCCAACCTTCTCCTTCGGGTTTTTCTTTACTAACTACAACTTCTTTTTCTCTAAACCATGCAGGTATCGGTATTCCCCAGACTATCTGTCTAGAAATATTCCAGTCTATTGTATTATTCATCCAATAACGAAATATTTTTTCATAATTATCTGGTATAAATCTAATTTCACCTTTATCCACAGATTCAAGTGCCATTTTAGCTAAAGGTTCCATTTTTACGTACCATTGGTCTTTTATTTGTGGTTCTATTATTGTGTTACATTTGTAGCATTTTTTCACTACATTTTTATAAGATTCATCTATTCTTGTGACTAATCCCTTAGATTTTAGTTTTTCTACTATTTTAGGTCTTGCGTCTTTTATATTCATAAGAGCAAACTCACCGGCTATAGGCAATAGTTTACCTCTCCAATCTATTATTTGCTCCATATCTAAACCATGCCTTTCTGCTATCTCGTAGTCTATTTGGGAATGCCAAGGAGTTATAGTCATTACACCTGTTCCAAACTCCATATCAACTGCTTCATCTTTTATAATAGTTGCCTCTATAGGTCCATTTACCCACTCAACAGTTATTTTTTGCCCATGTTTATATTCAGAATATCTTTTGTCATCTGGGTGCATTACGACATACTTATCTCCAAACTTTGTTTCAGGCCTTACGGTACCTATTTCGAAAGGACCATATTTAAAATAATAAAAAGGAGACGATTCTTCTGTTGATTCAGTTTCTACTTCTGAAAGGGAAGTCTGATGTTTACTACACCAGTTGATAGTTCTTTTGCCTCTATAAGCAATTCCATCTTTCCACATTTTTATAAAAGTATCTTGGGTTTTTGAAACAACATCTGGGTCTAGTGTAAATTTTTCCCTTGACCAATCACAGGAAGCCCCCAGTGATTCAACTTGAGCCTCCATATTTTTTTTATTTAGAAGAGTAAAATCAAGTATCTCTTTATACAAGTCTTTTGGGTCCATTCCAAACCTAGATCTTCCTTCTTTTTCTAATTTTTTCTCATAAACAACTTGTGTTTCAAAACCAGCATGATCAGCGCCAGGTATCCATAAGGTCTTAAAACCTTGCATTCTTTTATATCTGGTCATTATATCTTCAAGTGTAATAAACAAAGTGTGTCCTGCGTGCAAGTCACCATTTGCATTAGGTGGAGGCATAACAATAGTGAAACTTTTAGCATTTTTCTCAATCAAACCTTTTTCTTTGAGTACATCAGGATTGAAAAAACCACTGTTTTTCCAAGTTTCAATTATTCTTTTTTCAGTATCTTTTGGGTTATAAGGGTTCAGAAAAATATCTTTCATTTTTATACAATATCACATAATTACCTTGTTATAAAATTTATGTATTGTAATATCAAAAAAGCCAAAAGAATATGTTTATAAAAGACATTTAGAAATGTCTTTTATAAACATATTCTTAAAAACCTTTCTAAAATATAGAGTTTTTGGAATATAAAAGACTGATTTTTCTTAATAAAGGACATTATACAAATAATGGCTTTAAATAAAGGTTTTTTTATTTTTTTAAAAAAACTTAATCATTGACAGATTTTTCAATTAAGTGTATTATTCTGTAAATTATAAATTTAGATTCATTAAAGATTATTATGAGAAAAGTATTAACGAATATATTGATTACGGCTGTGATTTTATCTAACTCTGGTGTAGCCTCTGTTGTTTATGCAGGTTCTGAATATAACGAAGGTAAAATAGAAAAAAATATAGAAGTCGTTAAAGATAATTTTGTTACTGAGGAAAAAGATGTTTCCGAATCTGAAATTGGAAATGACTTTTTTGAATCTAAACTTATAAGCACAACTACTACTTTCGATAAGACTCCTGATATATCTGAAGAGGGTGATAAAGAAAAAGAAAGTGATAAAGATTCTGATAACACTAGACCAGTTATAACTCTTATAGGTGGAAACATTAATATAGTTCAAGGTGAGACATTTTTGGACCCAGGAGCAACTGCTTTTGATAAAGAAGATGGGGACATAACAAAAGATATTGTTGCATCTGGATATGTATACACTAATATTCCTGGTGATTATTTTCTTTATTATGATGTAAAGGATTCAAAAGGGCTAAAAGCTGAAAGAGTCAAAAGATTAGTTAGGGTAAAACCAGAACCAGTAGAACTAAAGACTGCGGTTGTTTCTGCACAAAAAATAGTCTGTAAGTATGAAGAAGATCTTCCTAATTGGGGACTAGGTGGGCCAGATATTTCTAGTACAACTGCTAGTACTTATGTAAAAAACAATCCTAACTGCAAGATTGTTCCTTGGATTTTTGAATGGGCATTTGATGGTCCTGATTCAAATAATCCAGGAGATAATGTTGGTGTAGCTGGTTCAGTATGGACACCTTTTCAATCAACTACTTCAGTTCTAGCTACTTCTACTAAAGTTTGGGTAAGAGAACAATTCAATGATAACTATATAAATTTTGCAGGAGTAAATAATTCAAGTGATTATTCTGCTGAGTTTTATTGTGATACAGATGTTCTGAATTATGATAATTATGATTGGTTGATCCCTTCTAATCCTGGTAAGACATATCACTGTGTTGCTTGGAATGTTTTGAAGAAAGATATTCCTCTAAACACCCCACCAGTAATTACTCTTATCGGTGCTAACCCAATAAATATAAATGTTGGAGAAGTGTTTACAGACCCAGGAGCAACAGCTCTAGATTTAGAGGATGGAGACATAACAGAAGATCTTGTTATTTTAAGTAATGTAGATATAAATGTCCCAGGAGTTTATGAAATAACTTACAATGTTGTAGATTCAGGTGGACTACATGCAGTTGAGGTTAAAAGGACAGTTAATGTTAACCCTAGACCTACAAGTGGATGTTTCGCTGTTTTTAGTGAAGATGATATTCAAGTTACTTTAGGTGACAGTTGGGATGGTCTAAATTTTAATTTAGAGAATGTTCTATTTGACAATGGTTATAATATAGACGTTCACAATTCTCAAACTGGTATACAAGTATGGACTCCTACAAAAGACAAGACTTTAATAAAAATAACCCCTGTATTTAGTAAAACTGCGTACAATGAAGTTTTTGGTTATTTTAAAAACAATCAATTTTACCCTGTTTATAAAAACTCTGAAGTTGAAGGATTCTCAACTACTCCTTTGTGGAGCGAAGGGGAGGTAGAAGTTTTAATTGAGGGTAAAGACCCTATAGTATTTGCTATATATGCAAAAAATATAGATAAGTACAGATACACACAAGATTCTTTAAATGAATCAAATGAAAGATTTGCTGTTGTATATAATGTTGGGTCTACTGAAGAAAGTTACATAGTAGCCTTTGAAGACCTATCAGCTATATTACCAAGTACTAGTGATAAGGACTATAACGATATGGTCGCTAGAGTAGATGTTGTTAATTGTAAGAATAACATCCCTATAAACACCCCACCAGTAATTACTCTTATCGGTGCTAACCCAATAAATATAAATGTTGGAGAAGTGTTTACAGACCCAGGAGCAACAGCTCTAGATTTAGAGGATGGAGACATAACAGAAGATCTTGTTATTTTAAGTAATGTAGATATAAATGTCCCAGGAGTTTATGAAATAACTTACAATGTTGTAGATTCAGGTGGACTACATGCAGTTGAGGTTAAAAGGACAGTTAATGTCCTTGAGATTGTCCCAGAGAATAAAGGAAAGATAACTTTTTGTCTAGTTTTAGCTGATACAGATAATTCTATAGCTACAAGTTCGTATTCTTTACCTCAAGGAGCATTTAGTATTTCTCTTGCTTCTACAACAGATACAGCAACTACAACTATAGAAAACAAAGTATGGACTTCAGAGCTTTTTTCTCCTAATAGACCAACAATATTAAGTCAAAATGATTCTGATTGTGTCACATACGATAATCTTCCTTATGGTAGATATCATTATTCTGAATTAGCTATAAATGGTTCATCTTGGAATACTGCTTTATACAACGATCAAGCTACACAACCAGTAAATAATATTTTTGATTTGTTTTCTTATGGTATGACCAACGTTAATTCAGATGGATATATCGTTTTACATCAAGATAGATCAGAAAGAACTCTTGTTGTTCTAAGTAAATATAATAAAGACAATCAATGTTATCTACCTGTCATAGATTCTCCACTTACAGCTTCTGTTGTTTCAGGTTCAGTATTTAATTACGTGTTAACAGCAAGTTCTACAGAGGATGTGTTGTTATCAGTTTCAACAAGTACACTTCCTTCATGGTTATCTTATGCAACGACAACAAATACTTTAAGTGGAACTCCAACTGAAGCCGGAGTTTATGAGGTTTCATTATTAGCAGAAAATATTTGTGGTTTTGATGCAAAAACATTAATAATTACTGTTACATCTGGCGGTGGAGGATCTCCAACATCTGATATATCTGTATCTAAGACGGCAGATAAATCTACAGCAAGTGTTGGAGACACTGTTACTTATACTATAGTTGTTTCAAATGCCGGTCCAAGTGACGCTACTTTAGTAAGTCTAACAGATGTATTACCTGGTACTTTAACTTTCGTCTCAAGCACTTCTACTTTGGGGAGTTATTCTACGACTACTGGTGTTTGGATAATAGGGGATTTATCAAATAATTCCTCAACGACACTTACTTTGGTGGTTACTGTAAATCCTGGAACAGAAAGTCAAACTATAGTAAACACTGCAACAGTAACAGGAACACAAACAGATCCAGATACTACAAACAACACATCTTCATCTACATTAAATGTTAATCCAGCACCAGTTCCACCTTGTACTTCTAATTGTGGTGGCGGTGGTGGAGGTGGAGGTGGAAACGGTCCTATATTTGGTTCATTTCTTTCATCTGGTGGACCAATAATTCCTCCTCCTGCACCTGAAGTTCCAAGTAGTTGTTATTATCTATTTGATTATTTGAGAAAAGATTTTAATAACAATCCAGTCGAAGTTATAAAACTTCAAGTGTTTCTAAGAGACTTGGAAGGTCACTCTGGGTTACAAATAACTGGGGTTTATGATGATCAGACAATAGCCGCTCTTAATGAATTCCAAAATAAATACAAAGATGATATCTTGACTCCTTGGGGACATACAGCACCGACTTCTTATGTTTACATTCTTACTAAGAAAAAAGTAAATGAAATATATTGTAAGACCGCTTTCCCTGTTAATGAACAACAACAAGAAGAAATAGATAATTATAGAAGATTCTTACAAGGTCTTAGAGATTCAGGTATAGAATTTAGTGATAACAACCTTCCTATACAAAATCCTTCAGATTTCATAATTAATGGCCAAGTTGGATCTATCTCAACACCAACAAACCCAAATGTCGCACAACGACCACAAGATAGTGAAAATGTAGTTGCTGTTTCAGATGAATCTAGTACTACAACACAAGGGTTTATATCTAATCTTACAGCTAACGTAATATCTTCTGGAAGAGCTTTGGCAAATACATTACTTGGTTTATTTGTTTTCCCTTTTGGTTCAAAATCAGAAACTGATTTACAGTGTCAGGTTCCTCTTGGATTAGGATGGTTGAATATATTACTTTTGGTTGTGATTGCTGTTATATCTTATCTTTGGTATAGAGAATATAGTAATAATAAAAAAATAGAAGAAATAAATAAGACTATAGATCTAGAATAAAAAGAAAGACCCGGTTATCCGGGTCTTTCTTTTTATTTATTATTTTAGTCTTAGATTTCCCTCAGCTATTATTTTCTTATTTTCTTTTATAATTTCTGGGTTTGTTAAATATCTAATATATGTTGCGGATGCAATCATTATACTATTGTCCGTGGACAGTTCTTTTTCAGGAGTTTTGATTTCTAAGTTGCTGTATTTTTCTTTAAGATTTGAGAAGGATTCTCTTATTTTTTTGTTTGCTATTACTCCTCCTGCCACAATAAGGGTTTTAATATCTTTTTGGTCTAGGATTTTAGATGTTTTGTTTATGAGTACATCCACAACTGCATCTTCAAATTCTCTTGCTAAATCACACTTATCTTCTTCGTTCATGTTTTCACTTTTACTGTTGAAATTATCTCTAATGTAATAAAGTACTGCAGTTTTTAGACCAGAAAAAGAAAAATTAAAATCAGAAGAAGATATCATCGGTCTAGGCAACTTTGCTTTTCTTGGTATTTTTTTTAATCTAGCTATTTCAGCAAGTTTGGATATTTCTGGACCTCCCGGATATTTTAGTCCCAAAAGCCTTGCGACTTTATCAAATGCTTCTCCAACAGCATCATCTAGTGTTTGACCTATGATTTTATATTCGCCCCAATTATTTATTTCCACTATTTCTGTGTGTCCTCCCGATATCAAAACAGCAATAGCAGGGAATTCAATTTTATTTTCAGATTCTTTAATCAACACAGACGTTATGTGTCCTTCCATGTGATTTGCTGGAATTACAGGCAAATCCCATAATTTCCCCAAAGCTTCTGCGAAGCTTATTCCTACCCACAATGCTGGTTCTAGACCTGGGCCTGAAGTGACAGTTATTATATCTATATTAGGTTTTTTAATGCCTTCTAATGTGTTTTTAAATTTTTCGTACAATCCTTCTTCACGCTTTAGTATTTTTTCTATATCCTGCCACCTATTTGCTTCAATAGGTGTGTCACTTGGTATTAATTGTTTATCTTGTTCAAGAACTATTTTAAGTAATTTAGGGAGTTTTTTTGCATGCTCTCTTTTGGCTAACATAGGGTATACCCCTCCATATTCTTTATGTATTTCTATTTGAGAAAATAATGCGTCAGCTAATACTGAAAAACTAGGAGAATTTAAGTCTCCACTCCCTTTTACTATACTTACAGCTGTCTCATCACAGGATGTCTCGATACTAAGGATTTTCATAGTTAAGGCATTTTATATTTTTGGTGCGCGATAGAGGACTTGAACCTCT
>CAYMJQ010000015.1:0-10038 GCA_964391455.1 uncultured Candidatus Saccharibacteria bacterium | reverse complement strand
CGGTGGTAGAGTGGTCAATTACAACAGACTGTAAATCTGTCGGCTTCGGCCTACGTAGGTTCGAATCCTACCCGGCGCACAAAATAATTCCCGCAAGGGAATTTTTTGATTGACGCCGGGAGTAAAAGTCCGGGTGGACTTTTACGTTAGGATTCGAAGCCCTTCTTCAGATATTTTGTGAGCCCTGCGAAACAAAATATCGAAAAGGGGTACTGACCCTGTAAGGGTCGAATCCTACCCGAAATTCTGAATCGAGAGAGAAATTCCTACTCGGCGCACAAAAAGAAAACCCGAAAGGGTTTTTCTTTTTGGCCTGGAGCAATCTGCGGGGCAGATTGTGTGTAGGATTCGAACGGAACTCCGGCTACGCTCGCAGTAGCGAGTGTCGGAGTTCTGGTGCCTAGAAATTTTTAATCTGACGAGATTGAAAATTTCGAGGGTGAAACTCCTACCCGGCGCACAAAATGTACACACAAAATTGACACATCAATTTTGTTGTGATATTATTCGTTGTAGACAGTTTTCCAAATTCACAGTCAGAAAGGTGGTGATAAGTCATGAGACTATTAGACAAGCTTCTCTCGGAGAAATTCGATACCCGAGCGACAAACGTGGATCAGATCCGCGAGGTTCTCGGAGCATCCGAACTCGTCGTCGCAGATAACGTGGCGGAGTACTGGGCGAGTCTATCGGGAGAAAAGATGCCATTTCCGAGCGACTTCCCGAGTGTCATGCTTCCGTTCGAAAACACTTTCATTGAGATGAGATGGCCACGAACTGGTCGTTCGTCTCAAGTTGATTCAATCGAATCAACCGGTGTTCTCTTCTGGATGAATGAGCCGACCGATCTTGATATTCGTAAATCAATGGGCGTCAAGCTCAGTGGTAACGACATCAAGTATCATCTGCAAGGCTTTGTGTTTTTTCAACACAAGGACAGAAGGTGGAACCCCATGCTCCTGAGCATGATTACACTTCCTGTAAACGATGCAGGTGAAGTCGTCGGTGATCCCGACTTTGGAGGTTCGATCGGGTATGCCATCAAATTCCTGAATCCGGAAGTTCCGGGTGTTACTCAGGATCAGATGGAGCAACTCCAGAAGTCACTCCTGACCACTACCGTAGTGCCAGCACTTCTAGCGATCTCGTTCATGCACTGTCGCAATGTGACAGTTAGGAAAGAGACTCCGCCTGCTCCGCTCTCAAAGAAATACCAGAAGCGGACAGGTCGTCCATTGCTTCGCTATCATGTGATTCAGATCGATCACATGAAGCGGGTACTGGAGCGTGAAGGTCACGCAAGCACAGAGGGTCTGAAGAAGGCACTCCACATCTGTCGTGGTCACTTCAAGCACTACGGTCGTGATGGCAAGGGCCTGCTCTTCGGCAAACATGTCGCCACAGTATGGATCCCAATGCACACCCGTGGAACTATCGAGGAAGGCGTCGTGGTGAAGGACTACAACGTGAAGTAACAGAACATCGGCTGTATATCCGGTGGAAGGTCAGCGCAAGTTGCTGACCTTTTTGTTTATACAAACCTTGTGAACTCTCTCAAATCCGGAACATGCGGACTCACCTCACCTTTCATTAATTCAGTTCTAGCACTTGTAAGTTAATCAAATAAAAAAAAGAAAACCGTCGAAGTGCGACGGTTTTCTGAGACGAAATCAAAGTCTTTTTCTTTTAGGATAAGCGACAGTGTAACCCCTGTTGATTGCACTCTCAAGAGTTACTTCCCTGTCATTTACCTTATCCCAAAACCAAAAGAACAGACCTAGTGTAGGTGGTCCGATTATGGCAAAAAAAATCAAGACCAGAACACAGCTCAAAACAGATAACATAGTCCCTCCCATTTAACTAGATTCTAAAAGAAAATAGTACAATAAAAATCTAATAATTCAAAAAATTTTATTTAACCCAGTCTATTTAACTCTTGAACTTTCTGCGAGAAAACCATCGCTCACAAAAGAACCGTTCCTTCCTTTTTTCACGTTGAAAGTAAAGTCTCCACCTTTCATATCAACATTTATCGTTCCACCCTTTGATAACCCTTTACTTATCATAAGCCCAGCAATCGGAGTTAGGATTTTATTTTGAATTAATCTTTTTAGGGGTCTTGCACCGTACTGAGGACTATAACCTTCCTGTGCTAGGTAATCTATAACATTTGAAGACAGAACTAAATTGATTTCCTTTTGCGACAATCTTTCTTTAACTATATTTACTTGTATACTAACTATTTGTTTTATAGCTTCTTTACTCAAAATATCAAAAACAATTATGTCATCTAATCTGTTTAGAAATTCTGGCCTAAAATGATCTTTAAGAGCTTCTAGAACTTTAGACTTTGCTTCATCATAATTAGTTTTTTCGCTTCTTTCAGCAGCAAAACCTATTTTTTCCATTCTATCTATATATCTAGCACCTATATTTGATGTAAGAATTATTACAGTATTTCTAAAATTCACGCTTCTCCCCTTACTATCTGTAAGTTTACCGTTATCTAATACTTGCAAAAGTATATTAAAAACTTCTGGATGTGCTTTTTCTATTTCATCAAAGAGAATGACTGAATAAGGTCTATGACGAACTTGTTCTGTAAGATTACCTCCTTCTTCATGACCGACATAGCCAGGAGGCGCCCCAAGTATTTTGGAAACACTGTGTTTTTCCATAAACTCTGACATATCAATTCTCACAAGAGCTTTGTCATCATCAAAAAGAAACTCTGCCAAAGCTTTTGTTAACTCTGTTTTACCAACACCAGTTGGGCCCAAAAATAGAAATGAACCAATAGGTCTATTTGGATCAGCAATCCCAGCTCTACTTCTTTTTATGGTATCAGATATCTTTTTTACAGCTTCATCCTGCCCTACTATTCTTTTTTTCAAAACATCTTCCATTCTTCCCAATTTTTCTGCCTCTTCCTCTAACATTCTAGAAACAGGAATACCGGTCCATTTTGAAACAATGGTTGCAATATCATTTTCTGTTATTTCTTCTTTTAATATTCTTCTAGAAGATTGTAATTTCTTTAGTCTTTTAGTTTTCACATCTAAATCTTTTTCTAAAAGAGGAATTTTACTATAACGAATCTCTGCAGCTCTAGCTAAATCGGCTTTAGCTTCCGCTGTCTCTGCTTCGCGTCTCAATTCTTCTAGCTTCTTTTTCAGTTCTTTTATATCACCGACAGTTTCTTTTTCATTGTTCCATTTTAATTCAATTTCAGAAATATCTTCCTTTAAGTCAGCAATTTGTTTTTCTATTTCTTTCAAGCGAGATTTTGATTTAGAATCTGTTTCTTTTTTCAATGCTTCGTGTTCTATCTGAAGTTTAACTATTTTAGAATGTGCAGATTGAAGTACCGGCGGTTTATTTTCTAAAGCAATTTTTAGGTAAGAAGCTGATTCATCTATAAGATCAACAGCTTTATCTGGTAGAAATCTGTCTGTTATATATCTTGATGATAAATTTACTGCAGAAACAATCGCCTCATCTGTTATGTGAACTCCGTGATACAGTTCGTATTTTTCTTTAAGACCCCTAAGAATAGTTATGGCATCCTCTATACTTGGTTCATTAACGTAAACCGGCTGAAAACGTCTAGTTAGTGCTGGATCTTTTTCTATGTGCTTCTGATATTCCTTTAATGTTGTCGCTCCCACAGCTCTTAATTCTCCACGAGCCAAAGCTGGTTTTAACATGTTTGAAGCATCTAGTGATCCTTCAGCAGAACCAGCTCCAACAATAGTGTGTATTTCATCCACAAACAAAATTATTCTTCCTTCAGATTTTTCTATCTCTTTTAGTATATTTTTTAATCTCTCCTCAAATTCTCCCCTGTATTTTGTACCAGCAACAAGCAAACCTAAATCCAATGATACTAATTCTTTGTCTTTCAATGATTCTGGAACTTCTCCCATAGACATGCGTATAGCCAAACCTTCTACTATAGCTGTTTTACCGACTCCAGCTTCACCTATTAAAATAGGATTATTTTTTGTTCTTCTAGAAAGTATTTGAATTATTCTACTTATCTCATCATCTCTACCTATAACAGGATCTAGTTTATTTTGTTGAGCGAGTTTTGTTAGATTTCTTGTATACTTTGTAAGCGCTTTAAATTTTTTTGGAGCATCTTCTGTAAAAGTTTTTGAATTTCTTATTTCTTCTATAACATTTAAAACAGAATCTTTAGTTATTTTAAATCTTGCTAATAAATCTCTGGCTGCACTTTGTACATCAAGCAAAGCTAAAAATAGATGTTCTGTAGAAACAAATTCATCATTTAAAAGATTGGTTTGTTTAGACGAAGAGTCTATGGTTTGAGCCAACTCCGGAGTTAAATATATTTGATATGAAGGCGACAAGGTTTGCCCTTGATCACCACCCTCTATAGCTTCCATCAAAGAATCGGTTAAAAGTATGGTGTCTATCTGAAGTTTATCCAGTATAGAAGCAACGACACTTTCTTCCTGTATCATAAGAGCAGCCAAAAGATGCAAAGGATTTACATGGTTTTGTCCTCTTTCTATAGCTAATTCGTGAGCTTTTCTTATGGCCTCTTTGGCTTTTGTTGTGAAATTGTTAAAAGGATGCATAATTTAACGATATTATATCTTATTTTTTGACCAAGTCAATGACGGAAAAAGAAGCTATTCTGCTTTCAATCCTTCAGTAAGTGATGTTATTTCTCTCTTCAAAACAACAGAAGACACGAATACTCTTGAAGATTCTGGCGAAGTTTTTATACCGACTATATCTCCGGATAAATTAAACAAAGGACTTCCATTTAACAAATCTTTTGTAGGAATATCAGTGTCTATTGTAGAAAGATATTTTGTAGTAGTTGTCCCAACCGTTGAATCTCTTGTAATCAAAGAAAGTACTCTACCTATAGCAACTGTATTTGTACTAGCTCCTCCAATTGATATAAGTGTTTGTCCTAGTTGTGGTTCTGTATCACTTATAGAAGCTGGAGAGTAAACATAAGTAGATTTTTCATCGCTTTTTATAACAGGTTTAAACATTATAAAATTAGTTTGCTTCTCTACACCTGTCGGAGTCACGATTATTTTTGTTCCATCACTCATAGTTGCGGTATAAACATTTGCAGTATTTACTGTTTTTCTGTCAGCGAGAATAAAACCTTCGTTACTGACCACCAAACCCATTCCGTAAAAAGAAATGTTACCAAGGAAAGAATCTTTCTCCTCTATTCTCGCTATACTTTTTATATTTTTATCTATTGATTTAATAATCAAATCTTCTTCTTTCACAATAACTGTAGTAACCTCCCGTCTACCATCCGTAAGAACAGTAGTTGGAGTAGTCACGGTTTCTATGGTTTTTTCAACTATTCTGTTTATGTTTCTAGTCACTTCAAACGGAGCTTGCTGTAAAAGAGAGTTAGTCATAATACCCGTTGCAATAGAAGTAACGAAACTTATAAGCACCGTAAGTAAAACTATTTGGTTTTTATTTAGATCTTCCATAATACAATATTATCACACATACATTATGTATAAAAGGATTTCTTTCTCCTCATATCTTTTCTGTCGTCAGAATAATTTTCTGCTGAAAATTTTCTTCGCGCTCACGTATTCACTCGTTCCGCGATGCGCCATAAAAGTTATGAGTCAACGAAATCCCTACTTACTACAGTTACTATTTTCTTCAAAGCTAAAACAAGTTTATCTATATCACTTTTTTTTGATCCCCTCCCTAAAGTAAAACGCAAACTTGATTTACTGCAATCAACGTCTTTGCCCAACGCTTTTATGACGTAAGAAGACAGATCATCTTTCAAAGTAAGACAAGATGACGAATAAGAAACAGAAAACCCTAGAATGTCTAGTTGGATGGTGGCAAACTCCGCATCCAAACCTTTGAAACAAATATTTATATTGTTAGGCAACCTGTGTTTTATAGAACCATTTAAAGTGACATCTTTAAAATTCCCTAGTATTTTTTCTATAGCATAATCTCTGATTTCTAAAACTTTTTTCGTATCGCTTTTTCTATTTTTATCTGCAATTTCTAAAGCCAAAACAAAACCAGCAATGGATGGAATATTTTCTGTTCCACTACGTAAACCTTTTTCTTGACCACCACCAAAAATAATAGGTTTTATTTCTGTCCCCGATTTTACAAAAACACAACCTACACCTTTGGGTCCATATATTTTTGCACCATCTAAAGTAAGCATAGAAACTCCCATCCTATCTACATCTAAAGACAAATAAATACTTGCTCCACTTGCATCTACATGAAAAATAATTTTATTTTTATTTTTAGAATTAAACTCTTTTACAAAATGTCCTATTTCTTGTATCGGTTGTATAGTTCCAATTTCACTATTTGCCAAACCGAGACTTATCATCACAGTATTTTGTTTTATGGAATCTTTAATTTTTTGAACTGAAACTAGTCCGTCTTTAGAAACAGGAAGAATTGTAGTCTCCCCACCTCTTCTCTCTATTTCTTTGAAAACTTCAATTACAGAAGAATGTTCTATTTCTGTGGTTATAAAGTGTGGAATAAAGCCATCTTTTCTTTGGGCTTCAAAAACTCCAAGTAATGCAAAGTTGTTTCCTTCGGTTGCACCGCTTGTAAAAATAATTTCATTTTTCTGTACATTTAAAACTCTGGCGACTCTTGTCCTAAAATCACTTAAAAAAGTTTTTGCTTCTATAGATTCTTTGTACAAACCGGACGGATTAGCGAAAAATTTCTGATATTTTTTAATTTCTTTCAATACAGATCTATCTACAGGAGTAGAACCCGCATAATCCAGGAAAATTCTTTTTTTTCTAAGTAAATTCAAAAACATATTAATATTATAACACCAAAAATCGTACTGACTTTCTTTGGACTCAAACATAGTACTTGATTGTATTTAATTTACCAAATATCTTGACAAAAAATATAAAATATGCTAATATAAAGATTAGGAGGTCCTATATGGACTACGATCCGTATCGGGAATACAAGCCGGGGGAGAACGTCCCCCGGCACGGCGCCAAGCACGGCGCCAAGAAGAAGACCGTTCATCACGACGCCCTGAACAACCAGCGCGTCGGTACGGTCCCTGGGGTCCACAAGGCCTCGGTGGAGTCCGGCCGGCGGAAGAAGAAGACGGTCTAGTTCCGGATCGGCGCCCCCGTTACAGCAGGATATCGCTGTAACGGGGTTTCGTTTTGCAAAAGCTTCTAAAATATGGCATACTCACGAGATGGAAAGTCTTTTATCAAACCAATTATATGTGTTATATACCCTACTTGGTATCGTATTAATACTTCTCATTTGGATAATAAGACTTGAAATAAAACTTAAAAAGTTCCTTATAGGTAAAAATGCTAAATCTTTAGAAGATTCTATTGTTTCGGCAAATACAAATATAGAAAAATTAAATAACTTTCAAAAAGAAGTCATTAACCATTTCAAAAATATTGAAAAAAGACTTAACCGAAGTGTTCAGTCTGTAGAAACATTAAGATTTAACCCTTTTAAAGGAACAGGAGATGGTGGCAATCAAAGTTTCTCTACTGCATTAATCAATCAAAATGGTGATGGAGTAGTCTTGTCTTCCCTATATTCAAGAGATAGAATAAGTATTTTCTCAAAACCAATTAAAAAATTCAAAAGTGATTTTGAATTAACCGAAGAAGAAAACGAAGTTTTAAATAATTCCCAAAAAACTCTTAGAGAATAGAGTAAATATGAAAATAACTACTAAATATTATGAAAAACAAAACAACTACAGACGTGAAAACGACGAACCTTACCACTGCAAGACCTCCTGTAGTTGTAATAATGGGACATATAGATCATGGTAAATCTACTCTGCTTTCGTACATAAGAAAAAACAAAACCCCACTCAATGAAGCCGGAGATATTACTCAACATATTTCTGCTTATGAAGTTTCGCACGAATCAAATGATGGCAAAAGTCATTTGATAACTTTTTTAGATACACCTGGGCACGAAGCATTTAGTGGAATAAGAAAAAGAGGAGCAAGTGTAGCCGACATAGCAATACTTGTAGTCTCAGCTGAAGATGGAGTAAAAGCACAAACAATAGAAGCTTTGAAATCCATACAAGAAAGTAAAACGCCTTTTATAGTAGCAATAAACAAAATAGATAGACCTGAAGCTAACATAGACAGAACAAAACAAACTCTAATAGAAAACGAAATCTATGTAGAAGGTTATGGTGGAGATATACCATGCGTAAGCCTTTCGGCAAAAACTGGACAAGGAGTTTCAGAACTTTTGGACATGATAATACTTTTATCAGAGTTGGAAGGTTTTACAGGTAATCCTAATCAGAACGCAGAAGGATTCGTTATAGAAAGTAATTTGGATGTAAAAAAAGGTATATCAGCTACTTGTGTTATAAAAAACGGCAAGCTGGAAAAAGGTATGTATATAGTAGCCAACACAGCTTCTGCGCCAGTAAGGATGATGGAAAATTTTTCTGGAAAAACAATGACCGAAGCAACTTTTTCTAGTCCGATAAGAATTATCGGATGGGATGAAATGCCTGCTGTAGGATCTACATTTTTAACATTCAAAAATCGTGAAGATGCAAAAAATTATGTATTAGCACAAAAAGAAAACCAAGAGAAAAATTCTAAAAATACCTATAAAGACAATGATCTGATAGAAGAAGGTAAAAATTATCTTCCTCTTATAGTAAAAGCAGACACTGGAAGTAGTCTAGAAGCATTGGTATCAGAAATAAAAAAACTAGATACAGATAAATTAAAAACGAGAATACTTTTGGGTGGAATTGGAACTATTTCTGAAAGTGATGTAAGGATCGCAAATGGAAAAGAAAAAGCATATATAATAGGATTTAATGCTGAAACAGACACTCCAGCAAAAAATCTAGCTGAAAGAAATGAAATTGAAATACACAATTTCAATATAATATACAAAATGTCAGAGTGGTTAAAAGAAGTTATAGTAAAAAGTACACCGAAAGAAAAAGTATTAGAATCTGTTGGCAGAGCAAAAATTCTAAAAACATTTAGTAAAACCAAAAACAAACAAGTTCTAGGAGGAAGGGTTGAAAGTGGTGAAATAAAGATAGACGCAATTGTAAAAATAATAAGACGTGATAGTGAAATCGGAGAAGGAAAAGTGAAAGAATTACAACAACAAAGAGTCGCTGTAAAAGAAATCGGTGAAGGAAAAGAATTTGGAAGCATGATAGAAGCTTCAGTTGAAATTATGCCAGGAGATCATATAGAATCTTTTGTTACTGTTGAAAAATAATATTATGAGCAACAAAGATGAAAGAGTTAAAGAAATATTAAGAGACCTTGCAGCAAGATTTCTTTTTGCAAACAGCAACAACTCTTCCCTGCTTACAGTTACAAATGTTAATTTAACAGACAAAGGTAAATATGCTACCATCTTGTTTACAGTTTTCCCAGAAAGTTTTGAAAAAACTGCCTTGGAATTCGCAAAAAGAAAAAGAAGTGAATTCAGAGAATTTATAAAAAATAATTCAAAGTTAGGAAGAATCCCGCAAATAGATTTTGAACTTGACTTAGGTGAAAAAAATAGACAAAAAATTGATAATTTACTTAATCAAGGATAATATTAAGGCGTGGTAGCCAAGATAGTAAGGCACGAGTCTGCAAAACTTGTATGCGCGGGTGCAAGTCCCGCCCACGCCTCCAGTAAAGCATAGCTTTACAAATTGTTGCCCAGATGATGAAATAGGTAGACATAGGGGACTTAAAATCCCCAGGCCTTAACAGCCGTGCCGGTTCGATTCCGGCTCTGGGCACCGAAATTAAAAGCGTCCTTAAAATGGATGCTTTTAATTTTGGTCAAAGGAATCGAAGCCAAATTGAGATTTTTTAAAAGCTTACGAATTAAAAAATCCAATTTGGGTACTGACCGAGTAGCGGTAGATTCCGGCTCTGGGCACTAATGACAAAATCTGCGTTTAGCAGATTTGTTTATTGTGGTCACAGATAAATTTCTGCTGAAATTTTCTGCGACCCCGGCTCGGCCCGT
>CAYMJQ010000014.1:0-15745 GCA_964391455.1 uncultured Candidatus Saccharibacteria bacterium | reverse complement strand
CTGAAACTTATCTTACAGCAAATGAATGAGCTTTCTCGTGTAGTAGATTCTAAAATTGGAGAAAGTACAAAACAGATGAATGACTCCGTAAGACACCAGTTGGGTGAATCAGCTAACCTTATTCGAGAAGTAACTATCGGTCTTACAAAATTAGATGAGACAAATCGCCAGGTTGTTTCTTTTGCAGATCAATTACAAAACTTGCAAGATATTTTGAAAAATCCAAAACAGAGAGGAATTTTAGGAGAATACTATTTAGAGACACTTCTAAAAAATGTTTTAGCACCAAATCAGTATCAAATGCAGTATGGTTTTAAAAATGGAGAAATAGTGGATGCTGTGGTTTTTGTAAAAGATAAAATCATTCCTGTAGACTCAAAATTTTCACTTGAAAACTACAATAGGATGATAGAAACAACAGATGTAACAGAGAAGTCTAGACTTGAGAAACTTTTTATAAATGATTTAAAGCTTCGTATAACTGAAACTGCAAAATATATTCGTCCAGATGAGGGAACTATGGATTTTGCTTTTATGTTTATACCTCACGAAGCTATTTATTATGATTTATTGATAAATAAAATAGGCGCAGTAACAGAAGATACAGAGAATTTAATACAACGTGCAGCTGGAAAGTACAAGGTTATTATTGTTTCTCCAACATCATTTTTGGCATATCTTCAGACGGTTTTACAGGGTCTTAAGGCAATGCAGATAGAGGAAACAACAAAGGATATTATAAAAAGGGTGGGGGAAATTGGTGTTCATATGAAAAAATATGAGGAATATCACAATAAACTAGGAATGTCTTTGGGTACGGTGGTGAATCATTTTAATAATGGAAGCAAGGAATTCAAAAAAATAGACAAAGATGTAATGCGTATCACAGGACAATCCAACGACTTCGATCCTGTTATGATAAGCAAGCCAGAGGAGGAGTGAATGATTTTGTTGTATATGTTAATATATAAACTATATGAGCTTAGAAGGTGAACAATTCTTACATCAAAAAGATCCAAGTCTTCATACTTCAGATAAGGTAGAGTATGAACAAGAAAGGAGAGAAAAATTAGATATAGACACACATCAAAAACCAGCAGAAAAGATATCTGACTGGTTAAAGATATTAGATAGGACTCATACAAGCCACAGAGATGATCCTGGTGTAATGGAAAGAATTAAGAATTACTATCACAAAGAATATGTAATAAAGAAAGAAGATATCCCAGAGTCAGCTTTCCTGGCAGAACAAAGAATTGCAAGAAATGCTGGTTATGGTGATATAGAGATAACTGATGAATTTAGAGAGCAAAAAGCAGAACAAATAATAAAGGATCAAACAGAAAGTTTAGATAAGTGGGTAGATTATCTTACATCACCTGACGCTGATGTTTATCCAACTTGGGCAAAATACTGGGCTTTCAAGTCTTTAGTTAATATGGGTAAGTTTGAAAAGTCAGATGATGATGATAAACAAAAAGCTAAGTTTACACAAAGAAGAAAAGATACGATATCTCCATATCCTCCATTTAACGCAGCAGCTTTTGCTCTAACCATTGGAGCCATAGAGAAGAAAATAGAGCAAAAAAATTTACCCAAAGATAGACGTGTGCCAGTCTTAAATGTAAGTGCCAATCTATCAGATGAAGAATTCAATAATCTTTTATCTGGAGAAAGTTTTTCTAATTTATACGCTCAGTTTCTTATTGAGCAACCAATTTATTCAAAAGAAGGATTGGAGGAGATAAGGGGAGAATGGAAGACCTACAAAAAAGGTTCTAAACCAGATGAACTAGTCGAGTCTCTAGAAGGTTATCCACTTGAATGGTGTATTAGAAACAGTGGTACTGCCAGAGACTATCTAGCTTCTGGAGATATGCACATATTCTATTCATTTGACCAAGAAGGAAATCCAGTTGTCCCTCGTGCAGCTATTAGAATGTTAGGTGATCATATATCTGAAGTCAGAGGTATTGCTCCAGATCAAAATGTTGATCCATATATTACTCCAGTCATTCAAGAAAAACTTAAAGACTTCCCAGATGGAGATAAATATGAAAAAAAATCTTCTGATATGAAGAGGGTTACTGAAATTGAAACTAAAATAAAAAAAGGTGAACAGCTAACTAAAGATGACCTTAGATTTCTTTATGAGGTAGACTCAAAAATACAAGGTTTTGGTTACCACAGAGATCCACGTGTAGATGAACTGCTTTCTGGTAGAAACCCTAAAGAGGATTTAGCTGAAGTATTTGAATGCTCTCAAGATGAAATAAGTCTTAAAGAAACAGAAGCTTTAAGTGGCAACATTAAGTTTCATTATGGAAATCTTAATCTAAGTCATCTTACCTCAGCCGAAGGTCTAACTTTACCTCAATCTGTAGGTGGAGTTCTTTATCTAAGTCGTCTTACCTCAGCTGAAGGTCTAACTTTACCTCAATCTCTAGGTGGAGGTCTTTATCTAAGTCGTCTTACCTCAGCTGAAGGTCTAACTTTACCTCAATCTCTAGGTGGAAGTCTTGATTTAAGTGGTCTTACCACAACTGAAGGTCTAACTTTACCTCAATCTGTAGGTGGAGGTCTTTATCTAAGTCGTCTTACCACAACTGAAGGCTTAACTCTACCTAAATTTGTAGATGGAGATCTTTATCTAGATAGTCTTACCTCAGCTGAAAAGAATAAGTTAAGATCTAAATTTCCAAACCTGAAGATACTCTAATCTAGAATTCAAAAAAATATCCCAATGTCAAGGACTGTCCTTGACATTGGGATATGGAAGGACTGTTTTATATTTATTACTTTATTTTACTTGCAATTTGGCTTGTTTTTAGGTAGTATATCTTGATTATGGAATTTGCAGTTATAAATACAGGTGGAAAGCAATACAAAGTCTCTAAGGGAGATACTCTAAAAATTGAGAAAATCAAGGGCGATTTTAAAGTTGGTGACAAGCTTGTTTTTGATAAAGTTATGCTTGTAGATAATGGCAAGGATACTACTATTGGAACACCTTATATAACAAAGGCTTCTGTTGAGGCTAAATTAACAGAAATTGGAAGAAATAAAACGGTAGAAGTTGTAAAATACAAACAAAAGAGTAGATACTATAAGAAAAACGGACACAGACAACCTTGGTTTAAAGTTGAGATAACAGGAATAAAATAATTAAAAAGACCTAAATTTTAGGTCTTTTTAATTATTGTCTATTTTTCAGAGCATTTTTTATGGTTTCTTTGTCTGAGTATTCAATTTCAGTTCCAGTAGACAAGCCTCTGCCTAAGGTGGATATTTTGAGTTTAGGGTCTGCATTTTGGAAGGTGTTAGTTATTAGCTCAGTTAAATAGGATAGGGTGTTTTCACCTTCAGGATTATAATTTAGAGCAATTATTATTTCTTTTAGACCGGATTTAATTTTGGTTTCTATTTGTTCTAGAAGTTCTTTTTGTCGAATTCTTTTTTCTGGGTTTTTGTCTAGTATTGGGACGGAGCCTCCAAGTATAAAATAATAACCATTATAGAAATTTGTTTTTTCTATATTTTCAAAATCTACATCATTTGAAACTATCATTAATTGGTTTTTATCACGAGAGTTGTCTCTACAAATAGGACAGAGGAGGGTATTGCCATTCGGGAAAAATCGAAAACAACTATTACATGAATGCACTGTTGAACGAACTTCTTTTATTAAATCAGCTAGATCATTAGTATACCCAGAGTTTTTATTTAGTAAAAAATATACAAATCTTTTTGCTTGTCTGGGGCCTATGCCGGGGAATTCTTTGAAGAGTTCTATGAGTTTCTGGGTATTATCCATATTTTTATTATAACAGATTTACAAAAGTTTAATTTTAAATAGAATGTTGAAAGGGAGGTGTGTATGAACGAAAATCGTTCTTTTCAGCAAAAGAATCACTTTCTTAAAGGGCAAGAAGTTTTCAATATTATCGCAAATAAATATGGTGTTGTCATAAGACAACCCAAGAAGAAAGACCAGTACCTTCTGGTCATGAAAGAAGATGGTTCTGTGAGCGTTTGGTATCTTCCAAACGCTAGAAGAGTTCATTAGCCAATACCCCCGTCGAATATGCTTCGACGGGGGTATCTGCATAAATTAAAATTCGCTAAATTCTTTTTCGGCTCCACCATATTGAGATTTATCAATACTTTGAAAAGTTGCTTTTTTTTCATTAAAAAATAATTCTATTCTTCCAGTCTCGCCGTTTCGGTGTTTTTCAATAAGTATTTCTGCTATGTGAGTCTTTTCAGCTTCATCTCTATATTTATCCTCTCTGTGTATAAACATTACGACATCTGCATCTTGCTCTATTGATCCCGAATCACGCAAATCAGAAAGTCTAGGACGACCTCCACGATTTTCTACTGCTCTACTTAACTGAGATAAAGCAAGGACTGGGACGTTCATTTCACGAGCAAGATTTTTTAGTCCTCTAGATATTTCGGTTACTTGTTGAACTACGTTATCATTTTTTGTTTGAGTAGGAATGATGAGTTGTAAATAATCTACCACGATAAGACCTAGGTTGTGTTCATTTTTAAGTCTTCTGGCCATAGATCTCATTTTCAATAGATTGTTTCCTGGTTGATCATCTATGTGTATAGGAGCTTTATTTAGTTTATCTAATGATTCTCTAATTGCTTCAAAGTCATTTTGTCTTGAAAGCTTTCCTGTTCTTAGTCTCCATGCATCTACATTAGATTGGGCAGCGAGCATTCTATCAACTAGTTGTTGACTACTCATTTCAAGTGAAAATATTCCAACGGTAGTGTTGTTGTTTACAGCAGCTTGTCTTGCGATATCTAGAGCCAGTGAAGTTTTACCCATTGAAGGTCTGGCAGCAAGTATAACTAAATCTGATTTTTGCAATCCGGCGAGTTTATTATCTATATCCGAGAATCCAGTTGGAA
The DNA here is from genome assembly GCA_964391455.1 of uncultured Candidatus Saccharibacteria bacterium. Taxonomy (GTDB): domain Bacteria; phylum Patescibacteriota; class Minisyncoccia; order Phycocordibacterales; family DATDWN01; genus C7867-006. The sequence goes on along the minus strand of CAYMJQ010000014.1, from coordinate 10,819 downwards.
CTCCTCTTAATTCATTATTACCAGAATGAAGTCTGTCTAATCTTTCCCAAGCTTCTTCAAGTTCATCTTTAATATGTACAAACTTATGCGTAGTATTAAAGTTTGTTACTTCAAAAAGTTTTTTTTCAGCTCCTTCCAAAATTTCTTCTAGTTCTTTGTTATCGTCATAGCCAATTTGAGATATATGATCAGCTGCTTCCAAAAGTCTTCTCATCATATATTTTTTTTGAACTATTTCTGCGTAATAAGCTATGTTTGAAGAAGAGGGTACTATATTTACTATTTCAGTTAGATAAGTGTTTCCACCTATTTGTTCTAACCATCCTTTCTCTTTTAACTTACTAGATACTGAGAGTAAATCTATAGGAGATCTTTTTTGAAATAATTCCATCATAGTGCTAAATATTACTCTGTGTTTTTCAGAGTAAAATGATTCTGCAGATATGACGTCCATTATTTCAAACATCGAATCCGGTCTAAGCATAATAGAACCAAGAAGTGACATTTCAGCTTCCAAGTTTTGTGGCGGTATTCGCATTCCTTTTCCTGCTGGGTTAGACATAAGAGTATTCTAACTTATAAACTCATTATCAAAAAACTGAATATAGGATAAATATGTTGGTAATGTGTGGAATACTTTATCTATCTATGGTTGTGCCATCTGGAGTGTCCTTTATTTTATAGCCTAAATTCTCTATTTTTTTTCTTATTTCATCACTTTTTGCAAAATCTTTACTTTCTCTGGCCAAATCTCTTTCTTTCAGCATTTCCTTTATTTCTTTAGGTATTTCTATATTTTCAACCTTATCTATATTTAATCCTAAAACTTTATCAAAGTTCAAAATAGTAGCTTTTTTGTCCGTATCTTCAATCTCGTCATTTTTTAATATATCCCAAAGTAGAGCTAGAGCTTTAGGTGTATCTAAATCGTCATTTATATATTCACTAAAATTGGTTTCAATTATTTCCCCATTATCAGGTAATTTTTTTATTTTATCTCTTAATTTTTTTATAGTTTCATTAGCCCCTTCTAGAGTTTCCCAACTAAATTGAAGAGGGGAAGAATATCTTGCGCCGAGAAAAATATATCTTAAAGCAATCGGGTCTATATTTTTTTCTTTAAGTGTTTTGAGTGTGATAAAGTTATCTCCTGATTTTGCCATTTTGTCTTCTCCAATATTTAAGTGTGCATTGTGCATCCAGTATTTTGCATAGGGATCTCCACTACATACTGACTGAGCTATTTCGTTGTTGTGATGTACGGGTATGTGATCTATGCCTCCCGTGTGAATATCAAACTCTGGTCCTAGGTATTTTACGGACATAGCAGAACATTCTATATGCCAACCTGGAAAACCTTTGCCAAAAGGGGCTTCATAACCAAGTTCAGAGTTAAATTTCCATACAGCAAAATCTTGAGAATTTCTTTTTTCTGGGTTTAGACCTATTCTTGATTCTGAGTCACTACTTATTTTTATATTTCCTAATTTTCCATATTCTGGGAACTTTTTTATATCAAAATATATTCCATCTGATGTTTTGTATGTAAAACCTCCTTTTTCAAGTTTTTCTACAAGCTCTATATCTTCTTTTATATGATCTGATGCAAAAGGGAAGTGTTCTGGCATTTCTATGTTTAAAGATTTCAAATCTTCTTTGAATTTTTCAAAATAAAAATCAGCGATTTCACGCATTGCTTCCAGAGTAAGTGGTTTACCTTCTCTTCTGAGAGCTTTTGTCATTTTATCTTCACCGTCATCTGCATCAGAAGAAAGGTGTCCTATATCGGTTATATTTATAACCTGATTTATTTTGTACCCGTTGTATTTAAAAACGCGCCTAATAGTGTCTGCAAAAACATATGAACGAAGGTTTCCAATATGAGCGTGATTGTATACTGTTGGTCCACAGTTATACATTGAAACTTGGCCGTTTATAATAGGGATGAATTCTTCCTTTTTCCCAGAAAGAGTGTTATGTAGGTAAATTTTCATAATTTATTGAATACATTATAACTTTTTAATATAAAATACAAAACCCAGATTGACCTTATTATTTATTTTTGAGAAAATTAATTCGCATATCAAATTTGATGATTGATTTTGAAAAAAATAAAAAATATATTTCTGTAGCGATTGTGCTTATCACAATTGTTTTTTTGTCCGGTTTTTATTTTGGCAGAAATTATAAAACAGATGAAGAAAAACTTGCTTATATAATAAACAAAAATAATCCAGATAATACAGTAGATTTTTCTGCTTTTTGGAAAGCTTGGAATGTAATAAATGAGAAGTATATACCATCTAGCGGCACTTCAACTGAAATAGTTTCTGATGAGTATCGTGTATATGGAGCGATTGGAGGCATGGTGAATTCTTTGAGAGATCCTTATACAGTATTTATGCCACCGGCTGAATCCAAAAGTTTTGGTGAACAGATAAGTGGTCAGATAGAAGGTGTTGGCATGGAAGTTGGAGTTAAAGACGATATTTTAACTGTGATCGCTCCAATAAAAGGAACTCCAGCATATAGAGCTGGAATAAAGCCAGGAGATAAAATATTAAAAATAGATGATACTGTAACAAATTCTTTAAATACCGAATCTGCTGTTCAATTAATCAGAGGGAAAAAAGGTACACCAGTTAGATTAACTTTGTTTAGAGAAGGAATAGAGGAACCTTTTGAAGTAAGTGTTGTTAGAGATGTTATAAATATGCCTACGGTGGATACTGAGATTAGGGGGGATGTGTTTATAATAAGGCTTTATAGTTTTTCTGCTATTTCTCCAGGCCTTTTCAGAAGTGCTCTAAGAGAATTTATTGAATCTGGTAGAGAGAAACTTATTTTAGATTTGCGTGGAAACCCGGGAGGATACTTGGAGGCAGCTCAAGATATGGCGTCATGGTTTTTGCCAATCGGAGCGGTAATAGTAAAAGAAGATTTTAAGAATGAAGATAATAACCAGGTGTTTAGAAGTAGTGGTTACGATATTTTTAGTGATAAGCTTAAATTTGTAATACTTATTGATGGTGGGTCAGCTAGTGCTTCAGAGATTTTGGCCGGCGCATTAAGAGAGCACGGTGTTGCTACTTTGGTTGGGACTCAATCTTTTGGTAAGGGATCAGTTCAAGAACTAGTAGATATAACCAGCGACACTTCACTAAAAGTTACTATTGCAAGGTGGCTTACTCCAAAAGGCAATTCAATATCAGAAGGCGGTTTAACTCCAGATGTAATAGTAGAACTTGATGAAGAGGCATATAAAGAAAACGGAATAGACACACAATTAAACAAAGCAATAGAGATTTTATCTGAATAAGGTTTTTTGAAAGAATTTACGTAACATGTTAATGTATAAAACATGAAAGTTATTTTACTTAAAGACATTGCCAAAATAGGCAGAAAATACGACATAAAAGACGTCGCTGATGGATATGTTTTAAACATGCTTTTGCCAAAAGGTTTGGTTCGTCTTGCAACAAAAGAAGCTGTTTTAAAAATAGAACAAATTAAAGCAAATGATCTTACAAATAAAAAAATTCAAGAAGAATTATTGTTGAAAAATTTAGAAATAATAAAAAATCTAAAAATTGAATTAAAAGAAAGAGCAAATGAAAAAGGTCACTTATTTGCCGGAGTCACTAAAGAAGTAATCTTGTCTGAAATTATTAAAAAGACTAAATTAAATATTGATTTGGATTCAATCAAGTTGGAAAAACCTATAAAGGAAATAGGTGAGCATAAAATAAGAATAGAGGCGATGGGTAAAGGCGCAGATTTGACTTTGGTTATAGTCTCAGAATAATTTCTACCAAAGACCCTTACAATTGCCTCCAGCTGTAAAGCCAGCGTTTTTAGCTTCGGCTATTGATCCGAATTTTACTTGGTTTTCTGGTTTGATTCGTTTTACAGTTCCACACCAAGGAAAATAGTATTTTTTACCGCTTTTTGAGCCTATAACAGGTCCATCTTGCTGGATTGGTTCAATTATATTTTCTGTATTTTGGGTAGAAGAAGAATTAAGAGCTGTAGCGGTCTGGTTTATATTAGGATAATTTATATTTACAGCTGTTTTTTGGCTTTCTTCTGCGGACATTTTACCTAGAAAAAAGAAAGTAATCGCTACTAAAGCTATTAATATGGGGGTATAAAAGGGCTTGATTTTTTCTACTGTTTCAGATATACTCATAAAGCTTAATTTAACACACAATATGGCACATAAAAAGTCCGCAGGAACATCAAAAAATGGTAGAGATTCTAACCCAAAATATCTTGGGGTAAAGTTAACTTCTGGCGATAAAGCTGAAGCCGGATCTATTATTATAAGACAGAGAGGAACAGACGTTCTTCCTGGTAGAAATGTTGGTATGGGTAAAGATCATACTTTATTTGCTCTGACTTCTGGGGTGGTAAAATTTGGGACAAAAAGAAAAACTCATTTTGATAATAAAGTAATCAACAAAAAAGTTGTTCATATTGTTTAACTAGTCGCTTTTTTTGATTAACTCTCTTTAATATAGTATTATTTATTCAAATGCAAATTTCTCGTATACAAAAATTTAAGAATTTCCTAACTTCAATAAAGTTAGGATTTTTCTTGGCATATAGACAGGTTAGAGGTAGTAGTATAGGCACAACTCTTCTTATTGTTTTTATTATGACTCTAACTTTTCTTAATTTGGTTGTGGTAAGGGGGGTACTTGTTGGACTTATACAAAGTTCAACTGATTTGTTTAGAGAAAAATATGCTGGAGACATTTTTATTTCGACTCTTCCAAAAAAGACATATATAGAAAATAGCCCAAACGTTATAGAAATAGTAAAGAATATGCCTTGGACTGAATTTTATTCTGCTAGGTATGTAGAATCTGGAACAGTTGAAGGAACCTATAAAGAAAGAATTGATTTTACCGAAGAAGCAAATATAGCCAACGGTGTTTTTACAGGTATAGACCCGATAAGAGAACAAGAAACTACAGACATTGCTTCAATGATAATAGCTGGCTCGATGCTTACAATAGAAGATACTGACAGTATTCTTCTTGGGGCAAATACTTTGAAAAAATATCTACCAATAGAAGCGCCGGGGTTACTTCTTTTGGAAAATGTGGATGTCGGTTCTACTGTTAGAATAAGAGTAAATGGTAATACAAAGGAAGTTACAGTAAAAGGAATAATCAAAGGTAAAGGTGCTTTTGATGATAGGGTTGTTATTTTGGATTCCGTATTAAGACCACTTATAGCAAGAAATGATTATAACGTAGATGAAATAGCGATTAAATTAAAATCAGGAACTGATCCTCTTGTGGTTAAACAAGCTCTGATAAATTCAGGAGTAGGGGAAACAGCTAGGGTTCAGACTGTGGAAGAGGCTCTACCAAAATTTCTCAAAGATATTCAAGCGACTTTCGGTCTTTTGGGTAATGCTATAGGTTCAATAGGACTTGTGGTTGCTTCAATAACTATATTTATTGTTATTTATATTAATGCTATTACCAGAAGAAAATTTATTGGAATATTAAAAGGTATAGGTATAAACTCTACTGCAATTGAATTTTCTTACATACTTCAATCTATTTTATATGCGACTATGGGAGTTGTGTTCGGGTTGCTTATACTGTACGGATTTCTAGTTCCTTATATAGACGCTAACCCGATAAATTTTCCTTTTAGTGATGGAATACTTGTCGCCGAATATTCCAACACTTTAATTAGAGCTGGTTTATTACTACTTGCTACTGTTTTTGCAGGGTATATACCAGCAAGAATCGTTGTTAAACAAAATACTTTAGACGCTATTTTGGGAAGATAGATTTTATAAAAAAATATGAAAACAATAGTTGAAGTAAAAAATTTAACAAAATCTTTTAAGTCTGGTGATTCAGAACTCGTTGTTTTGAAAGACCTTAATCTTTCTGTGCCAGAGGGTCAGTTTTTGTCTATAACCGGTAGATCTGGTTCTGGTAAATCAACTTTACTTTATCAACTTGGTCTTTTAGATAATCCAAATTCTGGAGAAATTTTAATAGACGATATTGATATTTCTAAATTGGATAATGAAGCCAAAACAAGATTTCGTTTAAATAAATTAGGTTATGTGTTTCAAGACTACGCGCTTATACCAGAATTGACTGCATTAGAAAATGTTCTCTTGCCACTTTTAATGCAAGGACATCCGATAAAAGAAGCTTCCATTAAAGCAAAAGATTCTTTGGCAAGAGTAGGTCTAAGTGATAGGATGGATAATATTCCGAGTAAATTATCTGGAGGGCAACAACAAAGGGTTTCTATAGCGAGAGCTATTGCTCATGATCCAAAAATCATTTTTGCCGATGAGCCAACTGCAAACCTTGATACTGAGACATCCAATCAAGTGCTAGATGCTTTTATAGATTTGCATAAACAAGGACAAACTATAATAATGGTAACTCACGAAAAAGAATACTCTGATTTAACAGATAGGGTGGTGCAATTATCCGACGGTAAAATAGTTTCTGATATAATGAATTCAAAATAAAAATTATGAAAACAAAAATACAAAATATAAAAGATTATGTAGTCTCTCACAAAGTTATTTCGCTTATTGCGTTACTTCTTGTTTTGATACTTTCTTACAATATTTTTTCTAATGGTGGTAATAAGAAAGAAGTCTATACTGTAAGTAAGGGAGATATAAACCAAAAGGTTATTGTTAATGGTAAAACTAAAGCGATAAGAGATTCTGATCTTGCTTTTGAGGTTAACGGTACTGTTAAAAGCGCTTCGGTTCAAGTTGGTTCTAGAGTTTCAGTTGGACAAATTCTAGTTTCTTTAGATCAAGGAGTAGCTTACGCGGATTTATTAAGGGTTAGAGCTAATCTAGAAACAGAAAAAGCTCGATTAGATGAATTAAAAAGAGGCTCCAGACCAGAAGAAATTGCTGTGTCTGAAATAGAAGTTAGGAATGCAGAAGTAAGACTAGAGGATGCTCAAAAAAATTTGAATAATAGAGTTTTAGATATTGTAAACAATAATATTGATCAATTTTTCAGTAATCCAAGAACAAATAATCCTCAATTAAATTTATTGACTAGTGATACTCAATTGAAAAATTCTATAAATTTCAGTCGTCTTAAGGTAGAAAGTATAATAAGAGATTGGAATAATACTGAGATAGATTCTTATTTGCCAGAAATAACTTTTTTGATAGACGGAGTCGCTTCTGTTGTAAATTCTCAGTCGCCTTCTTCTGGCTTAACCCAAACAACTATAGATGGTTATAGAGCATCAATATCTTCTGCTAGATCAACATTTATTACAGCTAGAGAGACTTTAAATAATGCTAGATCAAGTCTGGCTTTGGCTGAACAAAATTTATCTTTGAAGAAAAGTGGTAGTCCTGTAGAGGTAATTAGGGCCCAAGAGGCAAGAGTTCTTCAGGCAGAAGCACAAGTTGTAAGTGCTGAAGTTCAGTTATCTAAAATGACACTTAGATCCCCTCAAAATGGTATTGTGACAAGACAAGACGTAAATGTTGGTGAAATAGTAACACCTGGAAAAATTGTTGTTTCTATAATATCTGATAGTGATTTGGAAATTGAATCTAATGTTTCAGAAGTGAGTATTGGGAGAGTTTCAATCGGCAATCCTGTTGTTATTACTTTTGATGCCTTTCCGGGACAAGTTTTTTCTGGAAACGTTTCTTACATAGAACCAGGAGAGACTATTGTAGATGGTGTGGTTAATTATAAAGTAACAGTAGCTTTTTCTCAAAAGTATCCTGAAATAAAAAGTGGCTTAACTTCAAAACTAGAAATTATTACTGGTGAAAAGAAGGATGTCTTAACAATACCCGAGTATGCTTTAACTAGAGAAGAAGGTGGGGTATTTGTAATGAAGCAATCAGGAAAAGAATACATGAAAATGCCGGTAGAAGTCGGACTAAGAGGGCAAGATGGTTTTGTTGAAATTGTCTCTGGATTAAATGAAGGAGATGTTGTCGAGACAGTTGCACCAATTATACAGTAAATTTAAATTAACATGAGGTTGTTATATATAATAACTCAAGGTGAAATTGGTGGAGCCCAGAAAAATGTATACGATACTGTAAGATATTTATCAAAAGATAATAATTATATTTGTGTTTCTACGGGTGCTCAAGTAAAAGAAAGTGATAAATGGCTATTTGATGAGTTAAAGAGAAATGAATTTTTAAATAGTAATCTTCATATTTTTGGAAATTTAAAAAGGGAAATCAGTTTAGTTGCAGATATAAAAGCTTTCTTTGAAATTTACAAATATGTAAAAAAAAATAGATTTCATATTGTCCATTTACATAGCACAAAGGCAGGAATTATAGGAAGTATAGCTTCAAAACTAGCTGGGGCCCGAGTGGTTTATACTGTTCATGGTTTTGTTTTTCAAGAACCTATAATTTTTTTGAAAAGAATATTTTATATTTTAGCAGAGTTTACAGCATCCTTTTTTATAGATAATTATATATGTGTATCTAAAAAAGATATTGTTATTGGAAAAAAATTCTTAATAATAAGAAAAAATAAAGGCACAGTAATATATAATGGAATAGAAACTAATACAGAATATTTCCTAGATAAACAGAAGTCAAGAAACTTTATTTTAGAAAAATCAAAAACTATTTCTGAACCTAAATTCATCATTGGGGTAGTTGCTAATCTATACAGAACAAAAGGTATAGAGTATCTTATAGATGCCGCAAAATATATCACAGATAAGTATAAAGAATCAGTTCTGTTTGTCGTTTTTGGGGATGGTGAATTAAGGACTGAGTTAGAAGATAAAATTCAAAAATTAGGTTTGCAGAACAGTTTTAAATTACTTGGTCATGTTAATAACGCAAGTAAGTATTTGAAAGGTCTAGATCTAATAACGTTACCTTCAGTTAAAGAAGGTTTACCGTACATAATAATTGAATCAAGTCTTGCAAATATTCCAATAATTGCATCTGGTGTTGGGGGGGTGATTGAAATGGCCGAATTAGTGAATATAGAGACAGTAAAACCGAAAGACTCTATGGATCTTTCTAAAAAAATAGATCTATTTTTTTCTAATAAAAAAGTGTTTCAAAATAATACTGGTTTTAATGATATTTTTTCAATTGATAAAATGATTAAATCAATTCAAAAAATTTATATTTCATCCTATGATATAAATCTATATGATTATAAAAGTGATTTAAGATTTTTAATAACCATACCCGCTTTAAACGAAGAGTTAGTAATTGAAAGTACTATTAGAAAAGTAATTGATTATTTAGAGACAAACTTTGGGAATCAATTCTTAAAAAATCAGATTAGAATTTGTATAGCAATTAACGGATCAACTGACAGAACCAAAGAGATTGTTACAAAGTTAGAAAAGGAATTCAAGTGTCTATCCTATAAAGATTTTAAAATACCTGGGAGAGGGAATGCTTTATATAATACATGGAAAGATGCAGATGAGGATGTATTCTTGTATACTGACTCGGATTTAGCATATTCAATTGAAGATATTGGAAATACTATTAACTATTATTTGAGTAAAGGAGGATATGATTTAGTGGTTGCATCTAGGAGAATAAAAGGCTCCTATGTAGTTCGTCATCCCTTAAGAAGGTTTATCACTGAATTTTATAATGTCTTAATTAAATCTCTGTTTTTTAATTCATTTACTGATGCACAAGCTGGTCATAAATCTATAAAAAAAGTTGTTTATATGGACTTGAATGAAAAGCTGAAAAATTATCCAGGTTGGTTTTTTGATACGGCCTTACTTTTATATGCTGAAAAAAGAAAATTTAAAATAAAAGATCAGAAGATTACCTGTATAGATAATAGGCAATGGAGATTAAGACTTTTTTATACAATAGCGTATTTTACTAATAATCTCATTAAATTAAGGATAAAAACCTTATTTTTCGGTTTCAAATAATGTTATAATTAAATTAATCTGATGGATTTCACAATATTACTTTTTTACAAATATGTTTTCATAGATAATCCGGAGAAATTAAGGGATGAGCAACGTGCTTTGTGCGAGAAATTAAATCTTAAAGGTAGAATTATTACAGCTAAAGAAGGGATAAATGTCACCCTAGAGGGAACAAATGAAAATGTTGAGGAATATTTAAAAGTGTATCTTGGCGATCCTCGTTTTTCTGATACACATATAAAAAAGAGTAAGGGTACAGGAGATGCTTTTCCTAAACTTTCTGTGAAGGTCAGAAAAGAAATTGTTACACTTGGAAAAAGTTTAACGGAAGTAAAATCAAAAGGTAAGGTGATAAAGCCAGAAGAATTAAAAGAGTGGTATAAAACAAAAAAGATTGGTGAAGATTTTTATATTGTAGATTTGAGAAACGATTATGAGTTTAAGGTTGGAAGATTTAAAGGTTCTGTAATACCAGAAAATTTACAAAACTTTCGTGACGTTCCTCATGTTATAGACCAATTGGAAAATATGAAAGACAAACCAATGATTACTGTTTGTACAGGAGATGTTCGGTGTGAAAAAGCTTCTGCTTTTCTTCAGGATTTAGGTTTTAAAAATGCTTATCATCTGGATGGTGGAATCGTAACTTATATGGAGAAATATCCAGCACAAGAATTTGAAGGCACTTTATATGTTTTTGATAGACGTATAACTATGGATTTTGACCCCAAAGATAAACATGTAGTAGTGGGGGAATGTGAAAAATGTAAAGTTAAGTCTGAAAGATATGTTAATTGTAAGAATCCAAGGTGCAATAAACATTTTATATGCTGTGAGGGTTGTAGTGAGGAGGACGGCAGATCATTTTGTTCTGATGAGTGTAGACAGA
>CAYMJQ010000013.1:0-16416 GCA_964391455.1 uncultured Candidatus Saccharibacteria bacterium | reverse complement strand
GGAACAAAACAAAAAATAATATTTTTTTGATAGTGAATTAGTTTTTAGTTTCTAGTTTTTAGTATTTCTGCTAACAACTAACACCTAACAACTAGTCACTAAGTTTATGTGGATTTTTGTGATGAATATAATAAACATTGTTTTCCAGAATCATATTTAATAAGTCAGTGATTAGTTTTTAGTTTCTAGTTTTTAGTATTTCTACTAACAACTAACACCTAGCAACTAGTCACTATTTTTTTGACTTGCACTTAAATACGTTCTTATTCAATTTGATTTTCAACGAACTTTCGCCTTCTTAGGCGTGGGTATAAGTATACTCATTTTATCTTTACAGTCAAGTGGGGATTGTTGAAAAAACAGGGCTTAAAATAAGCTTATTTTCTGTTTAATTTTTAGACAATAAAAACCACTGTCCTGAGTCCTCTTGGACTTACGAGCAGACAACAATAACAAATAAGATTACCACATAGGAATTTCCTATGTGGTAATCAAAATTTATAGTTAACCCGCTCTATAGTTAACCCACTCAAATAACTCTCTTTTGTGATCTATGGGTCTATTAAAATAGAATGGAAAAGCACTTGGGTTGGTAATTTTGTACTCAAGATTTACATATTCCGAGAGACTTGAATATGGATAAGAAAATACATAATCAAGCAACTTATTAGATTTCATTTTTGCATCTCTCCAATTTTTATCTATGAGTTTTGCTGGATTTAAATGTATATATGAATACAAATACTTTAAATACCTATCTTCTTCACAAAGTGTGGCTTTGAAAACTCCTTCATATAATTTTCCTGTACGCGTGTATTTTTTATTAAAATACATTGAATAAGCAGTCATTAACTTCCTCATATAGGTAGAAATACCGAACTCAACTTTCTCACGAACTAAAATATGAAAATGATTTGGCATAAGACAATAAGCCCCAATATCTACAATAGTTTTTCCTCTATCAAAATTCTTTCCAATATCACGCAAAATTAAACTCTTTTTTGTATTACAAATATACATTAAAAAAAGGAAATGATGATAGTCATGTTTATCTTGAAAGATGATCTTCTTTTCAGTGCCTCTATTATATAGATGATAATACTCATCGATCGCAAATTCTTGTTTACGCTCTGCCATATGTATTAATACTAACATACAAATTACCACATAGGAAATTCCTATGTGGTAATTTGGAAGTTTTACTTCTTTTGGAGCTTTTCAAGAGTGACAAGTAAAGGTGAAGCTACAAAAATAGATGAGTATGTTCCAACTATTATTCCGACCAAAAGAAGCAGGGTGAAATCTTTAGTAGTCTCTCCACCTATAAAATATAGAGCTGAAAGAGTTAGAAATGTTGTAAATGATGTATTCAAAGATCTTCCGATTGTTTGTTTAACAGATTCACCAACTTTTTCAATGAAAGGTTTTGAAGATAAACCTTCTTTAAGGTTCTCTCTGACTCTATCAAAAACAACTATAGTGTCATGAACAGAGTAACCGAGTATGGCCAAAAGTGCTGTAACAAAGAGCAGATCAATTTCTCCTCCCTTGAAATGAGTCCATGCTACAAAAAATCCAGTTGGAATAATTACATCATGAAATAATGCAATCAAAGTAACCAACCCATATTTCCAAGAAGCAACTGGTTTGGAAACTTTTCTAAAAGCAAAAGTTATAAACAAAAGAATACAAATCAAAACTATAATCACGGCTATAATAGCTTTATTCTTTAGTTGTTCACCAACAACAGGTCCTACAGAGCTGAATCTTTCTTCTTTAATCGTATCATTTATCTCAACTTGAATTGCATTTTGAAATGCAAACAGCAACAATTCTTTCTCTTCTGGTTTTAACTCCCTAGTCTTTAATATGTAATTAAAATCTCCGGATGGTGTTAAAATATAAGCTCCCAAATCAAGTTTATCTAACTCAATTTTTACTTTATCTACAAGTGGTCTAGATGATTGAAGCTCAACTATATCATCTATCTTATATAAAGGATAACTAACTTCTAAAACAGAACCCCCTCTAAAATCAGTACCTAGATTAAACCCATATTTCCAAATTGAAAACAATGAAGCCGTTATGAGAACTGCCGATATCAAGAAGAAAAATTTTCTGTTATTTACTATGAACATATATTTTAGAGTGATTAGTTATTAGTTATTAGTAAAATTCAGACCGCTTGAAAACAGTAATCTTTGTAATCTGCTTGGTCTATTACTGTCATTTTTAGGAGCAATCGCAAACAAGAAAGTTCTAGAGACAACAATCGCTGTAAACATAGAAACTGTAACTCCAATTCCTAAAGTAAGAGCAAAGCCCTTCACTGAGCTTGTGCCGACCCAAAAAAGAATTATGGCTGTGATTATGGAAGAAATATTTGAATCTCTAATAGAAAGCCATGCCCTAGAAAATCCTTCGTGAAGTGCATCATAAATAGATTTTCCTTTTTTAAGCTCTTCTTTTACTCTTTCAAAAATAAGAACATTGGCGTCAACCGCCATACCAATAGAAAGTACAAATCCGGCAATTCCAGCAGCGGTTAAGGTAACTGGAATTAGCTTAAATATTGCTAATGACAAAATCACGTAACATACAAGGGCCAACCCAGCAACAAAACCTGGAAGTCTATACCACAAAACCATAAACAGAAACACCAATGAAATTCCTATTAACCCAGCTCTAACACCAGATGTCTTTGCATCCTCTCCTAAAGAAGCCCCTATTGTTTGTGTAGATATAAGCTCGACTGGGACCGGAAGAGCTCCGTAATTCAAATCTCTAACTAAAGTCCTTGCTTCATCAGGAGAAAATCCGCCAGATATTATAGCTCTACCATCTGTAATTTCATCATTTATTATTGGACTTGAAATCATTTGTCCATCCAAAAATATAGCTAATATTTCGCCTAAATTTTCTTTTGTTATTTTTGCAAATAAATCCCTACCTTCATTATTCAGTGTTATCGCCACTATTGGCTCTCCAGCTAACTGACCCGTACCAGAAGGTGTAAATTGAAGTTGAGCTCTATCTAAGTATCTACCATCTAAACCGGTTTCAACAAAAATCTCTTCAATAGTTTTATTTTGCAATTCCTCTTCTGTAAAATTTTTTGCTTCTGGTCTAACCAATCTGAAATCAAGCTCTGGAGTCTTTCCTATTAAAGAAATAGCTTGTTCAATGTCAGTAACACCAGGAAGTTCTACCAAAAGTCTGTACTCTGGATTACCAGAAACAATACCTGGATTTTCAACTCTGACACTAGGCTCACTGACACCAAAAAGATTTACTCTTCTTTCTATCACATCACGCAAAGAGGACATTGCCTCATCTATATCAGATGCTATTTTTGATGTATCAGCTCTGTATGTAAGAGCAGTACCGCCATTTAAATCTAAACCATATTTAAAAGAATATTTAGATAATCTAGAAGAAGTATCTGAAGAAGTTATTTCTGACCTATAAACGAAAAAACCAAGTAAAACAAAAATAATCACCAGAAAAACAGAAATTGCTCTGTGCTTTATCATGGGTTTAAGTATAACCATTTAAAACAAAAAATCAATAAAAACAAAAAGAGGCATAGCCTCTTTTTGTAAAATTAAATATTTTTGTTTCCCCTAAAACTCTCTGTAAATAAATGCTCTAGGTGAGAATGTAGCGGTAACGTTTGTCGGATCTGAACTAACTGTTACGTTACATACAAGCGAAGTACCAGAACAAGATCCTCCCCAACCATTAAACTTCCAATAAGAAGATGCAGGTACCGCTGTAAGTTGAACGGTCGTATCTTGTGGTACATTTTCTGAACAATCATTACCACAATCAATACCCGGTCCTGTTATTCTTCCCCCAGGTCCAGGGTTAGCTGTTACGTTCAGTGTGTAAGTTGAAACTATGTTCGTTGTAAACGATGATACAGGAGAATACCCGGTACCAGTAGAATTAGTAGCGTAACCTCTAAAATAATAAGTAACACCAGGAGACATACCTGTTCTAGAGTGACTGTAAACTCCAGTAGTTAGACCAGAAGCAGGTGAACAGTTTGTACTCGGTGGGTTAGTTGTCCCCCAACATGTTCCTCTAGCTGAAATAGAAGCTGGAAAACCTAGTGATGTAACATTTGCCCCAAGAGTCGCTCCAGTTTGAGTAACATTAGAGACTGTAGGAGAAGTTACCGTAGGAACAGCTGGAGCTTGCACAACGTTTATAGAAACATTTGGAGTTGATTGTCCAAACCATTGCACACCCTCTCTTACCATCCTCCATCTAAAGTTGTATGTACCAGGAGTGCTTGGTGCGGTTACGGTAACAGTAAATGTTTTTTCGGCTCCGTTTGCAATAGAGTCACCTGGATTTAACAAAACTCTGCTTGTCCCCCAAGTTGTGTTATCTTGAGGATTTTGAGAACCGAGTTTATAATTCCCCGCTTGAGTCCAAGTACTAGCACCAGTATTTCTCATAGTTATAGGTATGTCATATGTTTGTCCTGTGTTCATCGTAGTTGGAACCGTTTGTGATACATATTGAGCATGATCTAAACCGAAATTCAAATCACTATTAACCCAACCTGAAGTTTTGTTAAATAAATTATACAATATTCCAGAAATATCATTTAAAGTGTAAGGTCCAGTAGCATTAAATGTATTAGCAAACCTTACATTAAATATTGTATTTCTAGTGTTGCCCGTAGCAGAAGTAGAACAAGACACTAACTCTATATAGTCATGTCCGTAAACATTATTTGGAGAAAGAGATTGTATTGCAGCATGACCACCACCAGTACAGGCCATTAGATTTTTGTGTCCTGTCCACCAACTACCACCGCTTAATCCCCATGTAAGATATCCTCTGTATTGCCCAGCTCTTGTACCTTGATGATTTATGAGGGCGTATTGAGGAGAAATATTATTTCCTCCACGTAAATCTGTACCCGTAATACTTATCTGATGTAAAGCATTACCATCGGCCACAATTATACTTGGGCTTATCGTAACAACAGGGTTTGTTGGAGTAGTCACAAGGCCAAAATTTATATCATAATTATCCCAACCATCTGCATTCCCATCTGTATTAGTTGAATACGCTGAAATATCGTTGTCAGAAACAGGGGTTGTAAAGTTTGTGTTAAATCTCACAACAAAAGTAGTTGTTCTTGTCCCTGTAACTACAGTTGTTCTACAAGAATCTAGTTCTATATAATCATGACCATATATGTTACCAGGAGCAAGTGAGCTTATCATTGCAGCTCCTCCCCCAGTACAAGCCATTAGATCTTTATGACCTGTCCACCAAGACATACCATTATTGCCCCAAGCAAGCCAACCCCTGTATTGTCCGGCATTAGCTCCTTGGTGATTTATAAGAGCATGCTGGATATTTATTTTTCCTCCTCCACCAGAATCAGAAGAAGTAACTGCTATTTCGTATTGTGTTGTACCGTTTGCCTCTACATTTATAGAACTTATGGAAACGTTATTGTTTACAGGAACAGTTGGTGCAACAAAAGTAACCCCTGCAGAAGCATTTGCATTTAGAGGCCCTTTACAAATATCACCGACACCCAAAGCTGGACATAACGCCTGCCAGTTAAACACTCCAGAAGCAACGTCGTGTATCGCCTGAATATTAACAAATGTGCCTCTCGGTAATGGAACAATACAAGTACTGTTTCTACAAGAACCTAAGTAAGTATATGGTGGTCCGTCGGCAACACTAGTATATCCATTAGCAGTACCTGGTCCTGTGGCTGTGAAAGTTAGAGTGGCTGTTGTAGACCCACAAGAGTTTACTGTACAAGAGTTACTACAAGTACGAGGACACCCCCCATTGTTTACACCTGTATCACATTGCTCACCTGGGTCAATTTCTCCGTCACCACAAGAAGGCCCCGGAGTACCGCAAGATATTGTTGTACAAGAATTACTACATCCACCAGGACAACTACCATTATTTATACCTAAATCACATTGTTCTCCTGGATCAAGATCGCCGTCTCCACATTCAGGTCCTGTTGTTGGTGGAGGATATGTACAGCTACCATCATTGGTGGTTGCATTAGGATTATAGTCAGGTGAAGCTGGGTCTGTACAACCTGGAATTGTTGGGGGGGGTTGACATGTACAAGACTCCCCCGCCCAACAGGAAACAGCATCTTGTCCGTGTGGACCAGCACATTGCATTGTTCCTAAATCAGTAATTTCAGGATAACCAGAACCACAGTCACAAAGCTGTAGGTTTTCAGCTCCACAACTTGCTTGAGACTCACCACAACCGGAAACGTAAGTATAATATTCAGAAGTCGCAGAAACACTAGTCACAAAAAGAAAAAACAAAATCAAGGTAAAAAAAATATTTTTTATATTAAACATTTTATAAGTTTTATTTTATATATCTATATAATAAAACTTATTTTTATATTAAACAATAAATGCTGTGTATAAATAAAAAGAGAAAGAGTGTGGAGGAATGTCCGCCACACTCTCAGTTGTCAGTAATGGGTAATGGTAACCACACCACTCCCAGTAACGGTAACAGGAGACTTGTTACCTACATAGACTCCGTACAGAAGTCCAGGTTCCTTTTGTGGAAACCTGAAGCTGACTTTTCCAGTCCGTCTCACATCCAGCTCAACCGGAGGCACCGAGGTGAACTGCAATTGGCAATTGTGCACACTCGTGGCACACTCAGAGGCGTAAATCGCCATATAGAGTCTGCGCTCCTCGTCATCAGAGAGAGTCACCTCAACTTCAATGAGGTCCCCCTCCTTTACGACAGAGGTAATATTCCTACCTGTAGAAGGAGGAGGGGTGTTTGGTCTCCACGGATCCAAAGTAAATCCGTTGAAGTAGTAGGTCGTAGTCTGCGGAGCAGACGGGGTTGTTGCAGACGGAGAGGTCGGACTCTGAAGCCCACCATCACTGCACGCAGAAACGAAGGTCGCCACGAGGGCGATCAGAAACGCCGAAAGCAAACGAAACGCCACGACTGCCTCCTTTCGCCCAAAGGGCCTTAAAGATGTGAGAAGAACATCTGACTTAATTAAGCCTGTATAAAATTGTTTTGTCAAGCAAATTATCCACACTTGACAAAACTAGATAAAATTGTATTAAATTTCAAGAATATAAACTTCTACTTTGCTTTTTTCATCTTCTACTTTCTCTACAATTATTTTCACTCTATAGTCATCGCTTGAAGAAATGATAATCGCTGCAGAACTCATCCTACTTCCCGATTCAAAAACAAAAGGTGCTGTTCTAGAAACACTAGACAATTCACGATAAGTATCTAATAAATTTTTACCCATATCATATTTTAATTCCCACCCTGATGTATTGTCTGTAAAAGAGAGTCTATTTGCTTCTAGTGGATCTGCTCCACTTAAAATAAAGTTTGAGACTTCCCTGCTTAAATCATTTTGTAAAACTTCTTGCCTACTCCTCTCATCTTTAACTTCAAAATTAAATTTTTGCTCTAGCATATATCTTGCCTGACTTGAAGATAAGGTGTCTTTTTCACTGATTTTAGCTGACTCCTCTTTCTTCTCTTCAAAAGCTAATCTTTTCAAATCATTTGCATAAAAACTTAAAACTCCAGCACATATAAAAACAAAAGATATTATAAGCCAGAAAACTTTTACTTTATTATTTGTTTCGTTCATAAAATTATTATAATTCGCTATTAATTATTCTCTCAAACTCTGCTATTGGTTGTGCACCTCTTACAACATTGCCGTTTATAACAAAAGTCGGTGTAGATGATATTCCGTAACTAGTAGCAAACTCTTTAGATTTAGCAACAAGATCTTTATGTTTTTGACTGTCTAGACATTGATTAAACTCGGCAGTATTTAACCCTAGGTTTATCGCAATATCTTTCAAACTATTTTCTGTAAACGGCACAGTACTTGCATATAGAGAATCTTTGTATTCCCAAAACTTATTCTGGTCATTGGCACATTGTGCTGCCTCTGCAGCCATATTTGACTCCACACTAAGAAAAGCTAAATCTTGGTGTATAAACAAAATCTTACCTGTGTCTATGTAGTCTCTTTTAAGTTGCGGATAGGTTACATCATGAAATCTTTTACAAAATGGACATTTGAAATCTTCAAAAGCTACCACAACGACTTTTGCTTTCGGATTACCTAATCTTGGAGAATTTGCTGGGACTTTTTTAACCAAATCTTTCACAGGTAAAACATTTTGAACTCCTGGATTATTTGCAGATACAACACCGCCAGTTCTTAATAAATAATTATTGTATACACCAAACCCTAAAGAAACTAAAACCAAAACAAAAAATATTGTAAAAGTGTCAGTATCTGGTTTTAGTCTTATTTTTTTATAAAAATCAATTAAAGGATTTTCCATATGCTACTAATATTAACACATGGAAAATCAAGAGCAATGACTATATTCCACTTCTAGAAAGCAAAGCTTTTATTGTTTTAAGTGCTATTTTTATATCGAGCCAGAAAGACCTATTTTTTATATAATAAATATCATAAGTCAATTTTTCTTTAGTTAAGTTTATTTCTGGACCATGGTGAGGATGATTTTCCTGATGTGTCTGTGCCCAACCAGATAATCCCGGTTTTATAAGGTGTCTTATGTTGTAGTAAGGAATCTCTTTATCGTATATCGCCACACCCGAAGGAAGCTCTGGTCTAGGACCTATTAAAGAAAGATCACCTACCCAAACATTCCACAATTGCGGTAATTCATCTATTCTTGTCTTTCTTAAAAAGTCACCAACTTTTGTTATTCTATTATCTCCACCCTTATTTAAATCAACTTCATTTTTACTCATTGAACGAAACTTATAAAGACGTATCATCTTGCCATCTTTACCAACCCTATCTTGAGATATAAAAATACTTCCACCATCATCAAGTTTTATGGCTAAATAAACAAAAGGATAAAAAACTATAGAAATTATTCCTAAAACAAAAGATACGACGATATCCATAAGTCTCTTTAGAAAATCATATGTATAGTTTGGGGAAATAGAAATATTTTCTAAAAACCAACTATACGTAACCAGAGACAATGGAATTCTGTCAAAAATATCCTCGTAAATTTTATGTGAATCTATAAATTTTACTTTTGAGAATATAAGGTTGTATAAATGTGGCAAAAGTGGAGCTACTTTTTCATCAGAAAAATCTATCGCCACTATTTTTATATCATTGGAATAAACCGGAGTTATAACATCTTCCAATACGTTTATAGAATCAATCTCTTTTAAATCTATGCAGGATACAAAATGCAAATCATATCTAGTATTTCCATTTACTTCCAACATCAATTCTTTCATCTCTTCTCCTGTGCCAATTAAAAGTGCGGGTTGTTTCTGTCTAGAACCTATTAGATTTTTTCCATATATTCTCCAGAACAATATCCCAGCAAAAGACACTACCAGATAAATGAACAATATAGTTTTTGGAGTAATGCCAAAGACAGGTATTGTATAGAAAAACACAATAGCAAAAATACTGTTCACTACTTGAGCATTAAAAATAACACTAGGTAATTTACTTTTTAAGATAAGAGTATGTTTTTCATAAAGACCAGCAATAAAATAGACCAGAACCCAAATCGCAAAAAGGATTGAGAAGGGCACTAAGTGAACAACAAGTCTTTCCCAAGTTGGAATTTCAGCAAAACGCAAATACAAAGAAACCCATAGAGAAAAAATAAAGAAAAAAATATCTCCAAAAAATAGGATTATGGCTTCTTTTTTAGGGAGTACGTTCATAAAAATTATGTGTTGCAAACAATAGTATGATAAAATTAATTAATAATCAACTAGCAATGAAGACAAAAATTTGTTTTTTCATAACTAAAGGAAATTGGGGCGGAGCTCAAAGGTATGTATACAATTTGGCAACTTCCCTTCCACAAAACAAATACGACGTTTTAGTTATAACAGGTAAAGGTGAAATCCTTAAAAATAAGTTAAGAGAAAAAGGAATTAAAGCTTTCGAAATTCAAAATCTAAAAAGAGATATATCTTTACTAGAAGAGATAAAAAGTTTTATCAAGATATTTAAAATAATCCAAAGGGAAAAACCTGACATACTACACTTAAACAGTCCTAAAGCTAGTGGCTTAGGATCTTTGGTTGGCAGAATTCTTGGGGTAAATAAAATCATACAAACAGTTCACGGTTGGTCTTTTAATGAAGATAGAAATTTATTTTCTAAATCTTTAATATATATATTCTCAAATATTACAACTCTTTTGTGTCACAAAACAATCGTAATATCAAAAAAAGAAAAGGTTCAAGCTCTAAAAATGCCTTTTATCAAAGAAAATAAAATTATTTTAATAAAAAATGGAATAGAAAAAATAGATTACATAAATAAAACTATAGTAAGAGAAGCTTTGCTTAATAGAACAAACGGGAAAGTTAGAGGTGTTATAAACAGTAAAACCTTATGGATTGGAACAATATCAGAGTTACATCCCAACAAAGGTTTAGAATATATGATAAAAGCTTTATCTCAAGTAAAAAGTAATTTTGTTTTCTTTATCATTGGAGAAGGAGAAGAAAGAAAAAAATTGGAAAAATTAATTAAAATAAAAGGGTTAGAAAATAGAATTTTCTTGGTTGGTTTTATAGACATAGCAAATCTTTATCTAAAAGCTTTTGATGTTTTTACACTAACATCAAAAAAAGAAGGTTTGCCTTACTCGATCTTAGAGGCTGGAGGTGCTGGTGTTTGTGTAATGGCAAGTAACATTGGAGGAATACCAGATATTATAGATAATAACAGAAACGGAATACTAATAAATGTAGGTAACGAAAAAGAAATACAAAAAAATATTGAATTTCTAGAAACAAACATAAAAAGAAGAACTGAACTGGGTAAAAAATTAAAAGAAAAAATTCAAAAAGAATTTTATATAGAAGAAATGCTTAAAAAAACTTTCTCTTTGTATAAATAGAAAAAAGTCGACAAAATTTATATCTTATAGTACTCTAATATTAGAAACTACCTCACTCAGGTAGCCAATCCTGAGAGAAAGGAGGATAAAAAAATGACAAATGCGGTCTCAGAATCAACCGGCATCCAGTTTGCGCAGGCGAACTCGTTGCTGGAGCGGGTCATGGGATATCAAAATCCTGCAGTCGTATGCAGGATTATGGACAAGGTACACCTTGACCTGAAGTCGGCAACCCTTCTCTTCGATGACACCAAGAGGTTCTTGTATCTCTGTGGAATCAAGGCAAAGGGTGATCCATCCATTGCTCCCCCCGAGGGAGTAGATGCTGGCTGGCATGAATTCCTGCTCTTTACGGAAGACTACCAGCAGTTCTGCGAACTTTACTTTGGCCGATTCATACACCATCGACCAAGGAGACCCGAGGACCCCACTGGTGACGGCACGATCATGCGTCATTCTCGACAGTTGGCCCTTGCAACTTTCGGGGCACTCTCTTCAAACTGGAATATCGGCCGAAAGGACGAGAACTCCGACAGTGAGTGCAACGACAACTGCTCAATGTCGACCAACTGCCAGGACGCGGAGTGCAACTAGTTCCGCTTTATGAAATCACGGCCTTCCTGAAGTACTACTTCAGGAAGGCCGTCCTAATTTACAATAATAAGATATACTTATAAATATATATGAATCAGAGTATCATAATAAAAAAATTAAATGGCGATGGGCTTTTAGAAAATAAATCTGCTGCTTTAGACCTTGGCTTTGGAAAAGGTAAAGATGCCTTAAGTCTGTCTGAACTAGGATTAAAAGTTGATGCAGTAAGTATTAACCCAAACGAAATAACTGAGTTGGAAAAGGTTGCTTCGAACAAAAAAATTAAAGTAGTTTTAAGTGATATAGTAAATTTTCAAATTAATAATGAAAGTTATGACTGTATAATAGCAAGCAACTCTTTACCGTTCATATCATCAAAAGAAAAAGTAAAGGAAGTGGTCATAAATATTATTTCCGGATTAAAGAAAGGTGGCTGTATGTATGTTACTTTTTTTGGTACAAAAGATGCTTGGTCAAATAAGGATAATATGAGCTTCTTTGAATTTGATGAGATTAAAAATTTTATTGAAACTTTTGATGTTAAATTTTACCATTCAACAAAAGAAGAAGGATTTGGACAAACAATGAAAGGAGAAATTAAATATTGGGAAATTTTTAAGTTTATATATATAAAAAACTAAACTCCAACCATTTCGTTTGAGGTAATTGATTTATGAACACTTCGGGAATTTTTACGCAACCCCATTAAAATTCCTAAACCAAAAAATTCGGCAAGCAAGTGACTCCCACCATAGCTCATAAAAGGAAGAGTGTTTCCTGTAACTGGCAAAAGTCCTATATTCATACCTATGTGTATTGAAGAATGAATAAAAAATAAAATAGCTAACCCTAAACCGAATAATATTTCAAAATTACCTCCCCCCTGAAATGCTATCTTTAATATTCTCCAAAAAACAATCCCATAAAGAAGTAATAGTAAAATCACCCCGAAGAAACCCCATTCTTCCGCAAAAGCAGCAAAAATAAAATCTGTTTGATATTCTGGTAGAAACTGTAATTTACTCTGAGTTCCATAACCTATTCCCTTACCAAAAATTTGCCCAGAACCTACAGCTATGGTTGATTGATAGGCATTATAACCAGCACCTCTTATATCGGTAAGAGGATTCAAAAAAGTCATAATTCTTGCTTTTTGATATGGTTTAAAGGCAAAAAACCAGAGAAAAGAGAAGGTAACTACTCCCATTAAAAACACAGCTAAAAGATGTTTTTTTGATATACCCGAAACCAAAACCATACCGAACCAAAGTAGGAAAATTATTATCGCTGAACCAAAATCTGGTTGTAATAAAACTAGTGAAAAGATAATAAAAACATAAGCCCCAGAAACAAGTATATGTCTTAAATCGGCTATCTCTATATGTCTTCTAGAAAAATATTTAGACAAAAGAATAATAATAACTATCTTCACCATATCCACCGGTTGAAAAGAAAAAGCTCCTAAATCAAACCAACTCTGAGCTCCTTTAATAACATTACCAACAATAAAAAGAAGAACTAGAAGCAACACAGAGACCAGATACAGAGAAACGATAACTCTACTGTTTTTTAAAAAACTCCAATCAACAAAACTTGCAATAAAAAAAACTATTGAAGACAAAATAATCCAAACTACTTGTCTATCAAAAAACACACTTTGCTCTGAAAAAGAATTCATAGTAAACAATCCGGCAAAACAAATACAAAGCACACTAAAAAACAAAATCCAATCAATATTTTTAAAAATATTTTTTACTGAAAACATTTATTATATAGTACGATATATCACATTTATAACATTTGGCTTTTTTTGACATAAATCTGAAGAAATTCGACTGTAAATACTGGATAAAGTTTCTTTGGTTGGAGCTAAAAAGTAATGATTATTATCAGAACTTATAGACCTAAGAAACCCTTCGCTCACATCTTTTCCTAAACCTATGGTGTACACGGTCACTTTTAAATCTTTAAGGTTTTGGGCTGTTTGTTGAGCAGAAAGAGTTGGAAAATCAAAAATCTCTGGATTTACAGGTAAAGTTGGGACTCCATCAGTTAAAAGTATCACAGCCTTTTTACTATTATCTCTTGATGAGTTTGAGGTAAGTTCACCCAAAGCATCAAAAAGACCGGCACTAATATTTGTATTTTCTTGAGTTGTTGTACTTAAAGATAAATTACCAATTGAATTTAAAACCGCTTGTTTGTCAAAAGAAAGTGAGTTTTCTATCCTAGATGTATTACCAAATGTAATAACTGAAACCTGATCATCTACTTTTAAATTTCTAACAAAATCTCGCGCAGTATTTATAACAGTGGTAAAAGGTTCTGGAGGAAAAAGACCTTCAAACCTCATACTGCCAGATCTATCTAAGGCCAAAACAACATCAAGAGGAGAGACGCACGCCTCAACACCCAGATCAAATGGTTGTGGCCAAGTAAACACAAAATCCTGTGAAGTTCTTCTGTTTAGATTATCAACAAAAGAACGACTTGCAGCAACTACATTTTGATTTCCATCAAGCACAAAAACTGCTAATTCTAGTTCTGGAATATTAGACGTAGATTCATTTGTTACTGTTCCAGTTACTCTCGGTACAGTACTTGTAGACATAAGAGAGCTGTGTCTTATAGAAATTTCTGGCTCCTCGCTTGTATCTCTTATCCAAGTAGAAAATTCTGTGAATTTCATTTGAACGCTTCTTGGCTTACTTCCTTTTAGAACTAAACCGTTTTCAAAAATAGCAAACTTTTTACCTTTAGGAATACTTGTTTGGCCTTCCTTTATCATTATCAAATTATTATTTTCATCATATAAACTGAATTCATAAGTAACTCTTTCATTTCTAGAATTTATGTTTGGATTTTCTACATAAGAAACGAGAGTATAAACATCTCCAGAGACATTAAAAACTCTTGACCATAAAACTATAGGGTCTAAAGCATCATTGACGCACAAGTTAATACAACTTCCCCCACAATCAATTCCAGTTTCATCTCCATTTTTAAAACCATCATTACAAGTAGGTGCTTTGTAAAATACTCTAAAAAAAACAAAAAGACTGATTATTGCTAGAAATAAAACAAAAGTTCCTCCGTATATTAATCTTCTTTTAGCTGCCCATGACATATAGAATAGTATACAGTATATTCGTATGCAAAAAAAACCCTGAATTGTTTTGAAAATTTAAACGCTTGGTTCTGGCGCCTAGCTACTCTCCCCTTACGAGTACCATTGCCTCAACTGAGCTTAACTTCCGTGTTCGGAATGAGAACGGGTGTGACCTCAGCGATAAAGCACCAAAACCAAATTTTCAAATTATTTTCAAAACAATTCAGGGTTTCCTTCTTGTAAAAGTAAAACGTCCATGGATTCATCCCATGTAACAGAATAAAGTATTTTAAAAGTTGCTAGTTATTAGTTTATAGTTTTTAGAAAAATGCATCGCATTCTACTTACAACTAACAACTAGAAACTAGAACCTGTGGATTTTCAAATTTCCTAATAGGATCGGCTAATTAGTACACCTCAGCTTAACTAGTTACCCAGCTTACACTTAGTGCCTATCACGTGATCATCTCTCACGGGCCTCAAACGATTCCTTATCTTGAAGTGGGTTTCACTCTTAGATGCTTTCAGAGTTTATCCCTTCCCGACTTAGCTACCCTGCGATGCTCTTGGCAGAACAGCAGGTACACCAGAGGTCAGTTCACCCCGGTCCTCTCGTACTAGGGGCAAATCTTCTCAAGAATCAACGCCTACAGTAGATAGGAGACCAACCTGTCTCACGCTTGTTACCACTCGTTACCGAGTGCAATGGACTATAACTTACAATAGTTTCTAGTTTTTAGTTTCTAGTTGCTAGTGTGTTGATGTTTAGTCTCTACGGGCTCTGCCGATGAGGCAGATTCCCTCGGTATTATCCAAATTATTTTTAATAGCGGACTTCACCGATATAAATCAACTTGTTCAAGAACAGTTTCTAGTTTTTAGTTTATAGTTTTTAGTAAAATTCAAAGAATTTCACTATCAACTAACAACTAGTCACTAGCAACTAATTCAAGACCGCCGTGATTTGATTGTTTCTTCTATCTTTATTTATAAAACGAAATGTATTATCAATTTTTTCTTAAGAAAAAATTGATAATTAAACAGAAAATATATTATTAATCCCTCTGAGGATTCAGATTGCTAAAGAATCAGTGGTCAGTTTTTAGTTTATAGTTTTTAGTGAGACTCAAAAAATTTCACTACCAACTAACAACTAATCACTAACGACTAATCCCTCAACGGTCTGAACCCAGCTCGCGTAAGATTTTAAATGGCGAACAGCCATACCCTTGGGAGCTTCTTCACCCCCAGGATATCTTGAGCCGACATCGAGGTGCCGAACTGCACCGTCGCTATGGACGCTTAGGTGCAACCAGCCTGTTATCCCCAGGGTAGCTTTTATCCGATAATCTCCGGCCGCCTCTAACACGGACCGTCGGTTCACTATGCTCTGCTTTCGCATCTGCTCGAGATGTACCTCTCGCAGTTAAGCCAGCTTATGCCATTACACTATCGGCACGGTTTCCATTCGCGCCTAGCTGACCTTAATAAACTCCTCCGTTACTCTTTAGGAGGATAGCGCCCCACTAAAACTGCCCACCAGAAACTGTCTCTGTCCGTTTTTTCCGTACAGGTTAGAAAATATAACAAACAAGATGGCTATTTCACTGACGACTCCAGACTACCCGAAAGTGTCCTTCAAAGTCTCACCACTATGCTACGCATGCAAGTCATATCCTCAATATCAAGTTGCAGTAAAGCTCCTGGGGTCTTTTCGTCTAACTGCAGGTAACCGGCATCTTCACCGGTATTGTATTT
>CAYMJQ010000012.1:0-19610 GCA_964391455.1 uncultured Candidatus Saccharibacteria bacterium | reverse complement strand
AGGCACAGCATTAAGAATTATTTTAAATTTAGGATTTGTTTTTAGTTTTTCAAGAGTTATTTCATCTCCTTTTAATTTATCAGATCTGTTTAATAAGGTTACACTTTTACAATAAGCTAAAAGCTGTGCAGAAGTCTCTAGTGCTGCATTTCCACCTCCTACAACAACAACATCTTGTCCGGCAAAAAGTGGTCCATCACAAGAAGCACAATAGGTGAGGCCTTTGTTATCAAATTCTACAGCACCTGGAACTTCCAGCTTTCTTCTCGTGCTTCCTGTGGCCACTAGAATAGTTTTTGAACTATATTCACCGCTATCTGTGATTACAGAAAAGCCAACATCGTTTTTCTTTATATCTTTTACGTATTCACCTTCTTTTACATTTACAGAATCACTAGAATAAGCTAGCAAATGCTCCTTCAGAGATTTAGCGAGATCTATTCCTGATATTTTTACGGTGCCTATCCAGTTTTCAATACCCTCAGAGACAATAGATTGTCCACCAAATTCTGGAGTTATAAGAAGAGTTTTTAATTTTTTTCTAGCTGCATAAACTCCAGCTGAAACTCCCGCCGGCCCTCCACCAATAATGATTAAATCGTACTTCATAGTTTGAATAAGTATATCTAAGTTTTAAATTTTCGTCGACTCATATATTTTTTAGAACATCACGGAACCCGTGAAGAGGTGAGTGCGAAGAAATCCGCCACCAAGGCGGATATTCTGGTTCTAAAAAAGTTATGAAGAGAAAGAAAATTTATTTCAATTTACTGCGCCTTAGAAAGGCTGGCACTGCACCCCATTCATCATCTTCATCATCTACTCCTATTTTTTTTGTGTCTTCAGGGTTTTGAGTTGGTATTGAGTTGTATATTTTACCTTTTTCTTCAACAGCAGGTTTATCTATGTTTATTTGTGCGGACTGAAAGAGGTTTTTCTTAGTATAGTTTTCTGGGAAACTTGAAGCAATAACGGTTATTTTAACTTCACCTTTTTTCAATTTTTCGTCTCTTACTGTACCGAATATGATTTTAGCATTTTGATCGACTGATTCGGTTATGATTTTAGCAGCGTCCTGTATTTCAAACATTCCGAGGTCATCTCCTCCAGCAATAGAAAATAGTACTCCTTTAGCACCATTGATAGAAACTTCAAGAAGGGGTGAATTAATAGCCATTTTTGCAGCTTCTTCAGCTCTTTTTTCTCCAGTAGCAGTACCAATACCCATAAGTGCTGATCCAGCATCTGCCATAACTGCTTTGATATCAGCAAAGTCTATGTTTATGATACCTGGTGTAGTTATCAAATCAGAGATTCCTTCAACCGCAGACTTTAATACATCGTCACAAGTGGCAAAAGCATTTTTTGCTGTAGTTTCTTTTGATATCGTAGATAGTAATCTGTCGTTAGGAATAACTATTATGGCATCTACACAAGCTCTTAATTCTTCCAAGCCAGCTTCAGCTAGTTTCATTCTTTGTTGTCCCTCAAAAAAGAAAGGTTTTGTTACTACTCCTACAGTCAAAGCACCCATTTCTTTTGATATTTTTGCAACGACTGGACCAGCTCCTGTGCCAGTACCACCCCCTAATCCATAAGTTATAAAAACCATATCAGCACCCTTTAGAGCTTCTTGTATTTCTTCTTTTGTTTCTTCTACAGCTCTTCTACCAAGTTCTGGATTCATTCCGGCTCCTAAGCCACGAGTTAGGTTTTTACCTATATGTATTTTTCTTTTCGCCAGAGAATGATGTAGGTCTTGAGAATCTGTATTAACAGCAATAAAATCAACCCCTTTTACTTTAGAGTTTACCATGTGATTTAAGGCGTTTTTTCCAGAACCACCAACTCCAACCACCTTTATTCTTGCAAATGATTCTACTTCAGGTTTGATTTGTGGCATATTTTTTACTTCTTAACTTTTATTGGTTGACAGTACTATAACACTAAACTAGTTAAATAAAAACAGTTGACCTAGTGGTCAATTTGTGTTTGAGAATTGCTGGATTTTTTCTATATTTTAAGGGGAAAATCGCTTGATCCAGTTTAATACTGTGTTCATTAATTTCCATCCTTTGTCGGTTATTCCTAGGCTGTTTTTTTCTTCTTTAGAAAATCCTATAACACATAATCCATATGCAACAGATAGACTTTGATCTTTTATATTGCTTTTTTCTCCATTGGAATTTATTTCAGCAATTCTAGAAGGTAATTTAAGTGCCGTTTTTGCAAAATCTTCTATTGTTGTCATTCCAGCACCTCCACCTGTTATGAATACTCCGGCAGGCAACAATCCATTTCTACCAATTTTTTTCAAATGGTTTTCTACTAGTTCAAACATATCAGTAAGTCTTGCTGAAATTATCTCATCTAATTTCTTTTTTGAGTAACTTCCAGAGCTTATTGTTCCTATTTTTATATTTTCTGCTTCTTCAATAGGTATTTTTAACCCTAGAGCTATGTCGTTTGTTATATCTGTTCCTCCAATAGGAAAAAATTCCATAGATATTGGTATATTGTTTTCAAATACCACAACTGACATTGTTTCTGAACCTATATTTACAAGTACGGATCCGGCAGTTTTTTGCAGTTTAGTCATTGTCACTAGAGATGATGCTATTGGGGAAGCGATTATGTCTATAACATCTACTCCAGCCATATCTACTGATTCTAATAAATCATTTATATGATTCTCTAAACAAGTGATAAAGAGCATTTTTGCTTCCAGCTTCGTGCCTTTCATGTCTACCGGACTTTTTGAAAGAACTGGTTTTCCATCTATTTTGTAAGAGAGGGGAATGCTGTGTATTATTTTCTGATTTTGGCTTATGTTTGTCGGTATATTATCTTCGCAATTAGAATGAACTTTTTCTAAGTCCAATTCTGTTATATGAAGGTCTGCTCGGCTGGTTATTATTGTACCGGCAGAAATTGTGCTGGATAGACCTATACCTCCCACTGAAATATAGGCTTTGTTTATTTTTATTCCTGAATTTTTTTCTGCTATTTTTATTGCTGTGAGTATACTATTACCAGCTTCCTCTGTGTTTGTAACATACCCATGTCTCATTCCTTTTGATTCTGATACTCCTGTCCCCAATATTTTTGGTATTAGTTTTTTGTTAGTTCCGTCAGTATTTTTTACTAGCTCAGATACAACCACTTTTACATGGCTAGTGCCTACATCTATTCCTGCTGTTATATTTCTTAGCATTAAAAAATAGTTCCTAGTTTCTAGGTTTTTAGTTTCTAGTTAAAGAAATTACTAGACTCTAGTTTTTAGCATTATAAGTTAAATTTTTTACAAAATTTGACTTCAGCTTTTTCCATTGTACTACCATGTTTCAATCCTTTCAAATGTAGACAACCGTGTATAAATAAAAATCCTATGAATTTAGTGTAATTTTTATCAAATTTTACAGCTTCTTTTTTTGCTATATTTGGATTTATAAAAATTTCTCCAGAATTTTTTTCTAAAGGGAAGGAGAGTATGTTTGGGACATAATCTTTGTTTCTGTATTTTTTATTTAAATCTTTAGATTTTTTGTCTCCACAAAAAACCAATGATAATTCATATGTTTTACCTAAAATATCATTTTTTATTTTTTCAAAAGGCACACGTGGAAGTGTGCCTTTTGTCCTATTTATTATAGTAAAATCACTTGGCATTTTTATTTTTTACCTCCACGAACGTATTCTGTCATTTTGCCAAGTTTGATTAACTCTGCTATTTCCTCTTTTTTTCTTAAAGACTTAAGGGCTTTTTTCTTTTTTACATAAGGAGATAGTTTTCTTGTAGCGTATCTTATTCCTCTTACTCTAGGCAAAACACCAGATCCTTGGACCTTTTTAGTGAATCTTCTTATAAGATTGACGTTATTTTCGTTGCCATTTTTTGTTACTTCTGCGTTTATCATAGGGAATACTCTATCATAAGGTAGGGTATAAATCAAGCTCTATTTATAGCCATATTTTTACTTTGACCCTTTTAAGCTTTTCAGGTATTTAGGTAGGTCTTTTAGAGAAACGGTATCTTGGCTTCGAGTTTGTATATCTCTTACAACAATACTGTCTTCTACTGCCTCTTTTTGACCCATTATAAGAACGTGGGTTGCTTTCATATATTCTGCTCCGTATAACTGTCCAGTTATTTTATCTTTGGTTATTGAGTGGTATATAGGGATTTTGTGTTTTCGCAACATTTCTACCACATTTAAAGCTTTGAGTTTGGCTAAATTCCCGAGTTGAACCAAATAAAACTTCGGCTTTTTTATGTTTTTTACTATTACTTTTTTTGCTAAATCTTTATTTTTTTTGACCATTATTGTGGCTCCCATTGTAGGTATTTCTCTTTTTGCCCCTAATTTTTTGCCTAGACTGTTGTATCTATATCCAAAAGCCAAAAGTTCTCCTTCTTCATTTTCATTTACCAAAGTCCTTATTTCAAAAGTGGTAAAGTTTGAATATAGCTTATTAGATAGAACCATAGGGTTTATTTTATAAGCGACCTTAAATGTTTCTAAACTTTCCAAAACTTCTTTGAAGTGTAGTCTACCCAGATCAGACAATGTTGCTACTGTTTGCGGACCACTTTTTAGAAATTCTTTTATATCATTTTGTTGGGTTTTTATTGTTTTATATACATTTTTCTTAAAATCTTGTTTTGATTTAGAAGATAATAGATGAGAGTTTTTTCTGAAATGCGAATACATTTCTTTTTCAAATTTGTTGATTGATTCTCTGTCTCCTATACTGTTTATGTCTACACATATGTCTTTATAACCCAATTCTTCCAATATAGATATTATGCATTTTAATAAAAGCGATTCACTTGTTGATTTTGAACTTCCCATTATTTCAAAACCATAGACTTCTTTATTGCTTTTTTTCTTAGAATTATGTCCTGGCAGTGGTTTTTTGAAATGTAGACTAATCGGTTGAGGTTCTAGATCAAATTTTTGTTCAATATACCAACGCATCAATGCTACTTTCTCTTCAGCATCTTCATAGTGGTCAAATTCTTTAAATTGTTTAGCTTTTGATAAGTCTTCGTTTGTTACTTGAGGTGGTTTAATAACATTAAATCCGTAATGTATTGCTATTTCTCCGATTAAATCACAATGAGGTACTGACTCCAGTTTTTCTTTTGTGTTTATTTTTTTCATATCTTTATAAAGCCGAATTATATGCTTCCTGGCATTATTTTTATATCATTTGCAGGCATTAGTTGTATTACAGGTATACCAAGTATATATTCTTTTTTTAGTCCTCCCCAGTATCTAGAATCAAGGCTGTTTTGTCTATTGTCTCCCATTACAAAATATTCATCTTCCCCTAATTTTAAAGTTGTATCTTTGGTTCCTTTGTGAACCACATAATCTTGTTCCAATAAAAAGCCATTAGGATTTTCCTGGTTTATTATGGTAGTTGAATTATCTTTTACAATAACTGTTTCTCCAGGTAAACCGATAACTCTTTTTATGAAATTTTTACTTGGATTATCTGGATATTTGAAAACTATAACTGAGTTTCTTTCTGGATTTTTAGCTTTTTTTGATATTTTTTCTACTATTAAGTAGTTGCCACTTTTAAATGTTGGATCCATAGATAATCCATTTACCAAATAAGGTTCAGCTACGTATATTCTAAAAATAAATACCAGTCCGACTATAAAAATTAAAATAAATATCTCTTTCAATACTTCTTTCCAATTCAGTTTTCTCTTAGAGTCGTCTTCTTCCTTAAGTTTTTGTATTAATTGAGGAGGTCTTGTACTCTCAAACGGTACTTTTTCTTCATTCATACGGAGCATTATACAGGCAAATGTGGGTTGACACAAACAGTTAAATCGTTGGCGGTTAAATACTCAAATTGTTCTGTGTATTTCAAACAGATTTTATCTTGTGTTAGTATGGTGTTTATGACATACGTATTGGTTGGGTTAGGAAATCCAGGAAATGAATACGAAAATACTAGACACAACACAGGTCGTCTTTTGGTTCTTTGGTTAGGTAAGATTTTTGATGCAGATTGGAAAATAGATAATAAGTTGAATTCTAGTGTGGCTAAAATAAAAATTGGTAAAAATCCAGTTGTTTTGTTGTTACCAAATACCTTTATGAATAATTCTGGTAAGGCAGTAAAACCACTTATAACAAGTGTGAAATCTGCAGAAAAATTAGTCGTTATATATGATGATTTAGATCTTCCTTTCGGGACAAATAGGATTTCTTTTAACAGGTCTTCTGGTGGACACAAAGGTCTTGAATCAATAATAAAGAACATAAAAACAGAAAAATTTGCTCGTATTCGTGTGGGTATTTCACCAAAAACTCCAAGTGGAAAAATTAAAAAACCAAAAGGTGAAGAAGCCGTTACGAAACTCATAATGGGGAATTTTAAAGATGATGAGATAAAAGAATTAAAGAAACTTTCTAAGAAAATAAATGAAACTTTAGAGATTTTTGTAAGTGGAGGGTTAGAAAAAGCTATGACATTTTTCAACTAAAAACAAAAAGCAACCATTTTGGTCGCTTTTTGTTTTTAGTTTTCTTTTTTAGAAGGATCTACATAACTTAGGGTCATTTTCTGTTCTTTAGGGTCAAATATTCCTATTTTGAATTTATATGTTTTTCCTAATTCAAGAGTTGCGTGTAATTTTTCATCACTACCGAATTCAGATATGTGAACTAGGCCGGCTATGCCTTCTTCAATAGAAGCAAGAGCTCCGTGTTTGTTGAATTTGATGATAACCCCAGAAACAATATCATCTTTTTTGTATTTCTTTTCTGCATCTTTCCAAGGATTTTCTTTAAGAGCTTTTATTGATAGAGATATTTTTCCGTCCTTGATTTCAATGATTTTTACTTTAATTTTCTCTCCTATTTGAAACATTAGTTTTGGATTTTCTACCAATGCCCAGTCTATCTCTGATATGTGTACTAATCCCTCAAGACCTTCTTCTAGTTTTACAAAAACTCCAAAGTCTACAACACCAGTTACTTCTCCTACTACTTCATCATTGAGAGCGTATTTACCGATAATATAGTCTTTGTTTTTTTGTTCAGGATTTTTCTCAGAGAATATAAGTTTACCTTCCTTTGGAGAAGCTCCTATTATTGCTACAGATATTTTCTGGCCAACTAGTTTTTTAAGTTCTTCTAAAATTCTATCTTTATCTCCATCTGTTACCCTAGGGTAGTGTTCAGTTTTTAATTGTGAAGCCGGAAGGAATCCAGAAATTCCTTGCCATGAAAGTATAAGACCACCTTTGTTTGCTTCTAAAATAGGTAATTCAAAGATTTTTTTATCTCTGATAGCGTCTTCTGCTTCAGACCAAATAAGAGCTTGTCTCGCTTCTTTTAGAGATATTTCTATATAACCATCTTTATTGTTTAAACTTATTACTTTTCCGGCTACACTATCTCCTACATTTATTTTTTTGATTATATCTCTAGCGTTTATATATTCTCTACCGTATATTATTCCTGTACCAAAAGGGGGAATATCTATATAAACACTAGCTTTTTCTATACCTATTACTTTTCCTTCTACTACATCATCTACAGAAGGGGGAGCGGGAGTTTTTTCTAACAAATCATCCATTACTCCGGCTTTTTTACTACTTACAACTTCTTCTTCAGTTAATAATTCTTTTGTTTTTGTCATTAAAATTATGTAATAAATTTTTCATCTCTAACTGCTGTGGAAGGATGAGATGAGGTTAGGATTTATTACTATTGTTAATTTATTTAATATACGGGTTTAAGTATACATAAATATAGGTTTTTATCTACTTGACTAAATAAGTTAATATTGTGAAATATTTAATTTGACATTTCTATTTATAAAATGTATATTTTCTCGGGAGGTTGTATGGAGGAAACACGAAAGCTTTCGGCGATCACGATCGCCGGAGCTTGCATAGGAGGAGTCACCGTCATTGGGACGGTGATCCTCAAGAGGCGGAATGGAGAGAAGGCAAAATCTCTCCAGAAGAGTTCGGATGAGGTCATCCTCACCGAACAGCAAGTCATCCTGCGGGATCGCAGGATGTTCGACTCGAAGTAGGTAGTTGGAGAAGTGCTCGACGCATCTCCCCCTGCGTCGAGTCTTTTCTTTTGCAAAAAAGATATTTTTGATATATTCTTTTCTAATATGATAATCACATACCACGGAGCAGATTTTTTCAAAGTTTCATTTGGAGACACGACAATAGCAGTAAACCCTATTTCAAAAGACTCAAAAATTAAATCTACAAAATTTGGCAGTGATATTACTTTGGTTTCCTTAAATAGTCCTGAACATAATGGTACAGATGTGACTTCTCGTGGAGAAAAAGAATCTTTTGTTATAAATGGTCCTGGCGAATACGAAGTTTCTGGAGTTTTTATAAAGGGATTTATGACAGATTCTGTCTATGGCGAAAAAGAAAGGTTTAATACTGTATATACTGTAAATCTAGAGGGTATGAATTTGTGTTTTTTGGGCGCTTTATCTAATGAAAAATTAAATAATGATACGAAAGAAGCTATAGATGGTGTAGATATTTTGTTTGTTCCAATAGGAGGTGATGGAGTACTTGATCCTGCCGTAGCTCATAAATTAGCCGTACAATTTAGTCCTAAAATAATAATTCCATCTCATTTTGGTGAAATAGGAGATAAAAATGCTTTGAAAGTTTTTTTGAAAGAAGCGGGTGAAGAAAGTGTTAAACCTCTAGACAAATTAACTATTAAAAAGAAAGATTTAGATGGTAAAGAAGGTGAAGTAGTTGTATTACAACAAATTTAAGTTTTGTTCTATAAAATTTTATAAATTTGAAAATATTCGACTCATATGTTCGAACTTATTGAAAGATTAAGAAGAAAGAATGATAGACAGAAAAAGATTATCGCTTTTTCAATATCTTTTTTTATTTGCTTTGTCATTTTTATTTTCTGGTTTTTTTCTATAATGCCAGAGTTTAGGTTGCAACAGGAAGCAGAAAAAAGAGTTGAGAGCATTGAAAGGGGGCCATCTTCTGAGTTGGGAGGTATGATTATGGATAATTTTAGTCTGATTAAAGAACAGATATCTGATTTGATTGGACTATCTAAGAGTTTTTCATCTACAACTGAATATTACATATCTACTACTACTGAAATATCTACCACTACTATGACTTTTTCTACCACAACCTCAGAAGAAATTTAAATAATTTGTTTTGAATTATATATATAAATATGATATAATGACCCAGTAAATATTTTTCTATGGCTAAAAAATCAAATCCTGAAGAACCGGTAGAAGTCACAAAACATGTAAATGTGATATCTCAAGAAATTACTTCTGAAATGAAGGCTTCTTTTATAGATTATGCCATGTCAGTTATTACTGATCGTGCGCTTCCTGATGTTCGCGATGGATTAAAACCGGTACACAGGAGGATTCTTTATGCAATGCATGAAAACGGGCTGACTTCTGGAGGTAAGACTAGAAAATCTGCGACAGTGGTGGGTGCCGTTATTGGAGATTATCATCCTCATGGTGATGTTGCCGTGTATGACTCAATGGTAAAAATGGCACAGGATTTCACAATGCGTTACCCGCTTATAATCGGGCAAGGTAACTTTGGCTCTATAGACGGTGATAATGCCGCAGCATACAGATATACAGAGGCAAAAATGTCCAAACTATCTTCTGAACTTTTACGTGATATTGAAAAGGAAACTGTTGATTTTATTCCAAACTACGATGGAACTAAAAAAGAACCAAAAGTTTTGCCAACTGCTGTTCCTAATCTTTTGCTTAACGGAACACTAGGTATTGCCGTAGGTATGGCAACAAATATTCCTCCGCATAACTTAAATGAGGTTATGGATGCTGTTACTCACTTGGTGGACAATAAAGATGCCACAACAGAGGAGTTGTTGCAATTTGTTAAAGGCCCAGATTTTCCTGTAGGAGGAATTGCTTTTAATCAAAAAGATATTGCTCATGCTTATGCGCAAGGTAAAGGTGGAGTTGTTACTCGTGGAGAGGCGGAAATAGTAGAAACAAAATCAGGACAATTTCAAATTGTTATAACCTCAATTCCTTTTCGTGTAAATAAATCTACACTTATTTCTCGTATCGCAGAACTTGTTCAAGAGAAAAAACTTGAAGGGGTAAAGGGATTGCGTGATGAATCAGCAAAGGATATTCGTATTGTAGTTGAATTAAAAGGCACTGCCCATCCTCAAACCGTTTTGAATTATTTATATAAACATACACAGCTGGAAGAAACATTTCATTACAATATGGTCGCTCTTGTAGATGGTGTTCCAGAGACTATGTCCCTAAAAGGAATTCTTGAAAACTTTATCTCTCACAGAACTGTGGTTATTCGCAGAAGAACAGAATATGATCTTAAAAAAGCATTAGAAAGAGAGCATATATTATTAGGGCTTAAAAAAGCACTAGATCATATAGACGAGATAATAAAACTTATTAAAAAAAGTAAAGATACTCCAGAAGCTCATAAAAACCTGATGACTGCCTTTAAGTTTTCCGTAATTCAGGCAACTGCTATTTTGGAAATGAGATTGCAAAAACTCGCTGGTCTTGAAAGAAAGAAGATTGAAGACGAGCTTAAAGCTGTTCAAGAGCTTATAGAAGTATTGAAGGCAATTTTAGCTTCACCTAAAAAAATATTAGGAATTATTAAAGATGAATGTAAGGAAATAAAAGAAAAGTATGGTGATGAAAGAAGAACACGTATTATAAAAGGTGGCGCACAAATACTTTCTGTGGAAGATTTGGTCCCTGATGAAGAAAATGCTCTTGTTTTGACTGCTGGGGGTTATATAAAAAGAACCAATCCTGATGAATTTAGAAAGCAAAAAAGAGGTGGAGTTGGTGTTGTAGACCTTGATACAAAGGAAGAAGATTTTGTTACAAATCTTTTGATAACATCAACTCACTCTGATTTACTATTTTTCACAAACAAAGGAAAGGTTTATCAAACAAAAATGTATGATATCCCAGAGGGTAGACGAGCAACAAAAGGTAAATCAATAATGAATTTTCTACCACTTTCAGAAGGAGAGAAAATTACTTCAATACTTCCTATGCCAAAAGAAGTTAAAAAGTCAGAAAGTTCTCTTATGATGGTTACCAAAAACGGTATTGCTAAAAGAGTTGCTACAAGTAGTTTTCATGATGTTCGTATTTCAGGAATCATTGCTATTAAACTTGATGAAGGGGATTCTCTGATTTCTGCAGGGTTTACCAATTCTAAAGATACAGTGATGGTGGTTACATCTAAAGGTCAATCAATACATTTTAAAGAATCAAATATAAGAGAGATGGGTAGAACTGCTATGGGTGTCAGAGCCATTAAACTAGCAAAAGGAGACTCGGTTATTTCTGCTGAAACTGTTCCAAATTCTTTAAACAACGGAACAATAATGGTTATTTCTGCAAACGGTTATGGTAAATGCACAGACATCGATGAATACAAGATTCAAAATAGAGGTGGAAGTGGTATAAAAACAGCCAAAGTAACACCAAAAACAGGCAATATCATTTCTGCAAAAGTTTTTGCGGAAGGTGAGGGTGAAATAGTCGCTATTTCTAAAAAATCTCAAGTTATAAGAGTTGATGCAAAAGAAATTCCGGTTCTCGGAAGACAAACTCAAGGAGTAAGAATTATGAAACTACGCGACGGCGACTCAATTGCTTCACTAATCTGTTTATAATAATCCAAATACTTTCTTTTAATTTATTTGGGGTGTGAACAAAGTTTAATGCACATAATATTTTTTCATACTATAATAGTTTTAGGTATTTTCTAAAACCTAACAACTAAAACCTAACAACTATTTTTTATGTTTTCTGATCCAGTAAAAAATGTAGAGCAATCTGGAGTGCATCCAGGTATGGAAATAGCAGATCTAGGTGCTGGTTCCGGTCACTACACACTAGCGATAGCCAAGGCACTTCTTTCTACTGGAAAAGTTTATGCAATAGATATAAACAAAGATATTTTGATTCGACTAAAAAACAATGCTGTAAAAGAAAAGCTTTATAATATTGAGGTTGTTTGGGGTGATGTAGATAATATAAAAGGTACAAAGCTTCGGGATTATTCTGTGGATATGGTTTTTGCTTGCAATATTTTGTTTCAAGTAGAAAACAAATTAGATTTTATTAAAGAAATTAAGCGTATATTAAAACCTGGGGGTAAGGTGGTTGTGATTGATTGGTCTGATTCTTTTGGTGGACTAGGTCCTAAGGCCGATCATGTTGTACCAAAAGAATTCGTGTTAGATAATTTTGAAAACCAGGGTTTTCATTTGGAAAAAGAAATATCTGCTGGGGCTCATCATTATGGTTTTATATACAAAAAATTGTAAATTTTGATAGAATTTAATTATGGAAAATACTAGTACATTTAAACTCGGGGTCCTTATATTTTTTGGAGTTTTTATAGTTATTGGGGTGATGGTTTTTGCGCTTTCCAGAAGCACTTCAAGTGAAATGAGAGCCAATCTGGTTGTTTGGGGGACCATACCTAGAGCACACTTTGACGCATTACTTAAAAATTCAACTTTAGCTGACAGTAAAGTTACAAATATATCCTATGTATTGAAAGATGCTGTAGATTTTGATCAAGAATTTATTGAAGCTTTAGCTGAAGGCAGAGGACCAGATATTGTTATTTTAAGGAATGATAATATTTACAAACACAGAAATAGACTATTCGTTATACCTTATAGAAATTATTCTGAAAGGACTTTCAAAGATAAGTTTATAGAAGGTAGCGAGGTGTTTTTGACTACAGAAGGGCTTGTTGCGGTTCCTTTTATGACTGATCCTATGGTTATGTATTGGAATAGAAATATATTTTCTAATAATCTAGTTTCTCAACCTCCTCAATACTGGGATCAAGTTTTTGAACTTACAGAAAAAATGACAAGACGCGATGCAAATGGCAATGTTTTGCAAAGTGCAATAGCTTTAGGTGAGTGGAGAAATATAAATAATGCCAAAGAGATACTTTCTATGTTATTACTTCAAGCTGGAACACCTATAGTAAACAGAACAGAAAATGGAGCTATTTCTGTTTTAGGTTCTAAATTTGATTATCCTATAGCTCCAGCAGAATCTACTGTTAATTTTTATACTCAATTTTCAAATCCAACTTCCAGATACTACACATGGAATAGGTCTTTACCTACTTCTTTGAATATGTTTTTGGGAGGCAATTTGGCTATGTATCTCGGGTTTGCTGGTGAGATATTTAGTATTCAACAAAAAAATCCTAATTTGAATTTTGACGTTACCTATGTTCCACAAACAAGAGATACTGAAAGAAGAACAGTTTTTGGGCATATGTATGCTTTTGCTATAACCAAACAATCTCCAAACATCGTGGCCTCTTATGGAGCTATAAATGCGCTTACTGAGACTTCTCCACTTAAATCACTAGAAGCAGTGACAACTCTTCCCCCTATAAGAAGGGATATGCTTGCAGAAAGACCAAGTGATGCCTTTCGTTCTGTATTTTATAATTCAGCTTTGATATCTAAATCTTGGGTTGACCCAGAACCAAGAGAAAGTTCTCTTATCTTTCAAGATATGATTGAGTCTATAACCAGCGGTAGAAGTAGGGTAATTCAAGCGATAAGCAAGGCAGATATAGAACTGGGCGCTAAATTAAAATAAAAAAATGTTGAACAAAAAAATCTTAAGTTTCGTTATCTTGTTGAGTTTGTTTACACTTCCTGTTTTTGTTTTTTCACAAGGTGGTGCAAGTGGTCTTACTTACGAGTGTTTTAATAATGGTCTGTACGGCAATTGTACCTTTGCAGATCTAACAGCAGCAGTCCAGAATTTTGTAAATCAAATAATAATAATAGTTCTAATGCTCACAGTAATACCTATTGCTTATGCGGGATTTTTGTATATGACTTCAGGCGATATTGCGGGCAATAGATCCAAAGCAAATGAGATGTTAAGAAAAGTTGCAATAGGAATATTTTTTATGTTAGCAGCTTGGCTTATAGTTAACCTCATTGCAACCGCATTGCTTAGCAATGAAGTTAGGCAGGTTGTACCTATAGGTAACTAGTTATTTATTTTATATGTTATATAATGATAAAAATATGAAATCTTTTTTCAAGAATATATCCATATCTATGATTATGGTTTTAGCTCTCTTTCTTCCTTTTTTTGCAAATTCTCAAGGTGGCCCCATACCACCTAATCCGCCACCTGATACTCGGATTGTAGGAACTATAAGAAATCCATTTAACTGTGGTGGTGCGGCAAACTGTACTTTGATAGACCTTATAACAGCTATACTTAGAAATATAATTATGCCTATAGCTGCAGTTGGAGTTACTGTGTGGATTATATGGGCGGGGTTCGGTTTTCTTATGGCACAAGGCAATCCTTCCAAACTTGAAGTCGCGAGACAGAGACTTCTATGGTCTCTTATCGGAGCAGGTATACTTTTGGGTGCGGTTGGTATATCGGCGGTTGTTCAAAATACAGTGAGAGCCTTACTCGCACCTTAAATTTAAGAAATATAATGTATAAAACTTATAAAATTCTAACCACAGTATATTCGTTATCTTATTTTTCTCCAGCATTGTCTTTGGCACAGGGGATAAACCTTTCTGGAAGTACTTTTTATGATGTTATGGATTATTTAAATGCTACTTTAAGAATAATAAATCCTATACTCTTTTCTATAATTTTTATAGTTTTTTTCTGGGGGCTTTCAAAACTTATACTTCATTCTGACAGCGAAGACGAAATAACTAAAGGTAGAAATTATATGATGTGGGGGATAATAGTTCTTTTTATACTTATATCTTTTAGGGCAATAATCAGTTTTATTGTTGGGGATTTGGGTCTTGGATCTGCGACAGATATACCTATTATAAGAACAAATAATCCATAGATTTTATGTATAGATTATTAAAAAAACATCACTTAAATTTAGTTTTAGTTTTAACTTTATTTCCTGTTTTCTCTTTTGCTCAAGTTACAGGGACATCTAGATTAACTGAATTATTATTTGATTTCAGATTTCTTCTTAATATTATAGTTCCAGTAATTTTCGGGCTAGCTATGATTTACTTTTTTTGGAATACTGCAAATTTTATCTTAAAAGATGCTGGTAATGAGAAAACTAGACGTGATGGTATAAGAAAGATGGTTTGGGGGGTTGTGGTTATATTTGTTTTTGTCTCTATCTGGGGGATATTGAATTTAATGCAACAACTTGTGAATATTTAATTTTATCCACAGAAACCTTGTTATTTTTATTTTTTGTAATATAATTATAGATTATACATTAATAATGTTTTAATTCGATAAAATATCGAAAAATTAAAAAAATGAAAAAAGCAATTATAGTTTCAGGTTCGTATTTATTGCCATTATTAGCTTTGGCTCAAGATTTGAGTGGACTAACCAACTTAGTTAACCAGATTGCTGACATAATAAGACTAATTGGTCCTGTAGTTTTTGGTCTAGCAATAATTTACTTCTTCTGGGGTGTTGCGAAGTACATCTTGGCTGCTGGTGACCCAGGTGAGGCTTCAAAAGGAAAGTCAATTATGATTTATGGTGTTATAGCTATTGCTGTTATGGCATCCATTTACGGTTTAGTTGCATTCCTACAAACATCTTTTGGAATTGATACTGCAACAACAATAAACGTACCTGAGCTTCCTTAGTCATTTCTAGTTTTCTAAATGAACAATCTTACTATAGTACCTTTTTTGGATAGGGTGGTTTCCATAATAATCAACCCTATAATAATATTTCTTTTTCTGTTGGCAACGGCATATCTTTTCTTCAGTTTTATAAAATTTCTGTCGTTTGAGCCGGGGGATAAAAGGAGAGATGAAGCATGGAGCGCTATATTGTGGGGACTTCTCGGTATGGCAATTATGTTTTCAGTTTACGGAATTATACAGTTTATACTATCTGTATTCGGAATAAATCCTTCAGATATTGGTCCATCAAGTGTTTTAAGGTATATAGGTCTATAGTTCAAAGATTTCTTAGATACGAAAAAACCGCGGTTTGCCCCACTATGGGGGACCGCGGTTTGCGTATGTGCCGGCTTTCTAGCTACCGACACATGTATCTCATCTCTCCAGGGGTTTCTCCCTCAGGAGTTGAGATTTGGAATGTCCAGGTGATGACGTTTATGGTTTCACCTGGATTTTTTCTGTACACTTTCCCGTTCTCATCCTTGATGAGAACGGGGGCTGTGTTCTCCCAAATGCAGTTGGCTTTTACCTTCTGCACTGGGCTCCACTCTGGGAACTCTGGAGCAGGGATGAGTGTTACCTCATCCTTCACCCCAGCGATTTTCTGGTGGCAGGCCCACTCGCTTGCCCCCTTTTCCTTTCGGATGTAGAGGGCCATTTGCAAGTTGCCGTCAAGACTCTGGATGTCATGGCCGAGTTCTTCGGCCTTGCCACCCCAAACCTTGTCGTTTACCTGCATAACGCCCCAATCAATGGAGCCGTCCACGTTCTTGTTGACGACAA
This sequence comes from uncultured Candidatus Saccharibacteria bacterium, assembly GCA_964391455.1. Lineage (GTDB taxonomy): Bacteria > Patescibacteriota > Minisyncoccia > Phycocordibacterales > DATDWN01 > C7867-006. The sequence goes on along the minus strand of CAYMJQ010000012.1, from coordinate 3,072 downwards.
TGCTGCCACCGTCGTCCCAATGATTGAAGCCGGACTCACATTGAGAGATGTTGATCATCTCTCGAGCGTCAGCGACGGGGAGGTTCTTGTACCAGAACGACGTGACGTAGTCCTGGGTCTCTGCCCGCCTCATCTTTCCCGAGACTTTCTCCTTAGCTGGCTCGTTGCCAGAGTCAGAGAAAAACATCGAGAGGAAATTCTGATTTGTCCCAAACCTGTGTGAGTAAGTCTCCCACACAAACAGGGAAGTTATCAGAATCAAAGTTACCATTCCGAACTTTGCCAACTTGAATCGGAACGGCGCCTTCGGATCTTCCGGTAAGGTGTATCCAAAGATAATAAACCCTATTGTGATGAGAAATCCTTTCCAGCTGAACAGGATTCCCCACCACATGTCCCGGAGACTTTGTGTATAGGGTACCCGAATGTCATCCGTAAGGACGATCATCGGGAGGAAGATAAGCAGGAACGCCCACATTGCCGTGAGCAACGTGACGTTCTCGCTTGGTTTCCAAGTGTTGGGTAAACCACTTGGTATCTTCGACTTACCAAAGTACCCAACGATCACGATGATCGTGAGAACAATGAAAAGTCCCCACAGAAACACTGAAATCATTTCTTGTCTCCTCCTGCGATGGGAACCACTGGCTGAACGCCCGTACCTCCATCGACCCAAGTTGTGATCTTCGAATCCTTACCAGTCAGTGCCTCTGCTTGAAGCACCTTACCAGCTTGCATCGCAACCACATCAGCATTTCCTGCTGAAGATGCCAATGCAGTGACAGTTTCCTTGATCTGTGCACCTCGAGCCAGAGCAGTTCTTTCGATAGCTCGAGCTCGGAGTTCGTTGGCCTTCATCTCAGCTTCTGCTTCGGCAATGGAAGCCTCGCCCTTTTTCACTGCGAGCTCTTTCGCTCGCATGGCATTCCTGATTTCGTTGTCGGACGGATCAAATTGGGTGATAGCAATACCAACCAATTTGAGTCCAACCAGACGAATGAGTTCTTTGTTGAAGTTGCCATCTTCTTTCATTTCACTCAGAATCCCTTTGACTTCACCCTTGTTGGAAGTGATGAAGGTTGCGAGATCCATATTGTTGATGATGTCGGCAACATGGGCCCTAATTACAGACCCAGCCATATCGAAGAATTTCCCCTTAAACATGAAAACTGGTATGTGGGGGACAACAACTTCGAACTTAGCAATCACAAGGAGGTCGACTGAAAGTGTGTCATTCAGTTCAACTTCCTTCATGAAATAGGGTCTTGGGAATACAAAGCGAAGAGATTTTTCATCTCTTTCTTTCTCTGTTTTGACCCAATCGTTTTTGTTTGTTGCATTCGGATCTTCCCGTTCGGGAACAATCTTGAAAGAATGAACTTTGGCAAATGGTGGAAATCCGATCCACCATAGTCCAAATGTTCTGTTGAGGAATGTTTTATGTTCCTCAGCAGCGTCACTGAACACTTTTTGGCCATGGGGGCCATCAGTGAGTTTCCGTCCTTTCACATCGTGGAGAATCTTCACGAGTGATTCTCCACGAACGACGAACTTTATGTCACCAGTCTCAAGTTTGGTGAAAAAGATGTCGTGTTCTGCCAGAATGTAGAACACGAAGGGAATGAGCAGTACGATTCCCAAAATTGGGATCAGGATCATCTCTATTTCCTTTCTAGAGTCAAAGAACTGACTCTTCCAAGTCTGGCGGAATTGCCAGTCCTTGGACTCTACTCTCTATTCTATCACAAAAATATACAAAAGTCAAGGTAAATAAATATAAAAAATATGGCTTTATGAAACAATAGAATTTGTTTATTTTGAAATATTTTTTGCAAAATTTTAACGCCCGTACCCGACTACTTTACCTAGCTGTTTGTTGTCTGTGGGCAAGAGAGGACTCGATCCTTACAGTTTCTGTACACCTGTTCTATTTTTTGTTTCTAATCGAACAAAAAATTATCACAGGTCTTCGAGTCCCTCGCGAAAGTGCTCCCAGCACTTTCTCTTACCCTACGCAAAAATCGGCCTAAGCCGATTTGTTGGTGGGCAAGAGAGGACTCGAACCTCCAAGCCTTGCGGCATTAGTTCCTAAGACTAACGCGTATACCAATTCCGCCACTTGCCCAATATCTAGCTGTAAATTTAGCTAGTAAAATAAACTATAACATATTTATTCTAAAAATCTATCTTTTTATTTCTTGCGATATATCGCAAGATTTGACATATGCCACATATTTCAAAAAGATTTCTAGAAAAGGACAAATTTATAAATATAAATAATCAATTTTATAAGGCTTTTGAAAATTTAGTAAGAAATGGAAAAACCAAACTTATTTTTAATTGCATTATGACAAGTACAGAAAAAATAATGCTTTCAAAACGTTTGGCTATAATTATATTACTTGACCAAGGAGAATCTATTTATGCTATAGAGAATACGCTAAAAGTGAGTTCTTCTACAGTTGCGAGAATATCTCATGATTATGAAAATGGAAAGTATGATGAATTAACTAAAGAAATTAGAAAATACAAAAGTTTTTGGTTTCAGATTCAAAAAATTATACCACCAAAAGTCGGTAAGAATAGGTTTAGTAATTATCTGAAATTTTAATTTATAAGAGATTTATTAATTATATCCAGCTAAGACTGATCTGAGATCTGGTAGGTAAATTTTTTTATTATTTTTTCTTATTATTTAAATTCATATTTTTCGATATATCGCAAGATATGAATATGTGATTGAAAATAAGATTTTTATTATGTATTATAACTTTACTATAGTTACATGCGCCTATAGCTCAGCTGGTAGAGCAGATCCCTCTTAAGGATAAGGTCCCAGGTTCGATCCCTGGTGGGCGCACAGACCAAAATAAAGCGCTAGCTTTATTTAAGGGATCGAAAACCTTTGATAATTTTTTATGAGTTTAACGAAATAAAAAATAGAAAAGGTGTACTGAATCTGTAAGATTCGATCCCTGGTGGGCGCACAAGACGAAACAAATCTGCTAAACGCAGATTTTTTCGTACTTGTGCGAGGCGCAGGCCGACGGGCCGAGCCGGGGTCGCAGAAAA
>CAYMJQ010000011.1:0-21426 GCA_964391455.1 uncultured Candidatus Saccharibacteria bacterium | reverse complement strand
TTAGAAAAATACTCTGAAGGTCTTATTGCAATATCACCTTCTTTTTCAAGTGATATTCTGCAATCAATTAAACTTGAAAACACACAGCAAGCTGAAGAAAGACTCGATTGGTATAAAAAAATATTTTTTGATACAGAAGATGGACCCAATTTCTTTTTTGAAATAACTCACCATCCAGAAATTGATGGCCACGAAGAAAATATGAAAAAATTAATAGCTTTTGCAGAAAAGACAAAAACTCCTATTGTCGCCTCTCATGATGTTTATTATTTAGAAGAAGATGATAAAGTTGCGAGACAAACACTATTAGCAGTTCAAACACAAAACGATGAAAAAATAGAAGTAAAAGAAGAAAACTTTTCTTTCATAACACAAAAACAAGCAAAAGATTTTTTCAAACATACACCAGAAGCTATAGAAAATACAGAAAGAATAGCAAATAGATGTAATTTAGAAATCTCTATAGGTAAATGGTTCTTACCTGAATACATAGTAGAAAGTGGTCTTTCATATGACGAAGAACTTAGAAGAATAACAGAGGAAGGAATACAAAAAAGAAAACTGGAAAAAACCCCAGAGATTCTTGAAAGGATGAACTACGAATTAAAAGTTATTTCTGATAAAGGATATTCGCCTTACTTTTTAGTCGTATCCGATCTTTTAAGATACGCTCACGAAAATGGAATTCTCACAACTATCAGAGGTTCTGTGGCTGGATCCCTTGTGACTTATCTTGCGGGAATTACAAATGTAAATCCAATAGATTATCTTTTACCGTTTGAAAGATTTTTAAACCCAGATAGACCAAGTGCTCCTGATATTGATATGGATTTTGCCGACAACAGAAGAGATGAAATGATAGAGTATGCAAAAAATAAATACGGTGTAGATAAAGTTGCACAAATAGGTACATTCGGAACTATGGCGGCCAGAGGAAGTGTTCGCGATGTAACCAGAGCCCTTGGTTTTCCATATAGTTTAGGAGACTCTATAGCAAAACTTATTCCGATGGGACAACAAGGTTTCCCGATGACAATAGAAAGAGCTTTGAAAGAAGAGCCGGATTTAAAAAAACTATACAATTCGGAAAAAGATGTAAAAACCATAATAGATATGGCAAAAAAAATAGAAGGTTGTGCCAGACACATTTCGGTACATGCCGCTGGAGTTGTTATATCTCCAACTCCACTTACAGACTACACACCACTCCAGTACGATACAAAGGGAGACAACAAAATCATAACTCAATATGATATGCATTCTGTCGGAGAAGATGGTGTAGGACTTCTAAAATTTGATTTTCTCGGGATAAGAAATCTTTCTATTTTGGCAGACGCAGTAAAAAGAGTAGATAAAATATTAGGTATAAAAATAGATATAGAAAATATCCCAATAGATGACAAAAAAACGTTTGAAATGCTGGCTCGAGGAGAAACAGAAGGACTTTTCCAATTAAACGGAGAAGGAATGACTCGTGCTCTTATGGAACTAAAACCAACAGTAATTCACGATATAAATGTCATGGTGGCACTATACAGACCAGGACCTATGGATAACATACAAGAATATATAGCCAGAAAACACGGCAAAAAACCAGTTACATATATGCACCCAAAAATGAAAAACTTTTTAGACAAAACTTTTGGAGTGCTTGTATACCAAGACGACCTACTTTATACCGCGATAGAAGTTGCTGGATACAACTGGGGTGAAGTAGATAAATTTAGAAAAGCGGTTGGTAAAAAGATCCGTGAAGAAATGGCAAAACAACATATTAAATTCGTAGAGGGATGTCAGAAACATGGAGGAATGACAAAAAAAAGTGCTGAAGAATTATGGAACCTTTTTGAACCATTTCAAGGTTATGGTTTTAACAAAGCGCATGCTGCAAGTTATGGGAAAGTTGCATATCAAACTGCTTATATGAAAGCTAATTTCCCCGCTATATATATGTCTGCGGTTTTAACAGCTGAATCAGGAGATGTAGAAAAAATTTCAGACATAATCGGTGAATGTAAGAGAATGAAGATTCCAGTTTTACCACCAGACATAAATAAATCTTTTGAAGGTTTTGGTGTTGTGGCGGGAAAAAGTCCTGAAGAAACAGATATTATAAGATTCGGTCTTACAACCATAAAAAACTTTGGAGAAGGTATTGGACATAGTATTGTAGAAGAAAGAAAGAAAAATGGAGAGTTTAAATCTATATCAGATTTTTTACGCAGAATAAAAGATAAAAACTTAAACAAAAAATCTATGGAAGCTCTTATTAAAACTGGAGCATTAGAATCTATAACTCCTAGTGGTTACAGTAGAAACGATTTGTTACATAATTTAGACAAGTTGCTTCAATTTAACAAAGAGGAAAGAAATAAAGAAAATAATCAAGATTCGCTCTTTGGTGGAATATCTGAAGTAACTAACACGGTAGATATTGAGCTAGAAAAATCTGGAGAAACTAACTCATCTGATCAACTATTATGGGAGAAAGAACTTTTAGGACTTTATATTTCTGGACACCCCTTGGACTCTTTCAAACATAAATTAGAAGGAAAAGACAAAAATATAAAAATATTAAAAAAAGAAGCGAAAGAAAAAATGCCTGTGGTCTTGGGTGGAATAATAGAAAATATAAAATCTGTAATAACTAAAAAAGGAGAAAAAATGATATTTCTAAAAATTTCAGATATGTCTGATTCTATTGATGCTGTTGTATTTCCTAAAGTTTTTGAAGAGTTTCAAGATTTTCTTATCCCAGAAAATTGTGTTGTGGTAAAGGGAGTCTTCTCAATTAGAAATAGTGAAAAATCAGTGCTAATTGATAAGGTGAGGATGATGGAGTAAGGGTTACATTAAATACTTTTCTAGAGCGAGCTTAAAAAATTCCAGCTAATTTTTTAAGCCTTATCCTCGACCCCGATCCGTCAAGATAAAATGCCTTGACGGAACCATGCTCGGGACACTGCGGAGTCTCTAGAAAAGTATTTAACTCCCCTCATGAATACGAGTGTAGGGGGTCAATTTACTAAAGGCCTATAGTAATGCTATGCTAGTTGATATGAAAGAAGAAGAAAATAAAGATATAGGTCTAGATAAAAACGACCACCGAAGTATAGGTAAAGAATTAGGATTATTCGTATTTTCTGACACTGTTGGAAAGGGACTTCCACTATATACAGAAAAAGGAGCAACCATAAGACGGGAGCTTGAAAGGTTTGTAGTGGACCTTGAGATAAAACGTGGATACAGACACGTAACTACTCCTGACATTGCTAAAATAGGTCTGTATGAAAAATCTGGCCACTACCCGTACTACAAAGACACTATGTATGCTCCTATAACCATAGATGATGAGGAGTTTATGCTAAGACCTATGACTTGCCCGCACCACTTTGAACTATATCTTTCAAAACCTCACTCATACAGAGAGCTTCCAATGCGAATTGCTGAAATAGCAAAACTGTACAGATATGAAGCTTCTGGAAATTTGTCGGGACTTGTACGTGTAAGATCATTTTGTCTAGCTGACTCACACATTATCTGTGCAGATGTAAAACAAGCTCAAGAAGAAGTAAAAAATGTCCTAGATCTTATTGAAGAAGCAGTTTCTGTTTTTGGTCTTAAAAAAGGAGAAGACTTCTGGTACAGACTATCTCTCGGTGACAGAAATGACGACAAGAAATACTATAAAGACGATAATGCTTGGGACGAGGCAGAACAAGTTTTGCGAGAAGTATTACAAAAACAAGGTGTGAAATTCACAGAGGCAAAAGACGAAGCTGCTTTCTATGGACCTAAAATTGATATTCAAATGAAAGATGTTCGTGGTATAGAAAATACAGCTTTCACAGTGCAATATGATTTCGTAATGCCAAAAAGATTCAACTTGGTTTACACAGCCAAAGATGGTACTGAAAAATTAGCGACAGTTGTACACCGCTCATCTATCGGTGCCATTGAAAGAGTTATGGCTTTTCTTATAGAAAAGTTTGAAGGAAACTTCCCTCTTTGGCTTTCTCCTACTCAAGTAAAAGTTATTCCAGTTAGAGAAAACCACAATGAATACGCAGAAAAAATTCATAAAATGTTAATGGAAACAGGTATAAGATCAGAACTAGACAATGCAGATGAAAACCTCGGAACAAAAGTTCGAGAAGCAAAAGTGAACAAGGTTCCATACTGGGTTGTAATTGGAGACAAAGAAATAGAAAAAAATGTTGTAACTCTGGAATCTAGATCTGGAGAAAAATCAGAACTAAGAGCAGACGAACTACTATCGAAACTCCAAACAGAAATCAAAGAAAAGAAATAATATGAAAAAATTATATAAATCAGAAAACAATAAAGTAATTAGTGGAGTTTTCGGTGGTTTGGGAGATTATTATAATATAGACCCAACCATACTTAGACTCGGATTTATTATTGTTGTTATAGTTTCAGGAATATTACCTGGAATAATTGCCTATATAATTGCAATATTCATTGTCCCTCAAAAACCAAAAATACACCGTATGGAACACTCAGAAAAACAGGAGTCAAAACCAAAAGAAAAGAAAGAAGAAACAAAATCCGAATAAAACTAAAACCGCCATCTGGCGGTTTTAGTTTTTAAGGGGCCAAAAATAGCTTCGAGTAACAAATGACTTACAAACCTCGCTTCTTATATAACTTTCAAGATATAACGGAACAACTTGAAAACCCTTAAATAAATCTTTTTTTAATATCAAAACTCTAAAGTTACCCATGCTAGACTTGCCAATAATAGTTATATTCTCATTGTTATAAATTTCACAAAGATATTCTGTCTGGATTGGATTAGTACCCCCAGAGTTTGGAGTCGGAATTAGATTCAAACTAGAAAAATATCTTATCTCATCCTCTGAAGCAATTATAGATTTTGCAAAAGGATGTGCTCCACCCAAAAATTGTGGAATTCTAGGAAAAATAACATAGCTATACCAAGGCACAAAAAGAACAACTACCAGCATAGTTCCCAACATATCTGCTGAGAAATTTTTTGCATACAGTGAATTTTTAATCAAATTATATATTTTAATAAGACTACCGATATATGCAAGGTATATTATTGTCATAGTTATACCAGCAGAAAGAAATCTAGTTTGTAAAAAACTAGATTCAAAATAGCCGAATTGGGATAAATATACATTCCAAGCAATAAAACCAAATATATAAGAAAAAACAAAAAAGGCAGAAGTTAACTTTATGATTAGATCTAAATTTTTTTTAATAAAATCTAGTAGATCCATATTCTAACTATATATCCAAATTAGCTTTTGTGGCATTCGACTGTATAAACGACTTCCTTGCTGGCACATCAGTACCCATCAACACATCAAAAACTTTGTCAGCAGAAACAGTGCTCTCTACTGTTACTTGTTTTAGGACTCTTCTTGATGGATCCATTGTAGTTTCCCACAACTCTTCTGAATTCATCTCTCCAAGACCTTTGTATCTTTGAATTGAAAATTTAGCGGTCTTAGGTTTATCCCCCTTCCCGCCTCCTCGGCGGGTCGCCAGTGAGGCGACTTCCTCTTCTTCAGTCTCCTCAACTTCTTCTTCATTTGAAATTTCCTCCACTTCAGCAACTTCTGCTTTTCCAACTATTTTTTCTTTATCTTCATCAGAGTATGCATAAAAAACTTCTTTACCTCTCTTTATTTTATAAAGTGGTGGTTGGGCAATATAAACAAATCCTCCATCAAGTAAAGGTCTAAAATATCTGTATAAAAGAGTAAGTATTAGAGTCCTTATATGAGCTCCATCAACATCAGCATCTGTTGCGATAATTATTTTATGATACCTAAGTTTTGAAATATCAAATGTGTCTCCTATAGCTGTTCCCAATGCAATCACTAAATTTTTGATTTGCTCTGACTCCAGTAGTCTATCCAATCTAGCCCTTTCAATATTTAAAATTTTTCCACGTAAAGGAAGAATCGCTTGTGTTTTTCTGTCACGACCTGTTTTTGCTGTACCTCCAGCAGAATCTCCCTCTACAATAAACAGTTCAGAATCTTCTGCAGATTTACTTTGACAGTCGGCAAGTTTTCCAGGCAAAGTCATGCCTTCCAGAGCACCCTTTCTTAAAACAGAATCTTTTGCTGCTTTTGCAGCTTTTCTTGCCTTTAGAGCCAAAACTAATTTATTTATTATAGCTTTTGCATCATCTGGATTTTCTTCTAAAAAGTAAGTAAAAGCTTCTGAAAAAATTGTATTTACGGAAGATTGTGCTTCTACAGTTCCAAGTTTTGCTTTTGTTTGTCCTTCAAATTGTACTTCTCTTAATTTTACAGATATAACTGCGGTCAACCCTTCTAAAACATCATCCCCCGTAAAATTATCTTCTGAATCTTTTATTAGATTATTTTTCCTACCATAAGAGTTTAAAGTTCTAGTTAGAGCTGTTTTAAAACCAGTAACATGAGTTCCTCCTTCTGGGTTGTAAATGTTGTTTGCAAAAGCAGAAAGTCTAGAAGAAATATCATCTACATATTGAAGTGATATCTCTACAGACTCATATTCATTTGTTTTTTTCTCTACATAAAAAACATTTTTATGAATTGGTTTTTGAGTAGAATTCATGAACTTCACAAGAGACAGAAGTCCACCTTCGAAATAGAAAGACATTGAAGGTATTTCAAGCCCTAATTCTGAAATTTTGAACACATCATCTTCTTTTATTTTTCCTTCGTATTTTGATGCGTCATTTACAGTAATGCGAAGACCTTTCACCAGATATGCTTGTTGTCGTAAATGATCCACAACTCTCTTGAATGAAAAATCAATGACTGGAAAAATTGCTGGGTCTGGTTCAAAAACTACAATGGTTCCGTTTTTCTTTGTTGAACCAATTTTTTTAACTGGAGCTTTTTTCTTACCTTGTGAGTACTCTTGCATATAAATACCATCGCCGGTTTTATGAACGGTGACTTTACAATAAATAGATAGTGCATTTACCACAGATGCTCCCACTCCGTGCAAACCTCCAGAAACTTTATAACCTCCATCTTCACCACCAAACTTTCCTCCAGCATGAAGTGTTGTCATGATAGTTTCAAGAGCTGAAACTTTTGTTTGTTTATGAATATCAACTGGAATACCACGTCCATTGTCTGTTACTCGGATTCTATTTCCAGGCAAAAGTGTAACCTCAATATCGTTTGCAAAACCTCCCATGGCTTCATCACGAGAGTTATCAAAAATCTCCCAAATAAGATGATGTAGACCATCAACTCCTGTTGTACCAATATACATTCCAGGTCGCTTTCTAACCGGCTCTAGGCCTTCTAGGATTTGGATTGCATCCGCTCCGTAACTATCCTTCTTTACTGGTTTTTTCTCTTCTTTCTTAGCCATTATTTTATGTTTTTAGTCATATAATTATAGCAAATTTTACTACTTAAAACAAGCATTTTTAAAGCATCTAAAGGTCCAAATATCAAACTATTGATTTTTTGACAAAATAGCTGTATAATTAGGGATGGAGGAGAAGTAGTATGCCAAAGATCGGAAAGGTATCAGGTTTTATTCTTGTCCATGGCGACAAGGAAACTGAGTTCTCTAATGTCTACTCTTTGTTCATTGAGGCAAAGAAGATCAAAGGTGAACTCAAAATCTATACAGTCTTCGAAGACTACGACGGAAACAAGGAACGCAAAGAAGGCCTCAGTATTCTGGCGACAGTGAACGGCAATGCATTCAAGAGTAATTGCAAAAACTGTGGTTCGCCTTTGCCTTGGATGACACGAGGTGACAGGGCGCCGATTCGTGATCTTTGCGGAGCATGCCTGCCTCAAGAACAGGAAGATGCTGAAGTCGATGTCGATGAATACCTCGACTCCCGACGGCGTGCCGATGAATACTGAAACCGATTTCTCTCGCCCCGACTGGGAGCCCCGCGCAATGCGTGGGGCTCGGTATGGGGTTTTTTGATGCAAAAAATTTCATATTTGCATTAGCTTTGAACTAAAACTTTTTGATGACCTCGCAGGTCTCTAACATGGTTCTGTCAACGACTCGAGCCAAGCGAGAGCTCATTGACAGATAGAGACCGAGAACAAAGTGAACTCTTCGCAGGAGAGAGTGAGCGGTCTGAAAAAAGTTTTAGTGAAAAAGCCCTTATCTAATCTCAAAGCCTTCCTTCGACTTCAATTTCTCATAAATTGGGTTCATCACAGCATTTATCTCATCTTCCGTTAAAGTTCGATCATTTGCTTGAAATACCAGTCTAAACGCATACGAAGTTTTATCTTCCTTTGTGAATTTATCAAACATACTAAATCTCACAACAATATCTGTAAGTTTTACTTTTATCAAATTATCTACCTCTTCCTCACTTACTTCATTCGGCACAAAAACTGCAACATCTCGCACTGCAAAAGGAAAAGGTGAAATAGGTTTATAGGTTACATTTTTATTTTTTATATTCCAAATATCTGCCGGATAATCTTCTGCAGAAGTCAATTCTTTTTTAATTCTTTCTAAATCAAACTCGGCAACACCACCAACAATAGAGACATCCCCCACAGAAACATCCAGTTTATCTTCTATAAGTTTTATAGTTCTGGCTATTTCTTCATCTACATTTATTTTTTTATTTTTAGGGAATTTTACACCTAAAGACAAATGAAGTGTTTCTCCCTTCACTTTAAACACCTTACCTATTTCAAATAATTTAACCTCATCTATACCAAGCAAATCTAAATACTTAAAATTTTTTTCAAGAGCTTCTTCCATCCCAGTCAAAAGATTACTTCTTAAAAACTTTTTATCACCAGCTAAAGGATTTTCCAGTAAAACTTCTCCTTTTGAAGAAAAAGCGTAAGAATATATCTCAGTAAAACCAGTTTCTCCCAAAATATTTCTTATTGAGTCACTTATATAAACATCTTGATTAATAATAAGTTTTGAATCTAAAACTAGAGGAGAAGGGGCTATATTTTTATAACCAAAAAGTCTCCCTATTTCTTCAACAACATCTTCAGGGATTTTCAAATCAATTCTTTCTAGAGGAACTGTAACCTCCAAAAAATCATCTTTTATAATAGTTTCTATTTTTTGTCTTTGTAAAAGAGAGATAGACTCTTCAGGACTAACAGTGAGTCCCAGCATGCTGCTTATTTTACTTACTGGAACGGAAATTTTTTGTTGTTTTTCTGTGTTTTTAGATACATCCAAAACCCCAACTATTTTTCCACCAGAAGTTTCGGAAACCGTTTTCAAAACATATGGCAAAACTCTCTCTATTAAAACCTGTGATATTCCATTTTCAAACCTATGTGAAGCATCAGTTCTTATACCTAGTTTTTTTGCAGTACTTCTTATTGAAACTGGATTAAAATTTGAAAAAGATAAAATAATATCTTTTGTAGCTTTCGTAACTCCACTGTCTCTGCCACCCATAACCCCAGCAACATCTAGAGGTTTTTCATTGTCTGCAATCACCACAACACTTTCATTTAAAACATATTCCTTGCCATCCAAAAGAACAATTTTCTCATCTTTAATTGCTTCTCGAATATTAAACTCATACTGTCCCTTAGAATTTATCAAAACCTTACTTGCATCAAATGCATGCATTGGTTGACCAAAAGCAAAAGTAAAATAATTTGTTATATCAACTATAGAATTTATAGAACGTGAACCTAAAATATTTAACTTATTTTTAAGCCACTCTGGACTTTCTGAAACATTAACATCCTCAATCAACACAAACATCTGTCTATTACAATTTTTTGTGTTTATATTTACTCTGAGTTTATCTGTCTTATTTAATATAGCCGGAGTCAATAAATCTTTTCTTTTTAGATTTAGCACCGAACATATTTCAGAAGCTATACCGTAGTGAGACAAACAATCATGACTCCTGTTTGGAAGAACTTTCACATCAATAACAAAATCTCCATTTTTTTCTACGATTTCTTCTATTTCAAAAGAATGCATAGTTAAAGCATCTGTAACTATTTTTACATCTGGTAGTTTATCCTCTATGTATTCCTGTAACCAGTTATATGATACTTTCATAATTATATTAAAATTGATTTATTAGACGAAGATCTCCTTGGTATAAAAGTCTTACATCATCAACTCCATATTTAAGCATTACCAACCTATCAATCCCACAACCAAAAGCAAAACCAGAATATTTTTTACTATCTATCCCACTACTTTCTAAAACCTTCGGATGAACTAATCCAGCACCCATAATTTCAATATATCCTGTTTTTTTGCAAACATTACATCCAGATCCCCCACATTTAAAACACTGCATATCTATTTCCACTCCAGGCTCAACAAAAGGAAAGTAACTTGGGCGAAGCCTAACACCAGTTTTTTTACCAAAAAGTTTTTCAAAAAATTCTTCTAGTGTCCATTTTAAGTTTGCAATAGAAATATTTTCTCCAACCACAAGCCCTTCTAACTGGTAAAACTGAGCTTCATGAGTTGCATCTGTGGCTTCATGACGAAACACTTTTCCTGGAGCAATGATTTTAATGGGTGGTTTATTTGCTTCCATAAAACGCACTTGTACAGGTGAAGTGTGGGTGCGAAGTAATAGATCAGGCTTTAGTCGCTGTCCAATTTGTTTTGGGTCGCTAGCGATCCAAAACGTATCCCACATATCTCTTGCTGGATGCCATTCTGGAATATTTAAAGTGTCAAAGTTGTAGAATTCATTCTCAATTTCTGGACCTCCCGCAATACTAAACCCCATTTCTGTAAAAATCTGATTTATATTATTTAAAACAAGAGTTATTGGATGAATATGTCTATGCTTCCCTTCTTTATTTTCCATATTGAACTATTGTAGCCCAAAGATTGAAAAACATCCAGAAAAAAGCTAGAATCTACTAACAATTATAAAAAACACAGATGCTAGATCCAGGTCAATTAATAACGTATGCTTTTTTGTTCATCTCACTAAATTTTGAGATATTTTTACTTATAACTTATTTTGAGAACAGACAAAATATAAAAGCTGAAAAAGAAGCCCAAAAAAATGTAAAACTTAAAAAATACCCTTCTGTAACCATAGTCGTTCCTTGTTGGAACGAAGAAAAAACTGTATCAGGAACGATTCATTCTATTCTAAAATTAGATTATCCAAAAGATAAGTTGAAAATAATGGTAGTAGATGATGGTTCTACAGACAACACCTGGAATGTAATACAAAATTTCAAAAACAATCCCCAAATAGAACTGCACAAAAAAGAAAATGGCGGTAAACACACAGCTCTGAATTATGCAATATCAAAATCAAATACTGAACTTATAGGATGTCTTGATGCAGATTCATATGTACATAAAGACAGTATGAAAAAGATTGCTCTTTATTTTCAAGATAAAAAAAATATGGCTGTTGCTCCATCAATAATTCTATGGAAACCAACTTCTGTACTACAACTACTTCAAAAAGTTGAATATGGCTTTGGTATATTTACTAGAAAACTTTATCACTACATGGATGCAATCTACATAACTCCAGGTCCATTTTCTATTTTTAGAAAAGAAGTTTTTGATAAATTAGGGCCATACAAACACGCACATCAATGTGAAGATATAGAAATAGCATTAAGGATGCAAAAAAATGGTTACAAAATAGCTCACGCCCATAATGCTTATGTATATACCGTGCCACCCAAAACACTACCAAGACTATTAAAACAAAGAGTGAGATGGTCTCATGGATTTATAAAAAACGCTATAGATTACAGAGAAATGATATTTAATAAAAAATATGGAAATGTGGGAATGTTAATACTTCCTATGGCATGCATATCAATAATTTCTGTGCTTTATGTATCTGGAGTATCAATATATAACCTTATTAAATCACTAATAAACTACATAGAAAGAATCCAAGTGGTTGGCATAAACCCAAATTTTAAAATTCCAACTTTTGATTTATTTTATATAAATACAGAACTGATTGCGATAATAAGTCTTGTTGTAGCAATAGGATCTATAACAATGATACTAGCTTCTAAGAAAATGGCTGAAGGAAAATTAAATATAGGTATGGATTTGATTTATTATCTATCTTTGTATATGTTTATAGCTCCTATGTGGATAGTAAAAGCTGTGTTTAATACAGTTTTAGGTGTAAAAGGCACTTGGCGTTAATTAATAAATTATGGACAAAAATATAGATTATAAAAAATATCTTTTCTCTTTCCTTATAACTTCGGCTATATTTATAACTGCTATTTACCTAAGTAATTATTTTGGTCAAAAAAAAATAGAAGAGATAAGAAATATTCAAGATAAGATATCTATAGACATCTTATCTTCTGAAACTCAATTTGCATTACTAGAAGAGTCATCTTGTGAAGATTTTGGAACTGGTTCACTTTCAAAAGAACTATCCGAACTAGAAACCAAACTTTCATACACAGAAAATCAAAGAGGTGCAGATGACCCTGAAGTCCAGACCCTCAAAAAATACTATTCTCTATTGGAAATAAAAGATTATTTACTTATGAATAAAATAAGTGAAAAATGTAAAAAAACACCCCTATCAATAATATATTTCTATTCAAATAGTGAAAACTGTAAAGAATGTGAAGATGAAGGTTATGTATTAACAAGATTAAGAGAAATTTACCCAGAACTAAGAGTGTATTCTTTTGATTACGATATGGACTTATCTGCTATCAAAACACTAATATCAATATATAAAGTAAAAAATGAATTGCCTGCATTAGTTATAAAAAATAAAGTCCATTACGGCTTCAAAAATATAGAAGATATAGAAGAAATTATGCCAGAATTAGCCAAAATAAAAGCCTTAAACAATC
The DNA here is from genome assembly GCA_964391455.1 of uncultured Candidatus Saccharibacteria bacterium. GTDB lineage: Bacteria > Patescibacteriota > Minisyncoccia > Phycocordibacterales > DATDWN01 > C7867-006. The sequence goes on along the minus strand of CAYMJQ010000011.1, from coordinate 8,608 downwards.
AAGCTACGACAACTCAAGAAAAACAAAACTAGAAATTAAAATCTCCCTTAAGGGAGATTTTAATTTTGGAGCCACTTGTCAGGCTTGAACTGACGACCTGCCGTTTACAAAACGGCTGCTCTACCAACTGAGCTAAAGTGGCAACTCTAACAATTTATCACTACTATAACTTTTTTTCAACTATTTATCTCCAGAAAGTTGCTCTAGAAAAGCAGAGACTGATCCATCATTTCTAAGCATTCTTCTGCCACGAAATTCATTGGCAGAATTATAATATCTTCTGGCAACATAATCTTTAGATTTAACTAAAAACTCATACACAAGTGCTGGCAAAAATTCAAAGACAAAAATCTGTCCAACTTTTTTAAAATAGTTATACTTCAAAAAAATAGAACTTATAACAGATTCCATAATAGAATCAGTTTTAGTATAAATTCTAGACAAAAAACTCAAGTTAAAATTATTTTGTATAACCCTAAATAAAATCAGACAAATGAGAGCTATAAAAGAAACTACAAAAAATATAGTTGTCATAAAGATTAATTTTTCTATTCTGCAACAGAATATCTAACGAATCTAGAAATTTCTACTTTTTCTCCAAATTTTTGAGTTGCTGATTCCAATAGATTTCTAATAGTTAAATCTGGATTTTTTATAAATTGTTGATCGAGTAGAACTCTTTCACTCCAGTAACTATTTAATTTACCCTCCAATATTTTATCTTTAATGTCGCTTGGTTTGCCTTCAACTTCTTTTTCAAACATTTCTTTGGCTAATAAGTTTGAATGTTCATCCACATCCTCTCTCTTTAAAAATTTAGGGTTTGTAGCAGTTATATGCATTGCAATATCTCTTGCTAAATTTTTAAATTCTTCATTTTTTGCAACGAAATCTGTCTCGCAAAGAAGCAAAACCATGGCTCCAACACCACCTGTAGAGTGTACATAAGTAGAAACAAAACCGGCTCCAAGAGTTCTATCGCTTTTTTTAGAGGCTATATCAGCACTTTTCTTCAAAAGCATCATGGTTGCTTTTTCCATGTCTCCACCAGCCTCTTCCAATGCTTTTTTGCACTGCATGACAGAAACACCGGTTTTATCTCTTAGTTGTTTAACTAAATCAGTTGTTATTTCCATAATAAATTTAGAGTGAAAAAATACCTTCTAACAAATATAAATTATACAGTAGGGTTATTTTTTTTCAACTGGCCTTTTTTATAAGCTTCCACTATTTGTTTAACAAAAAAATCTATACTGGTCTTAGAAGAATCATTGCCAGGTATAGGAAAATCTACATCATTTAGATTGTTATCAGTACCACAAAGAGCAATAACAGGAATCCCCAAACTCTTTGCCTCCTTCAAAGCTATGTGTTCTTTTTTACTATCAACTATAAAAACAGCTTCAGGTAATTTTTTCATAACAGAAAGACCGAAAAAGAAAGTTTTTAATTTATCAATCTCTCTATCTATCAAAAGTCTTTCCTTTTTTGTGTATTTAACTAACTCACCTTTATCTTTTTGTGAAGTCCAAGATTCTAACTTTTCTACCCTCTTTTTTATTTCTCCAAAATTAGTTAATGTGCCACCAATAAATCTACCTGCAACATATGGCATATTGATACTTTCTGCACCAGAAACTATAGACTCTCTTGCTTCATTTTTACCACTTACAAAAAGTATTGTAGAACCCTTAGAAGCTAAATCAGATACAAATTCTAAAGCACTACCTAGAGATTCTTTGGTTTTCTCTAAATCAAATATTTCTATATTATTTTTTACCCCAAATATAAAAGGTTTTGTACTTGGGTGTCTCCTAGACTTTACAAATCCAAAGTGTGCTCCAGCAGAAAATAGAGCGTCAACCGCGCCATTTCCACTATTTGAAGAATTATCTGTTTTTGTCATACGTGGGGATTATCTTAACAGAAAGAGGCCTTTTACGCAACCCTTAGAAGTACCTATTAAAAATCTCTTTTCTGGAAATATTAAAAGAAATTTTAAATATTAATCTTATTCATCATCTTCAGAGCTTCCAGAAGAGATGCCGTCAAAACCTTCCATGGCTTCTATTATTGGCTCTATAGCGCCAGCAAGTATCTTCTCTATGTTATGCCAATTTTGTCTTATACGATGATCCGTTATTCTGTCCTGCAAAATATTATATGTTCTTATTTTTTCTGACCTATCGGCAGTCCCTACTTGCATTTTTCTATCCGAAGAATACTTAGCAGACTCTTCTTCATCTTTCATCATCTGAAGTTTTGCGGTCAAAATAGACATGGCTCTTTCTTTATTTTTAAGCTGGCTTCTTTCTGCAGTAGAACGAACGTCTAAACCTGTTGGTTTATGTATGATTCTAACAGCTGTTTCAACTTTATTTACATTTTGTCCACCAGCACCACCAGAACGCGAAGTTTCTATCTCTAAATCTGAAGGAGATATAACGATTGTAGTTTTTTTTCTTACTGGTAGAACTGCTACTGTCGCTGTCGAAGTATGAACTCGGCCATTTTTTTCTGTCGCTGGAACTCTCTGAACTCTATGCACTCCTGTCTCATATCTTAAAGCTTTATAAACACCCTTTCCTCTTATTTCAAAAGCTGCTTCCTTATATCCCCCTGTACTAGAAAAAGATTCATCAATAGCAAATACAGACCAACCCTGGTTTTTTGCATATGTTGTATACATTTTGGCTAATTCTTCTGCAAAAAGAGAGGCCTCTTCTCCCCCAGCTCCAGCACGAACTTCTAGAATAATTTCGTTAGGAAATTCTTCTTCTTTTTCTTCTTCCTTTAATATATCTTCCATCTGTTTGAGTATTTCATTTTTTTGCAACACCAAAGACTCTAACTCAGAACTAGCTAGCTCAGCCAAAGCAGGATCACTTTCTATCATTTTTCTTGTGACTTCCTCTTCTTTTTCCAACCTCTTATAACTTTCTGCTAAGTAAGAAGTTTTAGGATTTTGTATAAATTTCTCTAAGTCCATGTAAATAGAATAAAGAATATTGAATTATGAATAAAGAATAGCATAAAGATAAAAAACTTTGATATTCATCATTCCTAATTCTTAATTCAGCAAAAAATTAAGCTTTCTTTTTTGCGCTTGCCTTAGCAACTCTAGACTTAAATTTCTCAACTCTTCCAGCTGTATCTAGAATTTTTTCGTTTCCAGTATAAAAAGGGTGTGATGCACTTGATATTTCAAGTCTGTAAACAGGATACTCTTTTCCATCTATTTTTGATTTACCTTTTTCTTCAGTATTTACTGTAGAAGAAATAATAAACTCAGCTCCATTTGAGTTATCTATAAACAGAACTGGTCTTGAATTTGGATGTATATCTTTTTTCATTGCTCAAGTACTCTACCAAAAAACCTTTATTTTGGCAACCAAATACCCCTTTTAGATATTACTACATTACCTTATCAGCAATATCAGTTTTAACTATTTGAGATTTACCATTTTTTATCATTTTTATAAATGGATATTCTATATAACGATAAGTTATTGAAGAGACAATGATCGTAATAACTCCACTTAAAGATATAAGACCCCAAAATACTATTGGGGTTGTGTTTATAATTGGAGAAAAATAATCAAAAGAATTTAGTACAGCAAACAATATTATTCCGTGGATAAGATAAATACTGTAACTTAAAGTGCCTAAAAATCTTGAAACATTTGTCTTTAAGAACCCCCATAAATCTGCCCCATAAATAAAACTTAGAAAAACAAACATAGAAACAAAATACTGTGAAAAAGAATATGGTTTATAATTCATAAGATACACTAAAAATATGCCGAGAATTGGGATTATAGAGGATATTTTTCTATTAAAAAATTCTATTTTAGGGTAAAGACTGTATATGTGAGCAGCAATAATGCCAAAGAAAAATATAGCCCAATAACCACGGTATTGGGACGATAAAGCATAAAAAACTATAGGTAGGGCCATAATTAGCATTTTTTTACTTCTCAAAAAAATTGCCAGTATTGGAAGCATTAAATAAAAAAACCACTCAAAATGAAGAGTCCAGTGTATACCAGCATTTACAGGCAATACACTTATTCCATTTACAGATTGAGTTGTTATAAGACCCAAAGTGAGCCAGGAAAGTATATCTTTTGCTGTTTGTTTGAAATCAATATCAAAACCAGATTGAATCAAAATTGAAAAAACAATAAGACCGGCACAAAAAATATACATGGGTGCTAAACGAAGAAATCGACTCCTATATAAATAACCCTCATCGACTTCTCCTTTTTGAGCCATCATTTTTGACCAATATAAAAAACTAGTCATTATAAGAAAAAGTATAACTGCCTCTCCGCCCAAATGTCTGTAAAATTTTATATTTACGATCTGCCAAACTCCAGTTTGAAAATAAAACCAATTGGTTACAGCATGTTGAAAAAATACATTTATAGCTAAAACACCTCTTAAACCATCTAAAGCTTGAAATCTCCCACTTTCCTCTTCGTTAAGAACTTTCTTGTAAAAAGGAATTTTATTTAGAAAAAAAATAGAAAACAAAATTAGAACTGGCATCACTATAAAGTAATACCATATACTTGTATGCCCTAAATCCATATAAGATATTGAATCATATATTAGATAATATTTCTATCTCATTACACAAACTTCAGATGTGGTAGACAAAGACATTCCTTCAAATAACTTATTGCAAATAGCTTCATTTTGAGAAACTCCACTTATTACATGTCCCTGATTTTTTATCGAATAATATTTAATATCTTTATTTAATTTTAATGCCTCTTTGTAAAGATACTCAGATTGACTAAAAGGAACTTGATTGTCTAGATCTCCATGAAATATATATAGAGGTTTTTGAAGTTTTGATAAATTCATAACAATACTAGATTTATCGTATAAATTTTTGTTATTTAAGTTATATACACCTCCAAAATGTACTTCAAAAGGTGTTGGGGATACATCATCAATTAATTTTTTCCAATCAGTCACCGGGGCCACTGCAAATGCACCGGATAATTTAGAATTTAAATCAACCAATGATTTTATTGATAAATATCCACCATAACTATTACCAAAAAGATATACATCTTTTGCACCGAGTGACTTCACATAATCAATTGCTTGCGATACATTTCTTACATCTACATTACCAATATTATTAACGATACTATTCGTATAGGCCACACCCTGACCCATACTTCCAGGATAATCTAGCTTAAACACAATAACTCCTGACTGCACTAATTCATCTAACATCCAGTCAAAAGTAGCATAACTGCCGTATGAATGTCTGTCTACAGCTGTCTGTCTGAATGGACCACCATGTAGCCATACTATTGCCTTTTTTAAAGCCTTTTCCTTGTTTGGTAAATACAATACACCTTTTATGTTTTTATTATTAATTACTTTATATGAAAGATTTGGAACTTCTTCTTGAGTAATCCCGACAAAATCTTTAGACACTCCTTCTTTTATATTATATGCTTTTATTTTTCCTTGGCCTTTATTATTTTCTGTAAAAATAAGATTGTGGTTTATAACAACTAAAGCATTTGTATACATTACGTTTGGATTGATTGTTTTTAGAATTCTTGTATTCAAATCTAACTCAAAAATACCCCAATTATACAAACCTTGTCTATTGGCTATAAAATAAACTCCATTATCGCTTACTACAAAATCTAACACAGTATATTTTCTGGAAATAAGAGGTTCTCCTACTAAATTTTTATCATTTTCTAAATCAACCAAATATAGTTTACTGCTTCCATCTCTATCATCTATATAAACTAATTTCTTACTATCAGAGGTGTAATCAAACATCCTATAAACATCTGTTACAAGTTCCCAAGGACCATTAGAATCAAATCTTTCTAGAGTTCTACCGTCATCAAAAATTGTAACAAAATTTTTGTATGTCTTAATCATTTCATCATCACTATAAAAATAAGATAGTTTCTTGCCATCTGGAGAATAAGTTATGAATTTAGCATTTCTTGGTATTAATTTATTACCAAAAATTAAATCTTTCTTTTCTATCACAGAACCAGAAACAACAACTGGTGTTGATGTTGACTTACTTCTTTCTTTCTCTTCAAAATAATCTAAGGTAACAAGTCTTAATGGATCCTCCAGTCTTGCATTTAAAAGCTCTTTTGTTTTTTTACAATCATATTGATTCAGATCACAATCATATGTGGTTCTGGTAAGAATAGTATTTATGGAAACAGAAAAACTATTTGTAGTTGTTGAGGTGTTGTTAATTATTGAATATGAAACATCTGAAGCGCTGACACCAGTCGCAATACAAAAAAATATAACTGCAAAATATATTTGGCCTTTCTTCATTTAAACATTATACAATTATTTCTATCTTCTAGAAATACCGTATTGATTTAGATAATCAATATCTTCTTGTATTTTTGCTTTCAAACTCATTACACTTCTACTATAAGAACAAGTAGAAGCCCCGCCTCCATAATATCTACAAGCTGCTCTTGATTCTGCACTGTGTGTGCCAGCCTTTGCCCCTAAATCTGCTAAAAACATAGCAGAAGCTGTAAAAGCATCCTCTGGAATCCAAGGATTAGCTTCTCTACCAAGTGCTTTTTTTAATCTTTCTTCAAAAAGCTTCCAAGTAGAAGGTATAAACTGTGCTGGACCCATAGCTCCCCCATATCCAGCAACTCCAGCTATAGGACATGATACTGGAGTACTATAAGGATCTAAACCTAACCTTTTAGTCAAATCCAAAAATGGTTCCACATCCCTATTTGCTTTCATTAGATTAGAGAAAGTTCTTCCTGATGTTATACCAATACCGGCACCAGTATTTGGATCTGTAAGATAACATCTTCCAACGTTCGCTCCCAAACTACTTTCTTGAGTCAAAATAGCAAGTATAAAAGCGGGGCTCACTCCTGTTTTAGCTGAAGCTGATTGTGCATATGTAAGTGCTGTACCAAAAGGTATAGCTGCTGAACCTCCAGCAAGTCTAAACAATTGAGCCCTTATTTCGGCTGCCTTTTTTTGTCTATCGGCAATAACCTGTTCATATGATTTTTCTTGGGTTTTATTTACTGAAATAAGATATTGTTTTTCCTTTTCATTTTTTTCAACTTCTCTTTTTTGCGCTTCAACAGCAGCTCTTGTATCAAGTTCTTTATCTTGGGCTACGGCTAAACTAGCTTTTTCTTTTTCTGTTAAAACTTTTGTTTGTCTAACTTCTTCAAAAAGCTCTGCCATAGATCTTTTTATACTTTGAAAACTATCTACATCAGAAAAAAATTCTGAAATATCTTTTTTCCCTAATATTACCTCTGGTAAAGAAAAATCATCTATTTGATGAGTTTTTCTTATAAGTTGAGCTAAAGACTCATGTCCTTTTTCTATCTTTTCTTCAAGTGTTAATATTTTATTTTGTTTATCTTTTATTTGATTACCCAATTGAGCTATGTTGATATTTCTCTGCCTGATTAAAGCTTGGGCTTGTTTTATTTTTGCATTTAAAACCGCTGCTTCTTCTTGAAGAGATTTCGTATTCGCTTTGGTGCTATTTAGTATTGATTGCCATTTTGCAATATCCGCTTCTGTTTGAGCTAATTCTGCTCTCCATATAGCCTCCTGCTCTTCCCTTGTCATAGAAAAAACAGCTAAAGGAGAAGAGTAGCTAAATACAAAAGACAAAATGACAAAAAATTTAATTAATTTTGAATTTTTAAGCATCAAAAACACCCAATTTAACATATGGTAATTATACACTATCTTCCAGACGAGTTATCCACAATAAAGTTACAAAAAACGAATAAAAATAGGTTTATTCTGTAGTTTCAGTGTCTTCCTCTTTTTTACCTTTCTTCTCTACCTCTATACTACTTAAATCTACTGGAGCAGATTCTTCTTCTTTTTCTTCTCTTTGTCTTTCAACAAGAGCCACTACTTCATCTGGATTTTCTACTAAAGTAACTCCGACAGGAAGCTTTATATTGCTAGCAATTATTTTACTATCAAAATCAACTAAAGCAGATATATCAACGGCTATTTCGTGAGGAATACTTTGAGGATCTGAAGATATATTTAATTCCTGCAAAGCTTTAACTAGATTTCCTCCCAAATCTTTGACCGCAGGAGAAACACCAATGAATTCCAAAGGTATAGAAACTTCTACTTTTTTACCTTTTTCAAATACATAAAAATCAGCATGTACAGGAGTATCTGTAACTGGGTCTATCTGAACATCGTGAATAAGAGTATCAACTGTTCCTTTAGGTGTTTTTATCGTGACAACACCAGATTCACCAACTTTTCTCCAAACAGCTATAAATTCATTTTTTAATACAGAAATAGGGGTAGATTCTGTCTTTTTACCGTAAAAAACAGCAGGAATTTTCCCCTCATTTCTTACATCCTCTAGTTTTTGTAACTTATCTCTAAGTTCTGCATTTAAAACAATCATTGCGCCAGTATAAGATAAAAGCAATAAAAAATCAACTTATTTGTAATTTATAGAGCAATCATAAGTGCGAAGAAGAGAGATTTGAAAAGCTAATTAAATTGCCTTAGATACTAGGCGCTATAGAGTTTTTTCACTCTCCGTATAAGAATACGGTGA
>CAYMJQ010000010.1:0-22536 GCA_964391455.1 uncultured Candidatus Saccharibacteria bacterium | reverse complement strand
ATCTCTAAATTGAGGATCAGAATATTTAGTAGTAACAGGTGAAGAATTAAATCTGGCCTCAACTTCAGTGTGAGTATCTAATGCCGAAACCATTGATTGATTAATCAAAATAGGCGCAGACCCTATCTGATTTATACTAGGAATAATTCCAACTTTAAAATTGACTTGTTTCGGTGAATACACAAAACCAGTCCCAGCAGAAACATTGCCAATTTCCCAAGTAACAACTCTGGTATCGGGATCAAATGTTACTTTTTCACTAGATGGAGAAACTTCCCCTTTCCAAGAAACTCCTACTGGTAAAACAGATCTCACCAGTGTATTTCTTAAATCATTAGTTGTATTTGTCAAAACCCAATTAATTGTATAAGTAGATTCCTGGTCTGCTTTTGGAGGAATAGGTCCAGTATTTGAAAAAGGTCCAGTATACCTTAATGATTTACTTACCAAATTGATAACCGATGATATCTTTACAACTAATTCCTCAGACGAAGAAACTTCTCCGCCATCTCTACCGACTCTTTCTCCTGACATATTAATCCTTAAATTAATATATGGATTTTTTATAAGATTTGGTTGAACCAAACTATCTATTGAAAACACAGAGAAACTAAATCTGCCGCTATCCCCAGGAGACATCGATGATAGTGAGTTTGTTGTATTTTTATCCCAAATTATTGTGTCATCTATAGACCTATAAAAACCTTGATTTGAAACAGACACTCTTGATCTGTCTAGGGCATTTCCAGACAATTTAACTTCTATAACACCATTAACCACTCTGTCCGGCAAAGTATTTTGCCAAGATACGGTATTTACAGAAGAGTTTCCTGGAGAAACGATGCCGTTATTTGAACTGGAAACATTCAAATCAAAAAAGGATTTTCTTATTCCCATAGTTATGAGAGTGGAAGCAAGAGTCGTGTCAAAATCATAAACAGAACCGACTCTAGTACCAGCAGATATTCTAAATGAACGATCTTCTAAATTTTGACCTAATAAAGTTCCTGTAATATCAATGGTTTTTTTGTCCCCATTTTTCATATCTCCTATACTCCAAACAGAATCATCTCTGACCGGTCTTACATTAGAACTTCTATAAGTAAATCCATAAGGATACTCCACCCTAACAAGTACATCTCTTATTGGTACAGAAGAATTTGATGTAATCTCCAAACTTATTGTTATATTTTGTCCTGAATTTACCTCTCTTGGATATTTGACTTCCAATAAAACTGGGGATGTGCCGATTTTAACTTCATAAATTTTTTCCTTTGAAAATACAGCATTCGAACCACTAACTTTGTATTCTATTCTAAAAGTAAAATCTTTTATGGAATCCTTCTCCCCAAATAAAACAACTCTTAAACTATGGTCTTTGGTTGAACCGGCTTCTATATTACCTAAATTTACTTGATCATATGTAATAGGTCTATTTTCTTGCAACACAGACTCTGTACCTTCTGGATATTCTATATATAAATTAACATCCTCTAATGTAACTCTATTGCCATTTACAATAGAAAGACCAATAGGCAATTCTTCTCCAGAAGAAATCGAACTAGGAGCTATTATGTTTATATCAACATTATTTGAAGATATCGTATTTATACCTCCCAGAAAAATAAAAGAAGCTATCCCAAAAGAGATTATAAAAAACAGAACCGAACCTAAAAAATATTTATTAAAAAATGAATTGTTTTTTTTCACGATTATCTCTGGAGAAATATCATAACTAGGTTTATCACCCCAACTATTAGGAACATCGTAATCCTTAGATGACACAGGATTTCTCTTTTCCTTTGGAACAATATTCTCATTTCTGGAATAAAGTGCCTTTTTAAGTCTCTCTATGCTACTTTCTTCATTATCCATAATATTTAGTCAAATAATTATAACAATTTTTTGATTTCAAAACTATAGCTGACTCTCTTTTAGTGAATTATTTATGGTCTTTATTATTTTTAATCTATTATTACCTAAAGCATCTATAATATTCCCGCCCCAATCACTTTTTCTATCTAGAAAAATTTTATTATCATTATTTATCTCAACATAACCTAATTCGTTTAATACTCTCAAAACCATAAGTGCTTCAAAATCCACTATCTTAGATTTTTCAATATTCTTTAATTCATCTAAGCCAGATTTAACTATTTCAAAAATGTGACTGTCTGAAGATTCGCCTACTATCATTTTCAAAAGTAATCGAAAAATTTGAAAAACGACTTTGTGTGTATATTCTGGATAATCAAAATAGAAAGAATTATTTGAAACAACATTTGTTATCTTCCAACCATTTTTTCCTTTAATACAAGACACTGAAATTAGAGCTCCTTCTTGTAAAGAAGATCTTAATTTAGAAGTAAAAAGTCTGGCTGATCTTGCCGAAGCATTAATCAATCCAAGATCTTTTGTTAATAAGTAAAGCAATATATTTGCCTCACCAAAAGGCATTCTTTTTAAAACAATACCTGAAGTAGTATAAACATGATAAGACATTTTACTATTTATGTATTGAAAAAGTTGTATTACCCGGAACTTCCTCTACCAAATAATTTTGTCTGTTTTCAGAGTAAGAGACTTCTACTACACCTGTTGTTGTTTTAATTATTTCCAAATATTTATAAATAATACTTTGCTTGTCAGTACAAAATGTTATTTTTATCAAATTACTTGGATTAAGTTTTTCTTTTTTTCTTGCATCCTGTATTGATCTTATAATATCTCTAGCAATACCTTCCTCTATTAGATCCTCTGTTAGTGAAGTGTTAAGAAATACTGGAGTCTCTATATCGTCTGAAACAGAAATTTCTTTAACATTTACTTCTTCAGAAATAATATTCAACATAGGGGTTGGAATTTCCATTTTATCTCTTTTAATTTTTAATTCACTCAATGGTTGTCTGACCTTAATACCTGCTTTCTGCCTCAATTCTAAAGCAACGGTAACAATTTCTCTAACCATCTTCATCTTATCCAACAAATCACGATCTACATCGCCAATGTCTGGCCATTTTTCCAAATGCACACTCTCTTTTCCATTTTTATCCTTAATATTTTGATACACCTGCTCTGCAAAAAATGGTGTAAATGGAGCCATGTATTTAGAAAGCTCAATCAATACAAAAGCTGTTGTAGACAATGCATCTCCTTTTTCTGAAAGATCAGAAGATTTAAACCTCTCCCTTGATCTCCTAACATACCAGGTAGAAAAATCATTTACAAAATCCCTGATAGGTCTCGCGGATTCAAAAACTTGAAAATTCTCTAAAGAAGAGGTCCCATTTTTTATAAGTTCATTTAGACGAGACAGTATCCACCTATCCAAAACATTTTTACTTTTATTGTGTGGGAAGATATTATCTCCTTTATATAGTTCATAAAAAGACACTATATTAAGCAAAGGATTAAACACCTTCTTTACTGTCTCGTCTACAGTTTTTTCATCGTAGTTTTTTGAATCTCCTGGACTATTAACTGTGTACATCCAAAATCTCAATGGATCAACTCCATATTTTGACATTTGCTCCCAAGGATCAACTATATTGCCTATAGATTTAGACATTTTTTTACCCTCAGCATCTAGTATATGTCCCAGACATATTACATTTTTAAAAGCTTTGCCTTTGCCCATAAGTATCCCAATAGCGTGAAGTGTATAAAACCACCCACGTGTTTGGTCTATTGCTTCAGAAATAAAATCTGCCGGATATTTTAATTCTTCTTTATTCCAAGGAAAATGATCTTGTGCAAAAGGCATAGCTCCAGAATCAAACCAGACATCCATAACCTCTCTGACTCTAGTTAAAGAGTTTTCATCTTCATCTACAAGTTCTACTTTATCTATGTAAGGTTTATGCAAATCAATTTCATAATCATTGTTATGGGGTAATTGTATAAAATGCAAATCACGAATTTCAGCATTTTTCACAAGACCCCGACCATCTTTTCCTAAAGAAACTGTCTGTTCTCTGTTATAACCTTTACTTGCAGAATCTAGTGCCCAAGCAGTGTGCTCATGAGTAATAAAAAGTATAGTCTCATTTTTATTTGTTTTATCAGTATCATACAAAAAATTCCCAGTACGTTTTTTTACATCTGCCAAATTCTCTCCTCCTTCCGGTCTAAAATCAAAAATATCTTCAGGTTTTTTGATAAATTTATGATACTCATCTATTGGTCTACCAGAAAGTACTCCTAAATCATGCTCTCCTAATCTGTCATCAAAAATTACTTTATCTTCTTTTAGTCCCAACCCAAGTCTTATAATTTCAGAAGTTTCTTTTGTCCTTACAAATGGAGAAGAGATTATTTTTGTAATTCCTTTTTCCTTTAAAATAAGAACAGCTTCTTCAACTTGTTTTTTCCCTTTTTCAGTTAGATGAAAATTATCATCTTTTTTGCAACTTAAAGTATTAGAAGTGTTATTTTCAGCTTCTCCGTGACGGATTATGTAATATTTATTTCCATTTACCTTTGTATACTTTTTCAAATCTTCTATTCCACCTATGACTTTTATATTCCCATTTTTGTCTTGCCATACAGGCAGTGGAGTTCCCCAATATCTTTCACGACTTATCGCCCAGTCTTTTATTTCTCGAAGCCACTCACCGAAACGACCTTCTTTTATATGAGCCGGTTCCCATCCTATATTTTCATTTTCTTTAACAAGTTCTTCTCTTAATTTAGACATCGCAATATACCAAGAATCCCTAGCATAGTAGATAAGTGGAGTTTTACATCTCCAGCAATGTGGATATGAGTGTTCATACTTTTCTTTCTTGAAAAGAAGTCCTCTGTGGGCCAAGTCTTTTATAATATCTACCGCAACATCTTCGTCTTTTACAAATCTATCCGAAAGATCTATTGAATTTGTTTGCATTTCATCCAAAAAATGCCCATCATCTTTTACTAGATGAAATTTCGGAAGTCCTATTTGAGTTCCAAGAACAAAGTCGTCTTGTCCATACATAACCGCAGTATGCACAATACCAGTACCATCTGTAGTTGTTACGAAATCTGCAGAATAAACTTTATATGATTTAGCAAAAGCTTCTGGATTTTTATCTTGGAACTTTTCATATAAAAATGGATAAAGTGGCTCATATTCCATTCCGACAATTTCACTACCCTTATGTTCAGTTATTATTTCATACTCTCCATCCAAAATCTCCAGTCTTTCTTTTGCCAAAATCAAAACCTCCTCATCCTTTTCACTTTTTAATTTTACTTCAACATAAATAATCTCTGAACCAACAGCAAGTGCAACATTGCCTGGAAGAGTCCAAGGAGTTGTCGTCCATGCCAAAAAATATCTGTTTTCTGTTCCTTTTATTTTAAATTTAGCGGTCACAGATAAATCTTTGTCATCTTGATATCCTTGTGCCAACTCGTGTGAAGAAAGTGCCGTACCACACCTTGGACACCACGGTAAAACTTTATAATCTTTATACAAAAGACCTTTATCATTTACTGTTTTTACTATATTCCAAACAGATTCAATATAGTTTGTATCAAAAGTATAGTAAGCGTCATTTTTATCAACCCAATAACCTATTCTGTCTGTAAATTTTTCCCAATCACCTATATATTCAAAAACACTATCTTTACATTGCTTATTAAATTCTTCTATGCCATATTGCTCTATTTCTTTTTTAGATTTTAGACCAAGTTTCTTTTCAATCTGAAGTTCTACTGGGAGTCCGTGAGTATCCCATCCTGCTTTTCTACGAACACAAAAACCTTGCATTGTCTTAAAACGAGGAATAATATCTTTAAAAACTCTAGATTCTAAGTGGTGCAATGCTGGTTTTGCGTTTGCAGTTGGAGGTCCTTCGTAGAAAACAAAACTCCCCCGCGGAGAATCTTTTTCTAAAGTCTTTTTAAACACTTCTTTTTCTTGCCAGAATTTAAGTACCTCTTCTTCTTTTTGTGCTGTTTGTGATTTTTGTATTTCTTCTGTCATAAATTTATTCTATTAATTTATAAAAATAAATATCTTTATTTTTATAAAAAACCGTCCTCATGCAAGAATATAATTCTTACACAAGGACGGCTTTCTAGCCGTGGTACCACCTTGATTCCCCTCAGCAATATTACTATCGGTGAGAGACTCATTACTGCTATAACGGGCTTACCCGTTGGGTTCTACAGTCCAAGACTTTCTTCCCAAAGCCAGAGGTGATTAGTCTCTGATAGCTATTAAAAAATAATATAACATATTTACATTTTTTCTGGAACTCTAATTCCGAGCAAATCAAGGCCAGAAGTCATGATATGGACAAAAGCTTTTGTTAAAGAAAGTTTGTATCCAGACGCATTATCAGCTTCATCTATTATTTTGCCAGATGCATAAAATGAGTTGAATTCTCCCGCAAGTTCTGTGAGATATGTGGTTATGTGATGTGGAGCATATTCTACGCCTGCTCTCTCTACAATACCTTCAAACCTTTCCAAAAGTCTTTCTAAATTGGCTGTCTGCCATCCATCCGGTAGTTTTTCTGAAGCAGAAATATTTGAAGCCTTATTCAAAATAGAATTAGCTCTTACTGTAGCATACTGAAGATAAGGACCAGAATCCCCTTCAAATGAAATAGATTTATCAAAATCAAAAATAATATCTCCACCAATTGCCTGTCGTAGTATTGTGTACTTGATTGCGCCTAAACCCACTATCTCAGCTATTATCCCTTTTTCACTTTCAGGAATTTCACCATCTTTCATTTTTTCTAAAATTTTTTCTGTAACTTGATTAATCAAAGTTGTAGCAGTAATAACATTTCCTGTCCTTGAAGACATCTTTCCTTCTGAAAGCTTAAGCATTCCATGTGAAATATGTTTTGTTTTTACAGCTAGTTCTGGAAAAACAAGTGACATGGCTTTAAGTAAAACTTTAAAATATTCATTTATTTCATTCCCTGTTATGACAATAGAAGTGTCATATGGATATGTATCATACTTAAGTTTTGCCAGACCAAGCTCTTTTGCTTCATAAGTTGGTAAACCTTCTTTATTTATAAAAACTCTAGTATGAAGCTTTTTATCGTGATTCTCTCCTTTGAAAACTATCGCTCCTTCACTTTCCTCAAAGACTCCACCGACATTTTTTAAAACTGTTTCTTTCCCAAAATCAGCCACCTCACTTTCAAAAAAATAGTGGTCAAATTTAGTTCCTAGAATTTTATACATCACTTCAAAATACAACAATGACTTTTGTCTACCGGATTCATATAACTCATTTATTACTTCATCTGAACGATCGTATATTTTTTTATTTATTTCAATTATTTCCTTTTTAGCTTCCTCATCTTCCTCATATGCTTTGTGACCTAGAGCATAAGCTTGCATCAAATCAGTGCCTTTTTTCATTGCCCAGACAGCTTTTGCCACATGAAGCCCAACATCTCCTTGATAGTTTGCACGTTGTATCTCTGCACCATTTTTCTCCAATATTCTAGAAATAGATTCACCTATTACATTTGGCATTAAGTGACCAATATGAAATTCTTTAAATGGATTAGGATCAGTATATTCAATAATAGTTTTTTGACCTAAAAGATTTTGGTTTTTACCAAAATTATTCCCTTCTTTTATTATTTTTGAAACATTTTCTGTAAAATATTCTGGAGAAAAAAAGAAATTAAGAAAACCAGGATTTACAGCTTCTACTTTTATTTTTTCTAGATCAAATTTATTTTTTATTTCTTCTGCAAGTTCAAAAGGATTTTTGCCTAATTGTTTTGCATACAGCATTGAAATATTTGTGGATATATCACCCATCTGCATTTGGGCAGGATAATTCAAAACAACATTAGGATTTTCTACTCCTAACTCAATTAAAATATTCTTTAATTTATTTATTACTTCTTCTTTCATATTACTTACCACTTCCAAAACCATTTTCTCCCCTTTCTGAATTTGATAACTCAGATACTTCTACAACCTTAACATGCTCAACTTTTTGAATAAGAATCTGGCAAACAGAATCTCCCCTCTCAAAAGTAAAATCTTCTGATCCTAGATTTATAACACACAATCTTAATTCTCCTCTATATCCTGAATCAATTACCCCACCTATTACCTTAATTTTATTTTTAGTAGCTATTCCACTCCTATCCCAACACAATCCAACATAACCATCAGGAATTTCAATCGCTATTCCACTTCTAACTTTTCCCACTTCTCCAGGCTTTAAAGTCACTGTCTCAATACCATGAAAATCTATACCCGCATCAAAACTATGTGTATAGGATGGCAAAATCGCATCAGGACTTAATCGCTTAACCTTTAATTCCATTTAACCATAATAACATTGACTAAGGTGTTTATAAAGTATAGTATCGCATATAGATAAGGAGGGATATGTCTGGAATCACGATGATCGTAGCCATGGACAAGAACAACGTCATTGGCAAGAATGGTGACATACCTTGGAGTGGACGACTTCGTGGAGACATGAGACACTTCAAGATTTACACTATGGGAAAAACTGTGGTCATGGGAAGAAAAACCTATGACTCAATCCCTGAAAAATTCAAACCCTTAGTTGGACGAAACAACTTAGTCTTAACAAGAGACAAAGTTTGGTCGTCCCATGGTTGTACAGTTGTGCATGATATCGAAGAAATATTTGCGATATCTGCAACTGAAGAAATTTGCGTAATGGGTGGAGCAGAAATATATAGACTGTTTCTGCCTTTTGCAAATAAAATCATACTTACCATTGTAAACACTTGTGTTGAAAATGGTGACACATTCTTTCCAGATATTGAGTCTGGTTGGAATAGACGTGTGTTGTCGGAACAAAAAGCTGACGACAGAAACCAACACTCCTTTACGATCTTTGAATTTACGAGGTGAATATGACACTACAGTACAAACGTCTTTTTGAGAGATATCCTGACAAGCAATACATATCTCAATTGAGAGAAATCTTGAATCGAGGTGAATTTACCAAACACCCGAAGCAAGATGTGGGTAGAAGAGTTCTGCTCGATCTACGCCCTCTCGTCTACGACCTGTCAAACGGCTTCCCGATTATCACCGAAAGGTACATGCCGTTTTCGAAGTCTCTCGCACCGATAAGTGAGATGCTCGCATTCATTCACGGAGCTCACACTCGTGATGAGATGGAGAGATGGGGTTGCAAGTGGTGGAGAACTTGGACCACTCCTGAAAAGTGCGCAGTCTTTGGACTCGAGGCTGGAGAGATGGGTCCAGGTTCATATGGACCTGGATTCAACCAGCAGGTGTTCGAGTGGCAGGCTGTTGAAGGTCATCCCGACGGTGGTCGTTACGTACCCCATGTGTTCAGACAGTTCGAACACCTTGTCAAAGAGATTCGGGAAAATCCGTTTCTCTCAACTCACAAGATTTCACCGTGGGTGCCACACCACTGTCTCCAGCATTCAGAACTGAAGAGAAAAGTCGTCGTGGCTCCATGTCACGGAGACATTCAAGTCACTGTGCTTGGAGACAAACTGAACCTGACCATGAACCAGAGGTCGGGTGACTACCCCATTGGTGTCCCCGCGGACATCATGATGTACGGAGCTCTCACCATCATGCTTGCTCATGTGACGGGAAGAACTGCACATCGTCTCATTCACCGAGTAACCGATGCACACCTGTACGAAAATCAGATTCCTCACGTGGAAAAGTTGATCGAAAGAAGGTCATATCCTTTTCCTACCCTCCATCTCACAAGCGATGGTGAGAAAGTGACGGACATCTTCGATTTTCGCACATCACATTTCGAGCTTCGCGACTACCAATACGGTCCCGCGATGCCAGAAATGCCAGTGACTGAATAGTCATAAAATATCTGGCCGGCTGTGGTTTTACCTCAGTCGGCTTGTTTTTTTTATCTTAAATGATAGAAATAAAAGTGGAGGACAGATGTCAGGAGTCGACTTAAAAAATGCACGTGATCCAGAACAAGCTCGCAGAATGAGAGCACTGTCCGAAGCTGGGCTTTGCTACTTTTGTAAACAAGGTTCTGTAGAAGACCGAACCATGCCGAACAGTATTCACGAAGGTGAATACTGGTTCGTGATGCAAAATGACTTTCCACTCGAAGGTAGTGTGCATCACTACATGATGATCCCACATCGTCATGTAGTTAACGCACATGAGCTCACCGTAGAAGAAAGCCTCGAGTTCTTCAAACTTGTTGGTTGGTTGGTAGAAAAAACCGGCACGACAGGTTACTCAATGTTTGTAAGAAGTGGTGATACCAGACTGACTGGCGCAACCATTTCTCACTGTCACTTTCACTTCATCGTTGGCGGGCCAAGACCTGATGGACCGTCTGACATGAAAAACGTAGTTCCAGTCGTCATAGCTTTCAAGAAAGCATAGACGAACAGACCCCGATGCAGTACTTACTGCTTCGGGGTCGTTGCATATTTGCACGACTCTGACCTAATTCCAGTCAAAAGCGCACTTGTACGATGCGAGTGTTGTAGTTTCTCAAGACTTCGAACCCCTTAAGAAAACTAGAACCCTCATGAAAGAACAACTCCTTAAACCCTGCTTCACCAACCACCCGTGCACATCTGCCACACGGGAAAGTATTGATGAAAAGTGATGCACCGATAAGCGGAATGCCGTTTCTGGCGCAGAAAGCGACTAAGTATTCTTCCGCATGCAGGGAAACATACGCATCCATCCCGGTCGGATCTCCAGCGTTGAAGTTCAGCCGAGGATCGCCAAAGATGTAGGTCTCGTATTCACTCGGGTGGTGTTTGTTGACGCCAACCGCAACGATTTCATCACCACGGAAAGCAATTGCCCCAATCTGTCGCCACCAATCTGGTGACTTTTGGGACAAAGCGTACGCTTCTTTTGTTCTGAAGATGTCGATATCAGTGAGACTAACTTCACAGTCCGGAATGACAGGTTGTGCCATTTTGACTGCAGTCATATCCCAACGAGACCAAATCATCTCAAAAGAAACTTCACAACCAGCAGGCAGAAGATATTTCTCTGCCAATAGGTGTGAAATATCCTCGTCTGGGAGAATCCACCTTTTCCGGATCCCCCAGCTGTCATCCAGTTTTGGATCACTCCAATCTGGAGAAAACGATGTAACAGAAATGACAATAGGTGGAAAAACACCACGAATCATCTGCTCAGTTACTTCAGTTGGAACACCCCCCATATTTCTCTGGAGATGTGGCAGCATCTGCTCCGCCATATCCTGCGATATGAGAAACAAATTGCTGTTTGGGTGCTTCTTGAACCAATCCAAATGCCTCTGGTTCAAAACTGGAATGTAAGCAATGAGATTACTCATTGCTTTTCTTTCCTCTCTCCAAAATTCACCTCTCTTCCTCCTTGCTTGAAGTACTCACGGATCGAATCACTAATGTGATCCACAAGACCAGCGGCACCATCCATGACAAGTTCACGAATGGTAGATGTGGTAGTCTTCACAGACTGTGGCTCAAGAACAACAAGCTCTCCACAAAGTTCACGAAGCTTTGCATACCACTCTTCGCCAACATCCTGTGTTGAACGAGACATGATGAGAAAATCAGGACGAACAATCCTAATGACATGCATTGGATCTTCCTGATGCTCAGCAAGATTTCGAACGGTCAAAATGTCTACCGTTCGAAGATTTGCCAAAAGTTCCAATCTTTCCTCAAAAGGAACAACTGGTCGACGCTCGTTGGCACGCTGTTTTCTCTGGCGTGTGTATTCGTCTGAATCCACCGCAACCACAAGCACATCAGCGTAGGACTTAGCCTTCTCAATGTATCTTGTGTGACCAGTATGCAACATATCGAAAACACCTTGCGTCATCGATATGGTGTGACCGCATTCACGAAGGGTCTGAACCGTTCTTTGAAGCTCACGATAATCTGGTATGAACCTATGCTCTACTTTGACACCTGACCCCAAAATGGTTTTAACTGACATGCTCCCCTCCTTTACACAATCCAAATTTAGTATTTCATAATTACACAAAAAAGGTACTTCACAGAAGCACCTTTTTTTGTTTTAAAATTTAATTAGATATTACTTATTTCACATCTAATCCTTACAGGATCAGTACACCTTTTCTGTTTTTTGTTTCGTAAACTCACAAAAAACTATCAAAGGTCCGTGGATGTTTCTCTACTTTACATCCACGCCCATAGATCTAGCTGAACCAGCAATAATTTTCATAGCCGCCTCAACATCATTTGCATTTAAATCCGCCATTTTCTTTTCTGCAATTTCTTTTAATTGTGCTTTTGTAAGAGAACCTACCTTTGAAACAGCGTTTTTACCTGAACCCTTTTCTTTACCAATAGCTTTCAATATAAGGGCTGAAGCGGGAGGATTTTTAAGTATGAAAGTAAAAGTTCTGTCTTCGTAAACTGACACTTCCACAGGAACAGTTTCACCTATCATTTTTTGTGTTGCGTCGTTGAATTGTTTTACGAATTCACCAATATTAACACCAGCCTGTCCAAGTGCAGGTCCCAAAGGTGGAGCAGGTGTAGCCTTACCTCCTATCGCCAAAAGTTTTAGTTTTTTTGTTACTTTTTTCGCCATAATTTTATTCAAAATACATTACTATAATTCCTCCATTTTTGCAAACTTCATAAAGTTTCAAATTCAGATGAAATCCGAAGCGAACAAGGAATTTTATTGGAGCCGTACAGATAGTACGATGACAATCAAATTGCCGAAGTCTAACAAAGGAGTTCGCTGAATTTGAGACTTTATATCTTTTTGACCTGTAGGAAATCTAACTCTACCGGAGTCTCTCTCCCAAACATTGCAACAAGAACCTTAACCTTCCCTCTTTCTTCATCTACTTCCGAAACCTTACCGTCTAAATCTTTAAAAGGACCGTCAACAATAGTAACTGCATCATTTAATTGTAAATCAATTTTATGCTTAATGTTTCCTGAATCCATTCTCTTGAATAATTCGTCAATTTCTTTTTTATCAATAGGAACTGGATAAACACCAGAACCAACGAAACCTGTAACTCTAGGAGTGTTTCTTACTACAAACCAAGAATCTTCTGTAACGATCATGTCAACCAAAATATAACCTGGATATATTTTTTCTTCTTCTTCAACTCTTTTTCCACCTTTAATTTTTATTTTTTTCTCTGTAGGAACAATAACATTGAAAATTTTATCTTCCATACCAAGAGACTCTATACGCTGTTTTAAATTTCTCATCACAGCATTTTCATACCCAGCATATGTGTGTATGACATACCAATTTCTAGTATTATCTAATTGTTGTTTTGCCATATTGTTTTTTTGTTTATTAATATCTAAAGATGTTAAATTACGAATTTTTCTATAACTAATTTAAATAGATAATCAAAAAAACCAAGAAATAAAGAAACAAATACAGAAATAATGACCACAATAACAGTGAAAGCAATTGTTTGATTTCTTGTAGGCCAAGAGACATGATTTAGTTCTCCTTTTGTATCTTTTAGATATGTTATAAGTGACATGTTGTAATAATTTATTTTTAGAGAGAGTTCATAATTTAATTAATATCAAGGCAGAAGAAAAATTTAATTGGAGACGTATTTAACATACGGTGACAATTAAATTTTGAATTCTAACGCAGAGATTAATTAAATTATGGCCTCTCTGGTAGTAAAAAACCCCTCGGGGGGTCATTTACCATACTACTTTATATTAATATATTAGTCAATAAGAAAAGTTACCTAATCTCATAAACTATAGTAACATTTGAAACTATTTTGTTCTCACCAACAGGTAATGCAGGTGCCACCTGGGGAGCAGACGCAGAACCCATACCAATCTTGGCGTCAGAAGACATTTCTGCTCTGTACATTATTGGGTAATCACCTGATTCATAAAAGTTAACTATTGTATCCAATTTAACACCTAGAGTCTTAGATAAAACTTTAGCTTTTTCTTTTGCATCATTAACCGCCTTTTCCCTAGCCTGAGCCTTAACTTTCTCGATATCGTCCACGACAAAATTTAAACCACTTATATTACCGGCACCTAATTCACCGATTTTTGTTAAAATCTCTCCAGCATCTTCTGTTTTTCTTATTTTAACTGTTATTGATTGACTGACTTCATAACCAACTAAAACTTGTCTACCAGGAGGACAGTAACTCAGAGTACATTCAGGAACTCTGTTGTATTCGTATTTTGGATAAGAATTATATCCTGTTGTCTGTATATCTCTTTCCTCTACCCCAAAAGATCTTACAGAATCAACCATAGAGTTAATCTTTCTTGTTGCTTTATCTTGTGCTTCTTTAACTGTTTTACCTTCTTCAACTACAGAAAAAGAAAAGGTGGCTATGTCAGGTACCGCCAAAACTTCTCCTGTTCCATTAACGGAAATAACATTTGAAGGATAGACTCCTTTTCCTATGTAAGAAAGTTCTTTAAGAGAAGACAGGGCTTTTATACCTAAAAATACCGCTAATAAAACTACCATTGTAAGGACGGCATTAAAAAATCTCTTTTTTGATACTGGATCCATACTATTTAAAAACTCATTCATATTTTTTAAATTAATTAATAATTTTCACCTTTTATGACTATTATATCACGATTTCATTACAGAGTTATTTTGTCTTTCAAAAAACTTGATGGAAAAATAGCAAATTACTAAACCTATAATAATCCCAGACAACACATCTGTTAGCCAATGAACTCCTAGATATACCCTAGAAAGAGACACGGAAAAAATTGAGAAAGTAGACAAAGATACAACAGTTTTTTTCAAAAACCCGGTTAAATTATTTCTAAATATATATATTATTGTGACAAAAAATACAGTGGATATTGTAGCGTGATAACTCGGGAAACTCGCCCCAAATGCACCTATAATTGAATTTTCTGGCCTTTCAGTATCAAATATGATTTTTAATAGATAAACAAAAAACATAGAAATAAAAATGTTTGATAAAAATAAAATAAGATAATTAATATTTTTTAATTTAAAAATCAGCAGGGCAAAAAATGAAATGATGACAAAAAATATGATAGAAAAATCAAACAAAGAGGTTACTGCGTAAAAAAACCAAGTAAATTCTGGAGTTCTAGAAGAAACAAAATAGTCTTGTACAAAAAAATTTATTTTATTCATATTAATTTTCCCAACGAGCAAAAATTCCAGAGCTCAAAAGTCTACCCCCTGAAGACTCTTTTATTACAAGTTCACCATTTGAAACCTTCCCTCCCTTATCAAAAAAAACTGAATCTAATAAATTTTTATAACTAAAACTAGAATAAACTGACGCATAACCGTTTAATAAAAAAGCTACAGGTTTTTCAGATAAAAGTTTTTTTACTGTAAATAAAAATGGTTTTAAATCCTCTTCTATTCTCCAAATCTTATCATTAGCTCCCTTGCCGTAAACAGGTGGGTCCATAATTATAAGATCATACTTACTGCCTCTTTTAATCTCTCTTTCAACAAATTTTCTAACATCATCTACAATAAATCTGACTTTATTATTCCCCATACCAGAATCCTTTAAATTTTTCTTAGCATAATCAACTGAAAACTTCATAGAATCAACATGTACTACTTCTTCAGCTCCAGAAAAACTACAAGCAAGTGTTGCGCCCCCAGTGTGTGCAAAAAGATTTAAGACTTTTATATTTCTATTGCTAGACTTTATCTTTTTTTGCAACCATTCCCAATTTGCAGATTGTTCTGGAAACACGCCTAAATGTTTTGATGGTAGTAATTTTAAATTAAAATTAAAATTATTTAACTTTATTTTCCATTCATCCTCTACCCAATATTTCTTGTTCCATCTACCACTTTTCTTACCATGAGAAAAAATTGCATCTGCCTTATCCCATTTATCTTTTGGTAAAATTTTATTCCATAGAGCTTGATTCTCTGGGCGTCTTAAAATCAATCCACCGTAATTTTCTAATTTCTCACCATCTCCACTATCTAATAATTCATATTCATCAGATTTTTCTGTTACTAATATATCCATAAAATTTATTTAACTCCTTGAATCAAAAAAGAAACTTTCCTTGGTCTATCATGATCTAATTCAACCAACATTATTTCTTGCCATTTACCTTTAAGTATCTCCCCATTCTCAACAATAAAATTAACAAAAGGGTGAATCATGAGTGCTTGTGCGTGAGCATGCCCGTTCACACATTCTTGAATAACACCATTTTCATCCGGTTCACACAAATGAGTATTTCTTTTTCCTGTCTCATTACCCTTTTGAGCAATATCGTTATGACCATAATTGTGCATCGGGCTGGCAAAATTATCTAACACGTGTCGCAAATCAGATGTATATCCTATTTCTTCTGAAGGACCTATTAGATTTTTTTCATCTTCATTTACCCAAAGTCCGCATGTAGTATGATGTGTCTGGATTAAAACATTTCCCCTTTTTATTCCAGAATTTTTTATAACAGAATTCACGTCCTTAGTTATAGTAATGAATTCTTGTCTATACTTAGTTTTATATTCTTTTGTCTCCAAATGGACAAAATACTCTCCCTTCATAGAATATTATTATAACTCAATAAAGTAATTTATTATTTATTCACTATCCCCAACTAAAACAACTGAATTGTCTCCTTCTTTGAAATCAGAATAATCTGACCATTTAACAAAATTTGGTTTTAATTTATATAAAATCAAACCATCATCTATATTCATTTTTGCAATTGGTGGCGAATTTTTCATACCATATGTAGCAATATCAATATAATTAGCCAAAGCATTTTCTAGTACCGCTTTGTCAGAAACCTCCATTGCTTTACCTTCTATTTGTATTGTTTTTGGTGGATTAACAGAAGAAACAACAAAAGAAACATTATTGTTTGATTGAATGTTTATATGCTTTTTGGAATTTAATGTTGTTGCAAAGTAAATACTAAAATCTTCATCGGCATCGTAAAAAACAAAAGCTGATTGTGGCTTATCTTGATTTACAGTCGAAACAACACCCCCTTTTTGAGACATTAAAAATTCTAATGCTTCTTGTTTTGATTTGTTACTCATATAGAATATTGTACTATTTTGTTTGATTTATTTAAACAACTCTAAAAACTTAATAGGATCCACTGTTACTCCATATATGCGAATACTGAAATGTAGATGAGGTTCGTCTGCATAACCAGTATCTCCAACCAAACCAACCAAAGCACCTTTATAAACAAACTCGCCCTTTTTAGCGATCGCTTCTTTTAGATGAAGATAAAAAGAAAAAACTCCTAAACCGTGGTCTATAACGACTGTCTTGCCATAATTTCTAGAATCAGTGACTGATCTGACAATGCCATCATTGGTAGAAAAAACTTTTGTACCCTCTTTTGCATCATAATCTACACCCTTATGGTACATAAGCATAGAACCAATCTTTCTTAAATAACCAAACTCATCACCCACCACAGGATTATCAAGTGGTGATCTAAAACCAGAAATCCACCAGATTTTTTTACCTGTTTTTAAACCCTTAAAATCATTATTTTCTTCTGCTAAAGATTTTATTAAATTTCTTTGGCTTTCTGGTGTATTACCTCCTAATTTTTCTGGTATATTGTAGGGTAAGATTTTTTTATTTTTTCCTTTTATTGTCACTTTGTCTAAAGCAAAAACACCATTATACATTTCAGCCATAACAATATATTCACCAGGAGTTTTATCCAGATCTATACCAACAATACCAGTAGCCTTCCCTTTATAATTAAATATGCTAACAGGAACACCACCAAAAGTTAATTTTTTTACTTTTGTGGTGCTAGCATTAACTTGAATCATAACTGGCTCCCCTTGTAATACAACCTCTGGATAAAAAGATATGGAAATATTTTGCGCAAAAGAAACAGAGGCAGTAAAAAATGCCACTAAAGATAGAATGCTGGTTGTAATAATTCTCCTAGTCACAATATAAATATACTACATAATTTAATCTACCGGGAAAGATTGTTACTGAGAGTCGAGTCTTACAGACTCAGTACCCCAATTGGATTTTTTAATTCGCTACGCTTTTAAAAAATCTCAATCGGGCTTCGACTCCCTTGAAAGTGCCCCCGCACTTTCAACCACTATAAAACTACGTTTTATTTGGGTGGCTACTGGGAGTCGAACCCAGACAGAGAGCTCCACAAGCTCGCGTGCTACCGCTACACCATAGCCACCATTAAACCTTTTTAGGTAAATAACTTATAACACAAAAACACATAATTATCTAGTAAATAAATTAGAAATAAGTATACTTACCTTATGTCTAAAAAAGAAAACTTTGATCCGTATAGATTTTCAAAAATTATTTATGATGGTGTTGATGTATATTATAAAAATTTACCGTGGTCTCCTTGTATACACATAAACATAGTATTTAAAAATGGAGCTTTCCATGATCCAAAAGGGTTAGAAGGTCTTTCTCATTTTCTTGAACATATGATATTTAATGGTTCACCAAAACTCCCTAATAAAAAAATTATAAAAGAATGGTCAAAAATAAATACTCTTAATTCATGGAATGCTTGGACTGGATATCATCAAACAAACTATCATTTAAGATGTTTGCCTGAAAAATTTACAGAAGTTTTAGATGGAATGAAAGATATGATTTTTTATCCATTACTTAGAGATGAAGATGTAGAACACGAAAGAAAAGTCATTACTCAAGAAGCATGGGGTGTATACAAAAATGAAAAATTAAAATCATACTTAAAAGACACGTACAAGATGCTTTACTTGGGTCACAGACATCAAGACGTAGTATCTCCTCTTGGGTGGCCTGAGACTGTAGAAAAAATAACCAAAAATGATCTCTTGAAATGGCATAGTGAGAAATATGCAATAGGAAACTTTTATATTGTTATTGCTGGAAATATTAAAAAATCTGATTTAAACAAAGTCAGAAATTTTCTAAGAGGTATCAAAAAAGTTAAAACATTAAAAGAAAAAACAGAAAAAATTAATAAACCAAAATTAAATAGAATTATAAAAAATGCTGATGAAATAGGAGAAGTAAAAGAACAAGTGGAAATATCTATTTCAAGAAGTATGGAGCCAATACCCCTTAAACTCAGATGGATTGACTCTGCCTTTAAAAGATTAACTTATGATTTGCTAATCGAAAGGCTTAGACTAGAAAACAGTCTTTGTTATGGAGTATCTGTCAACACCTCAAATTATATAGATTTTTCAGAAATAAATATTAACGTAAAAACCAAAGAAGAAAATATAAAAATTGTAGAAAAAATAGTATGGCAAACAATCAAAGAATTAATAAATGATAAACATAAAGAGAGATATGAAGTAATAAAATATCTTGGTATAGATCAAATTAAATCTGAAGAAATAACTTCAGAAGAAGTAGAAAATGCAGGAGTATATTCAAGCTATAAATATAATGGGAAAATAGAAACCAGAAGTGAGATTTTGCAAAATATGAAAAAAGTTAGTTCAAAAGATATAGCAAAATATGTAAAAAAAGTTTTTGATAAAAAATATGTCTTTACAGAAATAATACTCCCTTCTAAAAAATAAAACCTGCCAAAGTGGTTTTATTCTGGTGCCCAAGAGAGGACTCGAACCTTACAGGTTCAGTACACCTGTTCTATTTTTTATTTAACTGCGTTTATAAAAAATTATCACAGGTTTTCGAGTCCTCTGACCATAATAAAACTCACCGAAGTGGTTTTATTCTGGTGCCCAAGAGAGGACTCGAACCTCCACACCTTACGGCACACCCACCTCAAGGGTGCTTGTCTACCAATTCCAACACTTGGGCAATATATTAATTAAGGAAAAACTTGAAATAAATTAGTCGACAACTCGGTATTGTCCATATCCAAAAACATAACTTCTTTTGGAACAATCTTTACTAAAACAAAACCCCCTTCCCTTAATTTAGAAATAACATTTATTGGCCATTTTTCTGGAGGATGTTCGTTTTTTATAGTATCAAACAAAGCCAAACCTTCTTCTTGATCTTTATTATACAAAAAACTAGCAACTCCTTTTATTTGGACAGAAGTGTACTTATCTCCTGAACCAGCAGAAAATGCAACCTTATTGTTTAATGTAATATTTTTAAATTTATTAGTATTATGACTCGTTCCAAAGTAAATAGTAAAATCATCTTTTACAACAAAATAAACGATTGAGGCAGATGGTTCTGAATTTAGATTAGAAGTAGCAATCACACCAACATGATTACTTTTTAAAAAATTTAGAGCTCTTTTTTTAACTTCTTCTTTATGTTCCATAATTTAATTATATTAAAGTTTAAAAAAAATAAAAACCCTGTTATGAGGGATTTTATTCTTTAACCTGAACTTCTTCTTTATCTTCAACAACCTCTACCTCTTCTTCACTTGGAATGTTATCCGGTAATGCTCTTATATTTCTCATTTGTCTTCTAATTTCTTTAGCGGCCTTATCTCTTATATGATATAGTTTCGCTCTTCTTACCTTAGATCTTTTTATAGTTTCAATAGAATCAATCATTGGAGAATAAAGTGGAAATATTTTCTCAACCCCTACCCCAGAAGCGACTTTCCTAACAGTGAAAGTAGCTCCAGCTTCCTTGCCATGTTTTACAGCAATAACAAGACCCTCAAATGCTTGAAGTCTAGTCTTTCCCTTTTCAACAATTTTCTGCCAGACACGAACTGTGTCTCCAGACCTTATATCTAGGTTTTTTCTATCTGCTACTTTTACAGGTGATTGAATTTCCATAAGAACCTTAATCTAACACAGGTTTAACTGCTTTGCAACATTGAAATTCCTGTATTGAAATCATCTGGATAAGGAGCAAATACTGTAATCTCTTCCCCCATAGCAGTCTTAAAAATTAAAGTTTTGGAATGTAATGCCAGTCTGGTAAAACCTAAATCATTTTCCTTTTTTGGACCGTAAAGTTTATCGGCAACTAAAGGATGATTAATGGCTTTTAAATGAACTCTTATCTGATGAGTTCTTCCTGTTTTTGGTCTTACCTCTACAAAAGAATAACCTCTTTTTTTATTCAAAACTTTATAATATGTTTCTGCTTCTCTTTCTAGACCTCTTCCGCCGCGTTGTGCGGTCCACATTCTAAAATCCTTTCCACTACGACTTATTGGTCTATTTATTACACCCTCATCATTTTTCATCTCTCCCCAAACAAATGCATTATATGTTTTTTTAATTTTATGATTTTGAAATTGTTTTTTAAGATTTTGAAAAGATTCTTCTGTTTTTGCAACAACCATAACTCCAGATGTTTCTCTGTCTAATCTATGAACAATTCCCGATCTTAAAACAATATCTCCGGTAGATGTTCTGCCTGATTCTCCAACTTCTTTTATTTCTGGATATTTTTGTATTAGCCAATCAACCAAAGTTTTTTCTTCTGTCTTCCCATCAGAATGTACCACTAGCCCAGATGGTTTATTTATAGCAACAACTTCATTGTCTTCATATAGAATTTCTGGTTTCATACTTATACATTATTTTCCTATTCTCCTATCTCTACCTCTATATTCCTCTAGAATTTTCTGAAATTCTTCTTTGGTAAAATCTGGCCAAAGTGTTTTTGTAAAAAATAACTCACTATAAACTCCCTGCCATGGTAGAAAACCTGATAACCTCATCTCACCTGATGTTCGAATAATAATATCTGGATCAGGCATATTTCCAGTTTGAAGATGTTTTTTAAAATAATCTTCTGTAATATCTTCTTGTTTTGGATTTTCAGAAACAATTTTCTTAACCGCAGAAAGTATTTCCGCTCTTCCCCCATAATTTAATGCAAAGTAAACATGAGGACCTTTATTGCCCGCTGTTTTCTCTTCAGAATCTAAAAAGATTTTCTGTAAATCACTTGAAAACCTACTTAAATCACCAACATAGTGCAAAACACCACCTTCTATATTGAAACAATCCAAATCACTTTTTATAAACTTTCCAATAAGACTTATTAAATAAGAAACTTCCTCTTCACTTCTATTCCAGTTTTCAGTAGAAAATGTATAGAAAATAATATGCTCTACACCCAAATCCCTAGCCCAAAGAACTGTATTTTTAAGTGTGTCCCCGCCCTTAGTGTGCCCTTCTAAAAGTTCCAGACCTTTAGACTTTGCCCACCTCCTGTTTCCATCCATTATAATACCTACGCATTTAGGTGTTTTTAATCTTTCACTCATTTAAGCAATTATATATCATAACTTAACTTGATAAAAGAAATTTTTTAATGTAGTCTTTGTTTTATATGCGCGGTTAGCTCAGTTGGTAGAGCAACCCGTTTACACCGGGTAGGTCACAGGTTCGAGTCCTGTATCGCGCACCACCAAAACAAAAGGCCTGTACAGGCCTTTTGTTTTTATTATGTGCTTTCGGTAGAAATCTTTTTGAATTTTATCTCATCGACACTTGATAAAATTCAAAACTCAGATTCACGACACTTGCTACTGCAAGCGTAAACCGTGAATCTGTTCGATTCCTAAATAAAACTTCGTTTTATTATGTGCTTTCGGTAGGAATCGAACCTACATCAAAGCCTTAGAAGAGCTCTGTTCTATCCATTGAACTACG
>CAYMJQ010000009.1:0-25668 GCA_964391455.1 uncultured Candidatus Saccharibacteria bacterium | reverse complement strand
GGTGGAAATATCGTCGATTTTTTTGATTGATAATAAGATAATCCTAGAAGTAAAGGCAGCGAGAAGGATCGTAAATGATAATTTTCGACAAATTCAAAATTATTTACAACAGTCCATTTTAGAACTTGGTATATTGGTAAATTTTAGGTATAAGTATATAAAACCTATACGTATTATTCGTATACATTAGTAATTTGGTATTTTGATTTATTCGTATCTTATGAATTTCTGGCAAACTTTAAAAAAACCGATAATGGTTCTAGCTCCTATGGCAGATGTAACTGACCCCGCTTTTCGTCGTGTAATAGCAAAGTATGGTAAGCCAGATGTTACTTGGACTGAATTTGTTTCTGCAGACGGACTTTTTCTTGGTGGATTTGAACATTTGATAAAAGATTTGGCATATACCGAAGCGGAGCGTCCGATAGTTGCTCAGTTTTTTACATCTAAACCAGATATGATGCGTAAGGCCGTAGAACTTGCAGTTGATCTTGGTTTTGATGGTGTTGATATAAATATGGGTTGTCCAGATAAAAGCATAGAGAAACAAGGAGCTGGAAGTGCCCATATTAAAAATCCTAGTTTGGCGCAAGAAGTTATATTGGCAGCAATGGAAGGAGCGAAAAAAGATGGCAAAAATATTCCTGTATCAGTAAAAACTAGAATTGGTTACAACAAAAATGAATTAGAGACTTGGTTGCCGGCAATATTAGAGACAAACCCAGCTGTTGTGACTATTCACGCACGGACTAGAAAAGAAATGTCACTTGTGCCAGCACGTTGGGAGCATGTAAAACGGGCAGTAGAAATAAGAGATAATTTTGTTGATTCAAATGGTAATAAAAGCCAAACACTTATTTTTGGGAATGGTGACGTTGTAGACTTGAATGATGCAGAAAGAAAGGTACGAGAGACTGGTTGTGATGGAGTTATGCTTGGTCGGGCAATTTTTGGAAACCCTTGGAGATTTAATAAAAATAAAAATATACAAGATGTTCCCGTATCTGAAAGACTTCAGGTAATGGTAGAGCACACAAAACTTTTTGAAGAACTTTTAGCACATAAAAGTTTTGCAATAATGAAAAAGCACTACAAGGCCTATGTAAATGGTTGGGAGGGAGCGAAAGAACTGCGTATGAAACTAATGGAGGCAAAAAATGCTACAGAAGTGGAGGGGATAGTGAAAGATTATCTGAGTGGTTAAACCGCTTGACTTATTTTGGTCTTTATGATATACTTACATAAGGTCAGGTGTTCCCCAGGAGGCGATTCCGGGGGGCTCCTAGTGATCTGGTTTAACGACCAGCCGAAAAAGGAGGTGTTAGGCTCACCCACCCAGTCAAAGGTGATCTGCTTTGCAGGTCAATCTGCTGGGCTAGGAAAAATACAAACACACTTGTTGCTGGTGGTGGTCCCTAAAGGACTGCCACCAGCCCCAATATTCCGCTGATTCAATATGAATCGAGCGGTTTTTTTGTTGCATATTTTTTATTAAAGAGTTATTTTTATTATTGGAACTTCAGGGGGCTATTTTGTGGGGGAAGCATTTCCCAAATCCACTTCTGGTGGGCACAGGTCATCTCTGAAGTTACAAGTAGGCAGATACGGGTTGCATTCTCTGTTCTTAGCTTTGGGTGGAGTGCCAGGCGGCAGAAATCTAAAGCAAAGGCGAGTAGATCCCTAAAGGTCTGCTGAAAATGAAGAATGCCAAAACAAAGGAGGGCTGTTTAGGTAAATACCGCAGTGGGGAAAGAAAATCCCCACTGCGGTTTCGCTTTTTCAAATTTTTTAGATATAAGTTATACTGTATAAATGGCAGATGTACTATATAGGAAATACAGACCGACAAAATTTTCTGAAGTTGTTGGGCAAGACCATGTTGTGAAAGTTTTAGAAGCTGAAGTGAAATCTGGAGAAATATCTCATGCTTATCTTTTTGCTGGAACACGAGGTATTGGCAAAACATCCATTGCTAGAATTTTTGCTGAAGCAATAGGTACAAGCAAAAATGATATTTATGAAATAGACGCAGCTTCAAATACAGGAGTAGATGATATTCGCAGTTTAAACGAGTCAGTTTTTACTCTTCCTTTTGAATCAAAATATAAGGTTTATATACTGGATGAAGTCCACATGCTTTCAAAGTCTGCTTCTAATGCTTTACTTAAGACATTAGAGGAGCCACCTTCGCATGTTATTTTTATATTAGCTACTACTGAAACCCACAAGATTCCAGATACAGTTCTTTCTCGTTGCGAAGTCTATTCCTTCAAGAAACCTAATCAAGATGTATTAAAGAAGGTTGTTTTAAATATTGTAAAAAAAGAAGGCGTGCAAATGGAGGATTCTTCTGCAGAGCTTATAGCTATATTAGGTGATGGGTCTTTTCGAGATACATTGGGAATACTCCAAAAAATTATTTCATATAGTAAAGACAAGAAAATCACAGAAGAAGAGGTTCGCCTTGTTACTGGAGCTCCGAAAGTTGAACTTGTTCATGATGTTGTTTTGAGTATTGCAAACAAGGATGTAGATTTGGGTCTTAGTACTGTGAAAAAAGCGGTTGCTCAAAATATAGATTTATCTGTTTTTTTGAAACTTGTATTACACAGCGTTAGAGCAGTATTGTTATTGAAATTTGGTAAAGAATCTTTAGTTAAAGATGATTTAAGTCAAAATGAGTTTGAGTTTGTTAGTAAGTTGGCCAAGGAAAGTGATAATTTTTCTTCTTCAGTTTTAGTTGAATTGCTTTCTGCGTTAGAAAATACCACAGGAAGTTATATACCATCACTCCCATTAGAATTAGCCTTGATTAATATTTCAAAGTAATTTTCAATGAAGAAGAAAAACAGATTTCTTTTTAAACAAAAAAATTTTTTCCTTATTTTATTTTTTATATTTTTATCAGTTCTACTATATTCGTCAATCAAAATAAACGATACAGACACAGATAATCTCTCTAAAAATGAAAAACCAAAAAGAACTGAAGTGGTTTACACAAAGCAGTATTCTGACAGGTTTATTACAGAAAATGCAAAAGTTTCTAATGAAAAATACAAGAATATATCTTTTAGTGAAAGAAGAAGCTTACTTTCAAATGTTTTAAGTCCCTTTCTAAATAGAGGTGAAGTTTTAACTCAGGGAGGTTTGGAGGCAGGAACTTGGTTATGGACTCCCACGAAGTATATAAATCCAGAGTATAGAGACTATATAATTTCTGGTGCAAAACAAAACGGTATAAACGTCATCTATCTTGCTATAGATTCTTACCTAGATATTTTTGTTATGGAAGAAGGGGAAGAAAAACAAAAAGCATTAGAAAATTTCAATAATATTGTAAAAGATTTTATATCTAAAGCTAATGAAAATGGAATAAAAGTTGATGCTGCAGCTGGTTGGCAGAACTGGGCGGAAGAAGGGCATTTATATAAACCAATTGCTATTTTGGATTATGTGATTTCTTTTAATAAAAACAATGAACAAAAGTTCAGAGGTTTCCAATATGATGTTGAAGTATATTTATTGCCAGAGTATAAAGAAAATAAAGCTAGAATTCTATCAAACTTTCTAGATTTGATAGACAATACTGTTACAAAACTTGTAGGGACAAATTTACATTTTTCTGTTGTTATACCTGAGTTTTATGATGACAGCACAGTAGAAACTCCAGTGTTTAAATATAAAGGTAAAAACAGATACACTTTAGAGCATCTTCTTTCTATTTTAGAGAGAAGAAAGGGAAGCAAGATAATTGTTATGTCTTATAGAAACTTTGCTTTAGGAGAAAATGGTTCTATAGAAATTTCTGAAGACGAGATATACCTTGCAAACGAATATAGCACAAAAGTTATTATTGCACAGGAGACAGGGGATTTTCCTCCATCGTACATAACTTTTCACAGAAAATCTAAAACATATTATGAAAGTCAAATGGAAATATTAAAGAAAGCTTTTGAAAATGAACCAAGTTATGGTGGTATGGCAAAACATTATGTAAATACATACTTGGAATTAAAACAAAAACCCAATTAAGGGTTTTGTTTTTGGTTGATTTTATTTTTATTATTAGAACTTTAAGTTATGAGCTAAAGATCCAATTATAGGAAGTTCTTTTTTATTATTCTGAACAACATTTACTATACCAATTATAGAAAGTACTAAAGTAGCTAGATTTACAAGACTCATTATCATCATAAGTGGCAACATCATACTTCCAATCACCCAAACAATTACTTCAATACCAAAGAGAACTAAACCTTGTTTGGTGTGGAATTTTACGAAATCATTATCTTTGTTCATCATATAAGGAACTATTACTAACGGTCCTAAATATGATAGTATTCCCATGACCATATTGTTGTTACTTCCTTTAGTGAAATCCATTACTGGTTCACTTTGAGAAGTTTTTGTTTCTTCAGTTTGATTTTGACTATTTTGATTTTGGTTGTTTGTTTCGTCCATAGTTTTATTTATTTGTTAATAAGTAAATACTAGCACAATATAGGGATAATTTTAATGGGTATGTGAGTGGGTATGCAAGTGGCTTGGTTTATGGCCTTTTAAATAGATTACTGCAAGTATTGTCACAATAGGCACTGTAAGTATAAGACCTAGACTACCAACAATAGATCTTACAATTTCTGTTGAAAATACTTCCAAGTTTATTATTGTTTCAATCCCTAAATCTGATGTCTTTAAATAAAGCAAAACAGGAAGTGAAGCACCGGTGTAGGCAAGTACAAGCGTATTAACTAATGCTCCAACATGTTCTCGGCCTATTCTTACAGCTCTTCTGTAAACTTCTTTTCTAGAGATGTCTTTGTTGCTGTCGTATAACTCGCTTACTACAGCAGATTGTGTTACGGCGATATCATCTAACACTCCCAAAACTCCAATGATTATTGCCCCAAGCAAAAGTCCGGTAAAGTCTAGCGTGCCACTTGTATTAAAGTTTAGATATACTGCTTCATCTGCTGTTATCCCAGTAAGTGAAGTAATGTAAACCGCAAAAATAGAAAATACACTTGTTAGAAATACTGCTATCATGGTTCCAGCATAGGCGACTATAGATTCTCTGTTCCATCCATGAGTAAAAAATATAGCAACAAAAAGAACAACACTAGCTACAAGTGAGCTTGCAAGTAAGGGGTTCCAACCATTTATAAGTCCCGGCAACAGAACATAGAAAATAGCAAAAAAGCTTCCAAGTAGAGCAACGAGAGAGCGCACTCCTTGCCAACCACCGAAAAAAATTACTGCTACTATGAATATAAACAACAGCCACATAAGTCCGGTTCTTCTGTCTACATTTGTTACGGTAAAAGATTCACTCCCATCTATATATGAATTATAGTTAAAATAAAATCTTTGTCCGACACGAAGTTCTAAATAATCATTTTCTATATCTATTGTTTCTCCTTGTTTCGGGCCATTTAAAACTTCAGCTCTTATTTTTTGGTATATATGTTTTGTATCTGTTCCAGGGATATTCCTTTCTTCTCTGCTTATAATGTCTACAACTCTACCTCTCCAAGTCCCCTGGAAATCATTGTGAACTTCTTGTGTTGTTGCAAAAATTGGCACAAGAAATACTGCAGTAAATAGGGGAATAAGTATGAATCTTTTAATTATTTGCATATTTGGATTTATTCTATACTAAAAAATGGCTTTTTCCTATTTAAAAGAAAAAGCCATTTTCTCCTCTAAATAGATTATTTCTCTATTTTTCTTAAAATTTTATCCATCTCTTTTCCTTTTGCCAGTTCATCTATGAGTTTGTCTAAATATCTTATCTCTCGCATTAAAGGTTCTTTGATATTTTCAACACGAACACCACAGATAGTTCCAGTCACAAGTTTTCTTTTTGGATTCATTTTTGGTGCATCTTTAAAAAAGCTTTCAAAAGTAATTTTTTTTGCCAGAATTGAATCCAATTTTTTCTGTGTGTATCCAGTAAGCCATCGTATTATTTCATCTACTTCTTTTTTTGTTCGCCCTTTTTTCTTAGTTTTTGCAATGTAGTATGGATAAACACTAGCAAAACTCATTTTATATATTCGGTCTAATGTTTTTTGAGAAGTCTCTTTCATGAATTTATTGTAACATAATAAGGGTGGCAAAAAACCTAAAAAATGTTATTATAGTATCTGTTTCTAGTTAGCATTGATTAGGGGAGATCGGCTGACGGTGAAGTTTGGGTTGGGACCCAAACGAACAGTCGGAGCGCGTCGGCGCGAGACGGGGTTGCGGACAAAGTTAGTAAACTTTGATCCGTGACAGGACAGAAGCCTTTGAAGCTTTTAATTAGGGTGAACTCGGGGAGGGACCCGAGTGCAAGGCCGGAGCCTGTCGAGGCGAGGAGGGGTCGCGAGAATTTTCAGAAGAAAATTACTTGTGACCGATTCCCGTTCATTTAAAATTTGTTTGTTTCTAAAGCTGGGAGATCGTCTAACGGTAGGACAGAAGCCTTTGAAGCTTTTAATTGGGGTTCGATTCCCTGTCTCCCAGCTTTGGGCGGAAACAAATTTTATTATGACTTTTCTCCCAGCCAACTCTTGCTAGGTTATCGCGCTCTAGTCGCATCGATAACGAGCGAGTATCTATTCTGACATTGCATACCTGCTGAGAGCAGTATTCAAAACAAAAAATCACTGAATTCAAAAATCAATGATTTTTTGTTAGTATATTTTGTATGAAAATAATTACACTTAATACTTGGGGAGGAAGAGTAAAAGAGCCTTTTATAGAATTCATAAAAAAATATAAAGATGTAGATGTATTCTGTTTTCAAGAAATTTATGACAAAGCAGAGGAAATAATGTCTGGAGAGTATCCAGAGGACTCCATGAATATTTTTACAGATATTCAAAATTTGCTTCCTGAACATATAGGATTTTTTAGACCTTCACTACTTGGTGTATATGGTCTAGCTATTTTCATCAAAAAAGACATAGTTATTTTGGAAGAGGGAGAAAAATTTATTCATGTTTCAAACAGTGAGTCGATCACTGACGGACATCATTCTAGAAACATGCAATGGATTAAATTTAATTTAGATGGAAAAATTTACACAATTGCTAATGTTCATGGATTATGGAACGGAAATGGCAAGGCAGATACTCCAGAAAGAATTGCCCAATCAAACGCAATTAAAGAATTTCTTAATACAGCAGAGAATCCAAAAATCTTGTGTGGTGATTTTAATCTAAATCCTGACACCGATAGTATTAAGATACTAGAAATAGGAATGAAAAATCTTGTCAAAGATTATTCTATAACCACAACTAGAACAAGTATTTATTTTAATAAACCAGGAAAATCAGAGAAATTCGCTGACTATATCTTTATTTCCCCTGATATTGAAATTAAGGATTTCAAAGTACTTTCAGAAGAGGTTTCTGATCATTCCGCTTTGTTGTTAGAAATATAAGTCCCAATTTCATACAAAACGAAATAATGTGATTTGACAACACTAATTTTTGTGTGGTATTTTCTTTGTGGAGGCTTGTTATGCATTTCTCAATTTGCAAAAATAGAAACGCATTTAAAGGATGTGGTGGTGCTCCTCATGTTCACTTGTGGGGTGATGCCGAGGAAACTCACGATCTCATATTGAATCCCAGGCTTACCACTAAAAAGGTGGCAATGGAGACTACTGAGCATTTACTCAGAATCATGATTTATGATGAGAACGAAAGGCAAAAGATATTCAACGACTTGCAAGCTCAACTTGACGCCATTGATTTGACGAAAAGCGAAGCTCCGATTGCCCGAGGCAAGTCGTCAGTAAGTCACTTGAAACGAATCAAGTAACACCCCCCCGTGCAATGCAAAGCTTCGTGCTGTGTTGTACGGGGTTTTGCTATATATGTTGTAAAACAATTTCCAACTTCGTGCCATACAGTTAGCTAATTTTTTGATATAATCTATTTATGAATCTTAGAAAATTTTTTGTCGGCAGAGCTATCGGTTTTTTGGTAGTGATTTTACTAATATTGATCTGGTATTTATTTTTTAAATAAAATATCGACCAAAGTTGCTGATTTTTGTTATAATGCATTTATGAAAACAGCGATCATAATTCATGGTAGTCCATCAAAAGAGGAGTACTACGATCCAAACATTCCGTCACCTTCAAACTCTCAGTTTTTACCTTGGCTTCAAAAACAACTTTCACTAAAAGATATAAATGCTCAAACTCCGGAAATGCCGAGTCCGTTTAATCCTGTATACGAGGAGTGGAAACAGATTTTTGAAAAATTTGAAGTTGATGAGAGTACTATTTTAGTTGGTCATAGTTGTGGGGGAGGTTTTTTAGTCAGGTGGTTGAGTGAAAACAAAGTCAAAGTAGGTCATGTTGTGTTAGTTGAACCATGGCTTGATATTGAAAAGGATTTAAAAACAGGAATGTTTGATTTTGAAATCGACCCAAACTTTCCAAGTAGGACAGAAAAGACGACTATTTTTTATGCTGAGGATTGCGAGTCTTATTTAAAGTTAAGTATTGATAAATTAATAGACACTCTTGTAGGAGCTGAAATAAAAATGCTGTCCGGAAAAAGAAATCATTTTTGTGAGCCAGTTTTTCCAGAAGTTTTATCTGAGTTAGGGTTAAACTAGTTTCAGCTTCATACCAGACGGTCAGTTAATATTATTTTAAATCTGGTAAAATATTAAACATGATTGAAGCGCGATCATTTGTTAAAAATTTTAATCAAGCTAAAAAAGTTTTAGAAGAACAAAAAGCTGTTTATAAAGGTGAGTATAAAATTCACGATAAAATTTTTAAAAATAAAAATAAACCTTTATCAGAAGAATTTTTACGCTTAAGGTTTGTGTTAAAAAATATTTGGAATGAAAAAGAAGTGGTTGTTGTTATAAAAAATACTTATGTAAAAGAATTTGGTAAAAATTCTGTTACTCCTCTTAAAAAACAATTTAATACAAATGAAGAAGCCCAAAAATTTATTGAAGAGAATTTGTTGAATGATTTTGAGTATTCTTTTGAGTTTGGTCGCACAGGATGGCAGTATGATTTGGGAAATGGGGAACAGGTTGATTTGGAGGATATAGAAGGCAATCTTTCAATAGAAATTAAATCTGAAACAGAAGAAGGAATAAAGAATCTAATTTATTTATTTGGTATGGATGAAATTATAAAAGGTTCATCGGTTGTAAAAGTAAAAGAACTATTAGGGGTATAAAATAGGTTTGGATTTTTTATATATTTTATGTGGTGTATAATTTACATATGGCAAAAGCAGAACTAAAAACAAATTTTTTGAATCTCCATCTCCCAACTTTAAAAAAACTTATCCAAAAATCTGTAAAACTAGATTATTAACCCTCTCAATCTCCTTGTTTGTTTTTGGGGTGTAAAAGGAGTAGACTAAATTATATGAATAACATGTATAACTGGTACACTACACTTGTGAAGCCTTCATGGGCACCTCCTTCATGGCTTTTTGGTCCGGTATGGACTGTGCTGTACACCATCATCGCTATCACTTACTCTGTAGTGTTTTATAAAATATGGAAAGGGGATTTGCCGAAGTCACTTGCTATTCCTTTTGTCTTAAACCTTATTTTTAACTTTTCATTTACATATTTTCAGTTTGGACTGAAAAACAATTTGCTAGCATCCATTGATATTTTGCTTGTACTTGCAACACTTATTTGGGCACTTGTCGTCATTTACCCACACATCCGCTGGGTCACTTTTGCCAACATCCCATACCTCCTCTGGGTCTCTTTCGCAACAGTATTACAACTAACTATCACTTGGATTAACTGGAGATAAAAACCTGTTTTCCTCGTTTGTTTTCATATCCTTATCCACAGTCGCTCTTGTGGGTGAACTACAGTTCACTATATAATTAATATAATGATGACTGTATAATTAATTTGTTATAATTAAAATCATGAATCAAAAGGTAAATTATGTTATTTATAATAAAGATTGTAGAACAGGCTTGAAGGATATACCTGATAATTCTATTGATTTTATTGTTACTGATCCTCCGTACTTTATTGATGGTATGGGTGATGATTGGAATGATGTTGGCTTGAAAAAAAAAGCATCACGATCTGGTGTAGTTGGGGGGCTACCTGTTGGTATGAAATTTGATAAAGAACAAGGAAATAAATTGCAGGCATTTTTAGAACCAGTTTGTGTTGAATTTTATAGAATACTTAAACCAGGTGCATTTTGTGTTGTATTTTCTCAGGGAAGATTATATCATCGCACCGCAATGGCTTTAGATGTTGCGGGTTTTGAAATTAGAGATTTGCTAGGTTGGAAATATGAGGGGCAGGCAAAAGCATTCTCTCAGGATCATTTTATAAAAAAAAATAAAAACATTAGTTTAGAAGAGAAAGAGAAATTAATTAGGGAGCTACAAGGCCTAAAAACTCCACAGCTAAAGCCACAAATTGAACCAATGACACTTGCTCAGAAGCCTAAGGAGGGTACCTTTGTTGAAAATTGGAAAAAGTATAAGGTCGGTTTAGTGGATGTTAGAGTAAGTCTCGATGGAAAATTTCCAGGAACAATAATGGAGGTTTCAAAAAAAATTAGAAAACACGAAACAGATGAAAAGATTGATCATATGACGGTTAAGCCTGTTGTTTTGATTTCACATTTAATTAAATTATTTACTCGTGAGGGTCAAACGGTACTTGATCCATTTGTTGGTAGTGGTTCACATGGTGTTGCATCAGTGCAATCTAACCGTAACTTTATAGGATTTGAAATTGAAAACAAATATTATAATATAGCCAATAAAAGATTAAGTGCTATTAAAAACAATAAAAATGATAAATCATTTAGTCAAAATGGTTTTGAGAATGTTGAAAATCTTATTTTTGACTTCATTTGATGATTTTAATATAAATTTTGTAACAATTCTTAAACCATCATTTGAATTAGCAACTCCAATAACTCTGCCGGTTTTATCGTAAATCCATCTATTTCTATCAGCCCTATTACAAATTTGACACTGAGGGAAAATATTTTTATCTAAGGGGAGTGATGGGTCAAGATGACCTTTTTGTAATATAGTAATTACACTTTTTCTATGTAAATGAGCCTTACCTTCTTCAGAACCACAGGTTGCACATCTATTGTTATATATTTTTTTTATATCAGAAAAACTACCATCATATCCCAATCTGCGTTTAAGATTAAAACCTGGATAAGTAGTTTTAAGATCAACTAATTTATATGAATTTTTTGGGAAATCAAATGCCAGTGAATCGCCCCTAGTGGAAGATAGTATATTCCAGCCCTTTTGCATCGATAAGTGACGAGCCTGTTGCACATCGGTTACTTCTGGAAAATAAATTTTAACAAATTCAGTTAACTCTTTTTTAGAGACTATTTTTGTGTCTGGATAACCTTCAGCTAATTTAATAAGAACTAGACTATCCTTAACATACTTTCCATCAGCACTTTTCAATCTTGGTAAAATTACCCCACTTGATTCGAGGTATTTATAATGGTATTTTTTAATTAAGTCGTATGTAGATTTTATACTTAAATCATTCATGATTATGTGATTTATAACACAAATATTGAATTAAGTAAATCAAAGTTTTCACAGGCTCAGTTTATATCTTAAGAATAATCTATGGCACTATTTAAAAAACAAAGTAATGCGATAATAGGACTCAAAGATAAACCTTTTGCTTTAGAGAAAGAATTACAAGATTTAACTGAAAAAAATCTTAAAGAAATATTTGGTCTAGAGTTTGTTTCTACTCAATTTCAGCATAATAATTTAAGAATAGACACACTAGCTTTTGATAGAAATCTGAACACATTTGTGGTATTAGAATATAAAAAAGAAAAAAGTTTTAGTGTTATAGATCAAGGCTTTGCTTATCTTTCATTGATCTTAAATAATCAGGCAGAATTTGTTTTATTGTTCAATAAAAAATTTGAAGAAAAAAGAGATAAGGCTGATTTTGACTGGTCACAAATGAGGGTTTTGTTTTTGACAAGATCATTTACAGCACACCAGTTAGAAGCAATCAACTTTAAAGATTTGCCGATAGAATTATGGGAGGTCACAAGATACGAAGGGGATTTGATTCAATATTCTCAAATTAAAAAATCTGGTGCTAAGGCTTCAATCGAAACATTGGGAGTCAGTAATAGTGAGGTAAAAAAGATATCTAAGGAAGTGAAGAGTTATACTGAGGAAGATTATTTAAATAGTAAACCTAATGGATCAGGTAAAAAGTTATTTGAGAAATTAAAAGAGGGGGTTATGTTAATTGACCCAAATTTAATACCTCATCCAACTAAATCATATATTTCGTTTCAATTACCAAATAATTGGAGAAATTTATTTTACTGTCATGTTTTTTCTAATAAAATCAAAATAGATTTTACTCGGTCTAAACCAAAAGATTTTAAAGATCCAGAGAAAAAAGTTTTATACTATGAGAATAGTATAAAACATTATAATCAAGACATATCATATGTTGAAGTTTCTAGTGAAGATAATCTTGATTATGCTTTGTATCTGATTTTACAAGCTTACGATAGGTTTAAAAAAGAAAATTAGTTTTGTAACATTA
Source organism: uncultured Candidatus Saccharibacteria bacterium (assembly GCA_964391455.1). Taxonomy (GTDB): domain Bacteria; phylum Patescibacteriota; class Minisyncoccia; order Phycocordibacterales; family DATDWN01; genus C7867-006. The sequence goes on along the minus strand of CAYMJQ010000009.1, from coordinate 13,086 downwards.
ATATGGAACAACCAAAGATGGAATCATTTGATACTGAGCGAAGTGTGATGAGAGAGGTGTATGTTTTGCTTGGGGCGAGCACACCCCTCGAACTTTCTAGAAGATACACAGAAGAGGAACAAGTTTTGTTTAAAAACAAGGAATGGGACTATGACAATCCAGAACAAATCCAAAACAAAGTGAAGAGTATTTTAGAGAGTGTAGATGAGTCAGGACTAACAGAAGAAGAAAAAGAATGGAGATGTGAAATACTTTGGTTTTGGTATCACCATGCTATATCCGTTGCACTATGGAAGGACGACACAGAAAAAGCAAAAGCTTTTTCTGTGAAAGCTTCGGAGTATCAGGGAGATAATCCAAATATTTTGACTAGAACAATGTATTTGCTTTTGCATGGCAAGGTAGATGAGGCAGAAGAGTGGTTAAAACAACACGAGTCGGACTCTGACTACGAAACAGGTATGGAAATACTTAAAAACTACAAAAACCTCGGTGGTCTCTGGCCAAAGGAGTAGTTCTGAAAATTTTCCTGTTTTGTGGTATAAATACAGTATGAACAATATAAATTTTAAAGAAAATACTTTTTGGGCTCTTGCGTTTTTACTCATTCCTGTAATAGGGTCTATTTTTGTAGATGGATGGGTATGGGGATTAGGCGACTATGTTTTTGCTTTTGTTTTCTTTTTTGTTGCTGGAGTTATTTATCAATTTTTTGTAAAGAAAGTTCAGAGTTCTAAAAATAAAGTTTGGGCCATACTTGGTCTAACTATTTTGTTTATGTCTATTTGGGCAGAGTTGGCAGTAGGGATATTTACAAACTTAGGTTCATAAATTCAATATAAAAATTGTGGTATAATTTTGATATGAATTCAAAAACCACAAATTACATAATTTTAAGTACAGTCATTTTGTCTTTTGTGCTTGGGATTGTTTTCTATCCAGAATTACCTGATCAAATTGCGTCTCACTGGAACGCTTCTGGAGAAGTAGATGGTTATATGAGTAAATTTTGGGGAACTTTTTTTCTGCCTTTTATGATGGCGGGGATGTATCTTTTTTATTTAATTATTCCTAAAATAGATCCATTAAAGAAAAATATTGAATCATTTAAATCAGTCTATAATCAGTTTTGGCTTTGGATGTTTGTATTCATACTATATATCAATGTTTTGTCACTTTCTTGGAATCTTGGTTTGAGGTTTAATTTTACAGTAGCTATGGTTCCAGCGATGGCGTTGTTGTTCTATGTCATAGGAAATTTATTAGAAAAATCAAAAAGAAACTGGTTTGTGGGCATTAGAACTCCTTGGACACTTTCAGATGATGTGGTCTGGGATAAAACACATAGACTTGGAGGGAGATTGTTTAAACTCATGGCGCTCTTTTCTCTATCTGGGTTTTTTGTAAATGAGAAATATATTATTTTTACAATAATTATTCCTGTTATAGCTGTGACTGTTATTACTTTTGTTTATTCTTATGTTGAATACAAAAAAATTCTTAAAAAATAGTATTTAGATTTTGATATAATTTTTTTATGAAAAATAAATTATTGATTTTATTGGGAATTATTTGTCTTGTCGTTTTAGCTGGCTACATATTTAGAGGTGAAATTTTTAGAATTTTTTTCTCGCCAACTGAAACTAGTTTTCCTCAAGGGGATATATCTGCAGAAATTAAGGATCCAGAAATTGTAATCCAAAATCTTTCTATACCTTGGGAATTAGTTTTTTTACCTAATGGAGATATGTTAGTTACTGAAAGAGCTGGAAAGATTTTGAGAATTGGTGATGATAAGAAAGTTATTGAAATACAAGATGTTTCTCATAGAGGAGAAGGAGGGCTTTTGGGACTAGCACTTCATCCTAACTTTAGAAGCAATAATTTTGTCTATATATATTTGACTACATCCACCTCTGGCAGGATAACAAACAGAGTAGAGAGATACGTTTTTAAAAATGATAATCTTACAGATAGAAAAATTATTTTAGAAAATATTCCTGGTTCTACAAATCACGATGGAGGCAGAATTGCATTTGGGCCTGATGGATTTTTGTATATCACAACAGGTGATGCTGGTAGCCCAAGTAGTTCTCAAGATAAAAATAGTTTAGCTGGGAAAATACTTAGAATAACAGATGAAGGCGGTATCCCAAGTGATAACCCTTTTGGCAACCCTGTCTATTCTATAGGGATTAGAAATTCTCAGGGCATTGCTTGGGATGAAGCTGGAAATTTGTGGTCTACAGATCATGGAAGATCGGGAGCACGTTCTGGTTTTGATGAATTAAATAAAATAATTAAAGGAGGGAATTATGGTTGGCCAGAATATGAAGGAGATGAAACTAATAGTGGGATTATAGCTCCACAGATTCATTCGGGTAGTAACGAAACATGGGCTCCTGCTGGTATTTTGGTTTATGATAATAAAATTATTTTTACCGGACTTAGAGGTTCATCTTTATATGTCGCAGATATTATAAATGGAAAAGCTGAAAATTTGAGAGTCTATTTTAGGGGAGAGTACGGCAGGATAAGAACTGCGGTTTTAGGTCCTGATAATATGATATATATACTTACGAACAACAGAGATGGACGAGGTAGACCAATTTCTTCTGATGACAGGATAATAAAAATTGACCCAAAAGCTTTGAAGTAGTTTTCTAATTGTAATATTGTGTATTAATTTCCGTCTGGTAGAATATGAATAATATGAATAAATTTTTAATTGGTATTTTAGCACTTTTATTAATAGGTGGTTTGGTTTATTGGGGTACGAATTCTAATTCTTTGAATAATAAAATTGGTGAAGATATGGGTATGGAAGAAAAAAACGTGAGAGATCTTGCGGTAAACGATCTTGCTGGGAGAATTAATGTTTCTTTAAATGACATAAGTGTTATTAAAGTAGAAAGTAGAACATGGACAGATGGATGTCTGGGTCTTGGTGGTCCAGCGGAGATATGTCTACAAGCTTTGGTGGATGGGTATAGAATTGAGCTTCAGGCACAAGGTACAGAGTATGTATACAGGACAGATTTAACTGGAGAATCAGTAAGACTTGAAACTCAGTAAATGTTTTGGCTAATAAAATAATGGTTCAAAAAATTTCTTCTGGTGTTGTGCATAGCATCCCTGATGATTTGAAAAAAGCATTATTTTCATCTGAAAGAGTATTTTTTGCTTGGGAAAGTATTAGTCCTATCGCTCGTAATGAATGGATTTGTTGGGTTTTGGAAGCCAAAAAAATTGAAACAAGAGAAAGGAGAATAAAAAGAACTAAAGAGGAATTATTGCAAGGTAAAAAAAGACCTTGTTGTTGGTCTGGTTGTATTCATAGATAGAATAAAATATTTTAAAAAGTCGAACCGCTCGCAAGATGTACCTTGCGAGCGGTTAAGTTTTCTAACGAGATGTGTCACATCTCGTTCTTGGTTGAGGTGAGCCCTGTCTCACCTCGTAGATTATGTTGGTCACCACCTTCGCCCCAGCCTGACAGCTGATGGGCGGAGTGATTACTCCTGTCCACGAGTTCTTGAACGAGACGGTGATCTCCACCGTCCTGTCCAGTTGACTCGGGGCGAATTGGCCCAATCCTCGTCCGGTGTTCCTTGGTGTCGGCACCTGTATCTCTACAGTAAACCGAAACGACGAATTCGGCGCCAGAGGGAACTCTTCCGAGTTCACCAAGGCGATGATGTTATCACCGCTCACATTGTAAGCGATGATAGTGGCCTTTTCGGTTGAAAAGGCCGACTCTCCACATCCATAGAAGAATGTGGAGAGAAGAATTGCCATGGTCAAAAATCTCATTCTAAACCTCCACCCTTAATTATACCATATATTGAATAAAAAAGCAAGTTAACTAGATAAATATTTTTTAAAAAGTTAAAATAAAATTATGGGTTTTGTTATACACAATCATTTCATTGATAAACTAGCTTTGCTTAACGGTTTAATTTCAGGGTTGGCATTGTATCCACAAGTCTATTCTGTTTTAGTTACTGACTCTTTGGCTGGACTTTCTCTTACAACTTTTGTTCTTATTTTTATAAACAGTGTTATTTGGTTTTTTTATGCTGTACACAGGGCTTTGTTTTCTTTGGGTCTTGCTTCTCTTTTGAATTCTATTGCTAGTGGGATTTTGATTTTAATAATTTTATTTAAGTAAAAATTATTTTTTATATTTTGTTATAATAAGCTGTATGAAAAATATACTAATGACAAGAACAATAGATGAGGCAGGTATAAATATATTGAAAGAAAATGGTTTTAATGTCGACATTAATAATTCAGATAATATTCCAACGGAAGATGAGATTTTGAATTTATTACAAAAAAAACAATATGATGCGGTCGTCACTCTTCTTACAGATAAAATACACTCAAAAATTTTTGATTCTGCTCCAAGCGTTAAATTATATGTAAATTATGCGAGTGGTTTTGATAATATAGATTTAATAGAAGCAAAAAAAAGAGATATCACTATTTGTAATGCTCCAGCAGTATCTACAGCTGAAGCTGTCGCTGAACACACACTGGCTTTAATTTTAGCTTTAGCAGCTAGAATTGTAGAAGCAGATCAATATGTTAGGGATGGAAAATATAATGGTTGGTCACCGACCAATTTTATTGGCACTGATGTTTTAGGAAAAACTTTAGGATTAGTTGGTATTGGGAGAATAGGAGGAAGAGTCGGTTTTTATGCAAAAGCTTTGGGGATGAAAGTTATTTATTACGATGTTGCTAGAAATGAGCAATCTGAAAAAGATTGTGGTGCAGTGTTCTGTGATTCACTAGATGATCTGCTTAGAAAGTCAGATATTGTCAGTATTCATGTGCCGCTTTTAGACAGTACGAGACATCTTATAAATTGGGACAGGTTAAATCTGATGAAAAAAACAGCTTATCTTGTTAATACTTCTCGCGGACCGGTTGTGGATGAATTGGCATTAGAGAAAGCACTTACCGAAGGAGTGATTGCTGGTGCAGGACTTGATGTTTTTGAATTTGAGCCAAAAATATCTAATGGTTTAGTTAAATTACAAAATGTAATTTTAACTCCTCATATTGCTTCGGCCAGTATTGAAGCCAGAAGAGAGATGTCACAAATAGTTGCTAAAAATATTTTAGAGTTTTTTGAAGGCAAAGAACCAACCAATAAAGTAAATAAATAATTATGGGTAAATTAATTATAGCTCGACATCAAGAATCAGAGTGGAATAAACTTGGTAAATGGACAGGAAAAAGGGACAGACATTTGACTAATTTAGGGTTTGAAAAGTCAGAGGATATGGGTCTCTTAATAAAAGACATCAACATTGATTATGCTTTTGCATCAATGCAAGTTAGAAGTATAGAAACTCTTTCTTGTATGTTAAATGTCTGTAATTTTTTAAATGTTCCGACTGAACATTCCAGTGCGTTAAACGAGAGGGATTATGGAGATTATACCGGTAAAGATAAAGAAGAAATGGAAAAAATTCTTGGGGAAGAAGAATTTAAAAAACTTCGCAGAGGATGGGATTATCCAATACCAAATGGAGAGAGTTTAAAGATGGTCTATGACAGAGTTATCCCTTTTTATATGAATCATATTCTACCTAAAGTAAATGAGGATAAAAATGTTTTAGTTGTTGGTCACGGTAATTCAATGAGATCTTTAATAAAATACATAGAAAATATTTCTGATGAAGATATTGCCAATGTTGAATTTCCTTTTAATAAGGTATTCGTCTACGAGTTGGATAAAGATGGCAAAATGAAATCTAAAGAAATTAAAGATTCTGAAACAAACATAAAAAATTCAAGAAGTAATATTCCAGAGATCATAGTCACTTTTGGTCCAAAAATAAGTGAGGAAGAAAAATTAAAACAAATAATAATGTCTGGGGTTAAAGTTTTTAGGTTTAACACCTCTTGGCTAGATTTAAAAAATGAGGGAAAAGAGATTGATTATCTAAAAAAAATATCAGCTGATTTAAATAGTGATATAAAAATAATAATTGATTTATCTGGGCCTAGGGTGCAAAAAGAAAATGGACACACTTTTAATAAAGATTTAGTTGTGCCAACACAAGAAGATTATGAATTTATTAAGTTAGGAATCAATAATAATGTAGATTATTTTGCTATTTCTTTTGTTAAAGATGAAAACGAAGTCGATTTATACAAAAAAGTCATAAAGGAACAAAATGGTAATCAAAAAATAATTTCAAAAATTGAAAGACAAGAAGCCGTTGATAATCTATCACAATTAATCGAAATTAGTGATGCTGTTATGGTTGCCAGAGGAGACTTGGGTGACAATTTACCAATTGAGAAAGTTCCTTTTATTCAAGAGGAGATTATTAAAAAATCAAAAGCATCAAACAAGCCAGTTATAGTTGCCACCCAGATGCTTTATTCAATGGTTAAAAATAGTACTCCAACTAGAGCTGAAGTTTCAGACATAGCTTCTGCGGTGACTGAAGGAGCTGATTATTTAATGCTTTCTGACGAAACTACAATCGGAGATTTTCCCACTGAGTCTGTTTCTGTGATGAAGAGAGTAATAAGTGAATCAATTCAACATGTAAACAATATAAACATCAATCATTTGTAAAATCATGCCAATTATAAAAGATTTAAATGCTAAAGAAATATTTGATTCTCGTGGCAACCCAACTCTGGAAGTTAGTTGTTTTTTAGAATCAGGTCATGTCGGGACTTTTTCTGTTCCTAGTGGGGCAAGTACTGGTTCAAATGAAGCTATTGAACTCAGAGACAATGATTTAAGTTATAAAAATGGTAAAGGAGTTTTTAGAGCAATAGATAATGTTAATTTAGAAATTAAAAATCATTTATTAGGAAAGGATTTTGATTGTTTTTCTTTAGATCAATTTTTAATAGATTTAGATGCAACTACTAATAAATCAAGACTTGGTGCCAATGCTATTTTAGGTGTTTCAATATCTTTTGCAAAAGCACTAGCGTCAGAAAAAAATATTGAACTTTTTGAATTATTACAACAATATTCTAAATTTAAAAAAAATAAATTTCCTATTCCATCATTCAATATAATTAATGGAGGCATGCATTCTGACAATGGTTTAGATATTCAAGAATTCATGATATGTCCAATACTAGAAGTTAGTTTCAAAGAAAAATTAGACATTTCTATTTCCATTATGGAAAACTTGAAAAAACTTTTGGTTGAAAATAACCAAAGTGTTGCATATGGGGATGAGGGCGGTTTTTCACCAAAACTGGATAGTAATGAAAGCGCTTTAGAATATATAGTTAAATCAATAGAGAAATCAGGATATAACACAGAACAAATAAAAATTTGTTTAGATATTGCTAGTTCAAGTTTTTATGAAGATAATTTTTATAATTTAAAAATTGCTGGTGTTTCAAAAAAATTAGATAGAAACCAATTAATAGATTGGTATAAAGAGATTTCTGCTAATTATCCGATTTTATCAATCGAAGACGGTCTTATGGAAGAAGATTGGGAAGGTTTTAATTTATTAAAAACATTATTGCCATATACAAATATAGTTGGTGATGATTTAACTGTTACTAATATAGAAAGAATAAAAAAAGCAATTGATAAAAATTCAATTAATGCAGTTATCATTAAACCAAATCAAATAGGCACTCTTAAAGAGACTATAGAGGCTATTTTGTTGTGTCAAAATAATAATATAAAGACTTTTACTTCTCATAGGTCTGGGGAGACGATGGATTCATTTATATCTGATTTGTCTTATGCTATGAGTTCTGATTTTATAAAATCTGGAGCTCCGACTAAAATGGAAAGACTTGTTAAGTATGATAGATTAGTAGAAATAGAGAAAAATATATGATTGAAACAATGGGATTATTTATTTTCATTTCGGGTTTTGTTATAGGGTTGGGTGCTGTAACAGTTATAGATATTCACGGTTTTTTAGGTAGAAAATCTAATTATTGGACTGAAGCTACGACTCGCACACACAAAGTTACAAAACCTCTTATATGGACGGGGATTATTCTTGCTTTAATGGGTGGTTTTATTTTTTATAGAAATGTTGGTTTGACTGGCATACCACTTTATCAACTAATAATTGCTGTGATTTTGATATTAAATGGTTTATTTCTTTCTTTTTCTGTCAGTCCATTTCTTTTGGAAAGAGAGAGACAAGGGAGATCTAATGAAATACTTTCTTCAGACTGGCAACTAAAAATAACATTTAGTTTTATTGTATCTTTTGTCGGATGGTGGTCGAGCTTATTGTTACTTGTGTTTTATTTGGTGAGAAATATAAATATTTAATTCATGTTAGAACTTTTATTTCCATCCTTTATAGCCGGAATTTTAACATTTCTTGCACCATGTACTCTTCCTTTGATACCCGGATATTTTACCTTTATAAGTGGGCATTCTTTTAGTGGACTAGATAATAGAAATTCAGAAATCAACAATAAGGCAAAAGTTTTTTTAAACGGATTATTTTTTGTTATTGGTTTTAGTGTGGTATTTATTTTACTCGGTCTTTTTGCTGGAGCTTTGGGGGAGTTATTTTTTGAAAGTAAGATTTGGTTATCTAGAATAGGTGGAATAATAGTAATATTTTTTGGTTTAATGATGCTGAATGTATTTTCACTTCCAAGTTTTCTAGGTGAAAGAAAATTATTTAATGATATTAAAATAAAAAAAAGAGGCACTTATGGGTTTTCTTTTTTTCTAGGAGTTGTTTTTGCTTCTGGCTGGTCTCCTTGTGTTGGTCCTGTTTTGGGTTCGGTATTGGTTTTGGCCGGGTCTTCTGCTACAGCTTTTTCTGGGGCGGTATTACTTTCAGTATTTTCTTTAGGTCTGGCAATTCCTTTTTTACTTATTGCATTAGGGGTCAACAGAGCTGAGAGGATTATACAAAAATATACTGATAAATTGTGGATCGTTTCTAAAATTGGGGGTGTGCTTCTCGTTTTACTAGGTATTCTTCTTTTAACAAATAAGACATATCTATTCGTAGAACAAGCTTATAGTTTACTTGATTTTGTTAATTATAATAAATTAATGAATTATCTATAAAAAACAGTGGTTTTTTATTTTTTTATTCTGTTATAATCATTTTATGAAGGAAAAAATTTTTGTAGAAAATCCTTGGTCTTTGGAGTATAAAAAAGTCTTTGAAAATATTTATTCGCAGGAAGAAGGTCTTTCTGAAGAAGAAGCAAAAAATAGAATAAAGATATATGGCGCCAATATTTTTCATAAACAAGAAAAAAGAAGTCCACTCTCAATATTTTTAAAGCAATTAGCCAGCCCTTTGATATTTATTCTTATTGCTGCAGCTATTATTACGAGTCTTTTAGGTGAATGGGTCGAGGTTTTTATTATAAGTCTTGCGGTTTTTTTAAACACTGGTCTGGGATTTTACAGAGAGTATCATGCAGAAAATACTCTGGAAAAATTAAGTTCCTTTATTAAAGACAGAACAAGAGTAGTTAGAGATGGTCATGAGCAAGAAATAGACTCAGAGATGATTGTGCCCGGAGATGTCATTAAACTTTCTTACGGTAACAGAGTGCCTGCTGATGCCAGAGTGGTTGTTTCAAATAATGCTAAAGCTGATGAAGCTATCTTGACTGGTGAATCTGTTCCTATTTTAAAAGTTGAAGAAATTTCTCCTGTAAACCTAACTGTGGCTGAAAGAGTAAATATGATACATGCGGGGACTCTCATTGTTGACGGTTTTGTTACTGCGGTTGTTGTTGCTACGGGTGACAATACAGAAATAGGTAAAATTGCTGGTTTGGTTTCAGGTACAAACAGAGCTCAAACACCTATACAAAAAGGTTTATCAAAACTTGCTTGGGTTATATTTGCGGTAGTTATTTTGATAGTTGTAGGAATTTTTGTTCTAGGGGTCTCCAGAGGTGAATCTATTTTAGAAATGTTAATTCTTTCAGCTGCTGTGTCTGTAGGAGCAGTTCCAGAAGCACTTCCGATAGCACTTACAGTTATATTATCTGTCGGTGCTGAACGTATAGCTAGAAAGAGAGGAATAACTAGAACTCTTATCGCAGCAGAAACACTAGGTTCTACTAGTCTTATTATGACTGACAAAACTGGAACTTTGACAGAAGCTAATATGAAATTAGTGGGAGTATATTCTCAGAAAGAAATCATAGATGGTGACACAGAAGAAAAACCTTATGATGAAAATGATAGAGAAATTATAAGTATGGCTTTATACAATGTGGATGTCTTGTTGGAGAATCCAGAAGAAGATCCTTCTTTGTGGGAATTTAAAGGTAAACCATTTGAAGTAAATATAGTTAAAGCAGCAAGGGATAACGGTATCTCTATTTCTCGTTTTAATTCAAATGAAATTTCTCCAATAGTCATACCTTTTAATTCAACTTATAAATTTTCAGTTTCAACTGATGGAGAGAAGCAGATAATAATGGGGGCCCCAGATGTATTACTTTCTAGATCAAAAATAGAATCTGATATTTATAAATCAATAGAATCTTGGATAACAAAAGTTAGTGAGGAAGGGAAAAGACTTATAGCAATAGGTAAGACAAAATCACTTATAAGCTCTGTGGAAGATGTTAAAGATATAGATTTTGTTGGAGTTTTGGCATTTAATGACCCAATAAGAAAAGAAGTTCCAGAGGTGATGAAGAAGATAGAATCTTTAGGTACTAAAGTTGTAATGATAACAGGTGATTTAAAAGGAACAGCTTTGTTTGTTGCCCAAAAAATAGGTTGGGAAGTCAATATTGCACAAGTTTTAACAGGACATGATTTAAAAGAATTGTCTGATGAAAAATTATTGGAAGTCCTTCCTTCAATAAAAATATTTGCTAGGGTTACACCGGAAGACAAACTTAGAGTTGGTAGATTATACAGGAGATTGGGTGAGGTAGTTGCTATGACCGGTGATGGAGTCAATGACGCTCCTTCTCTAAAAGCTATGGATATAGGTGTAGCACTTGGTTCTGGTAGTGATGTTGCAAAAAGTGCTGCAGATTTAGTTTTACTTGATGATAATTTTAAGACTGTAACTATGGCCATAGAGGAGGGAAGGAGAATATTAGTAAATATAAGAAAGACTTTTGTATACTTAATGTCTAATTCTCTTGATGCTGTATTTGTGGTTGTCGGCTGTCTACTTATCAGTATTCCTATTCCACTTTCAGCTTTGCAGATTATTTGGGTTAATCTTTTTACTGGCAGTTTGCCAGCCCTCGCTTTCGCTTATGATGAAGATTTTGATCATGAGACTTCAACCAAACACACAATAAAATCAGTTTTTACTAAAGAGGTAAATATTCTTACTTTTGGGATTGGAACTTTTAGCTCAATCTTACTTTTTATCCTCTATTATTTATTTGTTATTTCTGGCATAGATCCTGATTTAACTCGATCTATATTTTTTGTTTGCTTTGCTTCTTATGTTTTGGCTATATCATTTTCATTTAGGAGTCTGCATAAACCTATTTTTTCTTACCCATTATTTTCTAATAAAAAATTAAATCAAAGTATATTGATTGCTGTAGTTGTTTTGGTTGCCACTATGACAATTCCTCCTTTACGTGATATCTTTGGTTTAAGCCCAATTCCTTTTATCTGGCTATGGTTTATAGCAGGGTGGCTTATATTAAATGTGTTTTTAATTGAATTTGCTAAGTTATTATTTAGATTAGGGATAAAAATAAAATACTAAAATGAAAAACATAATTACGACTGTACTAATAGTATTAATTGTTTCAGTTCTTGGATTTTTTGTCTTAAATAATTATATATATAACGAAAAACAACAAGATCCCAATACTATGGATGTAAAACTTTATTACTATAATCCTACTCTAGATCAGGGAGAAGGAGGGGTTCAGTGTTCAGTTAATGGTCTTGTCGCGGTTGTAAGAAGAATACCTATAACAGAAACACCTTTACAAGACTCGATTGAGTTGTTGTTAAAAGGTGATCTTACTGATGCTGAGAAAGCGAGCGGTCTTACAACAGAGTTTCCATTGGAAAGTCTTGTATTGGAAAGCGTGAACTTAACTGATGATGGTGTGGCTACATTGAAATTTAACGATCCACAAAACAAAACAGTTGGCGGATCTTGTAGAGTGTCTATATTGTGGAATCAAATAAAAATGACAGCAATGCAATTTGATAGAGTTAAAGATGTAAACTTTACTCCAGAAGATTTGTTTCAGCCTTAATTTATAAAAATTGAATATATTTGTTATAATTCTTTAATATGAATAATTTAAAGATAACTTTGTTATTAGGAGCTTTAACTGGAATTTTGATTGGTTTCGGTTACTATTTTGGTGGACAAAACGGTGCACTTATTGCCTTCATTATTTCTCTGGTAATGAATTTTACTTCTTACTGGTTTTCTCACAAAATAGTCCTTTCTATGTATAAAGGTAAAGAAATGAGTAAGGAAGAATATCCTAGAATTTTTGAAATGATAGATGAACTATCTTTAAATGCAAATCTACCAAAACCAAAATTATATTTAGTTGATATGCCAGTTCCTAACGCTTTTGCCACTGGTAGAAATGAAAAAAATTCTGTAGTCGCTTTAAGTTCTGCAATCATATCTTTACTTTCAGATTCTGAATTAAGAGGAGTATTAGCTCATGAATTATCTCACATAAAAAATAAAGATATTTTGATTTCTACTATATCTGCAACTCTAGCTGGAGCTATATCATACATAGCTCAGATGGTTTATTTTGGAGGAAACAGGGACAGAAATTCAAATATTTTTGTGGTTTTAGCTTTGGCTATTATTACACCGATAATTGCAAGTATCATAAGGCTTGCAATTTCTAGGTCCAGAGAGTATTTAGCTGATGAAACTGGTGCTAAAATAGCTAAAGATTCATCTGGTTTGGCAAATGCCTTAAAAAAACTCCATAACTATTCTGAATTAAATAAAATTGTTGGAGAACCAAAACACGAAGCTACTGCACATATGTTTATTATAAATCCATTCAAACCATCGCTTATTATGTCGGTATTTTCAACTCATCCACCTGTAGATGAAAGAGTTAAGAGATTAGAATCAATTATTATTTAAAAATTAA
>CAYMJQ010000008.1:0-25753 GCA_964391455.1 uncultured Candidatus Saccharibacteria bacterium | reverse complement strand
GTCGTCCGTAGACTTGCGAGTATATATGAAAAACTTTTTGGTTTGATTATTCATAGAATTGCATTGGCAAACGACGAGCCACGCGGAGCGTGGAAAATCCTTTCAGATTCAGATTTTTTTGGGGGGAATGCATTAGTGTCGCGCCTTCGGCGCGACCCCATTTCGGGCTCTGATTCCGATTTCCAATTTTGGCGGTGTTTATTGGACAAAGTTCGAATGTATTTTGCCGAAAATCCTGACGAAGACTGAGTCGCACGCGCGGAGCGCGTGGTGGCTTGAAACTGCCTCGTACGCTCCGATTGCGTGGTGAAGCCAAGGAATGCACCTCGGACACGCTCGCGGATTCGCGTGTGCAAAAACCAAAAAATTTCCTTGCATTTTTCTCGCGTCTCCTCCCCCCACCCCTCCACCGCGAAGCGGAAAAAGAAATGGAAAGGAAATTTTTGGTTTTGCTTCGCCGTCACCAGTTACATTATATCATACCATTGTGATATACTATACCAACGCGATATACTGTGGATAATGCAAGAAGAATCAACAAGGCTTGGTTTGAATCTCAAAAAGATTAGAACCAAGAAAGGTATATCGCAGGGAGATATTGCGCGCGAGCTTAAAGTGAGTCGCGGTTTTATCAGTACCATAGAAAACGGAAAGACGAATCCAACACTTGCGACCATTGCAAAATTGGCAAAAGCGGTCGGCGTTTCTGCTGATGAACTAATAAAATGAAAAAAGAAATTTCAAAATTATCATATAACGTCGAATTCACTCGCTTTAGGGCAAGCGACGGTGTTGAACTGCAGGGTTGGTTGAGTGGTGATGATGGCGAGGTCGCTGTTATCCATATTCACGGCATGTCTGGCAATGGCTACGAGAATTACTTTCTCGATAATTTTCGAGAGATGTATAACAGAAATGGAATTTCTTTTTTCACCATTGACACCCGTGGGCGCGGGATTATCAGCTCATTTTGGAAAGAAAACGAGATTGATTCTTGGGGTGAAGGCACAAAGCTTGGGGGTAGTTGCTTTGAGATTTTTTCAGAAAGTGCTGATGACATCCAAGGGGCGATTGATTATTTGAAAGCACAAGGAAAATCAAAGTTTATTTTGCAAGGACACTCTCTTGGTGGTAGCAAAGTTGTCAATTATTTAGTCACGAAAAATAATCCCGAAATTATTGGGGCAGTGTTATTGGCACCAACAGATATGGTTGGTTGGGCTAACACAGACCCGAGCCATAAAGACAACTTAAAGAAAAGCGAGGAACTTATTTCGCGTAATGAGGGCGAAGAACTGGTTAGTTCACAATGTTGGCTCGACAAAACTCCGCTTTCCGCGCAGGCATATACGACTTTGTGCAAAGCAGGAACGACAGTAGATATTTACGGGGAGCGCTCTGGAGGAGCATTGTTAGGAAAAATACAAGTACCCAATCTGATTGCCTATGGCGACAATGATATAGGTATTCTGAAGATTGACGGAAATATTGAGAAATGGATTGAGAGAGTGAACAATATCAAGAATCAAAATACAAAAATCTCTGTTATCCATGGAGCCGCTCACAGCTTCAAGGGATACGAGGCGGAATTATCAAAAAACGTTGAATCGTTTGTCAAAGTAATGATATAAATTTATTATGCAATATTTCCATATCACACAAGAAGAGATAGACAAAAAGTTATTCAACGTTTTTGTCGGCATCAGTTTAGGAAACAAGCTTCTTACTACTGAGCTTGCAGAAAAATATGTGAAGTGGGCTCATGCTCACACAAAAGATAACGCAGTCATTCTTATTGCTGATGATATAGATACTGTGAATTGGATGGTCTTCAGAGGACTAAACCAAAAAGAATCTGAGGAAAAAGTTCGTCAAAAGGGTTATGGAATGAAAGGATTGTTTGATAAAGCAATTCGAAATTTGGCGCGTCAGGAGAACGACCCGACATATATTGCTAAAATACATATAATTTTTTGGAGTGATATTAGAAACAAAGGTTACGACCACCTAAAAGAAATTCTCGCGGAAGAATACAAAACCAATAAAGAGTTTCGCGAACAAATACTATACTTTGTTGATAAATACATTGAATTAAGAGATGTGAAGGTTTCCGATGAAGACAAAGATAAACTTGCCGATTACATTATCAGTGAACTCCCGACCCTGCTCGGTGGAATTTACTGGAACAACACACTCTACAATTTAGTGTTATATCCAACGTATGTTGATAGTGGAATGAGTCAGTTTGTTCTAGACATAAGAGGTGGTAAGTATTTCAATGCTTCAAAATTACAGCTTCGCCAACTTTGCGTACTCGTTGAGGATTATCTTCAAAAACCTATTGATAAAGAAATAATCAAAGACTTTTGATTATTTCTTTCAAGGGAGCAACCCCGCCGTTTTATAATATCTCCTCAAAACGGCGGGGGTTGGTGCGCGCACTGGGCGGGTGGGGCAAGCACATACAGATTTGTTTGTGCCTAAGCACAATCCATTTTTCTTTGAGTGCCCACTAGCCTCTCTCGAAGCCACCAAGCGAACGCACACAACGCCGAAGCAGCCAGCGCGAGCGAATGCGAGCGGGCTATGCGAAGGCGTTTGTGTGTGGTTCGCGGGCGTTAGAGTTAGCACCAAACGCGGATAGCAGGGCGCCTCGGTCGCCGTGAGGGCGGAGAAAAGAGCAACCAAAAGTGATAAAATATTGATGCTCTTTTCGGAGACTGAAACGGCGAAGCAAAACCAAAAATTTCCTTTCCATTTCTTTTTCCGCTTCGCGGTGGAGGGGTGGGGGGAGGAGACGCGAGAAAAATGCAAGGAAATTTTTTGGTTTTTGCACACGCGAATCCGCGAGCGTGTCCGAGGTGCATTCCTTGGCTTCACCACGCAATCGGAGCGTACGAGGCAGTTTCAAGCCACCACGCGCTCCGCGCGTGCGACTCAGTCTTCGTCAGGATTTTCGGCAAAATACATTCGAACTTTGTCCAATAAACACCGCCAAAATTGAAAATCGGAATTGGAAGTTGAAATTGAGCAGTGCTCCGCATGAAGGAAAGTTTTTGGTATAATTTTTTTATGAGTAATATTTCTATAGAAAGTCTAAACAGTCTTGAAGAGTTACGTGAATTAGTTTCGGTTTTCACACTAGCATTTGAGTCTGAATACGAGGTTAGTGATGAATATTTTTATAAAATGTTAGAAAGTAACACAACTTTAATTCTAGGTGCAGTAGAGCAAGATAAAATCCTTGGTGGTTTGGTGGCAATGGAAATACTTCCTATTCACGGCATAAAAGAGTTTTATATTTACGATATTGCAGTTCATCCAGAACATCAGCAAAAAGGTATTGGCAGGAAACTCATTGAATATTTGAAAGTTGAAGCGAAAAATAGAGGAATCGAAACTATTTTTGTAGAAGCCGAGTCAGAAGATGTCGGCGCAATAGAGTTCTATCGGAAAATTGGAGGAGAGGAAGTTCTAGTTAATCATTTTAATTTTAATATTAATTAGAAATATATGACATACACAAACAAAACACAGCCGACAAAAGTAACTCCTAAAAGTTTTGAAACTTGTAGTAAAGAAGTCTGTGTCAGATATGAAAAAGAAGTACAAGACTGAGAAATAAAATAAAAAAGCCCCGCACAGACAAGTTGTCTATGCGGAGCAAACACGCGCAGTCAGATCGAGAATTCTTCTTCCCGAACCTGCTCTCTGGCGGGCCGGTTTGCGGGGATGATGCCCCACTCTTCCGGCATGAAGTCACCGATGTCGAGCCCCGGACAGTCCGGCTTCTCGACGAAGATGTACTTGTTCGGGGCGACCTCACGAACGAGGCCTCCACCTTGCGTTCCCCAAACGGGGAAGTTGTACTCACGTTCCATTCAAACCTCCTTTTACTATTATACATCTATTTATGTATAATGTCAAGTATTAAAATAACTTTTTATTGACAATTTTAGTGAATATGATATAATTGTATTTAGATAGTTCTCAATACCGAGACTATTGTTTTCCCAGGAGGGAAAAATGACAAACGAACGTCGCAAGGAGATCGCACTCTTGGTTGTCGAACAGATGGCCATCGAGCGCGGGATTCCCGGTGCCGACACGCTCAAGCGTGACATCGGCAACCTGGCCCAGAAACTGGGTCTGCAGACCGACGAGCTCATGAGTTTCTACGAGACCTTCGTTCCGAAGATCTACGGCAAGATCTTCGGCTACAGTGAGGTCGGGATCATGACCAGAAAGTAGTTGTCAGTATTGATTTGTATCGAGATCAAGGTAGGAGCCTAGCTCCTCTAAACGGGTAATTGTACCTCCCTCGCAAGAGGTAAGGGCAGAACAAGAACCGTCTCCTCGTCTCGGTTGAAGTGGCACCATGCGGTGCCACTTTTTTATATAAAAAATGGTAGAATACAGGTATGACACCATACAAACATACTCAAATAGGTTATCTAATGCTCGCGGTTTTGTTTTTTGTTTTTGTCCTTTTTGTGTGGATACAGATAACATCTCGAATGGAACCACCTTCACCTGACTCTGGAGCAAATTTTGCCGTGACTTTCACAATGGTAGTTGTGCTTTTTATTCTTACATCATTCTCAACACTTACAGTTTCAATCGCTGACAATTTTTTAAAAATAAAGTTCGGGTTCGGTATTTTTCGTAAGAAATTTTTACTTCGCGATATTGTTTCAGCAACACAAGTTAAAAATCCTTGGTACTGTGGATGGGGAATAAGATTATGCATTTCTCCGTATATGTGGATTTACAATGTGTCAGGTTTTGATGCAGTTGAGCTTAAGATGAAAAATGGAAAAGTTTATCGCATAGGAACAGACGAACCAGCGAAACTAGAAAGCGCTTTGAAACAGACAATGGGTTTGAATTAATAAATAAATGGCTTACTACAAAAAAAGATACAATAGAAAAAAAGAAAGTGAATCTCCTTTAGACATGTTTTTTGATGCTCTGTTTATGCTGGTGGTTCTATTAGGTAAACTGTTGGGAGAGGTTATATTTCAAATATTTAAATTTGTTTTTGATCGACGAAGTAAAATAAAAGGAATTTTCACGCTTAACAAAGAAATTAAAATTCCAAAAACTGTATCGGGTGAAACTGAAGATAAAATATCTGAACCAAAAATAGAAAAAACTACTGAAAATATTATTAATGAAAAACCAAATTATTCACTAAAGGAGAGTCAGATAACCGCATCTGAAAGTAATTTTCTGACCGTACTTCAAAAAGTGATTGGAGATGAATACATAATAGCCACACAAGTGCCAATATCTAGTATCGTTTCTGCAAATAATTCAGACTATGCATATTTCAATAAAATAAAAGCAAAAACTATTGATTATGTTTTATTTACAAAAGAAAGAAAACCGTACCTCGCAATTGAGTTAGATGACAGGTCTCATTTTACATGGGACAGGAGAAGAAGGGATGAGTTTGTAAATAATCTTATGAAAGAAGTAGGTTTGCGACTTTTGAGAGTAAGAGCATCCTACTCTTATGATGAAAATTATCTAAAAAATCAGATTTCCGGTTAATTAGATATAAATTTTACAAACTGGATTCTCGTGGTCAAAAGTGGTGGAGTGAGCTCGGGATAGGGACCCGAGCGCAAGACCTTGCCTGATTTTTTCAGAATTAATGAAAGAAAAAATCGACAAGGTGTACTGTTCCTGTAAGGAATTGTTTTACTCTTCTTCTCCGGCTTTGCATTTTTCGAAGCAGTATTCTCTTGGTGTGGTTTTTATGCGGCGATTGGAAGAAATACTTGCCCTGTGGAGTAGGATTTTACAAAATAGATTTTTGTTGTTAAGTATGTTAGTCTTTTAAAGTAATGAAAAATTTTACGAACTTTCTGGAAACAATTGATTTGGGTAAATATAGAGAAAGATTTTTACCTATTAAAATAGTCGAGATGGATTTACCGAAGAACATTCAGGCAATTTCACTATTATATAAAGTATACTGGAAAGAGAAAAGATTTATTAAATTTGATGAATTTTATAGTGAATACGTTCAGGCCTATAAAAAGGACTTAGAAATTTTTAGAAATAAAACAACAATGTGCAAGGATTGTTTCTATCGGGGATTGCCGGCAAGAATTTATAGAACTTGGGCCAGTTTAATTACTCAAATTCATGCTGGTTATGTTGCTGAGGCTGTATATGGTAAGGGCACTGTAGATATGTCAGAGGATTTGGACCATAAGGGCGCAGATTTTCAGGTTATATATAGGGAAAATATATTAAATTATCAAGTCAAAAAAGAAACTCATAGTAGGGAGGTTAGAAAGCAAAAAAACTCAAAAGTAAAATTGGAGGGAGATTTTATTGATATTTTTTACAATGTGCCTAGTAACGATATATTTAAGGATCCAAAAACAAAAAGCGGGGAGTGGAGAAAACCATATAAGGATTTTATAAATAATAAATCTTTATATAGATTGAAAAATGGCTTTGTTATTTTTACTCCATATTTATTTGAAACCAAGAAGAGAGAAATTGATTCTCAATCAGATTAGTTTTTTGTTGTTTTTATTGATTCAATAACTTTATTTGCCAATTGAATATAATCTGGGTTTATTTCAAATCCTATGTATGATTGACCTAGTTCTTTTGCTGCAGCACATTCAGCACCAGATCCAACGAACGGTACCAAAACAATACCATCTTTTTTTGGCATTGCTGATTTTATTAATTTTCTGCATATTTCTAGAGGTTTCTGTGTGGGGTGCTTTTCAGTATTATGATCAATGTGATTTTTTAGTTCTCTTGGTTCAAAAATATTATTTTTACATGTTCTGCAAATAAACCATCTTTCATTCATTCCTGCACCCCCTGCCAGTGCTGGAATCTTTATTACGTCTCTTGGTAGAGCACCTTTTTCGTGTGCATTGTATATGGTTTCTAAACCACTATTACTATATCTTCCATTTGTACCCCTTCTTATTTTACCTGCTGATCCATTTAAAAAGCCCTCAGTGTATGGTTCTCTGATTTCATCTTTATTAAAAATAGGTTTATCTTTCCATGCACAAATTATTGATTCGTGACTCCTTTGCCAAAAATCTAAAGAAGCTACATTTTTATTAGTATAATGCCAAATTAGCCATCTTTTATTAATTGGAATCTCTACTGATAAGTGGGCTAATATTTCACTGAATCCATAAATAAACATTGTTCCGTTGGGTTTTAATATTCTTATTGACTCACTTATCCATTCTTTTGACCAACTAATATAATCAATTAGGCTTTTGTTATCACTATTATTTCCAAAATCTTTTCCAATGTTATATGGGGGGTCAATTATTATTACATCACAACTACCGCTTGGTAATTTTTTTAATTCAGTATTGACATCACCAAGAATTATTTGATTTAGGGGTAGCGTATTGATGTCGTTGAGCTTCACTTTTGTTATTTTGGTTTTCATTTTTATATTATACTAGCATGATAATCTATAATTTATAAATGAAATTAAAATTAAATACTTTATATAAAATGACCCATTTTTTAGCCGTAAATTTTATCCACAGATTGACAGGAGGGTATTTGACAGGTGAACTTTAGTTCACCTATAATCATATATATTAATTATTAATTTAACTTTAAATAATATGGAATTAAAAGATTTTGTTAAAAAAGTTATTATGGATTTAGACCAGGCCGTTTCTGAGGCAAATATTGAAACAAAAAGAGAAGTAAGATTTAAGGGAGTTAAGGAACAAAGAACTGCTTTGGAGTTTGATGTTGCCGTTACAGTAGAATCTGCAGATACAGGAAGAGGTGGTGGTGAAATAAAAGTTTGGGGAATTGGTCAAATTGGAGCAACTAGTTCATCTGAGTTAAAAAATTCTACAGTAAGTAGAGTAAGTTTTGGTGTGGATATTTCTGAATATACAAAAGAAGAAAACAGCCTAATGAATAATAGGATGGCAAATCATTTCATACCAAAAAATAATAATGACAGATAAGACTTAAGGTTAAGTACAAACATATATCAAATCTTAAAAACAGGGTAATTTTTCATATGGATGGGGATGCCTTTTTTGTCGGATGTGAGGTGGCAAAAAATCCGAAACTAAAAGGACTTCCAGTTGTGACCGGGCAGGAGCGCGGGATTGTTTCCGCACTTTCATACGAAGCCAAAGCGCTCGGCATAACACGAGGTATGCCTATTTATCGTGTGAAAAAAGATTTTCCAAAAGTTTTGGTTTTACCAGGCGACTATGCATCATACGTGTACTATTCAGAAAAAATGTTTGATATCGTGCGACGCTACGCCGACCTCGTAGAGGAGTACAGTATAGACGAATGCTTCGCAGAACTCACTGGCCTAGATAAGCCACTCTATATGTCATACAAACAAATTGCCGAGAGAATAAAAAAAGAAGTGACAGAGGAACTTGGACTTTCTGTTTCAATAGGGCTTGCACCGACAAAAGTTTTGGCAAAAGTTGCATCCAAGTGGAAAAAACCAAACGGACTGACAGTTATAGAGAAAAACACGGCGCATGAATTCTTGCTAGATACACCCATAGATAAAATATGGGGTGTTGGTCCTAGAACAGCCGAGCGACTAAAAAGTATGGGAATAAAAACTGCAAAAGATTTTGCAGAGAAAGATATATCGTGGGTGAAAAATAATTTTTCAAAACCATTTATAGAAATATGGTTGGAACTAAATGGTATATGTGTGCACAATGTAGATCCTAAACCTAAAACAAAGTTTTCTTCCATACAGAAAACTCGTTCATTTCATCCGACTACAGACGACCAAGTATTTTTGTTGTCACAGATATCCAAACACACCGAGGAGGCGTGTCGCAAAGCCCGGCATTATAAACTTATACCGAAAAAGTTTTCTTTCTTTTTGAAAACAAAAGATTTTAAATATTTTTCGCACACAGTAGTTCTCTCTGCACCAACTAACACTCCGGAAACTCTAGTCAGTATTGCTAAGTTTCATTTTGCAAAACTCTGGCGAAGAGGTGTGCTGTACCGCACCACTGGAGTCATTTTGCATGAGCTAGAACCAGAAGATGTAAAACAAGGGGACTTGTTTGGAAAGATAGAAAAGACAACAAAGTTTGAAACCATCCACAAACAGATAGATTCTCTGGAGAAAAAGTTTGGCAAAGGCGTGGTGCATCTCGGTAGCACGGGCAATGCACTAAAAAACAAAACTCTCGGCACAGACTCGGACGACCTCGATCGAGATTTGTTGTTTTTGTAATATTGGAAAAAATTTTAAACAAAATAAAACCACCTTCCGGACAGCAACATATGTGCTGGGGAAGGTGGGTTCTTGTTGTGTGGCGGTCGCGATTTACCGCGCTCGCCACTTGTCGGGGTCGGGTTGCTTGAACCGTCCCCTTGCGGGAGAGTTCGGGTCCTTCGGCTTTTTGCTGTTGACCCTGATCACAACCTCACCGAGCTCTCGCAGGATCTGATGGATCATGCAGGCACTCGACGGTCTCAAGTTCAGACCGAACTTGAGACCCAGGTGAATCAAGAAGGCGTCGGCGTTGCCTTTGAAGACAACGCCATCTTCCTCCCACTGGAATACCCTACGGTATGGGGCACCCCGCTTGCCTGGGGTCTTCTCGACCCCAACGTAGCAGTCGATGATGTACCCTAGAACCCCATCTTTGGCGAACCAAGAGTTCGTCTGGTCCGCACAGTTTTTCTTTAACACTAGCTCCCTCCTTATATAATAGTAGCATATTTAAGCTAAAAAGTCAATACTAGAAATAGTATTATTTTTATATCAAAAAGTTCTATAATTAACAGATATGAAAAAATTAAATTTTGAAATATTTATAAATGCGAGTCAGGAGAAAGTGTGGGATACAATAACAGATGATAAAAAATATAGGGAGTGGACTTATGTTTTTCAACCTACTTCATATTTTGAAGGAGGATGGAATACTGGAGATAAAATTTTATTTATAGGAATAGATGAAAAAGGAGAAAAAGGTGGAATGGTTTCAGAAATAGCAGAAAGCAGAAAGCCAGAGTATATATCTATACGACACTTGGGATATATGCAAAATGGTGTAGAAGATACTACAAGCGATGCTGTAAAAACTTGGGCACCAGCATTTGAGAACTATACACTTATTAAAGAAGGTGGGGGAACTAAATTTGTATTAGAGCAAGATATTGAGGATAAATACGAGCAGATGTTTTCTGACTTGTGGCCAAAAGCACTACAAAAAGTAAAAGAAATCTCTGAAAGAGAATAAAGATAAAAAATAATTTTGTTGTTCTGGTATAATCTACTTTGTGAATAAATTTGTAAATATAATTTTTTTAAGTGTAGTTTTAATTTCTGGTTTCATTTACAGAGACGTGGTTTCTCATATCTGGGCACAATCTATAAATAGGTATTTTCCTTGCAAGGTTCCTATTTATTATTCTATAGAAACTTTTGATGAACGTTTTGGTATTACAGAGGAGTTTTTTATAGAAGCAATGAAAGATGCAGAAAGTATTTGGGAATCTGAAATAGATAGAAATCTTTTTGAATACAAGGAAGGTGGAAATTTAAAAGTAAACCTTATTTATGACAAAAGACAAGAAATTTCTACTGAGTTAAAGGGTATAGAAAATACAGTAGATGAAAATAAAAAAATGTATGATTCTTTAAAAATTGAATACACTAGATTAGTATCTTCTTATGAATCTGACAGGCAAAAGTTTGATTCTATGGTAAAAAGTTTTGAAACAAAAAAATCTGCTTATGATAGTGAGGTGGAGAGAGTAAACAGGAGAGGTGGTGGGAATAGAGAGACAGTTAATAGACTAAATACAGAAAAGAATAATTTATTAAATGAACTTAATTCTATAAACAGTTTACAGTCCAAAATCAATTCTGATGTTTCAAAAATAAATAATCTATCTGCTACACTAAATAATCTTGCAAAAACATTGAATCTAAATGTGGAAAGATTTAATACAGTAGGGAGTTCTTTGGGAGAAGAATTTGAAGAGGGTTCATACACCATAGATAGGTACGGACACAGAATAAATATTTATCATTTTGAAGACAGAGTTAAATTAGTGAGACTTTTGGCCCACGAGTTGGGACATGCATTAGGTTTAGACCACAATAATGATCCTAAAGCTATAATGTATAGATTAAATAATGGTATAAATGAGAAACTTACAAGGACAGATATAACTAATTTGAAAAACTTTTGTGGAATAAATACCTAGATGATAATTCTGGTTGTTTTAGGAGATTATCTTTATGTTATAATCAAAAACCTATGGATACATTTACAAAAAATTTATTATCAAGTATTTTGGTTGTTGGTTTGTTAATTCTTGGTGGATATTTTTTATTTAATGAAGATAACAAACAAGATTTGTTATCAGATAATTTGGATTTAGGATATAGTACTACGACTCCGATATTTGAAGATGGTGTTATTATGGACAGAAGTGATGAACAAAATTTATACGATAACAATAAAAAAACAAATATGGTTACAATAGAGACGAATTATGGAAATATAGTTTTTGAAACTTACAACGATGACGCTCCGAATACAGTAAATAATTTTATAACTTTAGCCAACAAAGGATTTTATGATGGGCTTACATTTCACAGGGTTATAAATGGATTTATGATTCAAGGAGGAGATCCAAACGGTAACGGTACAGGAGGACCAGGTTATCAGTTTGCAGATGAATTAAACCCAAACACAGAATCTTACAAACAAGGTTACAAAAGAGGTGTAGTGGCTATGGCGAATGCCGGTCCAAATACAAATGGTAGTCAGTTTTTCATAATGCATACTGATTATCCATTACCTAATGCATATACTATTTTTGGAAAAGTGGTTTCAGGTTTGGATGTTGTTGATAAAATAGCGAGTGTTTCAGTTGGCCCTAATGATATGCCAACGACTCCGGTTGTAATGAAAAAAGTAACGGTAGAATAAAAACCTCAACTTCAGATTTCATCCAAATTGTGAACTTTTTCTTCTATTTTTGTACTTATTCCAAATGATGTTTTGCTTATTGACTTTTTGGTATAAAAGGTGCTATAATTAACCCAATGTAAGTTTCTCAATTGTTTTCGTATTTTCGTTAGAAAGTTAGAAAAAGGAGAGAGAGTGCTAGTCGTCTTACAGTTTTAAAATAAAGACTAGGTAAAAAATTAAATGGCAAAGAAGTTATATGTTGGTGGTATCGCTTATTCTACAAGCAATGATGCTCTTAAAGATGCATTTGCGCAATCAGGTGAGGTTACTTCAGCAACAATTATCATGGATAAAATGACAGGCAGATCAAAAGGATTTGGCTTCGTTGAGTTCGCTAATGATGCCGACGCTGATGCAGCGATTGCAAAGTGGAATGGTGCAGAATTAGATGGAAGAAAGCTTACTGTAAATGAAGCTCGTCCTATGGAACCAAGAGCTCCAAGAAATGGAGGTTTTGACAGAGGCGGCGACAGAGGCGGAAGAACATGGTAATCTAATTTTTGTCAGAATCTAAATTCTAACAAACAAAAAACACCCTCGAGGGTGTTTTTTGTTTTTATAAAATTTTTTATGATAAAATATTATAAGTATGAATTTAAGTAAGACTAAAGTATTTATAATCTCTTTTATACTTATAGGTATTTTTATAATAGGTTATTTATCTACCTTGAGTTACCCCGGCAAACTTGTTTTAGGAGGGAGGGTGTTTAATGTAGATGTGGTGAGTAATACATATACTTTAAGTAAAGGTCTTTCTGGTAGAGCACCTATTTCTAATAATGAAGGTATGTTTTTTGTGTTTGATAAACTTGATAGACACGCTTTTTGGATGAAAGATATGCTTTTTGCGATAGATATAATCTGGATAGATGAAAATTTTGTGATAAATCACATAGAAAAGAACGTAGCCCCAGATACATACCCAAAGATTTTCTATCCAAACGAACCAGCAATGTATGTTTTAGAAATTTTAGCTGGAGAAACAGATAGTCTTGGAATAAAAATAGGTGATAAGGTAAATTTTTTAGATAAAAATCAAATATAGACTATTTTTTAAGCTATTTTATAGAGCGTTCACTTTACATAAAAAGTTTTGTATTTCAGAGTATGTTTTTTATGAGTTGTCCACATTTTTTTTAGTATTTTTTAGAGTAAAATAGGTTAACAATACAAAAAACTTGTGATTTTAAGAAAAAAACTCTAAAAATCACAATTTTTTTTCAAAAAAATTATAAAAAAGCACATTTATTATTAAATTTTAATCAAAATTAAAAAAATGAGTTTAAATGTAACACTTAAAGACGGGAAAAAGGAACCATTCAACGCGGATAAAATAAATCGTTCAATAGAAAGAGCTTGTTTAGGACTTTTTGATCCTGTTTCTAAGGTTACTCAGATAGCTACAGAGACTCATCTTACGTTATATGATGGCATAACTATAGATGAATTAGATCAAGCCACCATAAATGCTGCAGTTCAAAATATAAAAGAAGATATTGAGTACGATGTTGTGGCTAAAAGACTTCTTTTGAAGACGGTATACAGACTTGTTGTAAAAGATTTTAGTCCTAATGACCCTCCAGAAGTCTTTAGAGATAAGCACAAAAGAAGTTTTATATCTTATATTGAAAACAATGTTGCTGAAGGCAAGCTTCATCCTAATATGAAGTCATCTTTTAATCTAAATGATCTGGCTGACGCTCTGGTTTTGGAAAGAGATGAACTTTTTCAGTACGCAGGTCTTGATGGTCTTATAAATAGATACATGATAAAGGATTTAAATCAGAAAGTTGTCGAAACTCCTCAATTCTTTTTTATGAGAATTGCCATGGGTCTTTCATATAATGAAAAAAATCCTACAGAGATGGCTAAAAGATTTTACGAGAAAATGTCTAAACTCATGTACATTGCTGGAGGTTCTACAAATCTCGCTGCTGGTAAAATAAATCCAGCATTATCTAACTGTTACTTACTTGAAATACATGATGATATGGGTCACATAGCAAAGTCGGTTGCAGATGTTATGCTTCTTTCAAAAGGTTCAGGAGGTATTGGGGCTTCAATTACAAAATTAAGAGCTTCTGGTTCACCTCTTAAGACATCTGGAGGAGGAACTTCTACGGGTCCTACACCTTTTGCAAAAGTTATAGATACTGCTATTCGTGCAATCCAGAGAGGTGGAAAGAAAAAGGGAGCCTTGTGTTTTTATATGGAAAATTGGCACATTGATTTTCCTGAATTTTTGGAATGGAAACATAATGCAGGAGATGATTATATGAGAATGCGTACAGCAAACACTGCGGTATGGATTTCTGATGAGTTTATGACTAGGGTAAACAACAGTGATGACTGGTATATGTTTGACCCAGCAGAAACGGCAGATCTAAATGAATTATACGGAAAAGCTTTTTCAAAAAGATATGCTGAATATATAGCAATGGCAAACGCAGGAAAACTTAGAACATTTAAAAAAGTTCCTGCTCGTGAACAGTTTAGACAAATTATAGTTGCATTACAGACAACGAGCCATCCTTGGCTTACTTGGAAAGACACAGTTAATCTTCGTGCTTTAAATAACAACACTGGAACAATACACATGTCTAATCTGTGTACGGAAATATGTCTTCCACAAGATAGAGAAAATGTTGCAGTTTGTAATTTGGCTTCTTTAAATCTTGCCGCTCATATAAAAAATAAAGAAATAAATTGGTCTAGACTAGAAGAGTCAATAAGACTGGCTATAAGACAACTTGATAATCTAATAGATATAAATGTTCTGCCAATACCAGAGGCAGCTAAATCAGATAAAGAAAATAGAGCTATAGGTCTTGGAGTAATGGGATTTTCTGATGCGATAGAGCAATTAGGTATGTCATATGATTCTCCTCATGCTTGGGATTTTGCCGACAGAATATTTGAATTCGTTTCATATATGGCAATAGATGAGTCGGCTAATCTAGCCCAAGAGAGAGGAAGTTACAAAAATTTTCAAGGAAGTGAATGGTCAAAAGGTAAGGTTCCAATTGATTCTATAAAAACATTAGAAGACGACAGGGGAAGAGAGTTAACTGTTTCTAAAACAAGTAAACACAAAGGTCTTAATTGGGAAATTCTTCGTGCGAAAGTAAGTAAGGGCATGAGAAATGCAACTCTTATGGCTGTTGCTCCAAATGCAAATATCGGTTTACTTGCAGCGACTACTCCAGGTATTGATGCTCGTTTTGCTCAAGTGTTTTCTAGAAATAAAATTTCAGGAAAATATTTGGATATAAATCACAATTTGGTTAAAGATCTAAAAAATATGGGTATATGGGATGATGTTAAGGAAGCAATTATTGAAAATCAAGGCGATATAAGTGAAATACCGGGAATACCTCAACACATAAAAGATATCTACAAAACATCTTTCACAACTTCTCCATATGCATATATAGAAGTTGCAGCAAGAGCTCAAAAATGGGTGGATCAAGCATTATCTAGAAATATGTATTTGGAAACAAGAGATGTTGAAGAGACTATGAAAATATATGCTACCGCTTGGGAAAAAGGAGTTAAGTCTACTTATTATCTACATATGAAACCTAGACACACAGCTGAACAAAGTACTACAAATGTAAATAAATCTGCGAAAATGGGTCGTGTAGGTTTTGGGGTTTTGAACTTCTCTTCCTCTCAAGCTTTTTCTGCTCCACTTCAGAAGTCTTTAGATATTAAAGAAACAGCTCACACTACTCCACAAAGTATCCCACAACCAACTCTAACTGTTACTGAGGAAAAAATATCATTTTCAACTGAAAAGGTGAGTTCAGATAACAATCTTGAAGTAGAGACGGTCAATTTGGAAACGATTGAAATTAAACATGAACCAATAAAACCTCCTGTTCAAACCAATCCAAACATGAATTCATTACAAAATACTTCTGTTAAGAAAAAGTATGAGATAATTGCTCCCGAAGATCCGGCTGATGGAGACAATGTTTGTATAAGTTGTCAGTAATTATAAATTATTAAAATAATAAAAATTTTATGTCACTAATAGGAAAAACTTCACCAGAAGATGTAAATCTTCACCCAATAAGATACCAATGGGCTTACGATTTATATAATCAAGCTGTTAGAAATACTTGGTTTCCACACGAGATTGCCTTGAAGGAAGATTTAGAAGATTTTGCAAAAATGACAGATGATGAAAGGCATGCAGTAGAGTTTATAATGTCTTTTTTTAATCCAGCAGAACTTATTGTGAACAGAACTCTTGCTTTAGGGGTTTATCCATATCTGAAGTCTCCAGAATGTCATTTGTACATTGCAAAACAAATGTGGGAAGAGGCAAATCACTGTGTTGCCTTTGAATATGTACTAGAGACTTTTCCTTTTGATAGAAGTAAAGTTTACAATACACACCTTGAAGTTCCATCTATGAAAGCAAAAGAAGCTTACATAATGAGATACTTAAAGAAAATGACAGAAGAGAGATTGGATATAGACACAGTAGAAGGTAAAAAAGAATTCATTAGAAATTTAGTTGCTTATAATGTAGTGATGGAAGGTATCTGGTTTTACTCAGGATTTATGGTAATGCTTTCTTTCAGACAGAGAAATCAATTAAGAAATTTTGGATCCATGATTAACTGGGTATTAAGAGATGAATCTTTGCATTTAAAATTTGGAATAAATTTGATTCACAACATACTAGAGGAGAATACAGAACTTTTGACAGAGGAATTTGCGGCAGAAATAAGAAATATAATAATTGAGGGAGTTGATTTAGAGGTTGCATACAATAAAGATTTATTCCCGAACGGAATATTGGGGTTAAATGCAGATTATGTAAACCAATACGTTCAGTATGTTGCTGATAGACGTCTTGTTGAACTTGGAATGCCGAAATACTACAACGCAACAAATCCAGCAAAGTGGATGAGTACAGCAACTGATGTTTTTGAATTGGTAAACTTTTTTGAACAACAGAATACTTCATATGAAGTTGACGGTCATGCGGGTACAACGGTAAAGAAAGAGACAGTTATTGCAGAGTAAATGAAAACCGCCTTTAGGCGGTTTTCTCATTGAGATTAAATTGATATAATTAAACTATTAATTATTTAATTTTATAAAGATGGCTAGAATTAAAGTTGCAATAAATGGTTTTGGGAGAATAGGTAGAGCTTTTTTAAAAGGCTCTTGGGATGATAGTGAAATAGAGGTTGTGGCTGTAAATGATTTAGGAAATGTAGATAACATGGCTTATCTTTTAAAATATGACACAGTATATAAAACCTGGAAGCATGATGTTAAAGTGGAGGGTGGAAATTTAGTTATTGATGGAAGAGTCGTAAAATTTGTTTCTGAAAAAGAGCCTCTGAAACTTCCTTGGAAAGACTTAGGCGTTGATGTTGTAGTGGAATCTACGGGGCTTTTTACAGATTTTGATAAAGCAAAAGTTCACATAGAAGCTGGGGCAAAAAAAGTGGTTATTTCGGCTCCTGCAAAAGGTGGAAGTGGTGGAGAAACAATACTTATGGGAGTAAATGAAGAAAAGTTTGGTACTTGTGATGTGACATCTAACGCATCTTGTACCACTAACGCTGCTTCACCACTTATTGCAATACTTGATGAAAATTTTGGTATAGAAAAAGCAATTTTAAATACCGTGCATGGATATACAGCATCGCAAGCTTTAGTTGATGGTCCATCTAAAAAAGATTTACGAGAAGGTCGTGCTGCTGCACAAAACATTGTTCCCTCATCTACTGGAGCAGCGATTGCTGTAACAAAAGCATTTACAAAACTAGAAGGTTTGTTTGACGGTATTTCTATTCGCGTACCGGTTCCAGCTGGTTCTATAGTGGACGTTACTTTTATTTCTAAAAAAGAAACTAATGCAGAGGAAGTAAACAATGTGCTAAGAGAATCAGCTAAGTCAGATAGGTGGAAAAATATTTTCTCTGCAACAGATGAAGAGTTGGTTTCTTCAGATATATTAGGAAGCCAGTTCGGTTCTATTGCAGATTTGAAAATGACACGTGTTGTTGGGGGGAATTTAGTTAAAGTAATGGCTTGGTATGACAATGAAGCTGGGTATACTCATACACTAATAGACCACGTGAAGAAAACTAGTAAAACAATATAGATGAAAATATATGTTGCATCAGATCATGCGGGGTTTGAAATGAAAAGAGAGTTAATTCAATTTTTACTTGAGAAAAATTTTGAAGTATATGATTGTGGTCCACAAGAATACAACCACGAAGATGATTATCCAGATTTTATTTCAGTATCAGCAAAAGCAGTTTCAGAAGACCCAGAAAATTCTAAAGGAATTATTTTAGGTTTTTCCGGACAGGGGGAGGCAATGGTTGCAAATAGGTTTCCTAATGTACGTTGTGCTGTGTTTTATGGAGGTACAAAACATATCTTAACTTTATCTCGTGAACACAATGATGCTAATATGATTTCTCTAGGGGCCCATTTCCTTACTACTCAAGAGGCAAAACAAGCTGTAGAATTCTGGCTTCATACAGATTTTACGAATGAAGAGCGTCACATAAGAAGAATTAAAAAAATAGAAAGATATGATTAGTTTAAAATTTATTTTTCATTATATTTTTTAAAAAATCATAATTCAACAAAATTTTAAAAATACATGCAAACATTACCAGCAATAATCCCAGTAAATAAAAGACAGTTAGAAGAAGAAATCGAAAAGGTTTCTCATTTTGCTAAACTAATTCAAATCGATATTTCTGATGGAATTTTTACAAATACTAGAACATGGCCATACAACGGGCAAGATACAGATTACTTTGAAAGACTTAAAACACAGGAGGATGGTTGGCCAAAATGGGATGAGGTAGATGTGGAACTGCATTTAATGGTGCAAAACCCAGAAGATGTTTTGAGTGACTGGATTAGTACAGGAGTTTCTTCTCTGGTTGTACATATAGAAGCAACAAATAATTTTCAAAATATTATTAATATTTGTAGAGAAAAAAATATTTCTTTAGGTGTTGCTATTAAACCTTCTACAGATATAGAAAAAATAAAAGAATTTGTATCGCAAGTAGATTTTATTCAAATAATGGGTTCTGATTTGTTGGGCAAACATGGCGTAGAATTGGAGGAAAAAAGTTTAGAGATGATAAAAACATTGCGAAAGCTATATCCAGATAGTATAATTTCAATTGATATTGGTGTAACTGAAGAAAATGCAGAAACTCTTGTAAATGCCGGAGTCAATAAACTAATTTCTGGCGGGGCGATACTGAATTCTGAGAATCCGAAAGAAGTGTACGAGTTTTTGGAGTCAGTAAACTAAAGATTTCTTTCTCCTTATAACTTTTTTAGAAACAGAATAATTTCTTGCTAGAAATTTTCTTCGCGCTCACTATTTCACAGGTTCCGCGATGTTCTAAAAAAGTTATAAGTTAACGAAATTTTTAGTCTAAATTCAAATACAATGATAAACAATTTGACAGACGAAAAAATACAGTTCCTTACAGAGAAAGCAAAAGCGATAAGAATTTCTATTATAGAAATGCTGGTTGCTGCTGGTTCGGGACACTCTGCAGGACCTTTAGGTATGGCAGATATATTCACAGCACTTTATTTTTATATTCTCAGACATAATCCAAAAGATCCGTTTTGGGAAGAAAGAGACAGATTGGTACTTTCAAATGGTCATATAAATCCTGTTTTGTATGCCACAATGGCTCATGTTGGATATTTCCCTATAAAAGAGCTGTTAACTCTCAGAAAGTTTGGTACAAGATTGCAAGGCCATCCTCATAGGGAGTTTTTGCCCATACTAGAAACAAGTTCTGGCCCTCTTGGTTCGGGTCTATCACAGGCTGTAGGTATGGCAATAGCAGATAGAATGGATAAAGGAAAAACTTCAGATAGATTTTTCTATTGTTTACTTGGTGATGGAGAGTTAAATGAAGGTCAGAATTGGGAAGCTATAATGCTTGCAGGAAAAGAAAGGCTTGGAAATCTTATTACGATAGTAGATAGAAACAATATTCAGATAGATGGCTACACTGAAG
Organism: uncultured Candidatus Saccharibacteria bacterium; assembly: GCA_964391455.1. Lineage (GTDB taxonomy): Bacteria > Patescibacteriota > Minisyncoccia > Phycocordibacterales > DATDWN01 > C7867-006. Next base: position 5,697 of record CAYMJQ010000008.1, on the reverse strand, counting down.
ATGTTATGCCGTTAGACTCGCTTACTCATAAATTTGAAGCGTTTGGTTGGCATGCAGAGGAGATAGATGGTCACAATTTTGCATCAATTATTGAAGCTGTGGGTAGAGCTCAGGCGGTTTTTGATGGTCCAAGTGTAATTATTGCAAGAACAATTCCAGGTAAAGGAGTTTCTTTTATGGAGAGAGATTTTAAATGGCATGGTAATCCACCTGGGACAGAAATACCTGGTGAGCCACCAAAAGATGAGCAGGCGAAAATTGCATTGAATGATCTACGCACATTAGGAGGTCAAATTAAATCTGAACATGAGTAATACAAAATTTCTTTTTCATTATATAATTTCTAGAGACGTAAAATTTTCCAGCGAAAATTTTACTCTATTCATCAGCCTTGATTCGTCAAGAACCTTCACTTTGTTCAGGTCGTTGACGAAACCAGCTCAAGGTTTCCGGGTGCTCTAGAAATCATATAACTCAACGAAATTTTATGATTAATCAATCACAAAAATTAAATCCGAAACTGTTTGATAAAAAAGTAGATCAGGTTCCGATCCGCCAAGGTTTTGGTGAGGGGCTTTTGGAAGCAGGTGAACAAGACAAAAATGTTGTCGGTCTTTGTGCCGACTTAACAGAGTCTACAAAAATGCATTTGTTTGCAAATAAATTTCCGGAAAGATTTGTCCAAATAGGTATTGCAGAGCAGAACTTGGCTTCTGTTGCCTCTGGTATGTCTGCGATGGGGAAAATCCCTTTTATATCTAGTTATGCAATGTTTTCTCCAGGAAGAAACTGGGAGCAAATAAGAACGACTATATGTTATAACGACAGACCTGTGATAATAGCCGGAAGTCATGCTGGAGTTTCTGTTGGTCCCGATGGTGGAACTCACCAAGCCGTAGAAGATATCGCTCTTACTCGTGTTATTCCAAATATGTTGGTATTTTCACCTTGTGATTTTATTGAAGCTAAAAAAATAACTATTGCCTCTGCAAAACTTGGTAGACCAGCATATATTCGTTTAGCTAGAGAAAAAACCCCCGTTATTACAACAGTAGATAGTCCTTTTGAGGTAGGTAAGGCACAAATGTTTTACGGGGAGGAAAAAGAAAAAGCAGATGTTGGTATTGTAGCGACAGGAGCGTTGGTTTATCGAGCTTTAAAAGTTGCTGAAGACTTATCTAAAGAAAAAATAAATGTAAAAGTTTTAAATATTTCAACTATAAAACCACTTGATGAAAAAGCAGTTATAGATTTAGCGAAAACTTGTGGAGCAATAGTTTCCGTTGAAGAGCACCAGATAGCTGGGGGACTTGGAGGAGCAGTGGCAGAGTGTTTGTCGCAAAATTATCCTGTACCACAGGAATTTATTGGAGTAAAAGATTTATTTGGGCAGTCTGGTAAACAAGATGAACTTATAAAACATTACGAGATGGATGAAGAGGCGATTACCAAAGCTTGTAAGAAAGTTATCGGTAGGAAAAATTCCTAATTATATTTTCAGAGTAACCTTAAAAATTCCAGCGAATTTTTAAGGCCAGTCCTCGACCAAAGTCGTCAAGAACGGGGTGCCTTGACGACACCATGCTTTTGGCCTGCGGGTCCTCTGAAAACATAATTAGGAATTTTTGTGAATTCGTTGACTTAAGTATTTTATTAAACTAGCTTATAATAAGGAGTACAATATATGTCACTACCAATGCCAGAGAGAGTTCCAGAACCGGGTTTCTATTATCACTACAAGCACGATCCAAGTAAGGGGGTGAGAGACTATGCCTATGAAGTTTTAGGAGTAGGTTTTCATACCGAGGATGATGCAAGAGAAGGGGAATCACACTTTCTCGTTTATCGTCCATTGTATGAGGCATCTGTTTTTATTGCTTCAAAGAATCTCGGTATTCCTTGTTTTGATGCTCGCCCACTTGAAATGTGGATGGAAGATGTAACAAAAGACGGAAAAACCTTTCCTCGTTTCAAAAAGATTACTGATTCTGAAACAATCTCGGAACTTGAAAGGGTTCGTGACGAAATGTATACGTAGTTATAAAAGGACTCCTCACGGAGTCCTTTGATTTTAGATTTTACTTAGTTTGTATTCAGCGGGAGCGTTTTTTAGATATTCTTCTAGCTTTTCTCGAGTAAGCAATCCTTTTTGTGCGCCAACTTGTTGTACTACTGACATTGAGTTTATTGGTGCCCATCGTAGGGCTTCATCAAGCGTTTTCCCGTATATAAGAGCAGAAACAACAGTTGAAGCAAAAGCGTCTCCAGCTCCAGTGCTTTCAAAAGGTTCGTGTGGATATACTGGGATAAAATATACATCTTCGGTTCCACTTTCGTGTGAATAAGCACCTTTTATACCATCTGTCATAACAACTTTTTTAGATCCAAGTGAAGCCAAACCTTTAATCAATGTTTTTATATCTCTAGAAGTTTCTTTTAATATTCTTTGAGCTTCCTCTACGTTGCAGAAAAATATTTCACTACTTTTACAAATTCTATTAAATAGCTCACTGTCCATTTTCATTTGGAATGTTCCAGGTTGGAAAGCAAGCTTTATTTCTGGGTTTTTTTCTACAAAATCAATAATTTGCTTTTGAAAATCTATAGTGTTTTCTCCAAGAGAAGTAAGATAGATCCATTTTGGAATAATATCTACTTTAAAATCATATTTATAGTGTTCGTGTTTTACCAAAATAGTTCGGTTTGCCTCATACCATAGTACATAGTGATAGTTTGTTTTATTGTCTGGGTCTACGTTCACATATCTAGTATCTACCCCATCTTTTTCTAGAGATTTTAAACAATCTTCACCGTCTCTATCTTTACCGACATAAGAGTAAAGTGCAGATGAAAGCCCAAGTCTAGAGCTGGATACAGCAGCGTTTGCACAGTTTCCAACTGCGTAACATATTTCTACTGACTCAAAAGGTACTTTGTCTCCATATCTTACACATAACTCACATTCATCATCATTTATATTACAATGAGTTTTTGCATCCTTAAGTCTAATAAAAGCATCTACAACTGTGTCGCCTATGGCGAGCAAATCTATTTCATTATTCATATGAAAAAAGTATATCACATTGAAAGTTGTCTATGATATACTTTTGTAATGAAAACATTGAAACAAACTGTTTGGGAGGCAAGAGAAAAAAAGGTGGCTGTGGGGCATTTTAATATTTCTAATTTAGAAGCATTGTGGGGTATTTTCAGAGCTGCACAATCTCTTAATGTTCCGGTTATTATCGGAGTTTCAGAGGGTGAAAGGGATTTTGTTGGCGTAAAACAGGTTTCTGCTCTTGTGAAAAGTATAAGAGAAGAATTTGATTATCCTATTTATTTGAACGCAGACCATACTTATTCATTTGAAAAAGTAAAAGAAGCTATAGATTCTGGTTTTGATTCAGTTATTGTAGATGGAGCGAAACTTTCATTTGAAGAAAATGTAAAACTTACAAAACAATGTGTTGATTATGCACGTCAAAGTGGTAGGGAAGTATTGGTTGAGGCAGAGCTTGGTTATATAGGTCAGTCGTCAAAAGTATTAGATGAGATTCCAGAAGGAGTTTTGCTTGACGAAAGTTCTCTGACAGACCCAGCGAAAGCAAAAGAATTTGTAGAATTAACCGGTGTAGATATGTTGGCTCCTGCAGTTGGAAACTTTCACGGAATGTTGCGTGGGGGAGTAGATCCGAAGCTTAATATAGAAAGGGTAAAACAGATTTCAGAGGCAACCGGTATTCCACTTGTTCTTCACGGAGGTTCAGGAAATTCAGAAGATGATTTTAAACAAGCAATAGCTAACGGTATAAATATTGTTCATATAAATACAGAGATACGCATTGCCTTCAGAGATGGGGTGAAAAAGTTTTTACAAGACAATCCAGATGAGGTTGCTCCGTACAAATTCCTAAAACCTGGAATGCTTGCTGTACAGGAGGTGGTTACTAAAAAATTAAAGCAATTTAATAATTTATAATGTATGAAACTTTCACATTCGGAGTTAATTGAAAAAATAAAAGGATTTTTTAAAGGAGAGATTAATACAGACTCTAAAATTCTAGACATCTATAGCAGAGACGCGAGTTTACTTGAAGTTAAGCCGGAACTCGTAGTTTTTCCAAGGGATGTTGAAGATATAAAAAAAATAGTTAAATTTGTTTCTGAAAATAAAAAAGATAATCCAAAATTATCTTTAACTGCTAGGTCTGCAGGTACTTGCATGTCCGGGGGTTCTCTTAATGAATCTATAATATTGGATATTACAAAACACTTAAGTGGGGTTGTATCGGTAGAAAATCTTGAGGCAGAAGTTTTTCCAGGAACATTTTATAGAGATTTTGAAGTTGAGACCTTAAAGAAAAATTGGATATTGCCGAGTTATACTGCTTCAAAAAATCTAAATACAGTTGGCGGTATGGTTGGTAATAATTCGGCCGGAGAAAAGACATTGGAATATGGAAGTACAAATAAATATGTCAAAGAATTAAAAGTGGTTTTTTCTGATGGTAACGAGTATATAACCAAACCACTTTCTAAAGATGAATTTCATAAGAAAATTGAACAAAACGATTTTGAGGGAAATTTGTATAAAAACCTTTACAATTTGATTTTGGAAAATAAAGAGAGAATAAAATACGCTAAACCACAAGTTTCTAAAAATTCAGCTGGTTACTATTTGTGGGATGTTTTAAATGAAAATGATCATGATAATTATTTTGATATTAATAAATTGATAGTTGGATCTCAAGGAACATTGGGGATTGTTACAAATATTAAATTTAAATTGGTTCCTGTTAAAAACAAATCTAGACTTTTCGTGATTTTTTTAAGAAATTTAGATAATTTAAGTGAATTGGTTAATGAGATTCTTCCTTTTAAACCAGAAAGTCTTGAATCATATGATGATAGTACTATGAAACTAGCTTTCAGGTTTTTGCCTGAGATGATAAAGACTATGAAAGTTCATAACTTTATAAAGTTAATGTTTGGTTTTTTCCCAGAAGCCATGATGATTCTAAAAGGCGGAATTCCAAAACTTATTCTACTAGTTGAATTTGCTGGTAATGATGATAAGGAAATAGATGAAAAAATGTACGGGTTACAAAAGAAAATTGTTCATTTTGGTTTTAACACAAGAATATCAAAATCTGAAGAAGAATCTAAAAAATATTGGACTATAAGGAGAGAGAGTTTTAATCTTTTACGCAAACATGTAAAAGGGGCTAGAACAGCACCTTTTATAGATGATGTTGTTGTTAAACCTGAGTATCTTCCAGAGTTTCTTCCTAAAATGAGAAAAATTTTAGATGATCACAAGCTTGTCTATACAATTGCTGGTCATGCTGGAAATGGGAACTTTCACATTATTCCTCTTATGAATATGAAAGACCCAAAAAATGCAGAAATAATACCTATTGTTTCAGATAAAATATACAGTCTTGTAAAAGAATATAAAGGTTCAATAACTGCGGAACACAACGATGGGATCATCAGAACTCCTTATTTGGAACAAATGTTCGGCCATGAAATGATTCAGATTTTCAAAAAAACAAAAAAAATTTTTGATCCTCAAAATATATTTAATCCGGGTAAAAAGGTAGGGGGAACTAAACAATATATGATCGACCATATAGTTAAAAGCTAATAAAATCACCTTATCTACGTTGTTGCTGTTCTAGTTTTTTCACTCACCGT
>CAYMJQ010000007.1:0-34031 GCA_964391455.1 uncultured Candidatus Saccharibacteria bacterium | reverse complement strand
AGGGTTTGTTTTTCAAGGTTCTGAAATATATGGAGGTTTGGCGGGTACTTGGGACTACGGTCCATATGGGGCTGAACTTTCTTACAATATAAAACAATTATGGTGGAAACATTTTGTTACTGAACAGGAAAATATTTTCGGTATTTCTACTCCAACTTTAGTTCCAGAGGACGTATGGAAAGCTAGCGGACATTTAACTTCTTTTTCAGACCCTGTTGTTGAGTGTGATAAATGTCATCATCGTTTTCGTGCGGATCATTTGGAGGATAAAAAAGTCTGTCCTGATTGCGGAGGAAAACTTGGTGAAGAAAAATCTTTTAATCTAATGTTCCCAGTAAATATAGGAAGTGCTGGAGACAGTAAAGCTTATTTAAGAGGAGAAATTGCTCCAGGTATGTTTTTAAACTTTAAAAATATAATTGACACCATACATCCAGACTTACCTTTTGGTATTGCACAGATAGGTAAAGCTTACAGAAACGAAATTGCGCCGAGAGATTTTTTGTTTAGAGTGAGGGAATTTGATTTAATGGAGTTTGAATATTTTTTAAGAGAAAGTGATTGGGAAAAATATTTTGAATACTGGAGGGGTGAAATGTGGAAGTGGATTGAGAGAGTTGGTATAGATAAAAATTTAGTTTCAGAACTTGAGGTTTCAGAAGAAGATCGCGCTTTTTATTCCAAAAGAACTGTAGATTTTGAATTCAAATATCCTTTTGGTAAAAAAGAATTATATGGTTTGGCATACAGAACAGATTATGATTTAAAGAGTCACTCTGTTGGTTCTGGTGTTGATCTTACTTATTTTGATGAGAATACAAAAGAGAGATTTACTCCTCATGTTGTGGAGCCGTCTTTTGGGCACGGCAGAACTATGCTTGCAGTTCTGGTCTCATCTTTTAGGGAGGATGAAATGAATGGAGATATTAGAACTTATTTAGCTTTTAACCCCACAATAGCTCCGGTGAAAATAGCAGTTTTTCCACTTTTAAAAAACAAACCAGAACTTGTTGAAAAAGCACGTGAAATTTATAAAATTTTAAAGAAGGAATTTGGAGCTGTTGTTTTTGATGACAACGGTAATATTGGTAAGAGATACAGAAGACAAGATGAGATAGGAACTCCTTGGTGTGTGACAATAGATTTTGAAACAATAGAAGAAGATAAAGGTATTACCGTTAGAGACAGGGATACTGGAGAACAAAAAAGGATGAATGTTCAAGATTTAATTACTTTTGTAAATGAAAAATTAAGATCTTAATTTTTACAAAGTGTATGTGTGGTGGTAAACTTTAGGAAGTAAAATGAACTTAAAAGAAAATACTATTAATATTGGGGTCGGTACCATATCAAAAGTTTTTGTTGTGGCATTTTTGTTTTGGTTGGGTTATATATTGTTGGATTTAATTTTGGTAGTTCTTCTGTCTATAGTTATAGCTTCTGCTGTGGAACCTGGAACATTATGGTTTCAAAAAAGGGGGGTGCCAAGATTATTTGGAGTTATTTTGATTTATCTTAGTTTTGCTGTTTTAATGGTTGGTTCTGTTTTTTTTCTTTTAATACCGTTATTATCTGAATCAAGTGATTTTCTTAGAAATGCTTCTGTTTATTTTAATCCTAACACTTTAATTAATAGTAGTTTTTTTACTTCACAACCTTTTGTGGCCGGTCTTACAGATACTTTTGATCTGGAGAAATTGATATCCGAGATAAATATATTTACTACTTCTATTTCTTCAAACACTCTTGCTAGTATCACAACTTTGTTCGGAGGTTTTTTATCATTTTTGTTAACAATAGTCCTTTCATTTTATCTCGCGGTAGAAGAAGATGGAGTCGGTAAGTTTTTAAAGGCGATAACAACTCTTAAGCATGAAAAATATGTAGTTGAGCTTTGGAAAAGATCACAGAAAAAGATAGGTCTTTGGATGCAAGGTCAGTTAGTTTTAGCGATTATAATCGGTATGTTGGTCTATTTAGGACTTTCAATAATGAGTGTTCCAAACGCTTTACTTTTAGCTTTTTTGGCTGGTTTGTTAGAGATTATTCCTCTTTTCGGACCGATATTAGCTTCTATACCAGCAGTTATGATAGCTTTTGTGACAGGGGGTATGCCTCTAGCACTTCTGGTTATAGGTCTTTACCTGATAATACATCAGTTTGAAAATCAACTTATATATCCTTTAGTTGTTAAAAAGGTTGTTGGGGTTTCTCCTGTGGTATCTATTTTGGCGCTTACAGCTGGTTGGGAACTGGCAGGTTTTATAGGCATCATACTATCTGTGCCAGTTGCTAGTATCGTTATTGAATTTTTCAATGATTTTGAAAAAGATAAAATTGAAACTATAGAAAGAATGATGAATTCGAAATAAGTTTGTTTTTATAAGTTTATATTGTTATGTCTAAAAATTTTTATATTACAACGACATTACCCTATGTTAATGCTGAACCTCATCTTGGTTTTGCATTGGAGATAGTTGAGGCAGATGCTATTGCCAGATACAGGAGACTTAAGGGAGACACTGTATTTTTTAGTACAGGAACAGATGAGCACGGTCAAAAAATTTGGGAAGCTAGTCAAAAAGAAGGTAAAAACATAAAAGATTACGTTGATTACTATTCAGATAGATTTGAAAAGTTAAAACAAAGCTTGAATATTTCAAACGATGCTTTCATTCGCACAACAGACGAGAATCACATAAAAGCAGCCCAAGAAATATGGAAAAGATGTAATCAAAATGGTGATATATATAAAAAATCTTATTCCGGTAGATACTGTGTGGGGTGTGAGTCTTTCAAGACAGATAAGGATTTAAATGAGGAAGGTAAATGTTTGGTTCATCCGCATTTGGATATACAGGAAATTAAAGAAGAAAATTATTTTTTTAGATTGAGTAAATATCAAGATAGGTTGCTGGAATATTTATCAAAAGATAATTCGGTTGTACCAGAGTGGAGAAGAATTGAAGCGATAAATTTTGTCAAAGGAGGTCTTGAAGATTTTAGTATTTCTCGTGAAAAAGACAGACTCAGTTGGGGGATTCCGGTACCAGATGATGATTCACAGGTAATGTATGTTTGGTTTGATGCTTTAACTAATTATATTTCTACTTTGGGTTGGCCAAATGAAGATGAGGATTTTAAAGAATTTTGGTTAGAAGGTGAAACCGTACAAGTTGCTGGAAAAGATCAAATTAGATTTCAATCTATAATGTGGCAGGCAATGCTTATGTCTGCAAATATTAAAAATACAGATAAGGTTGTTTATCATGGTTTTGTTACTTCCGGAGGTCAAAAAATGAGTAAATCATTAGGAAATGTTTTAAGCCCTTATCCTTTTGTCGATAAATTTGGTACCGATGCTGTAAGATTTTTTTTACTTAGACATGTTAGTCCTTTTGAAGATAGCGATGTGACAGAAGAAAGAGTAAAAGAATTATATAATGCTGATTTGGCAAATGGACTGGGTAATCTTGCAAGTAGAATTTTAACTCTATCAGAGAAGTATTTAGAAAAATGTCCAGATATCCCAGAAAAAACAGATTTGACGGAATATTTTAATATTTTTGAAACTTTTGATTTAAATAAAGTTTGCGATTATGTTTGGAATAAAATAGGTGAATTAGATCAGTATATTCAAAAAGAAGAACCTTTTAAGGTTATAAAAAATGATGAAGTAAGAGGAAAAGAGATTATTCAAACTATGGTTATAAGACTTTATGAAATAGCCAGAATGTTGAACCCTATTATGCCAGAAACAAATGAGGTGTTGAAAAAATTAATCAAAGAAAATAAAAAACCACAAAAACCACTATTTTTACGTAAAGAATAGTCTTTAACTGACACTTGAATTATTTTTGTAATTATAGTCTAATTCAACAGTCAAGTTCTTTAAAATGGAGGTGATTAAGATGTTGTCTTTGAACATCAGTTTGGTGCCAAGGATCGATGATGTGGTTTGGGTGGATCGTTCTATTTGTCCAAACTATCCACCGCAAGTGAGAAGGGTTATCCACCCAGATTTGGAGTCTCACGGTCCAGATAAATTTGAGACAAGTGAGATAATCCTATGGCTTCATGAAGGCCAAAGGGTTGGGGTGGTAAACGGTGGAACAATCTACAGATTTATTCTGGAAAATCAGATATTGAGGTCTTGCCTTGGGCTTAGGGATCTCGAGGAGATTCAAAAGAAAGGTTTGCATCATTTCAGAAGGCACTTTCGAGGGAAGGCTGTATTTGGCTGGAAGTCGATCGTTCTTTTTGAAGATGGATACCTTTACGTTCCGTTCCTAATTGAAGATTTAGGCACGGTTGCTCTGTACTGGTACTGGCTTAACGGAGGTTGGGATGCTGTCGGCCCGGCTTTACGTTTTCCATAGGATTCAATGTGACTCCTGAAAAATGAAGCCTCGAACTAAATTGTTCGAGGCTTCCGTGTATATAAATTTGATGAAACCCAGCAATACATATAGAATATCAATACAATAAAATATGAAAATTGAATATTTTGATATACATTCACATTTATACTTTCCAGACTTTAAGAAAGATTTAGATTTTGAAATAGAGAAAATAAAAAAGAATAAAATTGGTGTAATAAATATAGGAACTGATATTAAAACTTCCAGGGAATGTATAGATTTAGCAAATAGTCATGAACATTTGTTTGCTTGTATTGGACAACACCCTGGAGATTTGGATAAAGATTCTGTATTTGATGAAAACCTTGCAAAACTAGCAGAAGAAAATAAGGTGGTTGCAATAGGTGAATGTGGTCTGGATTATTTTAGGTTACCAAAAGATCCAGTTGAGATTGAACAGATAAAATTAATTCAAAAGACTATATTTGAGTATCATGTGGATTTGGCTTTAAGTGTAAATAAACCATTAATGCTTCACATAAGGGGGAGCAACGGTTCACAGGATGCTTATCTGGATGCTCTTTCTATACTAGAGCATCATGCTAAGACTGCGGATAATTTAAAAGGGAATGTCCATTTTTTTGCTGGTAATTTAGATGTATTAAAAAGGTTTTTGTCTATAGGTTTTACTATCTCTTTTACTGGGGTAATTACTTTTACAAGAGATTATGATGAGTTAATAAAGTCTGTTCCAGATGACATGATAATGGTGGAAACAGATGCTCCTTTTGTGGCTCCAATACCTCACAGAGGTAAGAGAAATTCGCCAATTTATATACCCATTATTGTTGAAAAAATTGCTGAAATAAGAGGCGAAAAACCTGAAGTTATGAAAAAAATACTATTTGACAATACATTAAAACATTTTCCTTTGGTCAAGGAATCTCTTGCCTCTTTTGGTTTATTGTGATAGTCTCTAATTCATGGAAAAAGAATCAAATAACCAAGTTTTAGGCGAGAAAAATGACACATCTAGGGTTTACGAAGTGTCATATTTGCTTATGCCAACTATATCTGAAGAGCAAGTTCCGGCTAATGTTTCAGATATTAAAAATTTTCTGACATCTTCAGGTGCGAGTATAGTTTCTTTTGAAGATCCTATACTTATAGATCTGGCTTATCCAATGACTAAAGTCGTTCAAACATACAGACACACTGTAGAGCAAGGATATTTTGGCTGGATCAAGTTTGAGATCTCTGGTGATTCTATGAATTCTATTAACAAGTTTTTTGATAATAATTCTCTTGTTTTGAGGTATCTGATCATTAAGACGGTCAAAGAAAACACACTTGTTAACGGTAAAATGAAACTTAAATCTGAAGATAAATTAAAGAGGGTAGATTCAGATGAGATTTTGGATGATGTTTCTTTTGATGAATCAACTGAAGAAAATGATTCTGTTTCTACAGATGATGTTGACGATAAAGTATCTGACGATCTAGTATTAGCATAAAAATATATGTATCTAAATAAAGCAATTGTAATAGGTAATTTAACCAGGGATCCAGAGATTAAGGCTCTTCCTTCTGGTGTAAAAGTTGCTAGTTTTGGAGTTGCTACTAATAGAGTTTGGAAAGATAAAAACGGAGTAAAACAAGAAAACGTCGATTATCACAATATAGTAGTTTTTGGAAGACAAGCAGAAATGGTTGGTCAATACATGAAGAAGGGTTCTTCTATATTGGTGGAAGGTAGAATGCAAACAAGAAGTTGGGATGATTCTTCTGGAGTTAAGAAATATAGGACAGAAATAGTTGTAGATAGAATGCAATTTGGTCCAAAAAGAGACGGTATGGGTTCTTCATCTGCTTCTTCTGTGTCACACGAGGATGATAACAAGAAAGCATTAGAAACCATAGAATATCCAGAAGAGGAGATTAATCCAGAAGATATTCCATTCTAATTATATTTAGAAAATTAAAATATTAAGATAAAAATATATTTAAATAAAATTATGAATTCAAAAAATTGTTACTTTACTGAAAATAATATAAAACACATTGATTTTAAAGATGTTGAAATTCTTAAAAAATTCTTAAATCCTCACGCTAGAATGATAGCAAAAAAGAGAACAGGAATAACATCAAAGAATCAAAGAAATTTAAGTCTAGCTATTAAGAGGGCTCGTTTTATGGGGTTGCTTCCTTATGTAAGCAAATAAAAGAAGAAACACCGGAGGGACAAAATCCCTCCGGTGTTTTCTAATGTTCTCTGAGTTGGGCAAGGAGATTTCTTGCATACCCAGTTACAACTTCTCGGTTTATTAAACCCCAATCGGATCTTTTTTCCGATGATTTGAGGTATTTTTGGAGGAGAGCAATTCTTTCTTCAGTACTCACTCTCTTTACTCTGGTACCACCGAAATCTTCTTTTCGGTGGTTGCCAAGATTATTCAAAAAATCTATTTCATCCTCTGTTGCGTATCTGTAGTACGACATCAGAAACCTCCTATGGTAGGTTATTATATTACAATTTTTATTGCAAATTTAAAATCCAGCTTCAGCACGTTCAGTGTACTCTCCAGTTTCACTGTTTACTCTTACTATTTCACCTTCTTTTATAAACATAGGTACTTGTATTTCAACTCCAGTTTCAAGTTTGACTGTTTTTGTTGCACCTTGAGCAGTGTTACCTTTAACTGCAGGATGAGCTTCTATTACTTTTAAATCTACTTTTACCGGCATTTTTATTCCTATAAATTTATCTTCAAAAGAAAGTACCTCAATAACAGAATTTGCTTTTAAAAATTTTCCTCTAGGTCCCATAGTATTTTCAGAAAGAGAAAATCTTTTTGATGGATCTTTGGGGTCACAAAACCAGTATTCTCCTTTGTTGTTGTATAGATATTTAGCTTCTTTGCTTTCTATTTCTGCTTCTTCTACTTTTTCGGATACATGAAATGATTGTTCTGTTACTTTACCGGTAATAAGATTTCTTAATTTTGTGGCATTAACAGGTTTTCTTTGTTGTTTTCTGAACACATGAGATGACAAAACTTCCCATGGTTCTCCGTTAAATACTATGTATTTTCTCTCTGTTATTTCACTATAATCTAGCATTGCCATAATCGTTAAAGTTTAATTATCAAGATTTAAAATATAGCTAATTTGTGGATAAAAATCAACTAATATTTAATATATGAGTTATGTGTAAATTCTCTATTTTCTACTTTATATTTTATTTTAATAAAACCGTTTTGATTATTGTTTTGTAATATTTTTTCAAATAAAACATCAGTTATTTTAAACTCTGCATTGTTTAATTTTTGTGCAGGATTTGAGTTCCTAGAAATTAATAAATTATTATCTATATTTGTAATTGTTGTGACCAAACCATTTTTTTCTAAAACCAGAGTTTTTCCTTCCTCCTCAATAGTGATATTTAACTTTTCATTTAATATGAAATCTATTTTTTTATTTATAAAAAGTGATTCGTTTTCTGTTTGTGAAATTTGTTTGTTTTGTTCTGAATCTTTTATCAAATAGTATAAACTACTAACTGATGTAAACATTATTATTCCAAATAAACCAATATATATTAGAGTTTCTATCAAGGTCGTTCCTGAGTTGTATCTTGTTTTTTTCATTATATTTCAAGTATAGATATTTTGTCTGTAGATATTCCACTGTTTATTAAATAAATCCATTTTGAATCTAGATCAATCCCTAAATGAGGGATATTTGGAAAACTATAACTGTCTATTCTTCCAGAATTTATTATTAAGGAGTTCCAGTTTTTATAATCTTTACCCCATATTTGAAAATTTTCCCCACTTCTACTAGTTGTTAGAAAAATAAAATCACCAAGAAGTTTAATATTATTTATGTTTGAACCTAATTCTGCTTGAGCGACAATCTGTAAATCAAACGGATTTTCTATATCAAAAACGTAAAGTTCCGGTCCTGATGTGTTATTACTTCTTCCAAAGTAAACATAATTTCCACTTAAAGAAATACTTAAACCATCTTGGTTTCCGGGTAGATTAAATGAATTTATTTCAGATACATTGTCGTTCGTCGCATCTAAAATACTGAATTCTTTTAAGTTAGAGTCGGACGCTAAAAAAATAAGTCTTTTAATATCATTTCCAATTTTTTGATCTCTTACATACAAATCATTTATAGTTCTATTTATTTCAAAACCACTTCCTATTTCTGTGGGGAATTCAGGTGATTCTATGTTGAATATGTGCAGTTCATACCCAGCTGTTTCTCTGGTTAACACATATAACCTGTTTCCATAAGCGAATATTTTATATCCTTGTGGATATGATCCAGATGAGGGGACGTTTCTTAATGTTATTTGGTTTTTTGTTTGTGGGTTTAATGGATCTGTTACATCTATGACTGCTAGTTGATTGGTGGTTGTTGCTATAGCAACAAATGCATAAATTCTTCCAGTGGATATTTCTTTTGTTACATCTAAACTATTTCCTGTAACAGATATTTCATTAAGCTTTATGTCATAAGTACTCATTATGTTTAAGGGATCCTCTGTGTTTTCTGGTATTTTATATATATAAAAAGAGGGGATTGAATTTGACGTTATATAAATGTATTTATTTAAAACATCTAGCCCGGTGTATCTTTTGCCGGGTGTATTTTCTAATGTTTTAATTTCTTGGATTGAATTGGTTTCACTTTTTTTTATTTCATTTATATTGCAATCAGTACCCAGTTTTATCATCTCTTCTGAATTTACCAGTTCAATAATATTTTTTGTTGAAGTTGTAGCGCGGTTTTTTGTCTTGTTGCTATTTGTTATTTCAACGTTTTTTACACAAGACGACACATATTTTGTCTTTGTTTCTATGTGATAGCAGTCGTTTTCTTCATCACACATTAAATCTTTTGTAGTTGTTGAGTTATAAAAATATATCTTTGATTCATTTTTTATTTTCTCCAGAATATTTTTATTTATTTCTCCAGCTTTGATTTTTTTATTTCCAATTAGAATCCAATTTTGTCCACTCAAATTTGCACTTACAGAGCTTGTTACAGATACGGAAATAATAGCTAGAGCTAAAACTATTTCTAAAGTTGATATTCCTTTTTTACCAACTGATTTTTCCTTCATAATTGGTTTTAATGACGACAATATTTTTTGTTTCTGGATCTATCATTTCTATATTTCCAGAATTTATTATATTTCCAGACAATTGTTCAAAAATTATTTCTCTTTTTGAGGAACTTGAAATATCTATTTTGTAAGATGATTTTATATAAACATTTTTTGTATCTGATGGGTTATAATTTTCTCCTTCAAACAAAACATAACCATCAAAGTCATCTGGCATTATCACTAAACCATGTTTATTTTGATTGATATTGTTTTGAGCTTTTGATCTGGCTCTTTGTAAATTTGTTTTTATGATTTCTGCTTCTGTATATATAGATTCTTTTTTAATAATATTAAAATTTATAAAAGCTAAGCCAGAACCTAAAATAGTAAAAACTCCTATGACGACCAGTGTTTCTATCAAGGTAAACCCTCTGTTTCTTGTCATTTTTATGTAGTTTTTATCAAGCATTTATCCTTGTACTACATTATTGTGTTATCAATGTCAATTCACAAGAAAATACCCATAAAATGAGTTTTTATCCACATAATTAAAATCACCACTTGAAGTGGTGATTTTAATTATGTGGAGAAGGGGAGAATTGAACTCCCGTGCAAATAAATTTTAACAATGGTTCTACATGGTTTAGTTTATTTTTAAATTTCAAATCTAATTCTCTAAATAAACAAAATAAATCAGATTCTAGCTTTCTTTGTTTTGAATTTTTCTTGAAGCTCGGAAAAATTCTAGTCCGAATATATATGAACTTCATCCCGTAACAGACTTAGGGGAGAAGCCCCTCACTTAGGGTTAATTAAAATTAAGCGTAAGCGAGAGCGAATTCATTCGCCATAAATGGAGAACGAACTGCTTTTGCAAAGGTGTTATTAGCATCTATGCTTTGAAATAGTTTAGAGAGTTTTTTCAGCTCTACCATGCGCATTGTCAAAGAATTATCTGTCTATACCTGTCATCCCCTCAAATAAAATTTCTTATTTCCCATAATTTTTTAAAACACGTGTTAAAATCTGCTGATTTTCCACTCGACTCTCGGCCTCATCGGCCTGCGAACGGTTTTAAAAAATTATGGGTCAACGAAATTTTATTTGAGCGAACTTCAGTTATCTGTCTGAGTATTCTCTTCTTACATCTCTTTCTACGGTTCTTTTTTTAAGAGTTTCTCTTTTATCAAATTTCTTTTTACCTGTAGCGATACCTATATCGATTTTTAAGACTCTCCCTTTATTATACACCGAAATAGGCACTATTGTCAATCCTTTAGTTTTTTCTATTTTTTCTAAATTTCTAATCTCTTTTTGGGTTAAAAGAAGCCTTCTGTTTCGTCTAGGGTCAAAGTCCTTTGGGGCATTTTTCTCTTGAATTGGAGGTATAAACGCTCCAATAAGATAGGCCTCATTACCTCTTATGGTTACAAAAGACCCCTCAAGTGATCCCTGATTTTTTCTAAGTGATTTTACCTCAAAACCAAAAAGCTCAATGCCGGCTGAAAGAGTTTCGTTTATGAAATAGTCAAATCCTATTTTTTTATTGGTTATTAGGCTCATATTTTGTGAATTATAACACAATTCATCATCTTTTATTTTAGTAAAAATTATGTATAATTGTTCTACTATGGATAAACCAAAAATACCAGAGAAGCAGAAAAATATAAATAACAAAAAGATGAATAGAAACGGTGGAGACGGAGGTTCTTTTTTGAACTATGTTTTTTCAGTTATAACTATTTTTGTTATTTTATCTATCACATATTCTTTGGTGGTTAATCTTACTTCAAATAAAACAGCTCAAATATCAATATCAGAGCTTTCTACAGATATAAGATCTGGTTTAGTAAAATCTATTTTGGTAAAAGGAGATGCTCTTGAACTTGAGTATAAAGATGGAGAAAAAAAGATATCAAAAAAAGAAGAAGGTGTTCCATTATCTCAAACACTGGTTAATTATGGAGTTTCTAAAGATGAAATTTCTGTTGTAAATATTGATATAAAAAATCAGACTGGTTTAGGTTATTGGATTTTAAATTTATCACCGATTATTTTTCCAATACTTTTTATAGCTGTTTTTATTTGGTTTATTACACGTCAAATGAAAGGTGCAGGTATTCAGGCTTTAACTTTCGGACAATCTAAGGCAAGAATGATAGATCCCAACGATAAAAATCAGAGGGTTACTTTTAAAGATGTTGCTGGTGCAAAAGAAGCCAAAGAAGAGCTTTCTGAAATAGTAGATTTCTTAAGAAACCCTAAAAAATTTCTAGATATTGGTGCGAGAATTCCAAAAGGTATATTGCTTATGGGTTCTCCGGGGACAGGTAAAACTTTACTGGCTAGGGCGGTTGCGGGTGAAGCTGGGGTTGCATTTTTCTCTATATCAGGCTCAGAATTTGTAGAAATGTTTGTTGGGGTTGGTGCAAGCAGGGTAAGAGATTTGTTTTTAATTGCAAAGAAAAACTCTCCATCCATTATTTTTGTTGATGAGATAGACGCGGTGGGAAGAATACGTGGAGTTGGTGCTGGTGGAGGCAATGATGAAAGAGAACAAACTCTAAATCAGATTTTGGTTGAAATGGATGGTTTTGAGCCAAATGAAAAAGTAATAGTTATGGCGGCAACAAATAGGCCTGATGTGTTGGACCCTGCATTACTTAGACCAGGAAGATTTGATAGAAGAGTCACTTTGGATCTTCCAGATAGAAAAGATAGGGAGGAAATATTAAAAGTTCACAGTAGTAAGAAGCCTTTTGCAGAAGATGTTAATTTGAAAGTTATTGCAGAGAGAACCCCAGGTTTTAGTGGTGCGGATTTGTATTCTCTTATGAATGAAGGCGCTATTCTTGCAGCAAGAGAAAATAGAACTAAAGTTTCTCAATATGATCTTATTCGATCTATAGAGAAAGTTATTATAGGTCCAGAGAGAAGAAGTCATCTGCTTTCAAAAAAAGAAAAAGAAATTACCGCTTATCATGAAGCCGGTCACGCTGTGCTTGCATCAATACTTCCTTATGCAGATCCAGTACACAAGATAACTATTATTTCTAGAGGCAGAGCTTTGGGATATGTTTTTAAACTAGCACTTGAAGAAAAGAAATTACAATCAAAGAAAGAATTTTTAGATGATATCGCTGTTTCTCTTGGGGGTTATGTTACAGAAAAAATGCTTTTTGATGATTTGACCACTGGTCCATCAAATGATTTGCAGGTATCTACGGCTTTAGCAAGAGATATGGTTACAAAATATGGCATGTCAGACAAATTAGGTCCAATTGCTTTGGAAGGACAAGAAGGCAAGGCTTTGTTTGGAAGAGGAGTGGAGGAAAAAGAATTTTCAGAAAAAGTAGCTGCCGATATTGATTTAGAGGTGTCTAGAATTATGAAAGAGGCTCACGATAAAGCTGTTCAGGTTATAAGTGAGAACAGAAAACTTCTTGATGCTATCGCTAGTAGATTGATGGAAGTTGAGACCATAGAAAGAGCTGAATTTGAATCTATTTTGGTTGCAAATGGGGTTACACCTAAAAAGAAAATGGATATAGAACATCAGAATTAGAATTGATAAATCTGTCAAATAATGTTATCCTAGGGCTAGGAAGGAGGAGGTTATGGAGAAGGAAGACAGATTCGCCCAAGATGTCTGTATGAAGACCACACCTTCTCCTACGGGAGAATTCTTGCCTTGCGGTGGCAAGATCGCAGATTTCATCATTACAGATGGAGGCAGAACTTTCTTGGAGAGTTACTGTCTCAAATGCGGACAATGTCCATACCTTCATCCACTCGTCGTCGATGGCCATACCCACTTTGTTGATGGGTGGTACGATAACCTGATGGACATCTCGAGTCCCAAGAAGCACTAGCCCACACTTTTGTTTTTAACAGAAGTGTGGGTTTCTCATTTATCTCACCAAAGTTCGGCCCGTCGCGCTCCGGTTCGCACAAGTACGAAAAACTTTTTACTTGTGGTCACAGATAAATTTCTGCTGAAATTTTCTGCGACCCCGGCTCGGCCCGTCGGCCTGCGCCTAGCACAAGTACGAAAAAATCTGCGTTTAGCAGATTTGTTTCATGTGGTCAGGCATAGTTTTCTGCTGAAAACTTGCACGACCCTGACTCGCGCCGACGCGCTCCGTCTCGCACACGTAAACAAAAACAGCATACCAATGCTGTTTTTGAATCGTGTGCGCCTGCCTGGACTCGAACCAGGGACCCCAGAGGTATAAGCTCTGTGCTCTAACCAACTGAGCTACAGGCGCAATTATTCTTAAGTAATCAAACTGCTTTGATTACTTAAGAATAATTGCGAGCCGGAGACATGTTTCGTTACCAAACGAAACGGTCGAGGCAGGGTCGTGGAAATTTTGTTTTGACGAAAACAAAATTATCCCTGACCATTACACCCAATCTTAAGTAATCAAACTGCACTGATTTATCTTGGACTTGTGTCTATTTAGCACTTGTCTAACATCTAAAATATACCAAAAAAGAGCCTAAAGTCCAATTTATTCAAAATGTATTTTTTTAACTTCATTTTCTAGGTATTCTTTTATTTCTGGATATTTATTAAGACTAATATCTTCCTCTATTATTTTTACAGCTTCTGTTCTGCTTGCCTCAACCATTTTTATATTTTTTATTGCTTCCATAGCTACATCGCCGATACCCCATTGTTTTTTACCGTAAAGTTCACCAGCACCTCTTTGTTGTAAGTCAAATTCTGCTAGTTCAAAACCATTTTTAGCAGTAAGCAATGCTTTCATTCTATCTTTTGTTTTTACACTATTACTTTCTGGAAATATATAACAATATGCTTGATGATTAGATCTTATAACTCTACCTCGAAGTTGATGAAGTTGTGAAAGACCAAATCTCTCAGCTCCTTCTATTATTATCATCGTTGCATTAGGAACATTAACCCCAACTTCTACAACAGAAGTAGCAACTAATATTTGAGTTTCACCTTGTTCAAATGCTTTCATCGTCTCTTCTTTTTCTTGTGGTGTCATTTTGGAGTGCAGAATATCAATCATAAATTCCGGGAACACTTCATTGCTTAATCTCTCAGCTTCAAGTTTTACAGACTTTGCTAGAATAGCCATCTCTTTGGTTGGGTCCGGTTCGTCTATTCTTGGACATATAACATATAATTGTCTTCCATTTTTTAACTCT
Organism: uncultured Candidatus Saccharibacteria bacterium; assembly: GCA_964391455.1. Classification (GTDB taxonomy): domain Bacteria; phylum Patescibacteriota; class Minisyncoccia; order Phycocordibacterales; family DATDWN01; genus C7867-006. The sequence goes on along the minus strand of CAYMJQ010000007.1, from coordinate 19,367 downwards.
TTTCTTATTTCATTATAAGTTTCATTTCTTGTATTAGGTAGAATTACTTTTGTAATTATTGGTTTTCTTCCATGAGGCATGCCTTCCAAAATAGTTAGATCTAAATCTCCATATAAAGTTAAAGACAGAGTTCTTGGAATCGGTGTTGCAGTCATAGAAAGTAGGTGAGGAGTTTTAGTGTTTTTTGTCGTTATTTTTTGCCTCTGTATTGTTCCAAAACGATGTTGTTCATCAATGACTGCATAGGCTAGATGTTTGAAGGATACAGTTTTTTGTATTATTGCATGTGTGCCTATGAGTATAGGGACTTCTCCATTTGCCACCCATTTTAATAATTGATTTTTTCCAATTTTTACAGATTTGGTTGAGTCATTTTTAGATGGGAATATTCTGCACTCACTTCCCGTTACAAGTCCAATTTTTATTGGAAGATGACTAAAATATGAAATAAAATTTTCATAATGTTGTTTTGCTAGTATTTCTGTTGGTACCATGTATGCCGTCTGAAGATTCCCAGATATTTGTTCTCCAGATTCATTTGTCGGTCTCGATTTGGTGATTGCATATATAGTTGTGGCGGCTACTGCTGTTTTTCCAGATCCAACATCACCTTCAAGCAAGCGAGACATTGGGTATCCTCTCTTGAAATCAGAAGTGATAGATTCTATTGCACTAATCTGAGATTTTGTGGGTTTAAAAGGAAATCTGTTTATAAAATCTTTAATATCTTTTTTACTAGTTTCTATGGACCAACCGCTTTTTGTTGCCCAAATTTTCTTATCTTTTTGCTTTTGTATTTGAATAAAAAATATTTCTTGAAAAGCAAATCTTTTTCTTGCTGATGCACTATGTTCTTGTTTTTTAGGTGCATGTATCCATATAAAAGCTGTTTTTATGTTTGGTAGATTATATTTTTTGAGTATATATTCTGGTATGGGGTCTTGAATTGAATCTAATGTTTCTGAATTAAATATTTTTTGTATTGCATGATAGAACCAAAGTGATGTAATCCCTTTTGATTCTGGGTATACAGGATATAGGGTGTGGTCATCAGTAATTTTTTTGCCAAAAAGGGAATTACCCACCGCATTGGGTAATTTATTTACTATTTCAATTTTAGGGTTGCTTATATAAAGATGTTCCTTACGAACAGAAACTTTACCTTCTACTCGTACCATCGCATTTTCTTTAAGCATTTTCACTATGTATGGCTGGTTAAACCATACAAGTTTTATTTTTTCTGTGTCATCATAGAGAATAGCATCAGACATAGGTATTTTTTTTATAAAAGCCTTGCCTGTTTTAAGATTTGATATTTTCCCAAAGATAACAGCAAAGTCTCCCTTTTTTAAATCTCTTATATATTTGATTTCTTTTGTGTCTCCATATCTGGTTGGGAAGTGATATAGTAAATCTTTTATTTTTATTAAGCCTAGTTTTTTCAAGGCATTTTTTTGTATAAGAGTTAATCTGAATTCTTTTTCCAAGTCTGAGTTTATATTCATATTTTTATATTAACAATTATAACTCAATTTAAAATACCAAACTTTTTGTTTGGTATTTTAAATTTATCTTAATACACAAATCGGTTTTGGGTCTGGTATGGAAGTTTCATTTGAAGCTAGGCTTGCACAGACTTGTATTCTTCCAGAAGGATCCACTACCACATCAAATCCTGTTGAAGGGGAGGTAACAGAATTATCTGGATCAGATGGTAATGTCGGTATATAAGTCGGGACTAGGCATCCTAAATCTCCAGTCGGAGTTGTGGTGCTCAAAGCCATATTTGTTGTTATAGTTGTTGTTGCTGTCGTAGGTAGAAGTCCACAAATATAAGTGTTTCCGTTTATTGTGAATTCTCCGGCAAAATTACCCCTATTATCAGCTATTCTTTGGCCGATTGCATTAAGGATGGCGTTAACACCTGATTGTCTTTGAGTGTTTCTTGCTTGGGCAAATTGTTTGGCTGGATTTATGGCTATTATTACTATTGAAGCTAATATAGCTATTATTCCTATAACAACCAAGATTTCAATTAAGGTAAAACCAGCTTTCTTTGATTTTTTCATTAAATTTTTATAACTAATAATTACTCAATACTCTACTCTGATTGTTTTTATATACAAGTTGACTTAAGTTTCTGTTATTTCATAATCTCGGGATTTCCTTCCATGAGTTTATCGTGTATTTCAGATTCTTACTTCCTGAATTTTCTGGAGTTCTTGGTAGAGGAATTTCACCAAAATATATTTCATTTAAATCAATCACAACCTCATTATTTGTGTAAGTTTTACTCGCTATACTTTGGGTTTTTATAGTGATTAATCCTTCTTCAGGATAATTTTTTTCTATACTCAATATATTACAGATACCTTCTCTGTAGTTTATCGTTTCATTTCCAGTGTAACTGGTATCTTTTAAAAAATTAATTAAAACTTTATTTGTACAATTTTCAGATATTATTTCTCCGAGTTTTTTATTTTCTGTTTCTAAGATATTAAAATTATGATTCCACCCGGTATAATTTTGTTTTATAGTTATTATCAAACTTATGCAAGATAGAATTATTGAGGTTATGAGAGCTATATAACCTTTTTTATTCAGAGTTGTCATTTTCACTTCCATTGCTTACCACAGAGCCGCCATTTTTAGATAGACCAATACGAATATCTTTCAAAATAGCGTCGGCTATTTTTTTATTCGTTTTGTCTTTTAGGAATTGACGAGTAGCATCGTATCCACGTCCGAGTTTTTCTTCGCCATAAGAATAGCTTGTTCCAGATTTTGTGATAATTCCCATTTTTTCACCAAGAGCAATTAATTCACCCTCGCGACTTATTCCTTCGTTATACATAAGGTCAAATTCTGTTTGTTTAAATGGGGCAGCCACCTTGTTTTTAACAACTTTTACTCTGATTCTTCCACCCATTATTTCTTCACCTTTTTTAATTTGGGCTATTCGTCTGATATCTATACGAACAGATGTGTAAAATTTCAAAGCTTTTCCTCCTGGGGTTGTTTCTGGGTTTCCAAACATAACACCTATTTGCATTCTGATTTGATTTAGGAAGATTACAATTGTTTTTGATTTTGCAACAATTGCAGTAAGTTTTCGGAGTGCTTGTGACATGAGGCGGGCTTGTTTGCCAACATGTGCTGCGCCCATATCTCCTTCAATTTCATCTCTTGGAGTCAGTGCAGCTACAGAGTCAACAACTATCACATCTATTTTCCCAGAACGAACTAAAGATTCAACTATTTCCAGAGCTTGTTCTCCATTATCTGGTTGAGATATAAGTAGTTGGTTTATGTTCACACCAAGTCTTTGAGCGTATTCTGGATCCATAGCGTGTTCTGCATCTATGAAAGCGCATATACCTCCACTTTTTTGAGCTTCTGCTATTACGTGCAAAGAGAGAGTTGTTTTACCAGAAGATTCTGGTCCAAATATTTCAATAATTCTTCCTCTAGGCAGTCCTCCGACCCCAAGTGCGACATCTAGACCTATAGATCCAGTACTTATTGAGTTTACATTTACATGAGGTTTGTCCCCAAGCATCATTATAGAATCATCACCGAATTTTGTTCTTATTTCTCTTAAAGTATTTTCTACATTAACACTGCTGGCGTCAGTATTCATCTTTTTTGATTCTTTGGATGATTTTTTCTTGAGCATATTTTTTTAGTTATATTTAATGGGTTTATTCTATACCTAGTAATAAATTATACAATTGACTGTTAGTTTATAGTGTTGGGGAACTAGTGTTCTTTTAATACAATCTCTAATCTTTTTTCAGTGTATTTTTTGAATTTATCTGTGGCATCTATTTTTATTACATTATAACCGGGAGATAGCAAAAATTTTTCTTTAAAGTATCCAGTCTTATCTGTATAAATAGGCTTGTCGTTCATGTTTATATAGGCGATATTTCTTCCTCGGCCTTCTATTTCTATGAGCATTTGGCTATAGGTTGATCCAGTCTTTGGACTATATATCTCTATTTTTGGTCCACTTATTAGCTTTTCTGCTTGAAAAAACGCATATAGAATTATTGTAGAAAATAAGATTGTGAGAAGAATTTTTCTAATTATAATTACATTTCTCATACATTATCGGTATTTTCTTCTTCTGAAGTGTTGTTTGAAGCCCCAAATACTTCTCTTGGTTTTGCTCCTGACCCAGGTCCAACAACACCTCTTTCTTCTAGAATATCTATAAGTCTTGCCGCTCTTGCATACCCAATACCGAGTTTTCTTTGTAGATATGATGTACTAGCTTTTCCTGCTTCAAGTACAGTTTGCCTAGCTTCTTCATATAGATCATCTTCTTCTTCCATTTTTTCATCGTCTAAACTAGCCTCAAATATGCTATTTTTTACACCACCTCCATTACTATCAAGATTTATTTCATTTGGAACTTCGTTTTCATAGCTTTGTGCTAGGAATTTTACAACATCTTTTACTTCATTTTCAGATATAAAGGCTGATTGAATTCTTTGGGGCTGGCTCATTTCTCCAGAAAGATACAACATATCTCCGGCACCTAGAAGTTTTTCTGCTCCTGGCATATCTAAAATAGTCCTAGAGTCTATTTGTGAAGCTACTTGCAAGGCAATTCTGGAAGGTATATTGGCTTTTATAAGACCGGTAATAACATTAACTGAAGGTCTTTGAGTGGACAGGATAAGGTGGATACCAACTGCACGGGACATTTGGGCCAAACGAACTATCGCAGATTCCAATTCTCTAGGGTATGCTTGCATAATATCAGCAAGTTCATCAACAACTATTACTATATAAGGCATAGTTTCAATTGGCTCATCTTCGGGGTTTTTATTGCCACCTCTTTTTTTCAATTCAGGTTCAAGAATATTTTTATGATAAGAAGCTATATTCTGTAGACTATGCTTTTGTAGTATTTCGTATCTTCTTTCCATTTCTTTTGCCGCCCATTTCAGCGCCAATATGGTTTTTTTCGCATCAGTTATAACTGGCGTGAGTAAGTGGGGTATTTTATTGTATAGAGTTAACTCCACTCTTTTTGGGTCTACCATTATAAATTTTAGATTGTCCGGAGAGTTTCTGTATAGAAGTGAGGTTATGAGCGCATGGATAGTTATAGATTTTCCAGAACCGGTTGTTCCTGCAATTAGTAAGTGAGGAGATTTTGCTAGATTCGCAAAAAATGATGTTCCGGAAGTTCCTTTTCCAAGACTCATTAGAAGAGGTTTGTCTGAATTTTGAAATTCATTTGAAGCCAAAAGTGGGCCTAAGCCGACAGTAGTTTTAGTGCTGTTAGGTATCTCTATTCCGACAAGAGATTTGCCAGGAATAGGCGCTTCTATTCTTATAGGGTGAGCAGCCAAAGCCAATGAAAGGTCATTTTGTAAACCGAGAATTCTGGAAAGTTTGACTCCTTCAGCTGGTTTCAAGGCGTATCTGGTTATAGAAGGTCCTATGGATATTTCATCCATCTCTACATTTATACCAAAATTTTGTAGAGTCCTTTTGATAATGTTTGAGTTTGATTTTATATCACCAACTCCTGGTTTGCCTTTATCTTGTGATAGTAAAGAAAGTGGTGGAGGGGTGAATTCTTTTCCGTTCCATAAAAGAGGGCTTATACCAAAATCATCTTTTTTACTTTCAACATCTTCTCTTTTGCTTATTATAGGTGCTGTTTTTACTTCTTCTTTAGGTGCTTCCTTTAGGTCTTTTTGAGTTATGCCAAGCTGTTCTGCATTAGTTATTATAAGCTCTGAAGTCTCATCCTCCTCTTCTTCTATTTGTTTCTTTTTAAACAGGGAAGTCAAAAACCCGAGTCTTATTGGTGCATCAAATATTACAATCAAAGATATTGCTATGAAGGCAATTAGTATCACTACACTTGCGTAAGTATCAAAAAGATTTATTAGAGGTTTTGAAATAAATTCACCGATGATTCCACCCTTTTCAGGTAGACTTATGTTTATTAATGATAGGGAAGATACGAAAAATAATAATCCGCCAATACTGTGTGTTAGCGCTAGTCTTTTGTGTAAAGTTCTAAAGAAAGAGATAGAAAGTATTAGAAAAAGTATTGGTAGTATGTAAAACCCTATACCAAAAAGAAAAGATAATCCTTCATAAGATTTTTGCCCTACAACACCTCCTTTGTTAATAGAGGATAGTGTAAAGAACACTGAAATTACGAAAAAAATTACCGCGACTATAGCTCTAACAGTTTCTTCTTTTAAAAGTCTTTCACCGCCTTCCTCATTTTCAACATTTTTAGATTTATTCTTTTTATCTTTCTTGCTTTGACGTGACATTTGAGTTTATTTTATCAAATTATTTTTAATAAGTCTTTCTGGAATTTTTTGGAAAATACTCAAACATTATACACTTATCTTTAATAGAAAAGTTTTTAATTTATAAAGACTTGCAAACCCAAGTCCTTTACTGATATATTTATAAAGACAGCTTGACTTTATAAAGGACATTATGGTATAATATAAGACAATTAAGGACAGCATAAAATACACCAAAAAGACGGTATTTTTTATAAGGACATTATATGGATAACAATCAAATAATAGAATCAAATCAAGATTCAAAAAGTATTGAAAATACAATGTTTTTTGGTACAGGAAGTGATTTTATTTTTATATGCAAAAAGACAGAAAAACTAGCTTCTGCAATATATTTAGTCACAAATTTATTGTCCGATAATGAACCAATCAAATGGAGTTTAAGAAAAAAAGTCTCTGAACTTTTGTCTTTTATTATTACTTATAAAGATATAAGACAGTCTGAACTACCCAATTTTTTCCACAGTGTAAAAACAAAGGTTTTGGAAATCGTTTCTTTGTTAGAAGTTTCTTTGTCAGCAGGTCTTATTTCAAAGATGAATTTCTCTATTATAAAAGATGAGTTTAATAATCTATTAGACTTATTTAATACAACATCAAAAACAGATTATTCAAATGAAATTATTCCTAAGAAATTTTTTGAAAATACAGAAAACAATTCAAATATTTATATTTCAAAAAATATTTCAAATGATTCAATAAAAGACACTGTTAGTTTAAAGGACAGCACTGTTTTTAAGAGTAATAATCGTCAAAGTATAATACTTGGATTATTAAAGAAAAAGAAGGATTTAACTATAAAAGATATATCTTTGGTTATAAGGGATGTGAGTGAAAAAACCATACAAAGAGAGCTTATTTCACTTATAGAGGCTGGGATTATTGTTAAAAATGGAGAAAGAAGATGGAGTAAATATTCACTTAAAAACTCCTAATTTTTGATACTTTTATTGACAAGGGTTTTTATGGATTTTTGTAATAAAAACTTTATTTGAATTGTATTAACTGTAACATCAAAATAATCTCATCTCAAATTGACTTTACAGTCGGTTTTTGTAATAATGCTCCAGTGTGGATTACTGTATTTTAAAGGTCTGTTTTTTAGAAAAATAGGGCTTATTATTTAAGTTATCCACACGAAAATATTTGAAAGTACACTTGCCGGTTATATAATGTGTAATGTATATGAGGTTTTTACTTCATATACACTACACCGTACGCTGAATATAGCCATTGTCTGAAAGGGGTTGTTTTTTGACAAATAAATATGGATTGCATAGGACACGGAATTTTCGTGCCCAAGTTTTTGTTTATACAGGTATTCAGTTTTATCCAGATAAATTTCAGAATTTCAGATACTCAAAATTATTTAGCCATCTATCCCATTAATTTGTGTCGATCTGTTTTATGTCTTCACGTTTTTGTTTTTACAAAGATAAAGTTGAACATAAAACAAAACTTAAATTATGGGGTTAGTATGAAATGTGATCGTGGAAAATGTTTGCAAGATTTTTCTTGTAAACATAAACACGATCACATTAAAAAGATTATTAGATAGTTAATCGTTTCCCAAACTTCTTCTTAAAATTATTATTAATAACAAAGAAGAGTTTGCTTTTATTAAAAACATATATATGAATTTAACAAAATCAAAGTCTGCAAAGTTGGCAGCAGGTTTTGTAGGTTTTGCAATGGCTGCGAGCGCATTCGTTCCAGCACTTGCAAGTGCTCAATCAGCATCTGACCTACAAGCTCAAATCAACAGTTTGCTAGCGACTATTTCAGCGCTACAAGCTCAACTTGCAGCAACAACGGGTGGTAGTAGTACAGTTTCAACTGGCTACACATTCAATGTAAACTTAACAGTTGGTAGTAGAGGTACTGATGTTATGAACTTGCAAAAAGTTCTTAACATGGACCCAGCTACAATGGTAGCTTCTTCTGGAGCTGGTTCACCAGGTAATGAAACAACTTACTTCGGTCCAGCTACTAGAGCTGCTGTAGTGAAATTCCAACAAAAATACGGAATCACTCCAGCTGCTGGATATGTAGGTCCTATAACAAGAGCAAAACTGAATTCAATGAATACAGTTGTTGTTAATCCAGGAAATCCTACAGTTCCTGTAGCGGGTGGTCTAACAGTTTCTGCTGGTACACAACCAGCTAATTCTTTGGCACCACAAAGTGCTTCAAGAATTCCTTTCACAACAGTTGTTCTTACAGCTGGTGCAAGTGATGTAACTGTTAACTCACTTACAGTTGAAAGAGTAGGATTAATGCAAAGCTCTGCTTTGGCAGGAGTTGTACTTCTAAGAAGTGACGGAACACAAATTGGTATCGCAAAAACTCTTAACTCAAACAACCAAGCAATGGTTGGTGAGCCATTCGTAGTTAGAGCTGGTACTTCAATGACAGTTACTGTTGCTGGTAATATGAATTCAGCATTGACTAATTTTGCTGGTCAAGTTGGAGGTCTAAATGTTGTAGCGGTTAACACATCTGCGTCAGTTGCTGGATCACTTCCAATATCTGGTGCTATGCACACAGTTAACGCTTCACTTTCACTAGGAACAGCACAATTGGCGGTTTCATCATTTGATCCAAATTCAGCACAAACAAAGGAAATTGGAACAACAGCATATAAATTTGCTGGTGTAAGACTAACTGCTGGTTCAGCTGAACAAGTTAGACTTCACTCAATAAGATGGAATCAAACAGGTTCTGCTTCTGCAAACGACCTAGCTAACGTTATGGTTTATGTAGATGGAACAGCTTACTCAACAGAAGTTTCTTCTGATGGTAAGTACTTCCAAGCAAACTTCCCTGGTGGAATTCTTCTAGACAAAGGTCTTTCTAAAGATGTTTACATCCAAGGAGACATTGTTGGATCAGGAGCTTCAGGAAGAACAGTACAGTTTGACTTGTACAGAAACACTGATGTTTATGTATCAGGTGTAACTTATGGATACGGTATAACACCAACTCCAGTTTCAACTGGTTCAGTTTCAACAGGTTCTGAATTTACAACTGGTACACCGTTCTTCTCTGGTTCTCTAGTTACAGTATCTGGTGGTTCAGTTACAACTATACAAAAAGCAACTGAAGTAGCTGCTCAAAATATAGCTCTTAACGTTCCTAACCAAGTACTTGGAGGATACCAAACAGATATCAAAGGTGAAGCAGTATCAGTACAATCACATGTATTCTGGTTCAACTACTCAGCTGGAGTTTCAGCAGCTTCTAACCTTTTGACAAGTGTTTCTATAGTTGATCAAAACGGTGCGGTAGTTGCAGGTCCAGTTGATGCAGTAGATGTTGGTGGTGTTGCACAAAAAGTAACATTCACAGACACAATTACTTATCCAGTCGGACCAAGAACTTACACTCTAAGAGGTAAGCTTCCATCAACTGTAGCTAACAACACAACAATTGTTGCTTCAACTACACCTTCTTCTGATTGGACAAGTGTTACAGGTCAAACAACAGGTAATAACCTAACATTGACAAACTCAGTATTCACTATGAATACAATGACAGTTAGAGCAGCAGCTCTTGATATCAAGGTTTCTGCTACTCCATCTGCTCAAAACATAGTGGCTGGTTCACAAGGAGTTACATTTACTAACTACCAATTTGATGCTTCTCAATCTGGTGAGGATGTAAGATTTTCTTCTATCCCTCTAGCATTGTCAGCTTCTGGTTCAGCAAGTAATGTAAACACTTGTCAATTGTTTGACGGTGCTACAGCATTGAACACAGGTTCAAATGTTGTTAACCCAACAGCTACAGGAAACAATACATTCACTCTTGATCAATCTCTTGTAATTATGAAAGGAACTGTTAAGACACTTGCACTAAAATGTAATGTGACTTCAGCAGCTTCTGGAACACTATCATGGGGACTATCATCACCATCGATTACAGTAACAGGAGTAACATCATCAAGTGATGTTTCAGAAACAGTTACTAACGCAGCAGGTTCTACAATGACAATCTCTTCAGGTTCACTTGTTGTATCTACTGACTCTTCATCTCCTTCATACGGAGTTGTTGCATCAGGTTCAACAGGAACAACAGCTGGAGTATTGAAATTCAGAGCTAATAACGAAGCTGTTAATCTAAACAGAGTAGGATTGAAACTAACATCTGGTTCTTCAGCTGATCTAGTCTCAGTTTCTATCTGGGATGGTGCTACACAAGTTGGTACAGCAGTATTCACTGGTTCAGGTGTATATGCTACATCAACATTTAATTCACCAGTTGTTCTTCCAAAAGATCAAGACAAGACTTTGACAATCAAAGTTGATACTTCAATGGTTGGTACTTCACAACCTGGAACACAGGGAAGTCTAATCAGAGTTGATTTCAACGGAGATGACTCAACAGGTACTCAAGGTACAGGAGTTGGTTCAGGTCAAACAATCAATGCTACAGGTTCTTCATCTGTTGCAGGATTAAGATTGTTCAAATCATTCCCAACACTTTCACTTGATACATTGGGATCAACAGGTGTTGCTGATGGAAGACTTATGAGATTTAGAGTAACTGCTAACTCAAATGGTTCAGTAGGTATCTCTCAATTCAGATTTACTCTATCAACAACTTCAGCTACAGTTACAAACATACAATTGTTCGCATACACTGATGCTTCATACTCTTCTCCAGTTTCTGGACAAGGTACATCAGGTCAAATCGGACAAACTGTATCAACAGCTACAAACGGAACTGCATTCGCAATTGCACCAGCAAATGGTTCAATTTCTCCAGTTCAAGTTTCAGCTGGTCAAACAGTATACTTCGAGCTTAAAGCTTCAGTATCTGGTGTAACTACAGGTTCATCAGTAGTGGCAACACTTCTAGGTGACTCTGCTTATCAAACAAACTTGACTTCAGGATATAACGTATCTACATCATCTGCAGCTACTTCAACAAGTAACTTCGTATGGTCAGGTAACGCTACATCTACATCAGGATTGTATGATGTTGATTGGTCTAACGGATACGGTCTACCAGGCCTATCTGCTTCAGGTCTAATCCAAACAAGATCTAACTAATAATTAGTTCTTACAAAAAACACCCGAAAGGGTGTTTTTTGTTTGTCTCAAATGTGATAATATGGTCAATATGGAAATGACAAAAACACAAAAAATAATTTCAATTACAGTGTTTGTTTTAATAGTTATTTTAGGTATTTATATGATTATAAATAGAGGTTCTGATAATGCTGAAAATGAAAATACTAATCAAAATGCTACCACAACAAATAATATTATAGATGAACTAAGTGCTAATAATCCAAATTACACGATAGAACAAGTTCCAATAGCTTCTAATGTCGCAAAAGTTCCTGTGCCTGATTTAAATAGGCAGGTTAGGTTTGATAACAGTTTAGTTTTTACAGATGAAGTCAAAGCCATGATTGTTTCAAAAGTAGCTAGTCTTCAATCTCAAATAAAAGCGGATTCGTCAAAATTACTTCCTTGGATTGATTTAGGTATGTATTTTAAAATGGCTGGTGATTACGAGGGAGCTAGAATTTCTTGGAAATACGTAAGCGATGTGGCCCCAAATGATTTTATCTCTAGGGGTAATCTAGGATTTCTTTATGCTTATCATTTAAAAGATAATGCTATGGCAGAAATGTATTACAAAGAAGCTATATCAAAAGATAAAAATCAAACCTATCTATATATTCAACTCGCTGAAGTTTACAGGGATGTATTCAAAGATATATCTAAAGCTCGTGGTATTATAGATGAAGGGTTAAAGGTGTTGGCAAATGACCCTTCTTTAACAGAATTTAAAAATACATTAAATTAATGCTTAAGTATTTTGATAGAGATTTTTTTAGGTTTTTGTTGGGATTTGTTGCTATACTTTCTACAAGTATAATTATAATTTTAGTCGGAAGGCTTTATCAAGAACAAGCGTTGATAGAGGAAACAACACAAACTTCATCAATTATTCAAATAAAAAATAATTAAAAAATATGAACGAAGAAAAATTTGAAAATGATTTTACAGAAGAAAATGTTCCAGAAATGGAGGTTGTAGAAGGGGAAAATTTGCAAGAACTACCGGATTTAAGAGGGCAAATAGAAGCTCTAGACAGTCAAATAGCTGTGCTGGAAAGCAGGTACGATGAAAGCGATAAACCAAGAATAGAAGCACTTAAAAGACAAAAAATGCAGTTAGAAGGCGAACTTAATTCTCAACAATAAGGATAAAAAGAGGGAAGTCACTTCCCTCTTTTTATTGACATATAATATTTTTTATATAGTATATGTATTCATAAGGTCAAAGATAACAGGTGCTTAAATGCTTAATTCCCTGTCGAGATAAAACTCAATTTAACCTTAGAAAAGGTCGCACATTATTAAATAAGCATATTACTTATGGCTTTAACAAGAGAAAAGAAGGGAGAAATTCTTTCCAAGTTACAGAAAATAGTTAAAGATTCTACTTCAATAGTTTTTATTAACTTTCACTCTCTACCAGTTACAGAGTCTTCTATTATTAGAAAGGCTTTGAGGGAAAAGGGTGTTGGTTACACTATTGCAAAAAAGACTTTAACAAAAAAAGTTTTAAATGAAGCTTCTTTTGAAGGTAATATTCCAGAACTTCCAGGGGAATTAGGTATTGTTTACGGTACTGACCCTATAGAAGGTGCTCGTGGAGTATATGAATTTCAAAAGAAACTTGAAAATAAGATACAAATAGTTGGTGGAGTGTTTGAAAACAAATTTATGACAAAGGATGAAATGCTTGCTATCTCACAAATCCCTGGTCTTAAAACGCTACAAGCTCAATTTGTTAATCTTATCAACTCACCTATACAAGGATTGGTTATTGGTTTAAAAGCTATAGCAGATAAGAAAGGTGTTGAAATTCAATAAAATTAATTCATCTGCGTTGTTGCACTTCAATTTTGTTCGTTCACCTTACTACTTGTAAGGCTTACTCACAAAATCTTGTGCGCCTAGCATCTGAATCAATTTAATTGATTTCAAGATTAAAATTATTAAAAAAGTTTTTAGTTTATAGGTTTTAGTGTTTAGTCAAAAATACTTAATACTAACAACTATAAACTAACAACTATAAAATAAAATAAAATTATGGAAACAGAAAACAAAACAAGTGAAGTAAAGGTTGAAACTCCAGCAAAATTCAAGGCTGTAGTAGAAGCAATAGAGAAAATGTCAGTTTTAGATTTGCATGAATTAGTTAAGCATTTGGAAGAGAAGTTTGGTGTGTCAGCTCAAGCAGTTGCTGTAGCGGCTCCTGCAGCTTCTGGTGCAACAGGTGGAGCAGATGAATCTTCTACAAAATCTGTTGAACTTACAGATGGTGGTGCTCAAAAGATTGCAGTTATAAAAGTAGTTAAAGAAGCTCTAGGTCTAGGGCTTAAAGAAGCAAAAGATTTGGTTGATGCAGCTCCTTCAATGCTAAAGGAAGGAATGAAGAAGGAAGACGCAGAAGCTCTAAAGAAATCTCTAGAGGAGGCAGGGGCTAAAGTCACGTTAAAATAAGCATTGCTTATTTTACGGACTTTAGAGCCGGAGCGGTCTACGACCTCAGCAGAGGTTGTCGCGAGGCCGGGTCGGGAAATTTTGTGAGCGTCGGCGAACAAAATATTCCTGACAAGGTAACACTAAAATAAGCGAAGCTTATTTTAGGTTAGCTTTGAGCCGGAGCGAGGGTTCCCGCTAGTAAGCGGGACCGCGAGGCCGGGTCGGGAAAAATTTCTTGTGACGACAAGAAATTTATTCCTGACAAGGTTACATTAAAATAATTATTTTAATGACTTTTGCGAGCCGGAAGCATAATTTTTTCACCAGAAAAAATAGCTGAGGCGGGGTCGAAGGTTTGTGTGAGCGACGGCGAACACAAAACCTGTGACCCAAAGTAACACTTTTGAGACGGGATTTATTCCTGACAAAGTCACACTTAAAAAACAAAAACTCCATATGGAGTTTTTGTTTTATGAAAGCGATACGGCGCATCTTTTTGGATGCGCCGTTTCCGTTTCATTCCCCTGGGTGAAGAGCTCTGCCCAGTTGTATTAAGTTCATTGAAATAATTAGTAAAAGAATAAACCTTGTTCTTCGTATTTCTTTTCTTTCCATTAGTGCATATAGCCCAGTAGACAGGAGGAGAATCAACAACCCTCCACCAGATGCAATTAAAGAAATTGATATCAGTCTCATCTAGAACCTCCTTGCGAAGTCTGACATTTTCCATAAAAACCGTCAATCCTTTCTCTTTTGCCAGAAATCCTTATAATGAGTCCCATGGAAACACTCGGGAAACTATTTGGTTCAGAGACAAAGGTAAAAATAATGAGGTTATTTTTGTTTAATCCAGATAGGATTTTTGATGTAAAAACAATATCTGAAAGGGTAGACGAACATTCTTCTAAAGTAAGAAGAGAATTAAATATATTAGAAAAAATAGATTTTATAAAAAGAAGAGTTGGTACTAAAAATAACAAACAAATAAACGGTTTTGTGATGAACTCAAATTTTTCATACTTATCGCCTCTGCAAAATTTTCTAATAAACATAGAGCCACTGCAACCAAAAGAGTTAATCAAAAAAATAACTAAACTTGGCTCAATTAAGCTCATAATAGTGGCAGGAGTATTTATTCAAGATTCTGAAAGTAGGGTGGATATATTTATTGTTGGAGATGGAATAAAAAAGTCTAATCTAGATAAGCTTATGTCAGATCTTGAGTCCGAAATAGGCAAGGAGCTTAAATTCGCTTACTTTACCACAGATGATTTCAAATATCGGTTAAGTATGTTTGATAAATTAACAAGGGATATATTGGATTACCCTCATAAAAAGATATTAAATAAGCTAGGCATTATCTAGTTTTTCCGGTTTTTCTTATTCACAGTTATATATGGAAATGGCTGAGGCGTAAGTGTTATAATGTAATTATTATTATTTAATATTGTTCAATATGATTCTTAATACATGGCGTGAGGTTTTAGAAGCTTCATTTCAATCACTTTGGGTTGGAGTTATAACTTTTATTCCAAACTTAGTGGTAGCTGTAGTTATATTGTGTTTAGGTTGGGCTATTGGGGCTCTTATTTCAAGAGGAATTTCTCATTTTATGCAAATGATAAAATTTGATGATTCTCTTGAAAAAGCTGGTGTTGGGAGACTAGTAAAAAGATCTGGATTAGAATTAAATTCAGGTCATTTTCTAGGAGAGATGGTTAAGTATTTTGTAATTGTTGTTTTTCTAATCGCGAGTTTTGATGTTCTTGGATTGGATCAAGTTACAAACTTCTTAAGAGAGATTGTTATCGGGTATCTACCAAGACTTATTGTTGCTGTTTTGGTTCTTATGGTTGGAGGTGTTGTTGGTGATGTTTTAGCTAGAGTTGTTACAGCTTCAGCTAAAGCTGCAAATGTTGCACAAGCGAACTTTCTTGGAGTAGTTTCAAGATGGGCTGTTTGGGTTTTTGCTATATTAGTAGCATTATCTCAAATGGGTATTGCTGGAGCATTTATAGAGACATTGTTCACGGGATTTATTGTGGCTATATCTCTAGCTATAGGACTTGCATTCGGTCTTGGAGGACAGGAGGCTGCAGCTAGGGCTATTGCGAAGGCTCAAGAGAAAATGTCTTCTCATCATTAAAACTTCCAAATTTGGCGATCTGCTTGTTTCGTAATTCAAAATGTTCGTCACCTTATATCTAATAAGGCTCCTCACATTTTAAATTACTTAACTTCGCATCTCATCCAAATTGTAAAAGTTTTCAAAAGACGCCGAGTGGCGTTTTTTGTTTGACTTTGTTAATAATGATGATAATTTGATGTTGGGAGGTATAAACATGAGACTTTTGATAACTCTTGTTGTCAGTCTACCAAGGGCACATCAAGGAGCAATTATAAACACATGGTGGACTGATGTAGTAGAAGTATCTCCGGATACCGATTTCGAACGAGTCATTACTGATTGTGTAATGAATCGCCTTCGGAATTATCCGTCGAGTCATGTTGGTAATGAAAGGCCAAATGTACTTTCCATCAGTCACACTGTTCTTCCTGAATGAACCGTCCTGCGACAATCGTTCGCAAGGACGGTTTTCGCATTTACATCGGGAACGAATTATTAGATTTCATAGACTGCGGAGGCAATTAGCAATTAAGGACGAAAGAGAAGAAGTCCGAAGGCATGTTTGAGCGAAGCGAGTTCGCCGAAAGGACTCTGTAGTGAGGACATTAATTGCTTGATTGACGAGCGAGAGCAAAATCCCAGTAGGGATTTATGCGTGCTATGAAGGCTAATAATGAGTGACTTTTTATACATAGTTTGTCCCAATAAATAAAGGTTTTTGGGGATTTGACATTGTTTAATGACTCGTATATACTTACCTCCATTACAGATATGTTAAAAATTCACCTAATTTCAAAGCGGTATAGATAGTGGCCGATTTGGCTAGTGTCTGAAAATCCCGCTCTGAAAAGCGGGATTTTCATTAGAATTTATTTTTAACAAAGTTCTGTATTTGTAACTTGAAAATATTCCTCATCAATATTTGTCACAGAATCTTGTTGAGGTTCATCCCATCACATTTTTAAGAATTTCATCCCTTACCTGTGGAGACATTGGTGAAGGGGATGGGGTCTTTTCGGAAAATGTAGATGGAAACAAAAGTAAAACAGTTTCGTATTCTGATTGTAGGAATACGAAATGACATCTGTTACATTCATAATATGTAACAGAATAAAGTAATAATCATATAAAACAATTTTTTGTTTTATATGATTTGTGGTTTTTAAATTTCCTAATGGGAATTTAAGAGCGTATGGTGGATGCCTTGACTTTAAATGGCGATGAAAGACGTAGCATGGCTGCGATAAGCTTCGGGGAGGTGCCTAGCAACCGTTAATCCGAAGATTTCTGAATGGGGAAACCTAACGACTATATGTCGTTGGTCTAGAGTTTATCTAGATCGTGCACCCAGGGAAGTAAAACATTTCAGTACCTGGAGGAAAAGAGAACAATTGTTATTGCGTAAGTAGCGGCGAGCGAAAACGTAAGAGCCCAAACCAGCCTAACTTTTTTGAGCTTTTTTGAGCTTAAAAAAGTTTGGCTGGGGTTGTAAGGCAGAAACGTCACAATTTATTGTGAGGAAAGTTACAAAATTTATTATTAGTTTAATGTGCTGGAAAGCACAGCCCTAGAGGGTAATGGCCCCGTGAGCGAAAATAATAAATCTTTCTTGTTTCTGTTCTTGAGTACTTCGAGACATGAATAGCTCGGAGGAATCTGCCGGTACTAACCGGTAAGGCTAAATACATTTAAAGATCGATAGTGAACTAGTACCGTGAGGGAAAGGTGAAAAGAACCCCTAGAAGGGGAGTGAAATAGATCTGAAACCATATGCTTACAAGGAGTCGGAGCGGGTCGCACAGTGTGTGTTACGCTTCTGTTTTAAATAGTGAATCTGAAAATGCAAACAGATGAATTCCTGATTTTGAAGACGTACAACGTTTTCAGATTGGGTGTGGACAGCAGTTTTGTTCACATGATCTGGGCTCCCAGCCCAGCGTTGTCGCCAGACAACTCACAAGTTCATCTGCCAGGGGGGAAGTCCTAGCATTTCAGTTCATTGCTGAGCGCTGTACAGCGACCGAGTTAGTTTCTTAACTCGGTCGCCAGCTCGGCTCCACTATTTAAAACAGAAAGTAATTTGCACCGTGCGGTCCGTCACGGCGTGCCTATTGAAGAATGAGCCAACGAGTTAATGTACGCGGTTTGACTAAGTCCTTTGTCGGATGGAGTCTCAGGGAAACCGAGTGTGAATAGCGCGAATATATCGTGTGCATTAGACCCGAAGCCAGAGCGAGCTTGCCATGAGCAGGGTGAAAGCTATCGAAAGATGGCTGGAGGCCCGAACCCGTTTGCCGTGCAATACATTGGGATGACTTGTGGTAAGAAGTGAAAAGCTAATCGAGCCTGGTAATAGCTGGTTCTCTCCGAAATAGCTTTTGGGCTAGCGTCACATTTACCCTTCCGGGGTAGAGCACTGGAAGGTTTCGACAGGGAGCAATCTCGCGAAACCTATCAAACTCCGAATACGGAAGATTAATTATGCGGCAGTTAGACGGCGGGGGCTAAGCTCCGTACGTCAAAAAGGAAACAGCCTAGATCTCTATTTAAGGTCCCTAAATTTACACTAAGTGCACTTAAGGAGGTGATATTTCTCAGACACTGAGGAGGTTGGCTTAGAAGCAGCCATCCTTTAAAGAAAGCGTAACAGCTCACTCAGTAAGAGATATCGCACCGCAGATTCATGGGGCTAAGTGTAGTACCGAAACTGAGGGCTTTCTTTATCTTCGGATAGAGGGAGCGGTAGGAGAGTATTCGCATCTGCAGTGAAGGCGAAGGGGTGACCCACGCTGGAGCGTTGCGAAGTAAGAATGTTGGCACAAGTAACCACAATGGGGGTGAGAAACCCCCACGTCGAAAGAACAAGGTTTCCGAGGCAACGATTGTCGACCTCGGGTTAGTCGATCCTAAGGAAATGGTGAGAACCGCATCCGATGGATATACGGTTAATATTCCGTAACTTTCGTGGCAAGTGATGGAGGGACGGGATCTAGTATGCATTGCGCATTATGGATTTGACGTTCGTAGGCTGAAGACGGCTGTGTGGAAAATCCCATAGCCTCTGTTTAATCAGAAGTCCAAGGCAAGCGAAAATGGTGGAGGGCAACCTCTATCAAATAATGCAAAGCAGGTCTCCAAGAAAATCTTCTAAACTTATTGCTACGAAAATCGTACCGCAAACCGACACAGGTGTTCAGGTCGAGTAGACCAAGACGAACGAGTGAGACGTCCCCAAGGAACTCGGCAAAAAAGCAGCCGTAACTTCGGAATAAGGCTTGCCCTCGCAAGAGGGCCGCAGCTAAAGTATCTCTGGCAACTGTTTACCAAAAACACAGCTCCCTGCGAACTCGCAAGAGGATGTATAGGGGGTGACACCTGA
>CAYMJQ010000006.1:0-39035 GCA_964391455.1 uncultured Candidatus Saccharibacteria bacterium | reverse complement strand
GTCTTTACATTAGGATTAGGTTTCATATTGCTTGTACCATATGTATATTTAACAGGGGCTGTATTCTATAAAACTATTTTAAAGATTAAATCTGGAGCAGAAAATACAGAGAAAATGAATTCTTCGGAAAATTAATATATTTTTATTGATAAAAATTCAAATTTGTAATAGAATTGTTTTTTAATTTTTTGTATTATTTTAATGAAAAAAACTAAAATTGTTGCAACTATAGGTCCAAAAACTGAAAGTGTTGAAATGCTTGAGAAAATGTTACAAGCAGGGATGGATGTTATGAGACTCAATTTTTCTCATGGTGATTTTGCTGAACACCAAACTAGGGTTGATAACATAAGAAAGATTATAAAAAAAACAGGTAAATCAGTTGCTATTTTACAGGATTTAGGTGGACCTAAAATTCGTATCGGTAATTTTAAGACAGAGTCTATAATACTAAAAGCGGGTCAAACATTTATTTTAACTACGAAGGATGTTCTGGGTGATGAAAAAATAGTTTCTGTAAATTATCCTCTTCTTCCGAAAGAAGTTAAAAAAGGTCATATCATTTTTTTACATGATGGTAAGAAAAAATTACAAGTTAAAGATGTAAAAGGTAAGGATATCATTTGTAAAGTTTTGGTTGGCGGTGAGATAAAAGGAAAGCGAGGACTTAATATGCCAGATTCCAATTTATCCATTAAATCTCTCACAGATAAAGATTTAAAAGATTTAGAGTTTGGAATTAAAAATGATTTAGACTTCATCGCCCTTTCTTTTGTTAGGAGACCTTCTGACATAACTGAATTAAGAACAATTTTAAATAAGAGGAAGTCAAAAGCAGGCATTATCGCAAAAATAGAAACTCCACAAGCTATAGCTAATATAGATGAAATTATCTCTCTTTCTGACGGGCTTATGATAGCTAGGGGGGATTTAGCTATTGAAGTTCCATTTGAAAAAGTTCCAGGTTTGCAAAAAATGATTATAAAAAAATGTAATGATTTGGGAAAACCGGTTATTACAGCAACTCAAATGATGGAATCTATGATTAAAAGTCCTGTTGCTACAAGAGCTGAAGTTTCCGATGTGGCCAATGCGATACTAGATGGGACAGATGCGGTTATGCTCTCTGAGGAATCAACTTTGGGTGACTATCCAATAGAAGCTGTAACAGTTATGAAAACTATTGCAAAAGAGATAGAAAATGATTGTCCAGAAAGAGAAACTGTCCGTATTAAAAAAGGTGATGTTTCCGTTACAGATTCAGTCACATCTTCTGTTGTTAAAACAGCTCATGATGTTGGATCTAAAGTTATAATTGCATTAACTGATTCTGGATTTACAGCGAGAATGGTAAGTAGACACAAGCCAAATTCTTTTATTTTAGCTCTTACGCCCAATCAAAAGACTTATCAAAAATTAAATCTTTCCTTTGGTTGTGTGCCCGTTCTCGTGCCTTACTACAGTACAATTGAAGATATTATAAAAATAGTTAAAGAGTATTGTGTTAAAGAAAAATTAGCAAAAAAAGGTGACAAAGTTGTTGTCGCTGGTGGTGTGCCTTTTAACACAAAAGGACTGTCCACTAACATGCTTATTGTAATTGTTGTCTAATTTTGATTTTTCCACCGGTTTTTTTGTTAAAACTTTTCTCCAGTGTATAATGGCTTTATGATAGAAAAAAAGGGAACTTTTTATGCAGGGGTGTTTGTATTCATAATTCCATTTTTAGGATTTCCAACTATGTGGAAAATGGTACTTGTCGGAATTGCTGGTTTTATTCTTATAGTTATGTCAGTTAGAGTCCCTTCTCCGAGGAGGTTGGTTAAAAATAAAATCAAAAGAGAAGTTGTCTCTGAAGCTCCAGTTTTGGAATTAAAAGAAAACATTGTTCAAGAGCCTCAACCGATTGAATTAGAAAAAACTCCAATTGTTCCCAAAATAGAAATAGTTGTACCTAAAAAGACCAGAAGAACTTCTACAAAATCATCTGCTTCTAAAAAAATAAATATCCAAGAATAATAAAATGAAAAAGGTATCTACAAAAAACAAACAAAATATTTTTTTGTTTGTTTTTTTGTTTAGTATATTATTTTTGTTTTTAATTTTTGTTTTACCTTCTTTTATGACAGAGCATTATGTAAGGGCTGATACTGAAATTACATCTATTACATCCACTACTACGGACATTCAAGCCGGTTTAATAGAAGAAGAAATTGTTTTTGTTCCTTCTTATGTAAAAACTCCTGAACCAGTTAAAGGTATATATATGACAAGTTGGGTTGCTTCAAATAAAGAGCTTAGAAATAATTTAGTAAAAATAATCGATGAAACAGAAATTAATACCGTAGTTATAGATATAAAAGACTATAGTGGAAAAATAGTTTTTGAAGTATCTAATCCTGATCTTAAAAAATACGGCTCAGAAGAGGTAAGAATAAAAGATTTAAAGGAATTTATAGAAGAACTACATAAAAAGGGTATTTATGTGGCAGGAAGGTTGGCTGTATTTCAAGATGCTTATTTTACAAAAATTAGACCAGATTTAGCTGTAAAAACTAAAGATGGAACAAATGTTTGGAGGGATAGAAAAAATCTAACCTGGATAGACCCTGGAAGCCAAGAGTATTGGGACTATATTATTTTGATTTCTAAAGAGAGTAGATCTATAGGTTTTGACGAGATCAATTTTGATTACATCAGATATCCGTCTGATGGGAATATGAGAGATATTTCTTATCCAATCAGTTCAACTACAGAAAGAACCATAATAATGAAGAGTTTTTTTGAATATATAAATAAAAATTTATCTGATTCTGGTTTAAAAATATCAGCTGATTTGTTCGGCATGGTTACAAATACTTATGACGATATGGGGATAGGTCAGGTTCTAGAAGATGCTTTGCCTTATTTTGACTACATAATGCCTATGGTTTATCCATCTCATTATCCACCAAATTTTCGAGGATTAAGCGATCCTGAAAAGTATCCTTATGAGGTTATACATTTTGCTATGTCAGAAGCGGTTGCCAGATCTAAAAATTTAGCAAGTAGTACAGGACAAGACCTTGTTAAGTATCAAAATAAACTTCGTCCATGGCTTCAGGATTTTGGTTTGAAAAATAAATATGGATCCGAAGAAGTTAGGGCACAGATAAAAGCTACCAATGATGTAGGACTAACTTCTTGGATTTTGTGGAGTCCTAGTAATAAATATACTCGTGGTGCATTAGATTAGAGTGGTATAAAAAATCCTAGATTTTGTTTATTGTAATGAAAATTGTATAATAATTGTAAATGAGTGATCCTAATTCAATAACATATTTTGCCGAAACTGATGCAAGAAATAAGAAAGTAAAGTTTGGAATAAAAGCCAAAGACCGTTTGAAGCATATGTATGTTATCGGTAAGACTGGGATGGGCAAGTCTACTCTTCTTGAAAATATGGCCATTCAAGATATCCAAAACGGTAATGGTATGGCTTTTATAGACCCTCATGGAGGAACAGCAGAAAAATTACTTGAATATGTTCCTGAAAACAGAATAAAAGACGTTATATACTTTGCTCCTTTTGATATTGATTACCCTATATCTTTTAATGTTATGGAGGATATAGGTGAAGAGAAAAGGCACCTAGTAGTAAACGGCCTTATGAGTGCATTTAAAAAACTTTTTGGTGAAGAAAGTTTTTCAGATAGAATGCAATATATTTTACAGAATACTGTTCTTGCTCTTTTGGAATATCCAGGAGCTACAATGCTTGGAATAAATAAAATGTTGGCTGATAAAGAATATAGAAATAAAGTCATCGCTAATATAAAAGATCCTTCAGTCAAAGCATATTGGGTAAAAGAATACGCGGGTTATACAGAAAGATTTGCAGCCGAAGCAATACCTGCTATTCAAAACAAGATAGGTCAATTCACCTCAAACCCACTCATCAGAAATATAATGGGTCAAGAAAAATCATCTTTTGATTTTCGAGATATTATGGACAAAGGAAAGATAATAATTATTAACCTTTCAAAAGGTAAGGTTGGGGAAGGAAATGCAAATCTTATAGGTTCTATGATTATTACCAAAATATATCTTGCTGCTATGTCTAGAGCAGACAAAGGAGAATCAGATTTAGCTAGATTACCTAATTTTTATCTTTACGTTGATGAGTTTCAATCATTTGCCAACAAATCGTTTGCTGATATTTTGTCAGAAGCAAGAAAATATAAACTTAATTTAACCATTGCTCACCAATACATAGAACAAATGGAAGAAGAGGTTAGAGACGCTGTTTTTGGGAACGTTGGAACAATGATAACTTTTCGTGTCGGAGCTTTTGATGCAGAGGTTTTGGAGAAAGAATTTGCTCCTACGTTTACAGCCACAGATTTGGTTAATTTAGGTTTTGCACAAATATATTTAAAACTAATGATAGATGGAGTTTCTAGTCAACCATTTTCTGCTACCACTCTAGGTCCGATATCTAGGCCCGATATTGTTTATAAGGATCAGGTATTGGAAAGTTCAAGGGAACAATTTGCGAGAAAACGTGAAGATGTTGAGAAGGCTATATCTGATTGGCATAATTCTGTCGGTAACGGTAGTAATAATAAAGATTTTCAAAAAACTACCGAAAACGGTCATTCGCAAAATAGTCTAGAGTCAAAGCAGGAAAACTCTTCAAAAAAAAATGAACATAAACAAAACAAAGAAGTCAAAGAGAAATTGGATGAAAACAAAATGGTATTAATGAGAGCGGCGGAAGAACTCAAAAAGAAACAATTAGAAAAGGAAAAAATATCTCTAGAAGAATTAAAAAGAGAAAAAGAATTAAGTATGCAATTGGGCAAAAAAAATCCCAGCAAAGAAAATATATCAAGTCTTAAAGAAGCACTTGCGGGTGTGTTAACCAATAAACCTGAGCAAAAAAAAGAACATTCAGAATCTATAGTTTTGCCGAAACGAAGCGAAGACTCTGTGACATCAGAGGCGAAAGATTCGAAAGAAGGCAATAAGCCATCAGAGTCGAAAGGGAAGACAGTAAAAGCTACAGCAGAAGTCCCAGAGGATGTTCTAAGAGAGCTTTTAAAAATGGATGAAGTTGATAATTCCAAAAAATAAAACAGAAAAAATAATATATGAATAACATAAAGAGAAAAATACTTATTTTTTCTACAGCCTATTATCCTTTTGTTGGCGGTGCTGAAGTTGCAATAAAAGAAATTACTGATAGATTGGGGAATTATTTTGAATTTGATTTAATAACTGCAAAAATGAACAAAGATTTACCTGGTCTAGAAAGATTGGGTAATGTTAATGTTTATAGACTTGGATCCGGCAGGCCTACTTTAGATAAAGTATTTCTACCTTTTAGAGGTTTAAGTCTAATTAAAAAATTATCAAAAGACAATGATTATTATTGTATGTGGGCCATGATGGTTACTTACAGTAGTTTGGCAGCTTATTTATTTAATTTTGGAAGAAAAAATAAAATACCAATAGTTCTAACTTTGCAAGAAGGTGATTCGGAGGAACATTTAAAATTCGGCAGATTCGGTCTCATAGGGTTTTCTTGGAAATTTGTGTTAAAGAATACAAATTTTTTAACAGGTATTAGTAATTTTCTCATAGATAGAGCTAAAAAAAACGGATACAAAGGCCAGACTTTTTTAGTTCCTAATGGTGTTGATTTAGAAGTTTTTAGTAGAGACATAGATGAAGACAAAATAGATAGTTTAAAAAAAATATTAGACAAAAAAGAGAATGATATATTTCTTGTTACAACAGGTAGATTAACTTATAAAAATGCAAATGATGATGTTATAAAAGCGTTGACTAAACTCAAGCCGAATATAAATTTTATAATAATAGGTAAAGGTAATGAGGGGTATAGACTTCAGAAGCTTGCAGAAGAATGTGGTGTAGAAAAGAGAGTGAAGTTTCTAGGTTTTATTGATTATAAAAATATACCAGAGTATTTTTCTGTTTGTGATATTTTTATACGACCAAGTAGATCTGAAGGGTTTGGGAATTCTTTTATAGAAGCTATGGCTTCGCGTCTTCCGGTTGTAGGGACTCCTGTTGGTGGTATAGTAGACTTTTTAAGTGATAGGGATACTGGAATTTTTTGTTCTCCAGATAACCCACAAAGTATAGTTAAGGCAGTGAATCTAATTCTTGAAGATAATTTGTTAAGAAAAAAAATAGTAGGAAATGCTTATAAAATAGTTTTTGATAGATATGGTTGGGATAGGGTGTCTCAGCAAATGAAAGATGTTTTTGACAAGACTTCTTAAGTAAATACAATAAAGTTATGCGCATACTTATATCTACCGGTATATATCCCCCAAAGACTTCTGGACCAGCTCAATATGCCAAAAATATGGAGGTTTTTTGGTCCAAAATGGGCCATACAGTGCGTGTATCTACTTATGGTATAGAGAACCTACTTCCTGTAGGATTGAGGCATATTTACTACTTTTTTAAGGTTTTACCCAAAGTTTTTTTGTCTGATTTTGTTTTTATATTAGATACGTTTAGTGTAGGTTTTCCAACTGTTGTTGTTTGTAAAATTTTGGGCAGGAAATCTGTCATTAGAACGGGAGGAGATTTTTTATGGGAGTCATATCTAGAAAGAACTGGTGATATGGTTTATTTAAAAGATTTTTACAATTCTTCTTTTGATAAATTTTCTTTAAAGGAAAAACTGATATTTAAGATAATAAGATGGACAATAAATAATGTTGATCTTTTAGTGTTTAGTACTGATTGGCAAAGACAGATATTTGCCAAACCATATAATTTAGATTTAGAAAAAACAAAAATAATAGAAAATCATTATGAAAAAATTGATATGGATGATATTTATATACAAGAAGGGTTTTTAAAAATTTTTGTTGGGGGAGTTAGGAAATTGAAATGGAAAAATTTAGATTTATTAAAAAGAGTTTTTCAGAATAAAAGAGTTTCTGATACTGGAGCTATATTGGATTTAGAAAATATGAATTATGGTGATTTCCTTAAAAAAATAGCAAAATCCTATGCTGTTATATTGGTATCTTTAGGAGATATAAGTCCACATATGATCATAGATGCTATAAGTTTAAATAAACCGTTTATTGTTACAAAAGAAAATGGACTTATGGATAGAATAGGAGATATTGCAATAGCTGTTGACCCTAAAAATGAAGAAGAAATCATAAGTAAAATCATCTGGCTTCTAGATGATGATAATTATAAAAACCAAGTTGAGAAAATTAAGAATTTTTCTTTTGTTCATACTTGGGAAGATATAGCTAAAGAATATGTAGAGATATTTAATAAGATGTAAATTCAATGCGCGTATTATCTATAGGTACAGACAGGAAATTATTTATTGAAAAAAGTTCAGTTTTAGAACGCTCTTTGAATTATGCTTCAAAAACACAAGAACTTCACATAATAGTTTTTTCTATAAAAAACCAAGGTTTAGAGAATAAAAAAATAAATAATCTTTATCTTCATCCGACAAATTCTTTATCTAAATTATTTTTTATTTTTGATGCTATAAAAATTGGCACAGAAATTATAAAAAAATATGAATTTTCTATAAATTCCTCAGTAATTACCTGTCAGGACCCTTTTGAAACCGGATTGGTCGGTATGTTTTTAAAGAAAAGATTTCATTTTCCTTTACAACTTCAAATACACACTGATTTTTTAAGTCCCTACTTTAAAAATAATATTTTAAATAGAGTTAGGGTGTTTATTTCAAAATTTACTATTCCTAAAGCTGATGGAATTCGTGTCGTTAGTTCTGTTATAAAGGATTCTATTTTAGAAAAATTTAAAAATTTAAAAGCAAAAATAGATATTTTACCTATATGGGTAGACGTAGATAAATTTTTTAGAAATCAAGATCAGTCTCATATAACAGAAAAAACGTTAACTATACTAATGGCCTCAAGGTTTTCAAAAGAAAAAAGAATAGATATTGCTCTAGAAGTTTTTAAGAAAATTATTGATACAAAAAAAGATGTTCAGATGTTAATTGTTGGTGATGGACAAGAAAAAGAAAATATTCAAAAGAAAATAACTGATTTAAATCTATGGAATAATACAAAACTATTGGGGTGGGAGAAGGATATGGTTCAAGTTTATCAAGAAGCAAATATTTTTCTTCTAACTTCTGATTTTGAGGGATATGGAATGACTTTAATTGAAGCGGGAGCTTCTGGTTGTCCAATAGTTACAACTAAAGTTGGATTAGCAAAAACAGATTTGTTTAAAGACGGGTTAAATTCCTATGTTTGTCCAGTGGGAGATGTTGATTGTTTATCAGAGAAACTTTTAGATTTAATAACAAATTCTGATAAGCGCAAGTCGTTTGCAGAAAATATGCGTGATAGTATTAAGTACATTAGTGTGTCTAAAGAAGAATACATATCTCAGTATATGAATTTACTTAACAAAATTATTAAGAAATAGACATGATAAGTCTAATTACAAGTTACACTATAGTCAGATATTTGATTGGTGGCGGCACTAGTGCTTTTGTTAATTTATCTACTTTTTATTTATTTCACTATGTCTGGGGTTTTTATTATATTAATGCATCTATAGTAGCTTTTGTTGTGGCTTTTTTTGTTAGTTTGGCTTTTCACAAATTTTGGACTTTTAAAGACCATTCAATGGAGAATATACATATTCAAGGCATTTATTATTTAGGTTCTTCTCTTTTTGGATTATTTTTGAATACATCTATTTTATATATATCAGTGGATTATTTAAGATTAGCTCCATTTTTAGGACAAATTATAGCTGGGGGATTGACTGCTTGTTGTACTTTCTTTATTTCAAAGAATTTAATTTTTAACAGAAAAATTGAAGTAAACACAACAGAATGAGATTGTTAATATTTACACAAAAAATAGATAAAAATGATGCGATTTTGGGTTTTTTCCATACTTGGGTTTTGAAAATGTCTAAATTTTTTAAGGAGATAACGGTAGTTTGTTTGGAAAAGAGAAACTTTGATTTTCCATCAAACGTTAAAATTTATTCGTTGGGTAAAGAGTCTGGACTTTCAAAAACAAAATATTTAATAAATTTTTATAAAAATCTTTATGAATTAAATGGTAGGTATGATTCTGTTTTTATTCACATGAACGAAGAATATGTTCTTTTAGGAGGTTTGTATTGGAGAATAAAGAAAATTCCTATTTATTTTTGGAGAAATCATAAAAAAGGTAGTTTTTTAACTTATGTTGCGGTTTTGTTTTCTAATAAAGTATTCTGCACCTCAAAAGATTCATTTACTGCAAAATTTTCAAAGACAAAGATAATGCCAGTTGGTAATGATTCAGAATTTTTCAAACCGATTTCTGGAGTAGTTAGAAAAAAATATTCTGTTTGTATGTTGGGCAGGGTTGCTCCAGTGAAAAATATTAAGCTAGGTCTAGAGGCAATAAATGTTTTGATTAAATCAGGTTTTCAAGTATCTTTTCATATCGTTGGACCATCAGACGATGATTCTTATTATGAAAATCTTTTAAAATATGTTAAAGAAAATAATATTGAATCTTTCGTAAATTTTCAAAATGAGGCAGATTTTTCAGATCACCCAAAATTATATTCATCGTTTGAAATATTTCTTAATCTTACAGATAGTGGCTCTTTTGATAAAAGTATAGTAGGAGCAACTTCTTGTGGGGCTATTCCCATAGTTTCAAATAAATCTTTAGTCGGTATGTTGCCAAATGTTTGTATAACAAAAAATGATAAAGAAAGTATTGCTGAGTCTATAAAAATATTATTAAATCCTCACGAGCAGATAAAAATAACAAATGACTTAAAAAGATTTGCTGATTTACATAGTTTAGATTTGCTTATGGAAAAATTAACTAAAGAAATAATATGAGTTATAGAGGGAAAAAAGTAAGTGTTGTGTTTGGTACATACAATGAAGAAAATTCTGTTAGGCAGGAGATTGAAGGATATTTTGCAAATGGTTTTGTAGATGAAATTATAGCAGTAGACAACAACGCAAAAGGTAAAACGAAAGAAGAAATTGAAAAGACAAAAGCAATAAGGGTTGTGGAAGCCAAGCAAGGTTACGGCCATGCTTATATGAGGGCACTTAATGAGGCCACAGGAGATTTGATATTCATGACTGAAGTAGATGGAACTTTTAAACCAAGTGATTTACATAAATTCTTGTTGTATAGTGATGATTTTCCGGTTGTGTTTGGTACAAGAACATCTCGTGCAGCTATATGGTCTGGAGCTTTTATGCCATTTCCTGTACGATTCGCAAACTGGCTTTGGGCAAAAATAATAGAAGTCTTATACAACGGTCCAGTCCTTACTGATGTCGGTTGCACTTGTAAATTATTAGATAGAGAGTCTTTGGAGAAAATTAAAAAGTATTTTCCTGATTCAAAAGGGGATGGGACTTTCTCTCCAGAAATAATGATTTGGCTTGTCAGACTTGAGAAAAAAATAATTGAAATTCCTGTAATCTATAAAGAGAGAGTTGGTGTTTCGGGTTATACTGGTAGTACCATAAGAGCTGCTATACTTGGTTTTAAAATGCTTCCACTTATGTTTAAATATCTCTTTAAGAAAAAATAATAACTTAATTACTATGGATAATTACTACAAATCAAGATATGTTTGGAGCAATGATAGATCTGTCGTTTGGAAAGAAATAATCAGGTTTCTTTCTAAATATATCCCCAAAGACGGTACAGTTTTAGATATAGGTGCAGGATATTGTGATTTTATTAATAATGTTGATACCAAAACTAAAATCGCATTAGATTATTCTCCTGATTTAAGAAAATACGCAAAGGACGGTGTGCTTCAAATAAATTCTAATGTTACAGATATGAGCAAGGTGTCTAGTGGAACAGTTGATGTTGTCTTTGCAAGTAACTTATTTGAACATTTAACAGATGCCGAATTAGAAACTACTATGGGTGAAGTAAAAAGGGTTTTGAAAAATGGTGGTAGACTTATTTTAATGCAACCAAATTATAAACTTTCATACAAAACTTATTTTGACGATCACACTCACAAAAAAGTTTTTTCAGATACTTCACTGGAAACTTTTCTTTTAAGTCATGATATGGATATAGAGTTAAAAAAAGCAAAATTTCTACCTTTTTCATTAAAATCTAGACCAAGTATCATTCCAGTTTTACCTATAATAATAAGAGCATATATAAATTCTCCTTGGAAACCCTTTGCCGGGCAAATGCTATTTGTAGCTAAAAAAACATGATGGAAAGGATAAAAAATTATTTTAAAGATAATGAGTGGTTTACAGTATCTTTATTAGTTGTATTATTCGTTTTAATTCGTTTGCCTGGCACCTCACTTCCACTTCATCAAGATGAATACAAATGGCCCCTTATTGTAAACCCAAATATAGAAAGTAAAACCGAAATACCTCATCCACCACTTTCACAGTTTATATATAAAACTGGTGGAGAGATAGTAGGTTTTAATACAAATTTTAGATTTATTCCATTATTTTTTGGAGCAGTAAATTTATTGCTTTTGTATTGGCTTATGAAAATAATGTTTGGCAGGCGAGAGGCGGTCGTTGCATCTGTCATATGGATTTTTTCATATTTTTCAGTTCTGGCGTCACTTATGGTTGATACTGATGGACAAATAATGCCATTTTTCTTTCTGCTTTCACTAATCTCTTATTTTAAATTTTTAAATTCAGAAAATAATAAAAAATATTTATGGGGCGGGTTACTTATTTTGTTTTTGGTTTTAGGTTTCTTTATAAAAGTTAGTTTCTTTTTGGCGATTGGTGCAATCATTGCTGATTTTCTATGGTCTAAAAAGCATATGCTTTCAAAACAGCAGTTGCTAAAGTATTTTTCTATTTTGTTAGGAGTATTGGTTTTGTTAGGTTTGTTATTGTATTTAGCACAATATGTATTTCCATTTTTCAGTTTGGATAAATCTTTGGAGTACTGGAAGCATTTTTGGGTTTCTCAAAGATGGTGGTTTCAAACTGCAATACAATGCATAAAAGCCATTTTATATTCATCTCCATTTCTTATACTTATTCCGTTTTTAGGAAGTAAAAATAGTTTTGAAAAAGCTAGAGTGTTTATATTTTTTATTTTATTTTCAATAATTTTTTATATTGTCTTGTTCGATTTCTCAATAGGTGCTTTAGATAGATATTTACAATTACTCATATTGCCACTTATTGTTATTACAACCATAGTTATTTCAAAGGTGTTTCAAGGTGACAACAGGAGATATAAAGAATTTTTGTATTTAGGAATTATTTTCGCCTTAGTTTTGATTTTGCTTCAATCAATACCTCATTATGTTCCATCACTTCATCCTAAGTCAGATTGGATAGGAAGAGCGATGAGTTTTAGGTGGAATTTTCTTTATCCATTTTCTGGTGGGTCTGGTCCCCTTGGCTTTTATGTTTCATTTTTATTTATGGCACTTGCTTGGATTTTGACTTTTGCAGGAGTGGTGTTTGCTTTTTTCAGACAGAATTATAAAAAATTAGTTATTGTATTTCTAATTCCTATAGGATTAGCATATAATATTGTTTTTATTTCTGAATATTTGTTTGGCTTTTGGAATGGAAGCGCTCCAAGACTACTTGTACCAGCTGTGGAGTATATAAAAAATAATCCAGATATAAAGATGGTTACGGTTTATAACGATAATGGAGGTAATGAGATACAAGAAATAGGGAAATACAGGAAGCGCCTTTATGTTGATCCCAAGTTTGATGTGGAAGAAAAAGTCGCAACTTTAAATGAGTACAAAGAGCATTATTTTGAATTAAATGTACCTCGTATTGATCCACAAAGTGTATATAGAAGATACCTTGATTCTTGTGAGGTTATCTATAACAAGCAAGATAAATATATCTCTGCAGTAGTGTATGATTGTACCAAAGTTCCTGATATTAAGATTTAATTTTCTTAAAGATGAATTCTATTTGTTCGAAACCTCCAACATAGTTGCACCAAAATCTCGAGCAGAAATATAAGTTAAGATTTGCTAGAAAATTTATAAAAGAATTCATTATTTTTAATATATTTAATTGCCACTTTGCTATATAGGGTTCCTTAAGATCAAAACGTATCATCCAAGAAAGCTTCATTGAAACTGGTATTAGTTCAACACCTATATAACCCCCAGGAAATTTAGGATTCATATACTCAGGGAATGTAACATCAAAACTTCTTTGATGTTCTGGGTGAGTGAATCCTCGTGAAAAATGGGGGACACGAATTTCTACTAACCCATCTTTTGCAAGAAGGCGATGAATTTGTTTCATTGTTCCAAATATATCACTAAGGTGTTCTAGTACATGATCCAATACTATGTGTTCAAAATATCCTGAGGGTAGAACTTCTAGAGCTTTAGGATTGTTTAGATCTAATATTAAATCAGGATTCTCAAGTGGGTTGAAGTCTACATTTAAATATCCTTTTTTAGGGAAGTGTCCACTTCCTAAGTTTAATTTTTTAGGGTATTTATTTTCTTGCATTCTATTTTTTTAGTCTAATTGATTCCGCTAGGAAACCCAATGACATAATGAGGGGTGATGTGCCTATGAGCACAGCTCCAAATATAATAAGTCCATATCTACTGAAAATCTCACCAATTACCAACATAGTTATACCAATTAAAACATTAAATAATGTTATAAGAAGGTAGAGTTTAATTGGGTTATAAAAAGATATTACAGATACAAGTATTTGAGCGGTCCGCAAACTATCTTTAAAATGTTTTACCTTGGATTTCCCTACTCTTTTTGCGTAAGGTATTGGTTTGTACCCCACGAAATATCCGTTCAAGAAAAATATTAAAGTAATGGATGTTGTAAATGAAAACCCTAAACACGTTCTTTTGTAATGGGGAAGTAGTTTGTCTTTCTTCATAACTCTAAGTCCTGAGTTGATATCTGGGATTCTTCTTCCGGCCACGAATTCTGCTAGCCACTTGAATACAAGCCTTGCTGGGTATTTCCATAACCCCCTTTTGTATTCATCTCCTGATCTGGCACCTACTACCATATCAAAATCTTTTTCTTGTATCATTTTTATTAGATCAGGGAGTTCTTCTGTGGGGTAGGTTCCATCAGCATCAGTTATAGCTATTAAGGGCATTTTTGAGGCTTCTATACCATGCTGCAGGGACAGCCCGTATCCTCCATTTGTAGGGTGGTTTATTACTGTTGCTCCAGATTTTATTGCTATTTCTCCAGTGTTGTCAGTACTTCCATCATTTATAACTATCACTTCAGCATTCCAACTATTTTTTCTAATCAAATCAATTATATTTTTAACAGTATTAGATATTGATTTTTCTTCGTTATAAGCTGGGATTATTATTGATATTTCTGTATTTTTCATTTATTTTTCTGGTATTTGAGTATTAGGTATTGGTAAGACGGGTATATTATAGTAATAAAAATACCAGAAAGAATAAATGGTTGCAAAGGAGCTCCATATCTAGCTATGTTGTCAGCAATAGAATGTATTAAGAGTATTGCTATGAGAAATATTCCCGGAATATATTTGTATTTATATTTTTTAAATCCAATATAGGTGCTTACAAAAATCAATACAAACCATAATAGTTGCATTAAGTGTACTACAGCTAATGCAGTTAATTGTGTTGGATTTATATTTTTTTCTTTTGCTAATTCTCCATATGTGCCTTCAAAAGGCGATCCGTGGGAATCTAAAACAGGGTTTTGTAATTGAAGAAGTCTTAATGTATCAATTCCTGACCAAGCAATGAATTTTGAAAAAGTATTTATGTCTCTAAATAATATTTCTTT
Organism: uncultured Candidatus Saccharibacteria bacterium; assembly: GCA_964391455.1. Taxonomy (GTDB): domain Bacteria; phylum Patescibacteriota; class Minisyncoccia; order Phycocordibacterales; family DATDWN01; genus C7867-006. The sequence goes on along the minus strand of CAYMJQ010000006.1, from coordinate 24,214 downwards.
TGCAGTTTCTTTTCTTTTTCTATCTATCTCTGTCTTATTTTCACCCCACATTTCTTTTACAGTTTCCTCGTCTCTCCACCAGGCCCCCCATTGATCTAACCAAATTGATTGATTGTTAGGGTATATGGTGTATAAAATACCACGACCGAGAAATACAGAAGCATAGCTATCAAATACAGTTCTCCAGGGTTTATCTGCTTTCCATGCTCTGGCATAGAAACCAGCTCCACTTCTTCCGGCAAAACCAATTTCTCCGAATGTGCTGTAGTTTCTATAAAGCCAAGAGCCAGTAATAATTGAAAGGATGGAAACGCTTATGAGAATATTTTTAATTATAATTTTTTTATTAACATTTATAATATATGAAGAAAATGACATTATGATTAAAAAAGAAATAGGGATTAATACGTAAGGGTATCTAGTTAAAACAATTATTCCAGAAATTATAGAAAGAAAAACCCAATTTTTAGTTTGAGGATTGTCTATTGATTTTATGAGCATCAGGCCAAAGATAGAAAGTAAAAAAGCAACAAAAGTTTCAGATATGTGTGCAGACGGGTAAAACGCTAAAGCGTATGAAAGTGAAGCTCCCCACAACCCCCATAGACCTATTTTAGGATCTATTTTCTCTGATATTAGACCAACTGTATATATTGTTAAACAAAATAATATTAATTGGATAAATAAAATAAAATTTAAATTATTGCTAAACAACTTTAATAAAGCTCTGAACATAGGGTACCCCGGCTCTCTTTCCATGCTAGGTTTGCCTTCAATACTGTACTCTCCGTGTAATATTGATATAGCAAGAGCTTCATACTCAGCAGCATCACTTTTTATTTTCCCAGGAGTCAATAAAATATAAAAGAGAGAGATTATAAATGAAATAACTATTGGTATTAATACCCATTTATTTTTAAGAGACATTTTAATTTTCTATCCATTTAATATACCACAGTTGAAACATAAGATATGCCCACAATTCTTTTCTTCCATCAGTGCCTTTTTTGTGTTCTTCAATCATTTTTAGTATAAAATCTCTGTTGAAAATATTTTGTTTTTTTATGAAAGATTCTTCAGATACTTCTAATAGTTTCTCTGAAAGATTATCATTTAACCATTTTGCCACAGGTACTCCAAAACCATGTTTTGGGGAGTTTAGGATTTTCTCAGGAATTTTATTTTTTAGAATTTCTTTAAAGATACCTTTATTTTTATATTTATCAAGTTTGTATTTATCAGGAATACTTAATAGAAGCGAGACTATATTACTATCAAGTAAAGGAGCTCTACTTTCAAGTCCATACCACATAGTGGCTCGGTCTACTTTCACCATTACATCATCCATTAGAAATGTTCTAAGGTAACCAAAGCTCCATCCCGACCATGTTTTTTCTCCACCATATTCATTTGTATATTTAGTAAATATTTCCAACGGTGAATTTTTATTTGTGTCTATTAAAGTGTTTTTATTTAAGAGTTTGTCTATATCTTCATCTTTAAATGCCCCTCTCCATATCAAATCTCGCTCTAGTCTATTTTTTGAATCCAAACCTCTTGCAATTCTTTGCGCAACAAAACCAAGACTAAAGTAACTGTTTCCAGACGGTATAAGTAAAAGTATTTTTGGTACGAATTTAAGTAGTTTATTTCGTAGAAAATTTAATTTTTCTAAAAATATATGGGCTTTAATGTGTTGATATCCCAACAAAAGTTCATCTCCTCCATCTCCAGAAAGACACACCGTTACATCTTGTTTCGTGAATTTAGATATCAAAAGCTGGGGAAGTATAGACGGATCAGCCAAAGGTTCATCTAAAAGCTCTACAGCTTCATATAGCATATCTAATGCTTTTTTTTCAGAAAGTATTTCAATTTTATGCTTGAGTTTAAAAATGTTTGCTATTTCTTTTGCATTTTCTGTTTCATCATATGAGGATTCTTCAAACCCTAGTGTAAATGCCTGCAAATCACTTTTCTGCCTGCTGGCACTTTCTGCAACTATCGTAGAGTCTAGACCTCCGGATAAAAATAATCCTAAAGGCACATCACTTTGTAGGCGCTTTTTAACAGCCGTATCTATCTCTTTTTTTACTTTATTTATTATTTCTTCCTCGCTAAGATTTTCTAAATTAATTTTTTCTGGCTGCCAAAATTTATTTTTTGTTAAAATGTTATTTTTATATGAAATATATGTTGCCGGTTCTAGTTTATACACATTTCTAAAAATAGTTTTAGGTGTGGGGATATAGTCTAGTTTGAAATATTGATACACAGATTCGTTATCTATTTCTTTTTTTATTATTTCTGCATTTATAAATGACTTAAGTTCTGAAGCAAACCAAAGAGTATCGTTTTGTATTGTCCAATAAAGAGGTTTCTTACCAAGTCTATCTCTTGCAAGAAGCAATTTTGATTGTTTGTAGTCCCATATTGCAATAGCAAACATCCCGTCTATTTTTTTGAAAACTTCTTCACCCCATTCTTCATATCCATGAATAATAACCTCAGTATCACTTTTTGTTCTAAATTTGTGACCTAAAGTAATTAACTCATTTTTAACTGTATTAAAATCATATATTTCACCATTAAGCATTACCCAAATAGTTTCATTTTCATTGGACATGGGTTGATGTCCAGATGGAAGGTCAATAATAGATAATCTTCTAAAGCCAAAGCCGATTCCAGTAGATTCATAGAAACCAACATCATCTGGTCCTCGTCTTTTTATTGCCTCAGTCATGATCTGAAGTCTTTCGGTTTCTTTTTTTGGCCCACAATATCCAGCTATTCCACACATATTTAAAATTCTAGCATACCCATTTTAGTTATTGTAATTTGTGTGTTACTGTTATTGATTATACTAAATTCTAGATTTTTATTATGAAAATTTTAATTTATTTTCCTGGAGATGTCGATGAACCAAAAGGTACTCCTATCAGAGTTAAAAATATAATTTCGCAATTAGTTAAAAATGGTACAGATTTGTACTATTGCGGACCCAGATTACCAACAGGGTTCGATGAAAAAAAATTTGTACAAATGGGGAGTAGATATGAAAGGTTGTTTATTATTTCAAAATTTTGTAAAGACAATTCTATCGACATAGTTTACATACAAACAAGTGCGGGTTTGTGGCTTTCTCCATTCTTGAAAATATTATCAAATTCAAAAATTGGTCTAGATTATCATAGTTTATTGGTTGAAGAGGAAAAGATTTATAAAAATCTTAATTTTTTTAAATATAGATTTTATAGATTTTTAGATTACTTTTTTTCTTATTTTTTAGATTTTGCCACAGGGGTTTCATATAAATTAGGAGATTATTATAAAAAAGTCTTATCAAATTATCATGTTTTACCAGGTGGGGTAGATATTAAAATTTTTAATAAAGATGTTTTGCCTAACCAAGAACTACTTACATGGAAAGGTGATTCAATTTTGATAGGATATGCTGGCAATACAAAATGGTATCAAGGGCTAGACACAGTACTAGAGGCTTTAAGTTTAGTCAATAAAAATTTTCCTAATAAATATAAATTGTTTGTGGTAGCCAGCTCACTTGAAGGTTCTATTTTAAAGTATATTGTAGATAATAATTTAAATAATATCGTTAAACTATTAGGAAAACATTCTCATGATGAGATGCCTGCCTTACTTGCTTCGGCCGATATTCTTACTGTTGTAAGGCCTAGTGATATGGTTACTGAATATGCTTTTCCTTCAAAATTTCCAGAGTATTTGGGATTAGGTAAAACCGTAGTTTTTAGTAGGGTTGGTGATATCGAGAATTATATAGTTGATAATGTTTCTGGGGCATTGGTCAATCCTAGTAATTCTAAAGAGTTATGTGATAAACTCATTGAGTTAGCCGACTCAAATATTAGGCGAAATATAGGTGAGGGCGCCTTAAGGGTTGTAAAAGAGAGACTGGATATTGATATTATTGGTACTAATCTTTATAATTTTTTAGAAAATGCAAACAGAAAATAGTTACATACAAATGTGGAATTCTTTTGCGAAGAATAAATCTATTTCCTATCTTACCGACAAATACAACGCAAATAATATTGTAGGCCTTACTGGGCTAGCAAGAGAAAACGAGATTTTTAGATTTTTGGATTTAAAAAAGGACAGTGAGCTTATCGATGTTGGTTGTGCATCTGGTCATCAAGTTTTTAAAGCTGCAGAAATATGTAAATATGCGGTAGGTGTAGATGTTGGGGTTGAATTTATAGATACGGCAAAAAGAATAAAAACTGAAAATAATATTCATAATACTGAATTTATTTTAACAGAGGGAGACAAAATATCATTTCCTGACAACAGATTCGATAGACTTATTTGTTCAGAGGTTCTAGAGCATGTATTAGATTTAGATGGATTTTATAAAGAGATCATGCGAGTAGTTAAACCGGGAGGAGTTATGGTCTTAACAGTTCCAAATTGGAATAATAGAGGAACTTTATATAAAAGAATTAAAGATTTCTTTAAACCTGTACCATTTGTACCAATAACTGATTTTAGTATGGAAGGCATAAAGAAACATGGCGATGCTCATGTTAGACAATTTAATTTAAAAACTTTTAAAGAACTTGCAGAGAAACATGGCTTAAGGGTGGAATATGTTGGGGGTGCCGCATTTATAGATGGTCCAAAGATAGGTCCTATTATTAGAATAATTAATAAACCAAAATTTATGCAAGTTTTATCATTTTTAATTGAGAGAGTTATTGCCAAGATTCCATTTTTAAAACCATTTGGAAGGCATGTGGTTTTAAAAGCTGTTAAAATTAAATAATATGAAAAAAATATTAGTGACTGGCAGTAAAGGTGTAGTGGGTTCATATCTAGTAGATATGCTAACAAAAAAAGGGTATCAAGTATTTGGAATTGATTTAAAGCACTACACAGGTGAGGTTGGTTTTGAGCATGAAATGGCAAAAACTGAATTTACTTATGCTAGATGTGATGTTGCTGAAATGAGACAGCTTGAAAGGGTTTTTGAAAAAGCTGGACCATTTGATTTTGTTTATCACACAGCTGCAGAGTTTGGAAGATGGAATGGGGAAGATTTTTATGAGCAAGTTTGGAAATCTAACGCAATAGGTACAAAAAACATCATCAGACTTCAAGAGAAATATAAATTCAAACTCATACACTTCTCATCTTCAGAAGTATATGGAGATTATGAAGACATTATGGCTGAAGATGTTATGGATAAAATTGAGATAAAGCAAATGAACGATTATGCAATGTCAAAATGGGTAAATGAAATGCAAATTAGGAATTCAAGAATAATGTATGGCACAGAAACTGTTGTAGTTAGACTATTTAATACATACGGACCAGGAGAATGGTATCATCCATACAGGAGTGTAAACTCAAAGTTTTGCTATCATGCATTGCACAATCTTCCTATAACTGTTTACAAAGGTCATTATAGAACTTCAACATATCTTGAAGATACATGCAGAACACTTTCAAATATTGTTGATAATTTTAAAGATGGAGAAACTTATAACATAGGTGGTTCTGAATATCATGATATTGAAACATTGGCAAAGATAATTTGGGATTATACTGGCGCTGATACTAAACTCATAAAATATGCTGACTCTGAAGTATTAACAACGAAGACAAAAAAAGTTGATACAAGTAAGGCTGTAAGAGATTTAAACCATAAACTCTCAATATCTCTTGAAGATGGAGTAAAAAAGACTATTGATTGGATGAGAGAGTATTACAAGAAATAAAATATTTATTTGAGTTGTAAAAAGTTGGCTAGTTATCCAGAGAATCAAAGATTTTTCTGTGTGGTTTTAATTTATTACTTGATTAGACGTATTTATTGTGTAAATATAGGGAAATATGGTAGTTAAAAAACATTATGCAGTTGTGGTTGGGGCTAGACCTAATTTTGTGAAAGCAGCAGCCTTTTTTGATGGAGCTAAAAAATTTCCTCAAATTAAATTTACTTTAATACATACTGGACAACATTTTGATAAAAATATGTCACATATATTTTTTGAACAAATGAGAATACCTAAACCAGATATCAATCTTGATATTCATGGACAATATCACACTGAAAAAATCGGAAAAATGTTTGATGGTTTAAAAAAATTATTTTCATCTAAAAAATTTACAGGAGTCATAGTTTTCGGAGATATTAATTCTACTTTAGCTGGAGCAGTAGCTGCCGCAAAAAATAATCATAAACTTATTCATATTGAAGCTGGACTTAGAAGTCATGACAGAAGAATGCCAGAAGAGATTAATAGAGTTATTGTAGACCACCTGTCTGATTTGCTTTTTACTTCTGAACCAATTGCTGAGAAAAACTTAATCCTAGAGGGGGTTAATAAGAAAAAAATTATTCATGCAGGCAATATAATGATAGAAAGTTTAGAGATATTTTATGATCACATTAAAAACTCAAATATATTGTCGATACTTAAACTAAAATCCAACTCCTATATTGTTAGTACAATACACAGACAAGAAAATACTGATAATAAAAAAATATTAAAAAAATTATTATTACTTCTAAATAATCTAAACAAAAAAATTCCTGTTGTTTTGCCTATTCATCCAGGAACAAGGGGTAAGATTAAAAGTTATAAATTAGAAAAGTTAATTAAAGATTTGGTGGTGATTGATCCATTGGGATATTTTGATTTTTTGAAATTAGTAAAAGAAAGTAAGGGTGTGGTCACTGATTCTGGAGGCATACAAGAAGAAACAAGTCATATGGGCATTGCCTGCGCAACTCTTAGGGATAACACAGAAAGACCAATAACTATAACTCAGGGAACTAATAAGCTTTTTCCTATTGAGAATATAGACGACTCTACATATTTAGAGGTTCTCAAGCATTTAAAAAAAAATAACGGTAAAAAAATAAGGATAGATAAGTGGGATAATAATGTTACCAAAAGAATTTTTAAATATCTATAGTAATGGTATATGAAGTACTCTTTGTACTACGCTGGTTATAATAAAGACACACTTTTAGAGCAAGTTGGTATTGCTGAATCGGAAGATTTTAAAGAATGGAAATTTTTAAACAATGATCCAATTATTCCCGTTGGGAAACAAGGGGAGTTTGATGATAGTCAAACGAGTAATCCTTGTGTAATTAAACATAATGGAGTTTTTAAAATGTGGTATCAAGGTAAGGCTAAAAACGGACAAATAAGTATATGCTATGCTGAGTCAAAAGATAATATAAATTGGAATTTTTTGGATAAGCCTATAAATTTTATAAAAAAACAAATTACTCCAGGATACAGAGAAGGGTTTCATCATCCGCATGTAATTTTTGATGAAAATAGGAATATTTTTAAAATGTGGTGTGTATTATATGAAAAAGGAATGACATCTTTTATTTACACTGAGTCAGTTAATGGTATAAATTGGAATGAAATAATTAAAACAAATATTTTCAGTCCTTCGATTGAGAAAAAATACTGGTATCCATTTGTTTTAAATGAAGGTGAAAAATTTGTCATGTGGTTTACAGAAAGACTCTCAAATAAAATATGGAGAATACAAAGAGCAGTGTCACAAGACGGTATTTTTTGGGATTATGACGTTAATCTTCCAGTAATAAATAAGACTAAAAATATAATTTTTATTTTTATTGCAGAGATTTTTGCAAAGTTTTTTAATTATTATATAGAAAATCCTATCTATGGCATTGGGAGTCCTTTTGTTTGGAAGGAAAAAGATCTTTATTTTTTAATTGGTCATGAAGTTGGTCCAAGAGGTAAGTTGTATATATCGAAATATGAATCAGTTGATGGAATAAATTGGAAAGTGGTTAATAGAAACATTTTACCAAAACCTAACTCAGAGTGGAATAATTTTTTTCAAGCGGATCCATATTTATATGTTGAAAAATGAATCACATCTTTGGGATGAAAAATATAAGAAATCTAGAGAATACTCTAGTGTAGATGACTATTTACAATTTTCTGGTAGCAACCCAACCGTACTTTTGTTAGAAAAATATATTAAAACTGGGATAAATATTTTAGAAATTGGAAGCGGGACTGGAGAATTAATATCTTATATTAAATTCAAAGATAAAAGTGTAAAAGCTTTTGGAGTTGATTATTCTGAAGTTTCGATTGAAAGGTCAAAAACTTTATCTAGTAAATTTAATATTAATGTTGATTTTTCTGTGGGCAATATTAAGAGTTTAAATTTTTCAGATAATACTTTTGATATTGTGTTTGGAGATCAAGTAATCGGACATGTAGACGATATAAATGCTGTATTAGTTGAAATACATCGAATTTTAAAACCTGGGGGTTTGTGTTTTTTGTCTACGGTTAATAAGTTGAGATTTGATGGTTGGGATTTATATAAAAAGATATCAGAGAATCATCAGGGGTATACTCAAAGATCATTTTTCCCTTGGAAGTTTAAAAAAAATTTAACATCTTCATCTTTTGAGTTTGTCTGTGGTTATGGAGATATGATCATTCTAATGAGGAATTTAAGTGTTATTAAAAATCGTATATTCGGTAAGGGGGAAAATAAAAGACAATTTCGCGCACACAATGAAGCACAGTCCAGTTCAATGATTTATACAAGTAATTTAAAAAAAGTATATAATTGGTTTGAGTTTATTACACCTTGGTGGCTTAAGATTTCTATTGGTGTAGTTGTAAGAAAGCCATGAAAATAAAATATATCACGAATGTTCGTATTCCTACCACTAGAGCACAAGGTTACGCCATAATGAAAATGTGTGAGGAATTCTCTAAAGCTGGTGTTAAAGTAGAACTTATTGTGCCAAATAGGAGAAGTAATGAGGAAACTACTGATCCTTTTAAGTATTACGGCATAAAAAATAAATTTTCAATAAAGAAGTTGTGGAGTTTTGATCTATTAGGACCTTTTGAGGCTTTCGGTAAGCTATTTTATTGGATAGACATTCTGTCTTTCTTGTTATCTGTAAGACTTAATGTGTTTAATTTTGATGGAGTTTTTTATACTAGAGATTATTTGGTTGCGTTGGTTTTGCCAAAAAATAGTTTTATTTGTTTAGAAATTCACGATATACCTTCATCAAACTACCTTTTTTCAAAAGCTTTGAAAAAAGCTAATAGATTTATTGTTCTGAATAAATATATTAAAGAAAAATTGGTATCAATGTTAGTTTCTGAAAAAAGTATTTTAGTTTCTCCGAGTGGTGTCGATGTTTCTTTTTTTGATATAAATATTTTAAAGGACGAGGCTAGGAGTAAACTATCATTACCAAAAGACAAAAAAATAGTAACTTATACAGGGCATTTCTATAAGTGGAAAGGGGTCTATACTTTAGCTGGGGCGGCTAGAAGAATGCCAGAAATATTTTTTATTTTTATTGGTGGGGTAGAGCCAGATATTACTCTTTTAAAGAAAAAGTATGGTGATTTAAAAAATATTTTAATTTTACCTTTTGCAAATAGGGAAGTTGTTCCTTTGTATTTAAAAGCTTCAGATGTTTTAGTTTTACCAAATTCTTCTGCGGAGAAAATTTCTACTAGTTACACATCACCACTTAAAATGTTGGAATATATGGCATCCAAAGTGCCTATTGTTGCTTCAGACTTGCCGTCAATAAGAGAAGTTCTAAATGAAAAAAATTGTGTGTTTGCTAAGCCGGATGATATAGATTATTTTTGTGAATCAATTAGTAAGGTTTTAAGTAATCCTGATTTGGCTAATAAAATTTCAGAACAAGCAAAAAAAGATGTACAAAATTATTCTTGGAACAAACGGGCTAAAAAAATTTTAGATTTCACTAAAACTTAAGAATTATAGTTGTATTCAGCCCAAAGGTTTTTAAAAGTATCAATGAATTTTTCTTGAGAAAGTTTCTTTCCGTCTTCATCGGTAAATATTTCTTCACTTTCTTTTTCTGCATCATATATTGTATATCCTTCATTTCTTATATCATTTAAGAAACTAACTGGATCATATCCACTTTCTTTTATTCGTTGAGGAGCAAATTCAAACAGTAGTTTTGGGTGGAATTTTTTTATTGTATTTTTCATTCCACCTAACACTTTTCCTTCCCAGCCTTCTACATCAATTTTTATTATATCTACATTATTCAAATTAAGTCTTTCTACTTCTTTATCTATGGTTGTAATACTAACTTCTTGTTTATTTATAGATTCATCAGTTTCTAATAGTGTATGTTTGCCTTTGTTGTATTTAGAAATATTTAGAAATCCGTTGCCAGAAAAATCGCCGACACATTTTTCAATCAAGGTTACGTTACTTAATTTATTCTCATTGATTGTTTTTTTTAATAACGTAATGTTGTCTTTTTCTGGTTCAAAACATATCACTTTACCATTCTTTGCAATTTTAGATGCAATTATTGTGTATATTCCTATATTCCCACCTATATCAATTACAACAGAGGAATCCTTAATTTTATTTCGCCATGCATTTATTTCTACGTTTTCATATACTCCAAACATTAAGGCACCTGATATGACCGCATCTTTATTATTTAAATAAATTGTACCATCTTGAATTTCCAATTTATCTGGAATCATTATTGTTATTATTTTATTTACAATGAAAAGTAGTGGGGGGTATTTTCTAGTAAAAAGGTATAAACTCCTAGGAGATAGAGGAGAGTACTTTAGCCCTATACCAATGAAATCTTTCAGTAATGATTTGTTTCTATTCATTTTTATGATAGTACCATAGTGTTAAATTTTGTCATTCAATGTTTCTTGATTATTAGAATAAATAAAAGTATATTAAGATAACCAAAATATGAGATTTTCTCTAGTTATACCTGTCTATAATGAAGCTCAAATAATCACACAAACTATAGATAGGATTTTAGTTGTCTTGTCTAAGCTTTCAAGTGATTTAATTTGGGATGTAATAGTTGTTGATAATGGGTCAAATGACGGAACAAAAGAAAAAGTTTTAAGTTTGAATTCTCCAAAAGTAAGTTTGATTTCTCTTAGTGAGAAGGGAAAGGGTTTAGCCATTTGTTTTGCAGCCTTAAAAAATACTTCTGATTTTTTTGGATTTATTGATGCAGATTTATCTGCTGATCCAGAATCTATATTGTCTATGTTGGATATATTAGCCAGTAATGAAACAGACATTATAATTGGTTCAAGGTTTTTAGACACTTCATTGGTGAAGAGAGATTTATTCAGATCAATTACTTCTAAGTCGTTTAATATTTTACAAAGACTTATTTTGAATTTAATATTTAAAGATACTCAATGTGGTTTAAAAATCATGAATAAGAAGGGTGTAGAAGTGCTTGTTTTGTGTGAGGAAAAAGGTTGGTTTTTTGATTTAGAGTTTTTATACCTAGCAACAAAAAATAAACTTTCTGTAAGTGAGTATCCTATATCTTGGGACGAATTTCGTTACTATAAGGAAAGGAGAAGTAAATTAAATTTTTTTGACTCATTTTACGCAGTTGTTGCAATGTTTAGAATTAGAAGTAAACACTTAACAAAATGAGGAAGGAGGCATTTAAAGTAATGCATAATATTGAAGATTCATGGTGGTACAAAGGTAGAGCCTGGGTAATTCAGAATGTATTAAGGAAATTTGTATCTAAAAGTGACAAAAATGAGGTTCTAGATTTAGGTTCTGGATTCGGTGGCATGTTTCAGTACTTAAAAGATTATGGGAACATAAGTTCAATGGAGGTGGATGTTGAAGCTAGAGATTCGTGTAAAAAAAGAGGGTATACTAACACTTTTTCAACAAGTGAGGATGCCTTTTCTTCTAAAATTTTTTCTTTGGTTGGGATGTTCGATGTTTTAGAGCATATCGAAGATGATAAAAAAATTTTAAGAGAAATATATAACAATCTAAAACCAGAGGGAGCAGTAATAATTACAGTGCCGGCATACATGTTTCTTTGGGGATACCATGATATTCACCATCATCATTATAGAAGGTATACCAGAGGAAATTTAAAAAGATTATTAGAAGAATCTGGATTCAGGGTTCTATATTCTAGTTATTGGAATTTTACATTATTTATTCCTATAGCCGTACTTCGTCTGGTGGGTATTGGGGGAGGAGAGTCCCTAGGTAAACCATCCTTTTTTGATAAAATATTTAAAGTGATTGTGTATGTAGAGTCTCTTTTTATACCCAGATTTTCCTTTTGGTTTGGTACTGGTGTGGTTATAATTGCTAAAAAAGATATTATTAATGAATAATTTTTTATTTAATATTAAGTTTCATTGGGTTGCAATTCTAATTTCAGTATTTTTTGGGTTATTTGTTTCATCTCCTGGTCTACTTTCTATTCATAGCATTTCTGATTTTAAAGGTGTGTATCAGACTTTTAATGATGAAGAAACTTATTATCAAGCTAGAGTTTCTGAGGTAGTTAGGGGTAATTGGATGGTTAGCAATGTATATATAAAGGAACACAAAGATAATCTTTTTCTTGTCCCTCCTGTGGCAGAATGGATTATAGGATTAATAGCTATGTTTTTTGGCCTTTCAGTTCCTTTTACGATGTTTGTAAATGATATTTTTTTTACAGTAATTAGTTTTTTATTATTTTACTTATTATTATTTAAAATTTTAAGATCAAGATTATATTCACTATTTTATTCTTCAATTTTTTATATTTTATTTATACATATATTAGGTAGACCTGTTAATCCACAATTAACAAATATTTTTCTATTTTTAGGTCTACTTCTTATTTACAAAATTTATTATAAAGAAGGGAATATAAATGTTTTAAACTTCTTTTTTGGTGTAGTTTTTGGTTTAGCGCTATTTATTTCACCATATTACGGCTCAGCACTAGGATTGTTTTATTTTATTCTGTGTATCACTAAACCTTTTATTGAAGAAGGTCTATACAAAGTATTCAAATCAATAAAGTATTTTCTAATTACATCTCTGCCATTTGTTTTGATGTATGCATTATTAATGAATAAAGTAAGTAAACTGTCAGACTACACAGATTCATCAATACGTTTTGGACTTATAAACACTCACTATTTAGGTAGTCACTCAAACATATTAATAGCTATATTTTGTCTTGTCCTCTTCTTTGTAAATATAAAGAATTTGGCCACTAAAGAAAGATGGTTATTGCTAGGTTGTATTTCCAGCATATTTATATTGAATTGGCAGAATCTAATTACTGGACAGTTGATACAGTTTGCTAGTCATTATTATCTTATAACTGTGGTCCTGTCATTCTTGGTTGTAGTAGTAGTTCATCGGTTACTGATGAATAGTGACCACAGCAAAAGAAAGATCATTGCGAGCACTCTAGTTATCTTTCTTTTATTTAGTTTTGTTTTTTATAAACAATACAGGGAGGTTCTATCTTTATGGGATAATGTTTCAAGTGAAGAGGAGTTTTATGAACTGCAAGAAAAAAGTGAGGTGTTTGAATGGTTAAATACAAATACAAAAAAAGATTCTGTGGTTTATACCCTTGGTGAAAATTATGATGATTTAATTCCAATTTATACCAATAATAGAGTCTATTATAATTTTTATGCGACCCTATCTATTATGCCTAATAGTGAAACTGAAAATCGATGGTTAAATCAACAGTTATTTAATCCGGAAATGAACCAAGATTTTATATTAGATAATCAGCGTGATTTTTGGTGTAATACTTATATAGATAAGTACCATTTTGAAGAAAATCGCAGAAAGATAGTATCGAAACTTATGTCTAGTAATTATATAGCGTCTAAGCAATTTGATGAAAAATTAATTGAGGATTTGTATGGTAGATATAAAGCTAAACTAAATTCTGACCCAATTTCAATAATTAAGGAATATGAGGTAGACTATATTTTACTAAGCTTAGAGTATGATTATTACAGTTATGTTTTAGAATATTTAAAAAATAGTAAGTTGGTTGATCAAGTAATAAATATAAATAATGTAATAATATACAAAGTTAATAAATGAATTTAAAATGAAATTTTTTCATTATTAAACATTAAAAAGAGAGTGTTTTCAAATGTTTTATATTTTTAAAAAACGATAATTTATTTTTTATTAATTATACTTACACCTAAAAGTAGGGATGCCAATCTGTTTATTATTTTTGATATTATCGCTCCCCACAAACCATAGAAATATACCATTGGCCAAAGCACAATGATGTTAATTATATTACTGTAAATATTGTATTGGTATATTTCTTTATTTGCTTTTTGTGATTCCAATATTGTGCTGATAAACCCAGCTATGACTATAGGTATTAGTGATAAAGCAAGTATTTGAGAATATATTATAGATTCTAAATATTTAGGAAAGAATAATTTGAAAAATAGGGGAGCAAATAAGATATATACTAAAACAATTGCGGTTGTTGATAGTCCTAGTATTAGTATTTTACTCCATAAACTTTCTTTAATTTCGGAATAACTTTTTTGAGAAAATTTAGGCATAGCTAAGGAATTAAGATTTTTCATTAATCCTTTTATTTGGTCAGTTGGCGCCATGGCTAGAGTGTATTTTGCTAAATCTGATGCACCAACATATTGGAATACTAAAACTTTATCTATTTCTGCGACAATAATATTAATTATACTTATTAAACTCAAATTTTTTCCATATTTTAATGATTCAGGATCGATATTTTCATTTCTTTTATAAAATTTTTCAGTTCTGTAGTAGAAAAATACATTAGGTAATGTTGTAGATATAAAATATGTTGCTAGTATGACGTACAAGTTTTCTGTAAGGAAAATGGCGATGACTGTAGCAAATAACGCTATTATTTTTTTAATAATATTATATTTTGTTTGTACATCAAAAAGTTTTTTGCCCCAAAGAAGAGAATTGTACATATCAAAGCTCTCTACAAAAGGAACAAAAAGGGCTGTTATGGAAAATCCAATTGCTAAAAGCATGTTACCTTGGAAGAAATAATAAAGAGCAATGATAAATGAGGATATTGTTCCCAAAACACCCCATTTCATCTTTTCTCTTACTCCAACCTTTAATGTTCCTTCAAAACCTCTGGCAACAGACTGTGTCACTGCAGAATCCATACCTGTAAGAGTTGTTATAAGAAGTAAGGCATTGATTGAAATAATGTATCTATATATACCGTATGCATCAGGTGAAATAAGGTTTGCAAAAGCAATGGAAGTAAGGAATGCAGATAGTGAAGCAACAAACTGTCCAATACCGAGCCAGAAACCACCTTTAGCAAGGTAGACCATATCAGTTTTAGTATAGGGTTCAATAGATCTGAGCAGGTTGCCAGTTTTTGTTTTAAGTTTATCTAGGACACTTGCCATAGTTATTTTTATATTACATCATTTTTTGATTTTTTACTAGCTAGATTTTTGGGTCTTTGTTATACTCTTCCACATGACAACAACAAAAGATTTTTTAAGGTATATCGTGTTGGGCGGTATTTTTATTATTCCCTTTATACCCTTTATAGTTAATGGTTCACTATTTTTCCCTTTTATTACTGGCAAAGGTTTTACTTTTAGAATCATAGTTGAAATTATATTCGGACTTTTCGTGGTTCTTGCTCTGGTAGAGCCAAAATATAGACCAAGATTGAATTGGATAACAAAATCTATTTTACTTTTTCTTGCCGTAATTTTTCTAGCTGATTTATTTGGAGAGAATCCTTACAAGAGTTTTTGGAGTAATTATGAAAGAATGGAAGGTTTTGTACTTCTAGTTCATTTAGGACTTTATTATATTGTTTTATCTTCTATTCTTAACACTAAAGAGTTATGGAATAAATTTATAGATACAAATATAATAGCTAGTTCGATAATGATTTTTTACGGTTTACTACAACTACAAGGCACTTTTAATATAAATCAAGGTGGAGCTCGTGTGGACGGTACATTTGGTAACGCAGCTTATTTTGCGATTTATCTTGTATTCAATATTTTTCTAGCTATTTATATGCTTTCTAATTCTAAAATTGAGAATTGGAAAAAATGGTTTTATTCTATTTTTGTTTTTCTGGGAACAGTGATGCTCTATTTTACAGCTACAAGAGGAGCTATTCTTGGTTTTATTGGAGGTTTGGTTGTTACTGGTATTTTAATTGCATGGAAAGAAAGAGAAAATCTGTACATAAGAAAAATTTCTTATTGGACTTTAGGAATTATTGCCGGTCTTATTCTTGTTTTTCTTGCGGTTAAAAATACATCTTTGGTCCAAAACAGTCCTGTTCTTTCAAGATTTTCTACTTTAAGTTTTTCAGAGTTCAAAACACAAGGGAGATATTTTGTGTGGCCTATGGCGATAGAAGGTATAAAAGAAAGGCCTATTTTGGGTTGGGGACAGGAAAACTTCAATTTTGTATTTAATAAAAATTATAACCCCGGTCTTTTTGGACAGGAAGAGTGGTTTGACAGAACACACAATATAGTACTTGATTGGATGATAGCCGGAGGAATTCTGGGTTTTGTTGCCTATTCTCTTATATATGCTGCACTTTTGTATTATATCTGGAGAAAAGAATCAGAGTTAAGTTTTTCTGAAAAGAGTATATTAACAGGACTTTTGGTTGCTTACGTGTTTCATAATATGTTTGTGTTTGATAATCTAATAAGTTACATAATGTTCTTTAATGTTTTAGCTTTTATTTCTTATCAAAATTCAAAACAAACTTCTCAAGGTTCGTTCTATACAAAAACTTGGAGTAATGATTCTGTAAATTACATCGCTTTACCTACTATGGTTTTATTAACTTCTGCCATGGTCTATTTTGTAAATGTACCTGCAGTTTCTGCAAACAGGACATTGATTAAAGCCATGACACCTAAGGAAGCAGGGGTTAATGAAAATTTAAGATTGTTTAGAGAGGTTTTTGATAAAAAATCTTTTGGTGATAGTGAGGCTTTGGAACAATTGGTAACATATTCCACTCAGTTTGCTCAGGCTGGGTCAGTTGATTCTAATATGAGACAAGAGTTTTATTCTCTTGCAAAAGAAAAATTAGAAAAGAAGTTGAGTGAAGTTCCTAATGATGCTAGGTATTTATTATTTGCAGGCAGTTTCTTTAACAGATTTGGACAGTATGATGAGGCGATTATTTACTTAGAAAGAGCCTTGACCGAATCTCCACTCAAACAAACGATTCATTTTGAACTTGGTTCTTCATATCTTGGAAAAAGAGATTTTCAAAAGATGTTTGATCTATTTAAGAAAGCTTATGAATTGAAGCCGGAGTCTAAAGAGTCTCAAATACTTTATGCTATAGCTGCTCTATATAATGGCGATCAAGAAGTTCTAAATCAATTATCTTCTAATATAGATCAAGAAATCATAATAAATGACAATAGATTTCTTAATACTTATGCAAGTTTAGGTGACTATGTAACGGTTATGAATATTTTGAATGTGAGACTAGAGAGAAACCCTAATAGTGTTCAAGATGTTTTATTGCTCGCTTCTGCTTATATGAATATGGGTCAAAAAGATAGAGCAATAAGTGCAATACAGTCATTGATTGAAAGAGTTCCTGATTTTAAGGAACAAGGTGAGTTCTATATACAACAGATTAGAAATAGTTAATTATTTGCAATTAAATACGGCTTATGATACAATGTATGGGTGAGTGTGAATGCGGGATTGCGTAAGCAGGAACGCGGTTAGCTCAACAACGAATATTGCAAAAGTCTCCGAAAGGAGACTTTTGCATTTATGCAGATACTTTTCTATAATGTTTTTAGTTGTTTCAAGAGGTGGTTAGTGGTTCGCACTCACAAAATATTCGTTGGAGCTTGCTTCCACTAACCACCCCTCGAAATAAATAAAAAAACAACAATAAAATTATTGTTGTTTTTTTATTAAAAATTTTTTTAAAATTTATTTTTATAAATAATTTTTTGTTTTTATTTTTTTAAAAAATATTTTAAATTTTTTTAGTTATCCACAATTTTAATAAAAAAAAATACAAAAATATTTTTTTGTATAATATAATTATTGCAGGTCGGACAATGTTAATCATTGCAAACTTTAAAAATAATTAATTTTAAAATTACTTCTTACCGAGTAATAAAAAAAATATCATGGCAGCAAAAAAGAAAAAAGCAGCAAAGAAGAAGAAAGCTTCAAAGAAGAAGAGAGCTTAATCTTTGTTTAAAACTTCTGTCATTTGACAAAAGTTACAAAAATCCGCCAATTTGGCGGATTTTTGGTTTTTTATGGTATAATCCTGCTTGTGTTATGTCTATATTAAATAAAATATTTGGCACAGAATCACAGAGAATACTCAAGGAATTAAAGCCTTTAGTAGAAGAAATAAACTCTAAAGAAGAGGCTATTTCTTCCTTGTCGGATTTAGAATTAAAAGAAAAGACTTTTGAATTTAAAGAGAGATTAAAAAAAGGGGAAACATTAGATGATATCTTACCAGAAGCTTTTGCAGTTGTAAGAGAGGCTTCAAAACGTTGCAGAAATGAAAGGCATTTTGATGTTCAATTGCTGGGGGGAATAGTTTTGCATAGAGGCAACATTGCAGAAATGAGAACTGGTGAAGGAAAGACTTTAGTGGCAACATTACCTGCTTACTTAAACGCTCTTACAGGTAAAGGGGTACACGTGGTTACTGTAAATGATTATCTTTCTAGAAGAGATGCTGTTTGGATGGGTGAAATATATTCTTTTTTAGGGTTATCAGTCGGTGTTATAAACGATAATGAGTCTTTTTTGTATGATCCAACACCAAAAGAACTAGATAAAAAGAGAGATGAGGTCGGTTCTTTTAAAGTGGTTAATGAATTTTTAAAACCTGTTTCTAGGAGAGAATCTTATGAAGCTGATATAACATATGGAACTAATAATCAATTCGGATTTGATTATTTAAGGGATAATTTGGAGTATGAAGAGGGGGCTTTAAGACAAAGAGAGCATAATTATGCAATAGTTGACGAGATTGACTCAATTCTAATAGATGAAGCTAGGACACCGCTTATTATTTCTTCAGCTACTTCTGAGTCGGAAGATTTGTATGGAACTTTTGCTCAAATAGCTAAAAAATTAGAAAAAGGTGAACATTACACTGTAGATGAAAAATTTAAAACTATAGCACTTACTGATTCTGGGATTACAAAAAGTGAGCAACTTTTAGGAATTGAAAACATATATACAGAAAAAGGCATCAAATACGTACACCATTTAGAAACAGCTGTCAGGGCTCAAGCATTGTTTTTTAAAGATAAAGAGTATGTTGTAAAAGATGGGGAAGTTGTTATTGTTGATGAATTTACCGGTAGATTACAACCAGGAAGAAGGTGGTCGGAAGGATTGCATCAAGCTATCGAAGCAAAGGAGGGTGTTAAGGTTCAAAAGGAATCAAAAACAATGGCTTCTATAACTTTTCAAAATTATTTTAGATTATATAAAAAACTTTCTGGAATGACTGGAACTGCTGAAACCTCATCTGAAGAGTTTTATAAAGTATACGGTTTAAGTGTGGTTACTGTGCCTACTAACAAACCTTCTTTGAGAAAAGATCATAATGATTTAGTTTTTCAAAATGAAACCGGTAAATTTAAAGCGATAAGTAAAGAAGTTAAGGCCAGACATACAAAAGGTCAGCCGGTATTGATAGGCACAGTCTCTATAGAAAAAAATGAGTTGCTTTCAGAGTATCTTAAGTCAGAGGGAGTTCCTCACGAGATATTGAATGCTAAAAATCACGGAAGAGAAGGTGAAATCATAGCTCAGGCTGGTAGGGTTGGCGCAGTTACTATTGCAACTAATATGGCTGGTAGAGGTGTTGATGTAAAACTAGGGGGCAATCCTTCTACAAAAGAAGATTACGAAAAAGTTAAGGAATTAGGGGGACTTTTTGTATTAGGTACAGAACGTCATGATGCGAGAAGAATAGATAATCAGTTAAGAGGAAGGTCTGGAAGACAAGGTGACCCTGGGGAGACTGTGTTTTTTGTATCACTAGATGACCATTTGATGAGTGTTTTTGGTGGTGATTCTATTAAAAATATTATGGGTAAACTTGGGGTAAAAGAGGATGAACCTATTGAAAATAGACTTATAACAAAATCTATAGAAGGTGCTCAACAAAAAATTGAAGGTTTTAATTTTGATGCCAGAAAACATGTTTTGGAGTTTGATGATGTTTTGAATTTTCAAAGAAAAATAATGTATGGCAGAAGGAGAGAAATATTGCTTGGGTCAAAAGAAGTGGTTGTAAATTATATAAATGAAATAATTAAAGATTCTCCGAAAGAAACTTCAGATTTTATATTTAATAAGATTTCTAATATGGACGATGCATATTTTAGAAATCTAAAGGCCGTCATACTTCAAACAACTGATGTTTTTTGGGTTGAGCATTTGGAAGTTATGGATTATATGAGATCAAGTGTAAATTTGCGTGCTTATGGTCAAAGAGACCCATTGGTAGAGTACAAAAGAGAGGGATTAAAGTTGTTTAAGGACATGGAGAGAGCAATAGGGGAAGAAATTTTGAAACTTATACCACAAATAAAAGAAGAAAAATCTTTCTTTAAAGAGACAGTGCGATTGACAGAAGGGAGAGAAAATACTGAGGCTACTTCTGGTGTTGTTGTAAAGGCAAGTTCGGGTTTGAAAATAGGCCGTAATGATCCTTGCCCATGTGGTTCAGGCAAGAAATTCAAGAAATGTCATGGGAAGTAGGAGCTGACAAATAGAGCCGTTTCCGTCCGCAAACTGCGGATAAAGGGAAAAACCCCGTGCAATGAGCACGGGGTTTTTCTATGCCAAAATCCCGATCTCGAAAAATTAACACTGCTCGTCGAAGGTCGAGGTACGCGGCACCAGAGTCCGCAAGCTTACAAAAGTTGACACAACACCGAGTATGAAAAACATCACACAAGTGAAGAAAAGCATACGCGAGGAAGTTCGCGGGAAGGTCATGAAGGAGCGAATCCTAGCGGCAGCCGAAAGTCTGGCAAAAGACCTCGAAGACGATATCGCCGATGAGGTCGGCAACCTGACCGGAAAGCTGACCACTGACTTCATGGACGACGGATCAGAGATCGAGTCGGAGCTGACGGGCTACGCATTCGATCAGATTCACGACGCCCTTCTCGGTGAGGTCAAAAAACAACTGAGATGACCACGGGTCGAAATGCATATTACGAGCTTATGGAACGCTACGGCGGAGACATAAAAAAAGCCTCCAAAGCAGAATTCCAGCAAGCAGCACTACGAAGCCCTAGCAGTCCGGCTATCGCACTCTACGAAGCAAGCAGGCAATTCGAGAAAGACTATCCTCGACTGGTCTGCACGGATCGCAAAGGGCTGGGATGCGACGACGAACGGTGCTACTGCAACGACCCCGACGAGCAACCAAACGTATGAACGCAATCACTTACGAGCAAGCGAAGAAAACCTTCACCATAGCATCCGAAGCCATCGCCTTTCTGGTGACCATCGACATGCTAATCCTCTTCGCATCGCTCGCCCAAATCATGGTAGAGGGCCAGACCGGACATTGGAGTCCATTCTGGCGGGTACAAGCCGAGATGGTGTTGAGACTTTTCACATGAGAGATCTCAAACCGACCCGCACGGTCACTTATCGCCGGTACGGAACCCCCGCGGTGATCCTTGAAGGGAAATGGCTAACGGATCGCTACAGGCTAAAGATAGGTGACCAGATAGACGTAGAGTTCCTACCAAAAGAAATACGGCTCCGGAAGTCGAACCGGGCCGCTCAGAAAAAGAAAATCTCCCCGAAGGGAGATGATCAGCAAACTAATTATATCAATCCACCTTCGGGCAAGTCAAATAATAATTATGAACAACCAAGCACAACCAACAGCAACGAGAGTGCGGCCGAGAGAGACAGCGAAGGAAACGATAGATAACTTCTTCGCTCCGATCGGCAACACCAAGCCCTACTTCAAAGCAGCCTTCCAAGGCTTCGCGGGTAGCGGCAAAACATTCACCGCAGCGCAGGTCGCGGTCGGACTGCACAAGCGGATAGGATCAAAGAAACCGATCGTAATCTTCGACACCGAACAGGCATCGAAATTCCTCAAGCCGCTTTTCGCGGAAGCCGGAATCGAGGTGCTCGTCCGCGAATCGAAGTCACTAGCCGACCTACGGCAGACGATGGAAAAGATGCGCTCCGGAATATCAGACATCCTTCTCATCGATTCAATCTCGCACGTATGGGAAGGGTTCCTCCAAGCCTACGCAGAAAAGGTTCACCGGACACGCCTGGAATTCCAGGACTGGGGAATCATCAAGCCAACATGGAAGCGAGAATTCTCCGACCCATTCGTAAGCGACGGGTACCACGCGATCTTTACCGGCCGCGCTGGATACGAGTACGACAACGAAAAGAATGCCGACACTGGCAAACGCGAAATCTTCAAGTCCGGAATCAAAATGAAAGTCGAAGGCGAAACCGCCTACGAACCGGACATGCTCGTCCTCATGGAGCGCTTCGAAGAAGTGCTCGGAGACGACAAGAAGGTATGGCGCGAAGCGACGGTCATTAAAGATCGCAGCACACTGCTCGACGGAAAGACTTATAAGAATCCGAGCTACGAAAACTTCGCCCCGGCAGTCGAAGCCCTGCTCGATGACCCAATCCCAAGGGATACGGTGGTCATGCCTGAGTCAGACACCGGCCTACTCTTCCGCACTGAGGAAGAAAAAGCCGAGTGGCGCAGAGAGCGCGACAAATGGATGGAGGAACTAGACGGTCTCCTTATCCGCATCGCACCCGGCGCGGTCGGCCGAGACAAACAGCTGAAGCTCGACCTGCTGGATCGAGTATTCGGAACCACCTCAATGACAGCGATCGGCGAGCTCCGGCCCGAACGTCTAGCCGATGGCTACAAGAAGCTGGGCCTCGAAGCCGTGTCGATGGGCATCGCAGAAATTGTAGAACTCCCGGATGGGCGTAAGCGCCTAGTCTCAAAGCTGCCTCCTAACGGCAACGGGAATGGAAACGGAAATGGGAATGGGCACTCCCACACCGAAGAAAAGTCGACGCCCGCTCCAGCACCCGCAAAAAAGGGAGCTAAGAAAAAGTAACCAGCGTTAGCTTCCGACTCTGCCCTCATCGCGGAAGCGTGAGGTCAGAGATCGGAAGCCGACAAAGGATCAAACATCTTATGGGAATAGACATCTACGCGCGCTGGAAAGACCAGACGCCAAAGCAAAAGAAAAAGCAGATCACTGGATTCTCAGTGGAGCATGGCAACGTCGGCTATCTGCGTGAAGCGTATCGGGGAGAACACTTCGCAACGCGATACCTATGCCGCGAAGCATTCGGGAAAAGCAACGAAGCAAAAATCCCGGCCAAGCTTCTGCGCGAACGATTGCCAAGAACTCTCGAAGTGGTCGAGCAACGAGAGCGGACAATTTATAAGCAAACGGATCAAAAGAAAATCGACAAAGTGAAGCAAAGCTTTGTGGACTTCGTGGATCTCTGCGAACGGAAAGAGAAAGAAACCGGAGAGCCATGCACGATCGTCGCCAACTACTAACCATGAAATACGCATTCAACCTCGAATGGAATGAGCTTCCGGAAGAACTAAGGGAAGCAAAAATCCGGGAGTATATCCTCGCCGGAGACAAACGTGACTGTGAAGAATGCGACGGCGTAGGAGAGATTCCTACGGCAATGGAGCGAGGCGACATAAAAGCCAGCAAGCCATGCAACCACTGCAGTGGAACCGGCCGAGTCAACCCTGACCCGGACGACCTACATCAGCAGGAGGAAGCAGAGGAAGACATCCGAATTCACTTCCCGATTTACTTCTAACGGCTCTCGATTCTGTCCTGACCGCGAGAGCGTCAGGCCAGAAATCGGGGAGCTGTTTCCCTTTCGCCAAACAAAATCATGGACAACGAAACAAACTCAATAATTCCAAACTCGACTCAAATCCCGCACCTCATTATCCGGGAGTGGATGCCACTCCTAAGCGATGTAGAGCTGAGGGTTCTTCTTGTCGTTGCGGATCAGACGTTGGGATGGATTGAAGACCCGGAAACAAAACGCCGAAAAGAGAAAGACTGGATCAGCCAGGGCCAGCTGATGAAGAAAATAAATCGGAGCGACCGTGCCATTCAAAATTCACTCAAGAGATTGGTAGACGAGCTGAGAATTATCCAGGCACACGACGAACTCGGCGAGCTATTGGACTCACCTCAAAAGCGTATGAAGTGCGGAGGAAAAATCTTTTATCGCTTGAGTCTCAAACGGCCTCAAC
>CAYMJQ010000005.1:0-44968 GCA_964391455.1 uncultured Candidatus Saccharibacteria bacterium | reverse complement strand
GAATCGAACCTACATCAAAGCCTTAGAAGAGCTCTGTTCTATCCATTGAACTACGAAAGCAAAGCAATACTAGATTAACATACTTTTTTACTTATGTTAACTCTTATAGATTTGGATTTGCTGGGACTACCTTACCGCTTCTTATCTCTATTAAATTCTGCTCTCTATAATCAAAATCTTTAGTTATTTTGTCTAACAAAACTTTATTAATCTCTATTTCATTAACAAACTCTTCATCTTTAATATTAAAGAGAGTTCCATTGTCAATTTTAATATAAAAATAAAAAGACATAATTGCTAAAATAAAAACAATAATAGTGCTACAGATTATAATTATAACCCAATGTTTTTTTGGTTTAATTCCTTTTTTTTCAAAAGAAAAATCCCTTTTATTTGAACTAATATTAAAAATATTTATTTTATTAATTAATTTTTCCATTTTATTTTTCCTCTAAAACACTAATTTCAAATATAACTTCCCAATCTGCATTTCTATTTATTGTGCTAGAACCATCCGATTTAGTATACAAAGCAATTTTATCAATTTTTAATTTATAAGTTAGTGATTCTAATTCAGATACAAACCTATAAACAGATGACCAGGAACCAGAAGCTCTGGCTTTTACTTTAAGTACAGCAATCTTATCTGTATTTATATTCTTGTCTGATACCAAACTAAGTGATTGAATTTCTATTTGCAAACCATAACTTCTAGCCATGGACTCTAAGTCTTCTATAAAGGCAACGTCTCTAGATTTTGGAATAATGGACTTTTGCACCTTTTCTATTTCTGATTCAATTTCTTTTATTGTATTTTGTAAAGATATCAAATATTCATGTTTATCGCTTTTTGCAGACAAGTCTTGTTGTAACCTTAAAATATTTTCATTTTTTTCTTTTATCTGATAATAAGCAAAATAAATAAACCCAAATAAAAGTAGAGTTGCGGAACTTAATAATATTATTATATTTTTATAAGATTTATTTTGGTACATTTTATATCTCAATTTTTACTGTTATATTAAATTCTATATTTCTATCTTTTGCCAGATTGGAGATGGGTAAATCAACTTCTTTAAAAATAGGATCGTTTCTTAAGCTGTCAGAAAAAGAAACCAAAGAATCCCTTCTGTCACTTATTCCCTCTATAGATAAACTAGCATTATTTTTACCTTCTGATACATAGTTAATACTATTAAATCTAATAGATGAAGTTTTTAAAGAAATTAAAGTATTTATTAATGGAATAACTTTTGGATATTCCAACAAACTATCTAACAAAACTGTCTTCTCATTCAATAATCTTATGGATTCAGTTGTAGATGCTATATCAAGAGAAACAATAGCTCTGTTAGCTTCATCACTCCTTACTAAAAAATCATTTTCTTTATAAGAAGAAATAAGCCAGCTTGGAAAAAGAAAAACTAAAAAGGATATTTGGACAGCTACAATAAAAGATAAAATAATGATAAATAGACGAAGTCTATATTCTTTTCTGATTACATCTTTTATACTTTCTGGAAGTAAATTAAACATAATTTTATATAAAGATTTTAGATGGCATAGCCAGACCAATCGCTCCGGCATATTTCAGCGAATCAACAAAAGGAATTTCTGGTACATTTTTATTTATATCAAAAACATTTACCCAAACATTAGCTAAGCTAGATTCTGTCTTACTGTTATTTGTTATAAAAGAAACTAAGGAATCATCTATATTTTCTCCACACACATATATATGAGAAATCTTTCTTTCTGCCCTATTGGTATTTTCTTTGAGAGTATGCCAGTAGGTATATAATCTTTTTATTTCTTGTATCAAAAAAGCGTGATTATTTGAAAATTCACCTCTTGTTTGAACTGTAGATGTAAACCTAACAACCCCTGACACAGATACATATAAGCCAACTTTGTCTTCTGAATAATTCACTATTAGACAAGTATCGTTTTTTGATTTTGGAACAACTGATCTAGTCATGGCTTGTGATTCTATTTCCAAAGATAAAAGTGAAAGGCCTGATTTTTCTGCTAATTCCAAATATGAATCAACTACATTTATAGGAAGAGCAGAAACAACCACATCTATAAGATCTTTATCCGGTCTTTCAAAAATTTTATAATCAAAGATTAGCTCCATTGGAGAAACTGGCACATTTTCTTCAATTTTTGATTCAACAGAACTCTTTATTTCTGACTCATTAACAAATGGTATTTTTGCTGTAAACAAATATGCTTTTTCTTCTGGGAGAGACATTTTTACATAATTTAGATTAAATTCTTTTTTTATATCAGATAAAACACTTACTACAGCATCAATATTCTGTATGCTTCCATCTATTATTGAGCTATTTGGTAATAGTTTTTCCGTAAATCCTTCTAGATGTAATGTATTGTTTTTTCTGGAAAAAGAAATACATCTAACTGCTTTGTCCGAAATATGTATTCCAGCATAAGGTAAATCTAAAAATTTTGGGGGTGGAAAAAATTGAAAAATTTTCTTTAGATTCATCTTCTTTATTATACCCCAAATATTTTTTTAAAAGAAATTATTTTTACCTAATCATACTACCAGGAGGAGTGTCCTCATTTACCAACAAAAGAGAAAAGAAATCATCTCCACTAACAGCCAAAATCATACCCTGACTCTCTAACCCCATAATAATTCTTGGTTCCAAGTTTGTTACAAAAGCACATTTTTTCCCAACCAAAACTTTGATATCAGGGAAATACGCAGAAATGCCAGATATTATTTGCCTAGGACTTTGTTCAGAAAAAGAAACTTCAAGTTTTAACAACTTATCTGAGTTCTGAACCTTTTCTGCAGATAAAATCTCCCCTATTTTTATTTCCACCTTTTTAAAATCATCTATAGATATCATATTAAAATTTAAATTAAGATAATAATTTTAAAACTTTTTTTATTTTTTCACTTGTACTATTTCCCCCTGAAATCTTTTTTAATGCTTCTCTGGATTCTTTTTCTCCATAACCCAACGCTTTCAATGCCTCAATAACATCTACATCACCAGATGTATAACTAACCTCACCGTCCATTGATAATTTATCCTTTAATTCAATTACGATTTTTTCTGCATTCTTTTTTCCAACACCAGAAACTTTTACAAGGTGACTTGTATCACCAGAAATAATCGCATTTTTTAGATTGGAGACGCTGGCAATAGAAAGAATACTAAGTGCTGACTTTGGACCTATACCAGAAACAGTTATCAATAGCTCAAAAAAACCAAGTTCTTCTTTAGTTGTAAAACCATATAAATCTATAGAGTTTTCTCTTACTGCTGTATAAACCCAAAAAGAGACTGTGGTATCTTTTTTGGAATCTAATCCCCCAGAATTAGTATAAATCTTGTAACCAACTCCAGAAACATCTAAGATTATTGATTTTAAATCTTGATTTATTATTGTTCCCCTTAGATAACCTATCATATTTCTAAATAATACATCATTTAAGATATTACTCCTAGAGTATTGATTTATTTATCGATTTATTATAGTATCTGGTCTATGCCAATAACAAGATCAGCTAAAAAAGCCTTAAGAAACTCTGGGAAAAAGAGGTTGTTTAACAAAAGGAAAAAAGACGCTGTAAACAAAGCTATAAAAAATCTAAAATCTCTTATTCAAAAAAAGGATGTTAAAGTAGTAGCTGAACAAATGAAAAATGTTCAAAAGATACTAGATAAATCAGTAAAAACAGGACTTTTGAAGTTAAATAATGCTTCTAGAAAAAAATCAAGACTAGTGGCGATGATTAAAAAAATAAAATAAGAAAAAATCCCAAGCAGTTGGGGTTTAACTTGGTCACAAATAATTTATTCGCCGTCGCTCATAAATTTTTGCGACCCCGACTCGCTTGTTTTTGTTGGTACAAAAACATAGCTCCGTCTCACAAGTGTACTAAAAAATCCCAAGCAGTTGGGGTTTTTTAGTACACTTGTGCTCTCGCCCAGAATCGAACTGGGATCGCCAGCTTCGCAGGCCAGCATTCTATCCATTAAACTACAAGAGCAAACGGAAAAATCCTAACACAAAAAACACAAGTTAAAAACCTAAATATAATAAAACTTTTTCCAGTAAGGGTTCTGAATTTTCTTCTTCTGGTAAATATTTAGATAAAAATTCTTTTATTTGTTCAGGGTCTTCATCTTCTGTATGTATGATGATAAAAGGCATTAAAAACTTTTTAGTCTTTAAAAGAATTCTTGGGTAAGAATCTCTTGTTTCAATCCAAAAAGATTCTATGTTTGAATAAGAATATCTATTTCTACCAAAAGTAACACCTGATTTATCTAATGTGACAGAAACTATATCGGGCCTTTTGGAAGCAAAAATAGTTAATGTAAATGAAGACACCAAAATAAGTATTGCAAAAATCACATTGTTTAGAATTACAGATATTATTGCTATTGAAATAGTAATCATGCCAACTATCCAATACCAATCATTAGTCTTCTCAGTATGAAAATATTCAACTGTGCTCCAAGAGATCTTTTCCATTAAATTACATATTAGTTAATATTGAATCTACATTTTTATTTTTTTGAAACTCTGTGCCAGCAATCCAAATATTCATAGCACAAACAATAAGAGCTAAATTTTTTATTATATATTGTCCTTCTATTGTTGGCACAAAAAACTTAGTCCATATTTCTCCTATAATAAGAAGTGGTAATGCCGTAGTAAAAATATGTACCCCAAATAAACCGACAGCAAGTTTTTCAAATTTAGGTATAAAAAATAAAATACCTATTGCCATTTCAAACAAACCGAACAAAACAATAAATGAACTAAAAGGAAGAATACCTGAAATAGTTTTATCAAATAATTGTTCTACTAGTGGACTAGCAGGACTTTGACCTATAACTTTAAGTAAACCGAACCAAAAATACATAACAAACAACGCAACTCTAGATAAAAGAACAGTCAATTGTTTTATTGTCATATATATTAAGTATACTATTATAAAAATATTTTAACTCCTTATTTATTAACAAATTATTAAGGACTAGGACCTCCACTTTTACCAAATGAGCTTCCTCCTCCAGTAGGACCTCCGCCTCCGGAACCATCACCCCCTCCGGAACCAGATCTGCTTGTACCACCTCCAGTAGGAGTACCTGCACCTGAGTTAACTTCGGTTGAAGCTCCACTACTCCCTTTAGTATTTGATGATCCACTAGATGTAGTAAAACTTCTTGTAGTGCTATAGGTAGAAAAATTGTCTGAACCTGATGGGTCTTTAGCTCTCACCTGCCAATAATAAATAGCATTAGAAGCTAAGGTATCTCCAGATTGTACAGTATATGAGATTTGCTCTCCAGCATTGAAAGGATCTGTATCACCGCCACTAACAGTATTTAAGAAGCCGGCATCAGCGTTACTTGCTTTTGACAATAAAATATATGTCTCATATACCCTAAACCAAACATCTGAATCATCAATAAAATCAGCAGCTCCATCACCGTAGTTAGCAGAATCACCATCAATCCAAGCATTTCCGTCATGGCCACTTGGATTACCTGAAGTTGCTCTAAACGCTGGTGCATTATTAATATCAGTATCGTTTGGTACCCAATCAGCACACAACATGTAATTCTCACCGTTAGTGGTTCTTATGATCTGATTACCACTAAAAGTCACATCATGGAATTGAGTTTCTCCATTTTCATCAAAAGGTAAGCCATCAGATACAGCTAACCATCCTGTTGTAGGAGTATTGTCTCCCTCATTTGTAGCAGAACCAGAAGGAGCTGCAGTTGCTCCAGCAGGTCTGGCATTGGTCCCATGTGTACCGTCTATATTGTAAATCCTAGCATATAAAGTCCCATCAGTAGAAGATGGGCTAGTTTCATTAACCCCAAAATAAAAAGAAGCTCTGGTTATACGTCCACCATTTCCGGTAAAACTCTGACAAGCCCTGTCGTCTGTCTGGATATTTCCTGTAGTTGGCGATGTTACTGATGATAGTGGATTTGGATGAATTACAAACGGAGTACCTCCAATACCAGAATAACTGTCAACTAAAATTTCACCTCCAGTATAAGCATCAGGGTTATCAGTTATTTGTATTTCGTAGGTTAAATCATCATCGTCATCATCAGAGCCAGTAAAGTTTAAAGTTGGTGTTGTTGAAATACCGGTAGCACTGTCAGCAGGACTATTGGCGACAACAGAAGGTGCAGTATTTGGTCCAGCACCAGGTGCTACTGCCCAAAGAATTGATTTATATGTTGCGCTCGTACCACTACCTGTAAAAGAACCACTAGCTCCAGCAGAAGCTTGTACTCTATAATCACCAGCAAACCTATTTTCGGTTACACTATTAGAAAGAGATGCATCAGGTGTATAAGTTGAATCATTTGTGTTCCAAGCCAAACAACCCAAAAGAAGCGAATTGTCTTCAGAAGTTGTAATGCTGTTATAAATTCTATCTGAATTTCCAGATGTCTGATCTCGAGTACTTGGAGTTGCAGCAGAAGGTGAAGCATTAGCACCAGAAATTCGCCACATCATACCCCGACGTGCCGACGCTGAACCACTAGATAATGTAAAAACCACAGGGTCACTATCTGCTGGTTGCCAAAAACGATACATCATACCAATTTTGTTAGATGAACTACCACCAACAGTAGCCACGTGTGTCCAGCCAGAAGCAGAGACTTCTGCTGTTTCCCCAGCACCAACATTGCCAGATATACAAGCCACGAGTAAATCACCTGAGGTAAGACCTGATGGCAAACTTAAACTTACAGTATTCCCAGATCCTCCTATACTCCCAGCAGAAGAGTAAGAATCAATGTTTGGCGTCGCAAGCAATATTGCAGGATATACTACATACAAGAACAAAACAACGACCAATGTTGCCGCAATTAAGAATTTGGATTTTTCTAAAACTTTACTCATTTATACACTAAATTCTAACACAAAAAATAAAGTGTCAAAGAGACTTATTGTGAAGTATAAAAATCTCCAATACTTGACAGTATTGGAGATTTCCAATTTTGGCGGATGGGGTGAGATTGGGACTGAACCCAATCGCAAGACCGGAGGCTGACAAGCCGAGGTGGGGTTGCAGAAATTTTTAGCAAAAAATTATCTGTGACAGATTCGGTCACGAGTTACTAAGTGTTCTCGATCCCGACTCGTCGACAAACACTCACTTTGCTCGTAATCCCCAGCGATCAAGTCGCCTGACTTCCTCAAGTGATCCCGAGAACATCCCGAAGTGTCCCTTCTGTTCGGCGTCAAAAATCGCTTCGACGATCACATACTCGTCACTCATTTCTCGGAAATCCTCTGGTATAGGCCAACCAACTTGGATCCAGACACCGTTCTTGCTGATACTATACTCGAAGTCGTCTCGATGGATGTAGAGGGCATTACCCTCAAATTCCAAACGGCAGAAACCGATGACCCGTACCAGACTTTTGTGATACTTATTCGGGTTGGCGATCAACTGCACGAGAGAGACGTCTTGTGGCTCCTGTGTGGTTGCCATCTGAACTTGTGGCAACGAAATGTCACCACTAGAACATGCGATCAGGCTAAAGACCAATACGAAACCTAGTGTCCATAAGCGGAAACTCATGATGGTCCTCCTGTACTCAAGAATATGCTTTTGTGAATCAAAAATCAAATTAAAAACAAAAAACTCAACGAGTTTCTTCCCTAAAATCCTTATGAAAAAAATTTTTTATTGATAAATCCTTTTCTTTTTCGCTAAAAACCCCTCTAATCCTAGCCGAGCGGGGCACAGCCACTGCAAAGCAATGTCTTCTCGCTTGCAAAATTCCAACTAGCGGATGAGGTGAGATTCGGTCAGGCGTTCTAAAATTGTCGTCACAATTTTAGCCGCACAACCCTGACTCGCGACCCGTCGTACTCGACGGGTTCCCCGCTCCGTCTTTCGAATCCACACGCAAAGTGTCCCACACTTTGCTCCCAACCCAAACAAAAAACCGCTTTCGCGGTTTTCGTTTGCGGATGGGGTGAGATTCGAACTCACGGTCCAGTTGCCCAGACGACAGTTTTCAAGACTGTTGCTTTAGACCACTCAGCCACCCATCCGTAGAAGTTATCCTATCAAAAATACAGCTTAATGCAAAGACTTGATTTTTGATGTAGACTACAAAACATGAAAAGAATTCTAGGTATAGATTTTGGAACAAAAAATGTAGGTGTAGCGTTTTCTGACGAAAATGGAAATTTTGCATACCCACTTACTGTTCTAAAAAACTCCCCCACCCTTTTAGATGAAATTAGAAAAATCTGCCAAGAAAAAGAAGTTGGAATGCTAATTTTTGGAGACTCTAAAAATTACAATGGTGATGATAACCCAATAATGAAAGAGATTAGATTTTTTACAGAAAAATTAAAAAAAGAAACTGGACTGGATATCATATTTCATCCTGAATTCCTAAGCTCTGTACAAGCAGAAAAACTCCAAGGCAAAAACAAAATGACCGATGCTTCTGCAGCGGCGATAATACTACAAAGCTATTTGGATACTAAAAAAAATAAATAATATGCCTGAACTACCTGAAGTAGAAAATCTTCGAATAGGATTAGAAAAAAAGATCATTGAACAAAAGATATTAAAAGTTAAAGTTTACAAGCCGAAACTTGTATCTGGAAAAGGAACATTAAGAGTGTCTTCAAACAAAAAAGTGAAAGAGTTTGAAGAGGGTTTAAAGAGTGAAATTTTTTTAGAAATAGAAAGAAGAGCAAAAAATTTAATTTTCAAATTCAAAAGCGGTAAAATTTTATTAGTTCATCTTAAAATGTCTGGACAATTTGTATATAAAGAATTAGGTAATGATAAAAAAATAATTGGTGGACACCCGATAGAAATATCCGAAAAACAAATACCGAACAAACACACTCACATAATTTTTGAATTAAACAAAGGAACACTTTACTACAACGACACAAGAATGTTTGGCTATCTTTTGTACCACCCAAACACAAAAATATTTGAAGAAGCAAAACATTTTGAATTACTAGGATTAGAACCTTTAGATAAAAAATTTACTCCAAAATATCTAGAAAGCTCACTTAAAAATAAAAAAGGTAAAATTAAAGCAGTTTTGATGAACCAAGAAGTAGTAACTGGAATTGGAAACATTTACGCAGACGAAAGTCTTTTTGAAGCAAAAATAAATCCAGAAAGACCAGCCTTCTCTCTAAAAATAAATGAAATAAAACTCCTACACAAATCGATTGTCAGAATAATTAAAAAAGCAATCAAAGTTGGTGGATCCTCTGTGGCAACCTATAGACTTTTAGATGAATCAGTTGGAAATTACGCCAGAGAACACAAAGTATACGGTAAATCTGGTGAGAAATGTCCTAGATGTTTAAACGTTTTACAAAAAACAAAAATACAAAGTAGAACTACAATATTTTGCAAAAAATGCCAAAAATAAAACAAATTTGAAATTATATAGTAGAATTAGTATATGAATAAGGACGATACAATAGGAATAGTTATACTTCTATCTATAATCATGATATCTCTATTTGGTGGTGCAAAAGGTGTAAGCGTTAACAATAATGTTGCTAGGAACAACAACACAACAAACAGAACTGCAGAACAGGAAAGACGAGAAATTCAAAGACAATTAACAGAAGCTAAAAGAGAGGCAGATAAAATAGAACAACAAATTAAACAAATAGAAGAAAATAAAAACGCTTCTATTTACAAAAATATTGTAGACCTATCTTTTGTAAGAAGATCCAGTGATCCAAAACAAGAGTATGTTCAAATAAAAGTCGGTAGAACCGATACTCCAATAAAAGTAACCGGCTGGACATTAAAAAGTAGTAGTAGCGGACAAACCGTCACCATCCCAAAAGGAACATATTTATTTTTCGCTGGCACAGTCAATTCTGAGGAAGATATTTATTTGAACAATGGAGATACTTTATATTTAGTTACAGGAATTTCTCCTAACGGCGCAAGTTTTAGGGTTAATAAATGTTCAGGGTATTTGTCACAATTCCAAAGATTTACACCAAATCTAAGCACACAATGTCCTAGACCGAGAGATGAGGATTTATCATCCATACCCAATACAGTAAACAACGATGCTTGTTTGGATTACATAGAAAGATTTCCGTCCTGTAGAATACAGACCCAAACCCTCCCAGCTAATTGGAGCTATGAATGCACAAATTTTATATATGGGAAAATAAATTATCCTTCTTGTGTTAATACTCACAAAAACGACAGTGATTTTTATCTAAAAGAGTGGAGAGTTTATCTGAAAAGAAGTGAAAGAATATGGAAAGATAGAAGAGAAGAAATAATTCTCTATGACAATCAAGGAAAAATAGTAGACACGATTAAATACTAGTTGTTAGTTTTTAAATCTTAAGGATTTGAGAAAGAGCAACACCAAAAGCAACAGAAACATTTAGAGATTCTTTCTCCCCCAACATAGGTATTTCTGCTACGACATCACAAAGAGAAAGTATCTTACTATCTACCCCATCCACCTCATTCCCCACCACAAACAACACCGGGTGCTTAACTTTTATTTTTTTATAATCAACAGAATCTCTTCCTTGTTCAATAGCAATCACACTAAAACCTTCTTTTTTTAATTTCTTTATTATTTTTGTCGGGCTTACTTCATATTCCCAAGGTATTGTTTTTTCTGCACCAAGAGAAACTTTCCCTATGTCTTTTCTTAATCTACCGTACTTATCTACGGGAGTTGGACTGTATCCTGATAAATATATTTTATTTACCCCAAACGCATCTGAAGTACGAAAAATAGAACCTACATTATAAGTACTCCTTATATCAGGCAATAAAACATAAACCACACCAACTTTTCTTTTTGTCATAAAAAGGAATATACCATATAATAGAGTTATGCAACCACTTTCAATGTTTCCACAATTACTTTTTTTAGGACCAGTTGTAGCTCCGTTTTTACTACGTTTAGTAGTAAGTATATTTATATTACACCTAGCAAAAGAGAGAAAAAGTAAAGAATATCCTTTCTCTTATTTAATATATATTGTTGTTGGAGGACTACTATTTTTTGGTTTGTATACCCAACCAGCTTCTCTTGTTGGTATAGCCTTAATTAAATTTGATTTTTATTTAGACTATTGGAAAAATAGAAAAATAAAACCTGTTGATCCAGAAAAATACTTTCTATACTTCTTGGCTGGAATAATTTTGTTCTCATTATTGTTTACAGGACCTGGAGGTTTTGCTTTTGATTTGCCACTGTAAATTGGACTTTTTAGGATTTTTTGGTATATTTCAATACTATAAGTCAGGACTCATGGTCACGGATAATTTTGTTTTCGCCAAAACAAAATTTCCGCGACCCCGCCTCGTCTGTTTTGTTTGCTAACAAAACATGACTGCGGCTCGCATGAGTCCACAAAAACATAATTCAAATTATGTTTTTGGGCTCATGCGCCCGTAGCTCAGTCGGTAGAGCAGCTCCCTTTTAAGGAGAGGGTCGCAGGTTCGATTCCTGCCGGGCGCACAAGACGAAACAAATCTGCTGGGATGCAGATTTTTTCGTACTTGTGCGAACCGCAAGCGCGACGGCGCTGAGGTCGGCCCAAAAGAATTTTCAGCAGAAAATTACTTTTGGGACATGACTAAGTCGTCGACCGAAGGAAATTTCCTTGTGACGACAAGGAAATTATCCCAGGACACATAGATTTTGAGTTTAACCCAAGAGGAATCGAATTCATGACTCTGTGGTATAAAATTTATAATCTAGGTGACCTAACGGGAGATTATTATAAATAAGAAAGACCGCCGTTCGCTTTCGCTACTAGGCGGTCGTGTTGCTCGAGTGTCGAGCAATTCTAGTTCGTACGCTGGAGTGGACCGTCGCCAGTGACTTCCCAGTAGATGCTGGGTCCATCGGCGTTCGTCCAGATGTGGATCTCGCCGACTTCTTCGAGCGGCTTGCTCCAGTCTTCCGAGTTCACGTCGTCCTTCCCGACCTTGAGAAGTGCGGGAGGGCCTGGCCAGACGAAGGTGTGATACCCTCGTGAACGGGGAGCCTGTCGGAACCACTGGGTTCCGTTTTCTCTCTTGCGTCCACGAATGTCGATCTGAACTGCGCGTCGCAGGTCTTCGTTGAGACGCTGCATATCCTGTACGTTCATAACTGTCTCCTTAAAGAACTTGGACAAAATTGTCCCGAGAGAAAGCTCAAATTGAGCACTTTCTTAGAACAACTTAACTTCTAGTATTATATCATATTTAATACCTATTTGTCAAGAAAAACAACCTCTTACTCAATGCTTTTTTGAGCATATTCCCTGATATACAGCAACTTAAAATATAGTGCCTCCATATTAAGATTTGTCTCCTAATAGGCTCAGAATAATCTCTGGTTCTCGACGAGCATCAAATTAACAACCTAAAAACTGCAAGCGATATGCTTGCAGTTTTTTCAAAGAAAACCTCCTTTTACATCTTTTACGATAAATCTCTTCCTTAAGGGTTTCTCTTTCTTTTGATCAAAGGAAACCCTGAAATCTCTTATGAGACCGTTCTCTCTATTTATACGCGTGATTACATGAGAACCACATCTCATCCTTTTTGCAATATCTTTAAGAGAAATATCTGTCTCCCCCAAAAGACGAATGACCGTTTGCACCTGTTCCGAAGTAAGAGATTTTCCCTTCATTTGAACCTCCCAACAAAACACTAACAAAAAAAATATGAACGGACAATTATAGAGTTAGAATCCAATTTTCCAACATAATACCTAAATCCCCTTCGCCAGCTCTAACCCTGTGAGTAATATTTATTAAATCCCCTGATATTTTTTGTAACTCTTCTGAACTATAATTTTTTGCTCCTCTAATAGAGTTTTTATAAACAAAAGGAGAAAGACCGCTGTCGCTTTGAGTTTTACTTTTATTTGCAATAATCATACTTTTAACTTGCCAAAATATTATCCCATGAATCTCTTCTGGTGCTATTTTTTGGTTCAATAAATCCAAATAAGAAATCCATAATCCTTTTTTATCTTTATTTAAAAGATAATTATTTATACCAAAAACATTTATCTCTTTTTTATCCTCAATTTTCTTTTCAAACTCTTGAGTCTTTTCGCTAAATTTCTCAATCTTTTTTAAAGATACACTATCCAACTTACCTTCCAAAAAAAGGAAAATTTGATCTGATTTCTTTAAATCCTCTAACTTTTCAATAATATAATCTTTGGCGTCCTTGTTCTCAAAAACATTATCTAAAACAACAGTATATTTTTGTTCAAATAAACCCATAGAAATAAGTAGTTCATCAAACTGTCCTTCACCCCAATTCTCTGAATTTATTTTAAAAACTTCGGCTTCTGGTCGCTTTTTTTTAGCCAAATCTAAAAGAGAGTGTAGTTTCTCTCTTGCCTTATGTGTATCTGTTCCGTATAGAAAATAGTACATATTATTTTATCTCTTCAGTCTCAGCCCAATTATCTCCATAACTAGCGTTTGTAACCAATTTTACTCCATTAGTTTTTTTGGAATCAATAACATTTTGCATTATTTTTTTAATCTCTGGAGCAACCGACAAAACAACATTTCCCCTGACTTCATAGACAAGCTCGTCGTGAACTTGTAATAAAAGCCTTACGTCTTCTTCTAACTTTTTACTTTTAATAAACTGGTCCACATAAAGCATTGCCAGTTTAGTTATATCTGCCCCAGTCCCCTGTATAGGAGCATTTATCGCCATTCTCTCAGCTTGAGACTTCATAAATGGAAGTCTTGAATTTATATCTGGAAAATATCTTCTTCTGCCAAAAAAAGTCTCAGTATAACCCTTTTGTTCTGTTTCTCTTTTTACATTTTCTAAATATAAAGCCAAGCCAGAGAATTTATTAAAATATTCATCCAAAAATCTTTGAGCTTCTTTTCTGTCGGTGCCTATATTTTTTTGAAGAGCAGTTACTCCCATACCATACATCACTCCAAAATTTATAACTTTTGCCTTACTTCTCATTTCTTTTGTAACACCATCTTCTGGAACACCAAAAACCTCCATAGCAACAGCAGTATGAACATCTTTACCTTCCTTAAAAATCTGAACCAACTTTTTATCTCCCGATAAAAAAGCTGCTATTCTAAGCTCTATCTGTGAGTAGTCAAAAACAACAAGTTTATAACCTTTTTCTGCTATAAAAGATTTTCTTATTTCCCTACCAAGCTCTGTCTTGTTTGGTATGTTTTGTATCCCAGGATTTTGACTTGCCATTCTACCAGTTGCACTTCCGGCCTGTAGAAACTCCGAATGAAGACGGTTATTTTTATCCACCATAGTAGGTATAGTATCTATATATGTTCCAAGAAGTTTAGAAAGCTCTCTATATTCCAATATTAAATCTGCTATTGGATGAACCTCTTTTAGCTTTTCAAGTTCTGATTCTTTTGTAGAGAAACTTCCGGTAGATGTCTTCTTTTGGTTCTTTAGCTTTAATCCCATTTTTACAAAAAGCATCTCCCCTAACTGTTTTGGTGAATTTATATTAAATTCTTCACCCACCATTTTCCAAATTTTCTTTTCCAAAATAGAAAGTTCTTTGTGATATTTTTTAGAAAGAACTTTTAATCTTTCAGTGTCTATTTTTACACCTAAAGCAGTCATTGACTCAGTTATTGAAATCAAAGGTTTTTCTATGGATTCAAAAACAAAAGAAAGGTTTTGTTGTTTTATTGTTTTTTCTAGAAATTCTTTTGCTTCAGCGAGAGTATCTTTTCTGGTATAAGACAAAATATCTTCAAGTGTAGGATTGGTTTTGTTTGAATCTACTACCCACAACATTAGCCCGACCTCTTTTAATTCTTTAGGGTCAGCCACCCCTACCGGAAACTCAGTTGTATTTGAAGATTCAATAGATAAAGCTTCAGCGAGCTTACTACCCAAAGATCTAAATTCAAACTCCTTAAAAAGTTCTTCCACTTTCTTTATCTGAATATCTTCTCTCCAAGTTTTTTCTGGTAAGGTAAAATGTATCGGTGCATCACGACGAATAGTTGCTAGCATTTTTGAAAAAAGAGCTTCCTCTTCACCATCTTTTAAAAGTTGTATAATTCTTTTTTTAATCCCAACTTTTTCAAAAACTTTTTCATCCTCTTTTAGTTTTTTATATATTTCCTCAATAGTTCCAAAATTTACAATAAGCTCCTCTGCTGTTTTTTCTCCAATACCTTTTATGCCAATAATATTATCCGATGGATCACCTCTTAAACCCTTATAATCAGGTAAAAGCTCTGGCCCAAAACCAAACCTTTCTTTTACCGCATCTTCATTGTAAATAATCGTATCTTTGATTCCTTTTTTAAGAGTATAAACTCTCACTTTATCATCATCTATAAGTTGCATTGTGTCCATATCTCCAGAAGCGATAATAATGTCTGTATTTTTATCACCTTTAAGATTTTCAACTATAGTTCCAAGCATATCATCTGCTTCAAAACCTGGAGAAGAGTAAACTGGGATATTCATCGCCTTAAACAAATCTATGGCCCTCTCAAACTGTGCGACAAGTGCATCATCTGTTTTTTTACGACCATCTTTATAACCATCATAAACATCGTGTCGCATTGTTGGACCAGCCAAATCATTACAAGCAATTATGTAATCTGGTTTTAAATCTTTAGCTAATTTAATAAGAAAAGTAGATAGCCCATACAAAGCACCTGTTGGCTCGCCCTTACTTGATTTAAATTCTGGAAGCGCATGGTAAGCACGATGAAGTATCGCATGCACATCAAGGAGGACTAGTGTTTTTTTATTTTTATTTTTTGTCATTTTAAATGTGTAAATTCTTTCTCCTTGTAACTTTTTAGGAAACATAATAACTTTCTGCTGAAAATTTTCTTCACACTCATGTATTCATTCATTCCGCGATGTTCCTAAAAAGCTACAAAATCAACGAATTTACCTTGCCACCATTATACCACCACTTCTATCTCCCTAGCAGTTTCATTTTTTGTGTGTTTTATATGTATTTTTATATGTTCTGGCATTATATCAGATACTTTCTCTGGCCATTCAATTAGAATAATATTACTTGGATCTGAAATTATTTTATTCCAACCAAGATTTACTAACTCAGTTGAGCTTTCAAGTCTGTAAACATCTATATGTATAAGATGAGTAAATTTTTGACCAACAAGTTCGTAGATTTTTTCTATAACAAAAGTTGGACTCACTACTGTTTCTGTTATACCAAAATGTTTTGCAACTGCTTGAGTAAAAGTGGTTTTACCAGCACCCAAATCTCCATATAAACCAACTATAGTCGCCGTGTCTTTTTTAGGTTCCAAATCTTGAATAAAATCTTGTGCGATTTTTTCAATTTCTTCTTTTGAAGATATTTCGTATTTCATTAGTTCGATATTAGCATAAAAAAAGCCGCTGGGGAGGATGTGTGTCCTCCGCCAGACGGCTGTATGTTGTCCCAGTAGGAGTAAACCCCCTACCGGTTGTCGAGGTTGATCTGGACTGTATCGTTCCAGATCAACTGTCTCTGCCTCGACCTCTGGAGCCAGAAAGTTCTCCTTTGAGAACTCACCCTCCCGTTCTGAAGCTTAGTCCAAAACGTAAGGGGAATCTGCTGACCTGGCTCCCAAGCGTTGAGCTTGAAAGTCAGAGTAACAGCTCCCCCTGAACAGAGGTCTGACACCAGAGTGCCATAACCCCTGAAGGAGGTATCTACGTTGATCGGGTTCAGCCCCTGATTTAGGATCCTGACCCGGAGAGTGGACGGAAAGATCGCGAATGGATCTCTCCGCTGGTCAAGGGGGAATACCTTGACAGTATCAGGTGCGCAACCCGTAAGTTGCGCCTCCGAAACAGCCTTGGCATTCTCCCGCTCAATCCTTTCCACCCGACGCGTCTCCTTCTGGAGTTCACCCCGGGCTTGGCGTTCCGCTGAGTCACTTTGCCGGTACAACCGGTCCAAAATGACAGACTCGCGTCCATTGAGCCGAATTTGCTCGGCTCGGACGCGAACCAGTTCCTCCGAAGGAACCGGCTTCTGCTTACGCAGTGCGAGCTCCTCTGCCTTGAGTTCCTCTCGCCTTTCGGCGAGAATCTCAAGCTCGGCCTTAAGAGTTGCGACATCTTCTGTCGCAACACCCGACTGGGAGGGTGCAGTCGCCTGCACCGTTGCCACCGACTTGGTGGCACACGCCCCCGCAAAAACCGCGAGGGCCACGACCATTACTCTGTGAATCAGGGCCATTTGGCACCTCCTACCTATGATTATACACCCAAATAAGTAATTTGTCAATATGTGAATAATAGCTTATTTAAAGCATATTTTTGAGATTTTTCTATGATATTATTTGTAGAGTAACAAAAAATTATGGTTCAATTTGACGAAGAAAAACAGAATAAACGGCTTGAAGATTTCAGAAAACAAGAAGAAGAAGACTTAACCAGAATCATGTCTTCTAAATTTGGTGTCCCCTATCTAGACCTTACTGTGACACCTATAAATATTGACGCTTTAAGAATAATCCCAGAAACAGAAACCAGAGAAGCACAAGTAGCTGTATTTGATGAAATAAACAAACATGTAAGCATTGGGGTTCTTTCACCAAACAATCCTAAAACAATAGAAGCTATAGAAAAAATTAAATCTAAAGGATACACAGTGGAAATGTTTATGGTCTCCCACGCAAGCCTGGCAAAGGTATGGGAGAGATACAAAGATTTATCTTATTCGTTTGAAACCAAATCTGGAGCGCTCGATATTTCCAACGACCAAATAACAGATTTTCTTTCGCAAGTTCAAACAATTCCAGATGTCCAAAAACTTATAAATGAAGTTTTGGTAATGAAAAAAAGTTACAGAATTTCAAGAATAATGGAAATTATTATCGCTGGGGCTCTTTCCACAAAAGCCTCTGACATTCACCTAGAACCAGAAGAAAATTATGTAAGACTCCGCTACAGACTAGATGGAATACTAACTGACATCTTAAACTTAGATGTCAGCACTTATAAACTACTCTTGTCTAGAATAAAACTTATATCCAATCTGAAATTAAATGTGGGCGGAGCTCAAGATGGAAGATTCAGTATAAAAATAAGATCAAGTGAAATTGAAATACGTACTTCAATATTGCCTGGGGCCTATGCAGAATCTGTTGTATTAAGAGTGCTTGATCCAAATTCTATTTCTGTAGGATTGGAACAATTAGGAATAAATAAAAAATTGCTTGATGTAATACTTCACGAAATAACAAGGCCGAATGGAATGATACTCATAACCGGTCCGACTGGCTCTGGTAAAACAACCACCCTATATGCTTTTCTTAAAAAAATTCACACTCCAGAAGTTAAAATAATTACTATTGAAAATCCTATTGAATATCACTTACCAGGGATAGTACAAACTCAAACCGACGAAGAAAAAAACTACGGATTTGCAGAGGGACTTAGAAGTGCTTTGAGACAAGATCCGGATATTATCATGGTAGGTGAAATTCGTGACAGTGAAACCGCAGATATTGCGATAAACTCCGCGTTAACAGGACACTTGGTATTCTCTACTCTACATACAAACAATGCAGCAGGGACTTTTCCCAGACTCATTGATTTGGAAATAAATCCAAAAATAATATCCTCTGCTATAAATCTAGCTATGGCACAAAGACTTGTTAGAAAATTATGTCAGGATTGTAAAAAACAAATACCTCTAGAAGGAAAAGAGAAAGAAATAATAGAAAAAATAGTTGGAGAAATTGAAGATAAAGAATATTTACAAAATATAAATTTAACAAATATTTGGAAAGAAACCGGATGTGACAAATGTAATATGATTGGCTACAAAGGAAGAGTTGGTGTACACGAAGCGATAATAATGGACGAAAATATAGAAAATGCAATTAAAGAAAACCCTAGTGAAAGAGGTATAAAAACTGCAGCCAAAAAACAAAAACTTCTAACTTTAGTTCAAGATGGAATAATAAAAGTTTTAGAAGGAGTAACCACCCTAGATGAATTAAGAAGAGTCGTTGATATAGAAAAAGAATAAACTAAAGATAGATTTGACAAATAAAATTTAGCAAAATATTTTTTTGCTAGACATCACCATTTCTATGGGATGTAGTGAGTAATCCACTTGCCTAAAGCTGTTTCAGAATTATACTTGAATGTAGGAGGTTTGAAAAAGTTTAACTTTTTCCAAAGCATAAATCTCTAAGCAACACTTTTAATAATGGATACCAAAAGCTAAGAGTTTTACAAAGGATAATTCCAGAATATTACACAAGGTAATACCCAGAATGTCCTCGTGGAAACCCTCGTAAACACAAAAATGTTTAGTTGCTTAGAGATTTATATTTTGGAAAATTAAAAACTGTCACTTCTGACAGAAATAAATCTCTTATTTCAATGAAAATAAACTAGACCAACAGTTTAGCATATAATAATTTTTTTGTCAACTAAGATATTTTGACTTATTTTTTATAGTATAATAGTACTTATGAAAGAAAAATTATTAACACAAGAGACGGAAACTACAGCAGATTCTCTATTTTTAGATACTACCCTTCGCCCATCTAAGTGGGATGACTATATTGGGCAAAAAAACATAAAAAGAAACTTGCAGATACTATTAACCGCAGCGAAAGAAAGAAATCACCCTCCAGAACACATACTATTTTACGGTTCTCCTGGACTTGGGAAAACGACTCTTTCATTTTTAATCGCAAAAGAAATAGGTGCCCAAATGAAAGTGACATCTGGACCAGCGATAGAGAAAGTTGGCGACCTTGCTTCCATACTCACCAATCTTTCTCCTGGAGATATTTTGTTTATAGATGAAATACACAGATTAAACAAAACAATTGAAGAGGTATTATATCCGGCTATGGAAT
Organism: uncultured Candidatus Saccharibacteria bacterium; assembly: GCA_964391455.1. Taxonomy (GTDB): domain Bacteria; phylum Patescibacteriota; class Minisyncoccia; order Phycocordibacterales; family DATDWN01; genus C7867-006. The sequence goes on along the minus strand of CAYMJQ010000005.1, from coordinate 25,063 downwards.
CGGGATCTTTGGATATTATTATAGGTAAAGGTCCAAGCGCTCGCACTATACAACTAGAACTTCCGCCATTTACTTTAATAGGTGCCACAACTCGTATTGCCATGATATCTTCCCCACTTAGAAGTAGGTTCTCTGGAGGAGTTTTTAAACTAGAATTTTATACTAATGATGAAATACGAGAGATAATAACTCGTTCTGCAAGAATATTGGGTATAGATTTAGACAAAGAGGCTGGATCTGAAATAGCCAAAAGAAGTCGTTTTACTCCAAGAACAGCAAACTATCTTCTAAAAAGAGCTAGAGATTTTTCACAAGTTCATAAAAAAAATATGAGTAAAGATATGGTGGATGAATCACTTAAACTATTAGGCATAGATGAAGTCGGACTAACTCCAGCAGACCGAGACATATTACACACCATAATAAACAAATTTAACGGTGGCCCTGTTGGACTAAACACTCTAGCAGCAGCTATGTCAGAAGAGCAAGCCACGATTGAAGAGTTTAACGAGCCTTACTTAATCCAACTTGGTTTTCTTGAAAGAACTCCGAGAGGTAGGGTTGTGACTGCGTCAGGATATGAACACCTTGGACTTACCCCAAAGAGTTTACTATAAACATCTCATTACGATAATAAGCGTACCTAGTTGATTCTTTAATCATTATTCTATATTCTAGTTTTATATGGCAGGACACAATAAATGGTCAAAAATAAAAAGACAAAAAGAGAAAACTGATGCCCAAAAATCAAAAATTTTTGGCAAAATGGTTAAAATGATTTCAGTTGAAGCCAAAAAAGCTAATGGAAATTTATCATCTCCTGGGCTTAAAGCTGCTATAGAAAAAGCAAAATCTTTTAATGTCCCGAACGACAGTATTGAAAGAGCAATAAAAAAGTCTACAGACGCTGGAGAATCAGAAGTGGTAATATATGAAGCATATGGTCCAGGAGGTTGTGCTATGATAATAGAAGCACTTACAGATAATAAAAATAGAGCTAACCAAGAAATCAAAACTATTCTATCAAGAAATGGTTTTGCTATGGCTGGTATAGGTGCAGCTTCTTGGGCTTTCGCTCATAACGCAGGAGAAGATTGGATTCCAACAACAACAGTTCCCCTTTCTGAAGAAGATGGGGAAAAACTTTCTAAACTTATAGACGAATTGGAAGAGTCAGATGAAGTGAATGATGTCTACACCAACGCCGAATAGTAAAACTTTCAAATTTGGCGAACTCCTTCGTTGAACTTCGGTAAAATATTCCTCACCTTATACTTATAAGGCTCGTCATATTTTCCTTGTTCGCCTCGGATTTCATCCAAATTATGAATAGTTTTGGAAATGCTAGAATACTTATATGAGAATAATATCAATCGATCCAGGGTTTGAAAGACTGGGAATAGCAATACTAGAAAAAAACAAAAATGAAAAAGAAGTTTTACTTTTTTCTGAATGTTTCAAAACTTCTAGCAAACTTCCCCATCATGAACGCCTGACTCTTATTGGTGACAGGATAAAAGAAGTAATCAAAAAGTGGAAGCCGGAACAAATGGCCACAGAAAAACTATTTTTTTCTGGTAATCAAAAAACTGCAATGTTGGTTGCAGAAGCTCGAGGGGTTATTTTATATACAGGAACTTCTAAAGGATTACAGATTTTTGAATATCGCCCAAATGAAATTAAAATTGCTATTACAGGATATGGTGGAGCACAAAAAAAACAAATGATGGATATGACAAGAAAACTTATTGAAATTGATTCAAAAACCCAAAGTGATGATGAGATGGATGCAATAGCCATTGGTCTCACTCACTTTGCAATAAATCGTTACATCTTTTAATTTTAGAGCACGCATAAATTCTTGCTAGAATTTTACTCTCGCTCGACAATCAAGTAATTAATGTCCTCACTCCAGAGCCTTCCCGCAAACTCGGGACTACCCTCAAACAATGCTTCAGGCTTCTTTTCGTTCGTCCTTAATTACTAATTGTCTCCGCAGTCTCTAAAATAAAAAGATTCCACTAGTTGTAAAACCTGACAAAATGACTCAGTCATTTTGGGCTCAGAGGATTTTTTGCGAAGGTCGCGTATAAAATTTGAGCATACGAGGAGGCGTACAATAGTACTGTGACGAGAATATGAGAATTTTAAACGATGAGATTCGGAAAAAGATCTGATCTACGATCTCAACATCTTTAAAAATACATCTTGTGGTATATCAACTGTACCCCTTCCTCTCTCTTTCATTTTTTTCTTTCCTTTCTTTTGTTTTTCCCACAACTTCATTTTTCTAGTGATATCTCCTCCATACATATGTTGAGTCACATCTTTACTATATGCTTTGACAGTTTCTGAAGCTATTATTCTACCCAGAGCTTTCGCTTGAACTTTCATAACAAACATTTGTCTTGGCAAAAGGGAATGTAATTTTTCCACCATTGCTTTTGCTTCTTCTTCTACTATTCTTTTTGAAACAACCCTTGAAAAAGCTGGTAAGACTTCATCGGCAACTAAAATATCCATTCGCACCACATCTGCTTTTCGCATACCTTCTATTTCGTATGAAATAGAAGCAAAACCAGATGTCACGCTTTTTAATTTATCAAAAAAGTTTCGCATAAGTTCTCTAAGGGGCATCTTAAGTTCTAATCTAGTTCTGTCATCTCCAAAATTTTCTGATTCGCCTATCTCAGCCTCATGTTCGTATAAAATTGTCATAAGATTACCCAAGTGCGATATCGGAGTAATAATAACGCAATGCACCCAAGGTTCTTTTATTTCCGACAAAAGTCCCTCATCAGGAAAATGGGCTGGTGAGTATATTATTTCTGTCTTTCCTTGTTTCGGACCAGTTCTATATGTTACTTCATAGGTAATAGTTGGCATTGTTACTACAAGCTCTAGACCAAACTCTCTATGTAGTCTTTCAGAGATTATTTCTAAGTGAAGCATGCCCAAAAAGCCACAACGAAATCCCCGCCCTAAAACTCCAGAAGATTCTTCTTCAAATGTATAAGATGAGTCTGATAATTTTAGTTTTCCTAGGGCTTGTTTAAGTGAAGTAAAATCATCTTGACTCTCTGGATAAATAGAGGCCCAAACAACTGGTCTTGGAGACATATATCCAGAAAGTGGAGCTAATGTATCTTTCACACTTGAAACAGTATCTCCAACAGAAGCAATGCCGGGTTCTTTGATGCCTGTGACAATATAACCTATTTCACCCGCAGACAAAGACTCGACGGGTAATTCACCTGGAGAAAAAATACCAACCTCAATAGAAGTAAAAATTTTGCCTGAAATTTTAAAATTAAGTTTTTCATTTCTTGAAACCTTACCGTTCATTACTCGCACAAAAACTATTACACCTTTATGTGTAGAATACTTGAAATCAAAAATGAGTGACCTAAAATTCTCTGTATTATCTACCTCATGTGGAGCAGGAATTCTTTTTATTATTTCTTGAAGTAATTTCTCTACTCCCTCACCTGTTCTACCAGATACAGTTAGGATATCTTCTTCCTTACAATCTAAAAGTTTTATAACTTCAGCTTTTACATCTTCTACTCTGGCTAAGGGTGAGTCTATTTTAGAAATTACAGGGATTATCTTAAGTCCCGCATCACGTGCCATACCTAAAGTAGTTAAAGTCTGGGCTTGAACTCCTTGTGTAGCATCAACCAACAATATTGACCCTTCCACCGCTTTCAATGCTCGAGAAACTTCATATGAAAAATCTATATGCCCTGGCGTATCAATAAGGTTTAAAATGTACTCTGAACCATCTATGGAATATTTCATCCTTACTGGTTGCATTTTTATAGTAATACCCCTCTCTCTTTCAAGTTCCATAGAATCCAGAACCTGATCCTGCATTTTTCTTTTCTCTATAGTATGAGTAATTTCCAACATTCTATCAGCCAATGTTGATTTACCATGGTCTATGTGGGCTATGATACTGAAATTTCTTATATTTTTCATTGAACTACATTAAAGCATAAAAACAGCGACTTTGCTCGCTGTTTTTATTTTACAATATTTTTAACTTTAATTACCTTGTAAAGCTCTTAATTGTATCAGTAATTGTTGTACTAGTAGTAACAGATCATTAATTTGTTTCTGTATCTCCGCTCTTCTCTCTGGAGTTAAGGTAGAAGTTGGTGGTGTTGCAGGGGTTGTAACAGTTCCAGTTATATTAACAGAAGCAATACTTGCCCTAGTTCTCTGTCCAACCATTCCATAGCCTGTAGTTTCTTCAGAACCAGAACATATTTGCATATAATTACATTGATATTTCTGTACAGCCTCTCTTGTTGCTGGACCATAGTATCCTGTATTTAATCCTGATTGCAAGTATCCTAGAGATATTAAGAAGTTTTGTAAATCAGTTACATCAGATCCTCTTGCTCCTATATATATTGTTCTTGTTAGATTTGGTTTAGGCACATTAACAGTTGGAGTAGATGGTAGTGTTGGTGATGGAACTTCAGTTATTGGAGTTGAAGGTTGTGTTGGATTTGAAGGAGTTGCAACCCCACCTCCAACTACAGGAGGATTCGTTGGTTGTGTAGGTGCAGGTGCACTTCCGCCACCTCCTCCACCTGATTGTGGAGGAGTTACTGGTGTAGTAGTTGAGTTAGAGCCAGCTGTAAAACTTATAAATACTGGATCAGAATAAACATTTTGATCATCATAAGAGAACAAGGTGTAATAATAAGTTGTCCCATTTTCTACAGATACATCAGTATAACTAGTTATTGAAGAAGGAAGATTAACTAAAGCAGTAGAAAGATTTGGTGTTTCAATAAATGAACTTGTAGATCTCATAATTAAAGTACCAGAGAAAAATTCATATTGAACCGAATCATCATCAACTGGAACACCCCAAGATAATCTTATTGAACCACTACTTGCTGAAACATTTGTGACCTTTGGTGTTTTTGGTAGACGAGATGCAGTAGTGAATGTTTGATTTGAACTTCTTGCTACATTTCCTGATGCATCTATTGAAACGACTTGATAATTATATGTTGTTCTGCGTCTAAGATTATTTAACACAACCTCATGATTTGTGGTAAGTGTTGAATTGAGCGGTGAAGAAAGATTGTATGATTGTGAAGTGCCGTATACAACCCTAGATGTTGCTGGCTCATTTGTTACCCAAGTGATTCTAGTAGATGTAGCTGTAATATTTGTAACATTTATCGATGATATAACCGGAGGAGTTGTGTCATTTGGATTTGTAGGAGGAGTATATACATTCAAGAAACTTTCCACTGACCAACCATCAGCACCAGTATCATAATTAACATTCCACCAAATAAATCCATCAGCAGAAACTGGTCCAGAAACTATTGTTCCAAGTGAACCTGATGATTGTGTTCCCAAGAGTCCACCTGTTGCACTTGGAGTACTTCTTACATTTAGATTAGCTGTTGTTTGAACTCTTTGACCTGTAGTAAATGTCGGTGTGCCTATTGTATTAAAGTTTCCAGTAACAGTTGTGTTTGCAGAAAGTGTGACTGTACATGTACCTGTGCCTGTACAGTTTGCTCCACTCCATCCTGTAAATGTTGAACCTGTAGAAGCTGTTGCTGTAAGTGTTACAGAAGTTCCTGAAGCTAGAGTTTCTGTACAATCACTACCACAGTTAATGCCTGTACCTGTAATAGTACCTGTGCCTGTACCTGTTTTAGATACTGTTAGTGTAGGGCTAGTTACTGTGTTTGATACGGTAACAGATACTCCACTTGATGTTGTAGTGTTACCTGCATTGTCTCTTGCTCTTGCTGTAAGTGTTCTTGTTCCATTTGTCGCTGTAGTTGTGTTCCATGATATTGAGTATGGAGATGTTGTGTCTTCTGCTCCAATACTTACTCCATCTAGTAAGAACTGTACTCCTGCTACAGATACGTTGTCTGTTGCATTAGCTGTTATTGTTACTGTTCCTGTAACTGTACTTCCAGAAGATGGTGAAGTTAGAGAGACTGTTGGAGGAGTGGTGTCGGATGGAGGGGGTGGTGCAACGATTCCTCCAGTGCTAAGAGCTGCTGTTAAGTTTTGTATGTAATACAAATCTCCCAAAGTCCATGGAACATCTATCCACTTACTTAAGTTTGCTTGTGAATCTCCTGTAACATAAGCTTTTGCCAAAAATAGAGCATGAGAATCAAAAATATGATTGGTTGTTCCCTCTTGGAAAGTGTTATCATCTCTAGCAATAAACCATCTTGGACAAACATATAGATATTCATTTATTGCTGTATTAATTAGAGAATATTGAGCACTACTTCTCATAGCAGAACCTAATTCAGGAGTCATATACATAAAGTTTCTACTACAATTGAAACGTCTAGTGTAATTATTTATGTTAATACCTGAAGGATTATCGACACTTCCCTCCCAAGGATGATCTTTTGCAAAATTACTTATCCTTGTATTAAGAAGATTATTTAATTGAGTCTCAACTCCAGCTCTTAAGTTTGGATCAGGATTTGTTCCAGCCAAATCATATAGATTAATAAATCCTTGATAACCGGCTATGTAGTCATTGTATAATGCTGGGTTCCTAACAAGATCAAGGGTTGGTGGTGGATAAGATAACATTGGTCTAACAGTAGCGTATATATTAGCTGCTTGTGATGGAACAATCTGAGCGTATTTCCATGCTGCATAGAAAGTTCTCTGGTGTGTACCGGCACTAATCCCTTGAGTAGAGTCATTTATTTGACTCATTCTGGTTAAAACTTCTGGTGGAACAGCAATTGGTTCACGTAATACACCAGTGCTATAACCTATTCTAAGAATTCTGTTATCAACAAAATATTTTTGCCAATAAGCACTCAAATAAGACAAAACGTTTGACCTAAGTGTTGGTGATAAGTATGGATACGCTGAAGAAAGAGCTAGTACTGTGTCAGCTGGGAGTTTAAAATATTCCAAATCATCCGGTGTAGCTGAAGCAGCAGCTCTTGTACCCGTTTGCATGTAAGATGGTTTCAAGAAACCGTTAGTTCCATTTGCCAAATACAAATTAACCATCTTTTGAATTTCTGATTCTAATCTTGCTGTTATCTCAGAACTAGAAAGAGTTGTAGCTATGTTAGATGGATTGTTATTTACGGTAACAGGAGGAAGATAAGTTTTTGTTGCAGAAGGCCCCATTGCAATAATTGCATTTGATCTATGAGTAAACAACCTTTCAACTCTTTGACCAGAAGAATTTGTAAATGCATGTGGAACTAAAGGATTCTGTAGTCCGTGACTGTTATAAACACCATTACGACTGTTTATATAGCCTTTGTAATACCCTCCCAAACGCTCAAGAAATGCTTCCCCGTCATAGAAAGCCCACATTGGATCATAAGCATTGGAAACACTTCCACTCGGCAAAACCGAACTTAATCTCATACCGGGACCATAAGTCCAAAAGTTTGGTGATCCAGGAACAACCGTCCTTGCCTCTCTGTCACAACAAAGATTTGCAAAAATCCTACCGTTAGACATTGAAAGTATTAATGGTTCGTCTACCGCAAAAGAAACCGCAGTCATTCTCCTAAGCCAAGTTGTTCCATCCTTCCAAGCAAAAACAGTAGAACGAGGAATATTTTGAGAAGATCCTTGATATAAATTATTTACATAAAGATTTGTTCCATCAGAAACTGGAGGATGTACTTGTCCATCACCGTTTTCACCAGCCAACATAAATGGCAGATAGAACGGTTCTACCCCATTTGTTTTGTTAACCACTGCATATACTCTACCGGCAGGCATAGTTTGTTGCCAACTCTGAAGTGTGTAAGGTGTAGTTCCTGTTACAGTGTCCATCACAGCTGAACCTGAAGGCCAACCATGACTTCCGTTACTTGATGAAATGAATGTTCCAGCAAAATTACTAACAGTTGATGTGAAATAAGCATCAAAACCTATACCAGGAACAGGAGCGTTTTGATCTCCAGGATTGCTTCCAAGTTTGTAAGCATTAGCCCCAGACCATATTACATAATTACCATGAACAACCGGCCACCAATAAGCATATCTGTCTCCAGGAAGTTTTTGTGGTGTTCTCCAAACAAGTGAGCCAGTTGAAGAGTTAAGTGCATAACCGTACATATCCATTGATGCAAAATATAGAACTCCGTTGTCAAAAGCAGCAGACTCCATAATTGGTCCACCTGTTAAATATGACCAGGCCTGAGAACCATTTGAAGTGTTTATCGCATAAAATCTACCGTCTCTGTTTCCTATATAAACACGACCACTTGTAACAAGTGGATTTGCACTAAATCCAGCTCCTCCAACAAAAGACCAGTTCAGATTACAATTAACCGCATTTAATGAATAAAGTTTTCTGTCCATTCCAGGAAGATAAACTACTCCATTATCTACTGTAGGGGTTGCCACAGGAAGTTCTGTATCAAATCTACAAACCAAATTTCCATTTTCAGCATCAAGAACAACAAGTCCTTTTGCTGTCGCAACATATATTCTTCCACCAGAAGTTATGATTTGAGTATTTGCACTTATATAAGATTCTATTGGTCTATACCAAGTTACTCCAGATACCGTAGAAACATTGGCTTGAGAATTTGAAGTTCTTTGAATATTTGCTCCTGCGGTAGGCCAATCCTCACCACCAGAAAAAGATGGTGGAAGTGTAGTTGTATTAAAGTTTCCAGTAACAGTTGTGTTTGCAGAAAGTGTGACTGTACATGTACCTGTGCCTGTACAGTTTGCTCCACTCCATCCTGTAAATGTTGAACCTGTAGAAGCTGTTGCTGTAAGTGTTACAGAAGTTCCTGAAGCTAGAGTTTCTGTACAATCACTACCACAGTTAATGCCTGTACCTGTAATAGTACCTGTGCCTGTACCTGTTTTAGATACTGTTAGTGTAGGGCTAGTTACTGTGTTTGATACGGTAACAGATACTCCACTTGATGTTGTAGTGTTACCTGCATTGTCTCTTGCTCTTGCTGTAAGTGTTCTTGTTCCATTTGTCGCTGTAGTTGTGTTCCATGATATTGAGTATGGAGATGTTGTGTCTTCTGCTCCAATACTTACTCCATCTAGTAAGAACTGTACTCCTGCTACAGATACGTTGTCTGTTGCATTAGCTGTTATTGTTACTGTTCCTGTAACTGTACTTCCAGAAGATGGTGAAGTTAGAGAGACTGTTGGAGGGGTGGTGTCGGATGCTTGAGAAGTTGTAAATGTTTGATTGGAAGAAAAAGAATTGTTTGAAGAAGAATCTGTTGCACTTATTCTAAAATTATAAATTGTATTTGAAGAGAGGCCTGTGATATTTACAGAGTGTGACGTTTGACCAGATGAATTTGCAGAAGAACCATATCCAGTAGTTAATCCGTACTGAACAAAAGATGTGGAATTTTCATTTGTACTCCAAGTTATAGTTGCTCCACTTGAAGTAATGTTTGAAACTGAAACATTGGAAATTACAGGAGGTGTAGTGTCTGTTGGAGAAGATTGTGTTGTTGCTTCTGCTACAGAAGAATAACTACTCAAATTACCAGCAGAGTCAGCAGCTCTTACTCTATACCTATATATTGTACCTTGACTTAAACCAGTATCAGAAAAAGAAGTCCCTGTTGGTGTTGTTATTTGAGAAAAATTAGAACATCCAGATCCTTGGCATCTTTCTACTCTATAACCAGAAACACCAACATTATCCGTAGAAGCTGACCATGTTAAATTAATCTGCGAAGTAGAAACAGTTGAAGCACTTAAGTTAGATGGTGTTGTTGGCGCTTGAGTATCTCCTGCTGGAGGAGTTGGTGGAGGTGTACTGCCACCATCTGGTCTCCACCCTGCCATATAAGCCATAACTATCCAGTAAGCTTTGGCCAACCTAATCTTACCAACAGAAACACTCCCTAAGTGTCCCCCTTCTGTCTCACTTGTATAATGCTGACAAATAGCAGGAATATTTAAACCGTCATCTGGATTATTTTGTGTGTTATATTGAACTCCATCACGATTATCATAACAAGGGTTACCATAAGGATCATGTGATTGTATATCTGCCACATCAAATAAAACCTTATTTCTGGATGAAGCAAATTGCCTCATACTATTATTGTAGTCAGTAGATTCTTGACTACCTATTCCCCTGGATAAACTAGTTGTCCAATAGAAAAATTTCTTATTAGGAAATTCTGTTTCTAAACTTTCAAAATCATAAATATCTGTTCCATTACTTCTATTAACAAAATATCCTAAAGTCGGACTTGTTATATTTGAACCTGGAGAAACAGCTAGATAACTATGTTGGTAAGAAAAAACATCATAATTATTTGCATTATTTCTAACAAACTCATTAAAACAACCTATCCAATCAAATTGGCTTGGTGTATAACCAGGACAAGTATATTCTGGAGTAACCCCTAAACCTGGATCAAAAAAGAAGGTCCAGTTTGGCCTAGATAAATAACCAGAAGAAAAAGACCAATCTAGTTCACTGGCAGGACTTACATACAAAGAATTTGTATGATTTCTTTTACAATGATTTGGAGCTTGTTCATCTGTAGAATAAGTAAGGCAAGTAAGTCCTTCATTTATATTTCCACCAACAGACCTGTCCCCCCACATCATTCTTAAATTCCTTGCGGCATTTATGTACTCACTGGGTATCTGATCAAAAAGATGAAGATTTGTATGATTAACCACAAACGCTTCAGTAAAACTGAAAGGAGAAACTAAAAACAAAAAAACAAAGAAAAATTTTGCAAATTTCATTAAATTTCAATAAAAAATAATTAAATATAATCAAGTACAATTATAACAAATAATTCTTATAAAAATAATAGTCTGTTTATACAGACCATAAAAAATTACATTATTCAACAAATAAAAAATAGCTTAGATAAGCTCTGAATCTGGAGGTACTATATTGGCTTTCCATATTTTATGATGTAATGTAGACCAAACCTCTTTCAATTCCCTATTATCCATTAGATAAAGAACTATTATTCCAAATATAATACCTACCAGACCAGATAAAAACCCCTGTAAAAATATACCAACCAAAGTATTTATGTTTAAAAAATTATCAAACACATCTAAAGAAAGATATGTAATGTATCCCATTATTATAGAAGCTGAAAAAGTTTGAGAAAAAGTTTTGAAAACCGGTTTTGAAAAACTGTTGAAACTCCTATTGAAATCCCACCAGTGGATAAATAGATTAATTAACATACCAAAAGAAAAACCTAATGGTAACACAAGTACTATACTACCAGGTATATCAGAAACCTTCATGAGTGATTCTATAAAGTACTTAAAATAAAAATTAGTTTTAAATAAATAAATAAAATAATAACTACTTAAAACTATAATACCAGCAGATAAAACATTCATTATTAAGGGAGTTTTTGTTTTTCCTTGAGAATAATATGATCTTACAAAAAGAGTGACTAAATTTTGAGCCACCAAAGAAACTGTAAATAAAGCCAGTGCTGCAGCAGTTAGTCTGGTATCATCCCAATTAAATCTTCCCGCCCCCAATATAGTTCTTACTATTTGTGCACGCAAAACAATAAAAAGTACCGTTATTGGTATAGACCAAAAAATTATATGTCTTGAAGATGTAATCATTTGGTTTACAAATTCATTTTTGTTTCCATTACTAAAAAGTCTAGTAAGAGTGGGGAAAGCAGCTAAAGAATAACTTATACCTATAATGCTGAAAGGTACCGATTGAAGATTAAAAGAAAAATTAAAAATTGATATAGAGCCAACTATAAAAAAAGAAGCGAATGAAACCAAAAATAATTCTGCAATTTCATTTGAAGAAACAGTGATTGTCCTTGGGAGCGAGGTTAAAACTATCTTTTTTATAAATTCAAATTTTATATTCAAAGAAAATTTAGGAAACATTCCTTGATTTATTATGTATGGTAATTGTATTAAAAAATGTAGAACAGTTCCAAGTATCACCCCATAACCCAAACCAGACAAACCAAACATTGGATATAAAATTTTAATACCAAAAATAATTCCCAAATTATACATTACCGGAGAAACAGCATAAAGAAAAAATCTTCTATTAAGTTGAGTGATGCTAGCTAAAAGATTTGAAAAACCAAGAAAAACTGGAGACAAGAGTAGTATCCTTGTTAATTTTACTAATTCAGAAAATGATTCTGAGTTAACAAAAACAGGAAAAAGTTTTGACATTAAAAATGGTGTAAAAATAAAAGCGACAACACCAACCAGGGAAACAAAAATAAAAAAGAAAGAAAAAACACTATCAATAAATTCTTTTGCCTCTTTTTCTCCCCTCGCAAGTCTTTCCATTAAAAATGGAATGAGTACAGAAACTGAAACTATTGAAGCAACTGTTACAAAAATAATATCTGGAATTCTAAATGCTGAATAATAAATATCCAATATATTGCCGGCACCAAATTCTGATGCTAATATTCTGTCCCTTACCAAGGCTAATATCTGGGAACATATTGCAAAAAAACCTAAAAGATAAGCTGCCTCATGAAGACCTATTATTTCTTTACTTAAAAAACTAAAAAACCTTTTTACCATTTAACTATTATGGCAAAAATATGGCTTAAAGCCAAGATTTATTTTGAGATTAAAAAACCAGAGAAATTCTCTGGTTTTTTAATCTCAAAATTTTTTTATTCTTCATTCTCCCTAAGTGGCAAAGTTCTTCCTCTTTCTGGTCTAGGATTTTCAGTGTCTGTAAATATAGACCTGCCTTCTTTTAGATTTGTTAGTATAGTATCAACTTCACTACTATCTGGATTTGTTACTTTTAATTCTTCAAATTGTTGTATAGCTTTTTCTCTCTGATTGGTTATCTCATAAGAAAGACCAAGGAAAAACTTAGCGTTAGCATAATCTGGAACGATACTTATTGCTCTTTCAAAAGCTTCTACAGCTCCATTAAAGTCTTGGCTATTATATTTAAGTAAACCTAACTGGAAAAATATTGCAGGATTTGTAGGATCTATTACAGATGCTCCTGTAACAGATTGAATAGCTCCTCTTATATTATTACTAGCAACTTCTATCTGTGATAACAAGAAGTAAGCATCTAGATAATTATTTTTTATCTGAATTGCTTGCTCGACATAAGATCTTGCTTGGTTTAAATCATTTCTATTAACAGCAAGTCTAGCGAGTAACATTAGTATTCCTGGATTTTTTGGATTTAACTTAAGAGCCTCTATATAATTTATTTGAGCGTATTCATAAGCACCGTCTATGTTTAATTGAGGAATAGAAACAGCATCGTAGATTCTACCCAAAGCAATCCAATTTAAATAATTAGAAGGGTCTGCATCTCTAGCAGACACTCCGGCTGTAATAGTTTTAAGTAACCCATCATTAAATTGCTTTTGTATATCTTCCTGTTCAACCTGAGTAGGATCTTGGGCCAAAACTTCGTTTAATTGGACTAAGTAAATTTCAGATAAAGACCTGTAATACACATCATTAGGTACAGCAACTATCGCTTTTAACATATACTCTTCTGATAATTTACTATCACCTAATGTATTAAGTGCATATGAACTCTTTTGGAAATACCATAGAGACATTGAGTTTTTAAATAAACCGTAGCCCAAACTAACCACACCAACCAGAGAAACCACCATTATAAGAGAAGACACGAATCCAATTCTTGGATTTGTATTGAACTGTCTTACTGTCACAGGAATTATTCCAGAAGAATAAAGTGAAGCAAAGAATAATCCAGTAAAAAATAAAGATAGAATAAAAATTGGTGCACTAGGAACATATACAAAATTAACTATCCACAAAAACAAAGAAACAAAGAATGAAGAGATTATAAGATAGTTTAATTGATCATCTTCATTTCTTATAAATATTGATTTGAAACCAAGATAAACGACAAAACCCACAAACAATAACCAAGAAAGAGTTCCGACAATTCCAGTTGTCACTACAAATGTAGGTATAAGCCCTACTCCACTTGGAAAATCAGTATTCCAAAAAATAGTTGAAACTATATCGTTTGGTTTATGAGAAGACCACTCCTTAACAAAAGTATTAGGTCCAGACCCAAAAATTGGACTAGACCTTAATGTGTTTCTAGCTATCTCCATTGTTGTAGAAAAAGAAGGTCTTATTTCAACATTTTCTGTTCCTAATAACCCAGCTAAATACAGACCAAAACTATTGCTTCCGAAAAAGAAAATCAGAGAAATAACCATAACAGCAAAGGTTGAGATGTTTATTTTAGAAAATATATTTTTTATATTTTTTTCTGAGGAATTATTTTGTTCTTTTTTATTAAAGAAAAAATAAAGAGTAATTAAAAATGAACAAATTGCTAAAATCATCCAAACTGAAGAAAAATTAACCAGAGCCACAAAAAACAAAGAAACTACAAGTGTTAAGTATGATAATCCTTTATGTAACTTATTCAAACTAAACATTTGTAAAAAAAGTAATGCAAGCAATGAGATTACTGCAAAAAGAATAGCTAAATTGTTCCAAGAACCAAGCATGGTTGTTGTAACATTTGGCAGGACACCGAAAGAAAACCAGCTACCCGAAGACAATATTCTTGCAAAAATAAAAATAGTAAAAATTAAAGAAGAAATAGCAAACGCCTTATAAGCAAGATAGATTTTATTTTTATTTCTAAACAAAATAGAAACCAGAAAAAGATAGACAAAAGATAGTAAAATAAAACCAACAGTAGTTATATCAAAAGTATATCCAAAAAAAGCCATTCTAGAAAAACCATTTGATACACCAGCCAAAACATATACAAAAGGAACAACAGATAAAAATCCTAAAACATATTTAGATGGATTAGGTAACTCTAAAGAACCGCTTTTTATACCAGACACTATATATAGTATAGTTGTTACTATTACACCAAAAGAAAACAGGAGGCTTGTGCCAAACTGAGTAGAAATAAAAGACATTGGCACAAAAAATATTGGTAAAAGTGCGGTAACTACAAGTAAAATCCAAAAAGACATCTTGTCTAGTAATTTTGTTTTTGATTCTGGTAAGTCGGAAACTTTATTGTAAAAATTTTCATCCATATTTTTGTGTACTTTAGTATAAATTTATAATAATTGTCATATCATTATACACAAAAAATACTCAAAATATAATCTATAAAAATATCGAATGTTAATAAGTTAATTATTTACAAAAATATTTAAATATAGTATAATCAAAAGTGCTTTATATTGAGCAGTTACCTTAAAGAAACCTTCTTTAAGGAGGAAAGTCCGAACATTGAACCATTAAATTGGTAAAGGTAGTGGGTAATTCCCACCTGTCCCTCACTAAATTTTAAAAATTTAGTGATGGACAAGAGGTGCGAGCAGAAACGTCCAAGGTGAAAACCTAGGAATTCCTTTTTGGAATAGATTGGCAGTAATGCCAATATGAAACGGCAAAATCCTTACCCCAATGCAAGGCCGTGTCCCTCACCAATTTTGGGTACAAAGAAATATTATGTACTACATGTATATAATTCAAAACAATTACAATTTTGAAATATACATTGGGTATAAGCATAATCTTGTTGCTAGACTTAAAAAAGGAAAACATGAATTACTTAAGCGGATAAAAATAGTCTGCTTAAACCCAAAATTGGTGAGGGAAGTGCCGCTTGATCTTTGTGGCAACACAAAAGACAGATAAATGACTGCTTCCTGGAGTAAATGACTCCAGGCACAGAATTCGGCTTATAGATATAAAGACTAATGAAAAAAACTCCCTAAAGGAGTTTTTTTCATTAGATATCAGTTTCTTCTTCTAGAATAATTGGGGCTATATCCACTATCTTATTTTCAGATTCTCTATACAAAAATGCTTTTTTAACACCAGTATACACAAGTACACTATCCCCTAGTTTGGCATTTGTAAAAAATGGTTCATTTTTTATTTGTTCAATATTGGTAATTTGAAATATTGTAGGTTCTTCTCCTTCTGGCAAAACAACAATCTTTGAAATTTTCTCTTCAACAGTCAGCGACTCTTCATTAGTAATTAAATTATTATTTTCTAATCTGGATAATTTTATATAAAGAAAAATTGATGTAAATAAGAATACAAACAAAAGAAGTATTATTATTTTACCAAGTAAACTAAATTTATTCATGTTTAAATATTATCACATAAAAAACTACCCTATAAAATTCCAATTTTTTACCAAATCTTCAACAAGTGATTCCATAGATTTTAATGTAGAAATCTCATATAAAAAACCTTTATTAATAAACCATATCTCTTTCGTCTCTCCTAAATTCTCATCAAAACCATAAAAAGAAGCCCCTAATACATCACCTATGTAAATATTTTCTAAATCCTTACGAACACCAGAAGGCATATCTTTTTTAAAACGTTCTGGAGTAATCTCCGTCTCTTCATAAGGAATAATAAATATCTGAAATCCTTTCTCAATTTTAATGTCTTCAAATGCAATTACTATGCCCTTGTCAACTAAAAATTGTTCTCTAATAGAAAAATTTTTAGGATAAAATAAATAAAAATTATACCTTTTGTTTCTATATTCTAAAAAACCTTCTGGTATTGTTGTTTCTTTATTAGAAGAATTAGTTATTGTTTCAATTTTATTATTTTCTTGTAAATTAGATGAATTATCTTTTTTAACCATGTTAAAAATTAAAAAAACACTAACTACAATAAAAAGAATCAAGAAATAATACTTCTTCATGCTTATCTTTGGTGTATTATAATTTTACCGTTTAATAGATTCAAACGAGCGCCTTCAAAAATCCGCAAACTTCTACTTACATTTGTGTTCCCTGTAACAAAACTCTTGATGGTTCCATATCCAGTTCCATCTGCATTTGTAGCATAAGCTCTAAAATAATATGTTGTTCCAGTACTAAGACCAGATAAATTACTTATGAAAGCACTGTTACTATTTAACGAACCTAGTGTTGTTGTTGCTGTATCTCCCCCGGATAATCCTGAGTTTGTTCCCCAAGCAAAACCATGTTGTGTCGCATCTCCTCCACCTGTTTTTGTTCCATGTAATGTTGCTGTTGTAGCTCCTGGTACAGCGAAGTTAGTGTTTGTTGTGGGGGGCGAACCTGAAGATTCTGGAACATATCTAATTACGATAAAACCATTTCCACCATCACCCGCATTTTGATACGCTCCACCACCTCCACCACCATAACCACCATCACCACCTGAAGAACCTGTCCCATTACCAGTTGTTGCCCCACCACCTCCACCACCTCCACCAGGACCAATGGATGCTACGGATGGAGTTACTCCGTCTTCAGCATGAGTTGATGTAAAAATTTCACTGTTAGAACCATTTGCCCCTGCCCTAAGTGATGTTGTAGTTGTTGTTGCAGCCCCGCCACCACCTCCACCGCCTGTAGTACCAATTGAAGCTGGAGTATTGGTTGTTGGATTTGCACCTGTACCAGAACCAGATCCTGAAAAATTTACTCCACCATTTCCACCAATAGTTGAACCGGCTGAACCCAACCCACCCGCACCTCCACCGCCTCCCCCAGCACCAGGAGCTGCACCTTGTCCATTACCACCTATTCTTCCAGAACCAAAAGGCCCAGCTGCTCCACCGCCTCCACCACCAGTATCACCAGTGTTATTACCATTTCCTCCAGCACCACCATTATATCCTACGTATGCAGGTTTGTTATTTACAATCTGACCACCAACACCACCGGCCGTTGCAGATGTCCCTCCGGTACCACCTTTAGCACACACTGAAACAGTATCTCCACAAGTATCTGCTGAACCAGCTGTTCTATTAAAAAATGTATCTCCCCCAGTAGTTCCAGATGTTCCGGCTGTAGTGCCTCCAGCACCTCCAGCACCAACCCGATATGTTACAGAACCACCAGGAGAAAGTCCTGTTACAGTACTTGAAGCATAAGCTCCACCTCCACCACCCTTTGCACCTGAAGACGATCCTGCTCTACCTCCACCACCAGCACCAAATACATGGATTTCATTATCGTCTGACCAATCATCTGGAACCGTCCATGTGTTGGTGCCTGTTGTGGTCAAAAAAATTGTCTTTATATTGTCGATACTACTTGGTATATAAGTAATTACTATAACTCCCTGAGCCCCATCACCCGCATTTTGATACGCCCCACCACCTCCAGCACCATATAGTCCACCATCACCACCTGAAGAGTCTGTTCCGTTTCCAGATGCAGCCCCGCCACCACCTCCACCACCACCAGGGCCAATAGATGACACAGATGGAGTTACCCCATCTTCAGCATGAGTTGATACCCAAACTCCATAACCATCACTACCATTTGCTCCTGCCCTAAGCGATGTTGTAGTTGTTGTTGCAGCCCCGCCACCACCTCCACCACCACTTGTACCAGAAGAAGCTGGAGTATTAGTTGTTGCATTTGCACCAGTACCATTAGTTCCTGAACCCCTCCAAGAATTACCCCCGTTACCACCATTAGTTGAACCGGCACTTCCTGCTGTAGCAGAGCTTCCTGCACTTCCTCCACCTCCACCACCAGCACCCGGAGAAGCACCTTGACCATTACCGGCCAAATTACCTACCCCATGAGGCCCTGCTGCAGCACCACCTCCACCGCCAGTATCACCAGTACCACTACCAGAACCTGCATTTCCACCAGCAAAACCAACGTTTGCTGGTTTGTTACTAGCAACAGCACCACCAACGCCACCAGCAGATGCAGATGTCCCTCCGGTACCACCTTTAGCACACACTGAAACAGTATCTCCACAAGTATCTGCTGAACCAGCTGTTCTATTAAAAAATGTATCTCCCCCAGTAGTTCCAGATGTTCCGGCTGTAGTGCCTCCAGCACCTCCAGCACCAACCCGATATGTTACAGAACCACCAGGAGAAAGTCCTGTTACGGTTGCAACCGAATAAGAGCCACCGCCACCACCTCTCGCACCAGCAGTTGATCCAGCTCTACCCCCACCCCCACCTCCAATAACTTCTATTTTATTATTGTCTGACCAATCATCTGGAACCGTCCATGTGTTGGTGCCCGTTGTGGTCAAAAAAATAACCTTTTCACCTGGAATTTGAGCCTGAACTTCTTTAACATTCAAAGGCAGTATAGACAAAATAGGTGATATTATAAATATAATAATTATTTTTATAGCAACAAATTTATATTTTTTTATTTTAAAGACCTTTATCATAAATTATAATTTTCTTGAATCAACTTCTTTATAAAACTTTTCTGAAATTTCTTTAATGACAAGAGTTAATTTATCGAAATCATCGCCTTGGGTCATAACACAAAGAAGATATGGATTGTTTGGATAATATATGATTCCACAATCATGAAGTTGTCTTTCTCCATTATCTAAAAATCTTTCACCGAATTTATTTGAAACCTTTATTTCATTTGGTACACCAGCCTTAAGACCAATCTTAAAATTAGATTGTGATAAAGTCTCTAGTATAATTTCCGAATACTCTGGACTTAAATATGATGAGTTATATAGAAGTCTATATAAAGAAGCGTACGATCTAGTTGAAATATCTCTATCTGTTAAATCATCTGGCAAAATTAAACCAAGTTCTCTAAAAACTACTTGTAAATTATTTTCATAATCGCCTTCTATTGCAATAAAATCATTAAGCATACTTATTGCTTTATTATCTGAATATACTAATGCATATTTTATTACTTCTCTTACAGAGTAAGGTACATTATTTTTAATTGATTCATCAGGATTAAAAAACTGAGTTAGTGTATTTTCACCCTCATTTACTAAATTAAAATCTAAAATTTCTGGTCTGCTTTCTGCCATTTTATAAATCGTCATAATAATTGGAAGTTTCAGTAAACTAGCAGAAGAAAAATCACTATGCTCGTTTATTCCCATAACAGGTCCCCTGTTTAAATCTCTGAAATATACTGAAGCATCATTTAAGTCACCTGATTTTTTACTTTCCTCAATATACTTTTCTAATTCTAATTTTAATTCCAAATAAGCTTTTTTATCTATAACAAGATCTTGGCATTGATTACTAATAAACTTATAACTCTTCTCACATAAAAAATTTTTAAAATTAAAATAAGACAAAATTATAATTATAAAAAATAATATAACAAAAATAATATAATTTTTATTACTGTAATTTTTGCTTTTAATTTTCATGCTATCTTTGATGGATTATCATTCTACCCTCCAACAACTTAAAAAGTGAACCTTCGAAAAGTAAAAAGAATCTACTTACATTTGTGTTCCCTGTAACAAAACTCTTGATGGTTCCATATCCAGTTCCATCTGCATTTGTAGCATAAGCTCTAAAATAATATGTTGTTCCAGTACTAAGACCAGATAAATTACTTATGAAAGCACTGTTACTATTTAACGAACCTAGTGTTGTTGTTGCTGTATCTCCCCCGGATAATCCTGAGTTTGTTCCCCAAGCAAAACCATGTTGTGTCGCATCTCCTCCACCTGTTTTTGTTCCATGTAATGTTGCTGTTGTAGCTCCTGGTACAGCGAAGTTAGTGTTTGTTGTGGGGGGATTTGAAGAAACAGATGCTGTGGTTAAACTAGGATAAGTACAAGTAGAAGACGCACAATCATTTGAACCATCATTATCTTGCTCTCTAAATACAGGTGTTTGTTGGTCTAAATCAAACATACGAAAATAATAGGTTGTATTTGATGATGCTCCATTTGCTTCAATAGAATATTCTAGTTCCAAAAGTTGACCGGCTGAATGATCCATACCAGATCCCCCATTATCAACATCTTTATCTTGAGTCCACCAACCAACAGTTGGGCTTCCTGATAAAACTGTTCCCGAAAGCGTAGTGTTATCATTACATGTTCCCGTAGAGCCATTACAATCAACATACCTCCATATACCACCACCGCCAACATCATCAACATCAGTCCACGTAGCAGTTAAACTATCTGGATCACCTGTTGTCCACTGAAGCTTTTTTCTAGCATCAGTTTGTGGTCTATTATTTGTAAGCTCAATTACAGAATATCTTAGTCTTGTTTTTCCATTAACACCATCAAAACCCGTTGGTGTTGTGTTTTCATTTGCTAAAGCAGTTGTTGGGGTAGCTGAAGTATCAGAACCATCATAAAACCTCCAGTTTCTAGTCCAAGGGGAATAAATATCCCAAGCAAAATCATAAGAAAAAGCAGCACCTCCAGGGTCTGTACCGGGTTGTGTAAGATTAGGACAAGCAACTCCATAAGAAGAAGTGTTTGCGACAATATCAGTTGCTACAGTCTCGAGGGAAGATCCGTTCCAGAGTCTAGCATATAAATCACAATCGACATCTTCAACAATAAGCATTATATCGTCACTATTAGTACTGCCCCAAACTCTAGTTTTCAAAGCGTCATCTGACATTGTTATACCTGAAGAAACTGTGTTACTCCAAGTTGAAGATGGTGTAAAAGTAACATAATCATTGGTTAAAGTTGTTCCAGCATCGTTGTAAACATGAAGTCCTTCACCATTAAATCTTTCAAAAGCAGTAGAAGCTTGCATACCACTTACAACTTCAGTTGTAGTGTCAGGACAATCAGTAGAAGAACAGACCGTCCATCCATCCGTCTCATTATCTCCCCTCCAAACAGCACTACGGGTATCATTACCTTGAGAAGACGTGGTTACTAAAATCCTTGTACCAGTAGGATCTGCAGTGGACATAATCCACTGACCATTAGAAGCCATGGTATATGCTTGT
Organism: uncultured Candidatus Saccharibacteria bacterium; assembly: GCA_964391455.1. GTDB lineage: Bacteria > Patescibacteriota > Minisyncoccia > Phycocordibacterales > DATDWN01 > C7867-006. Next base: position 3,350 of record CAYMJQ010000005.1, on the reverse strand, counting down.
TGGGGTCCGTCCCAACCAGAACCAACAACGTATCTATCATACTGAATATCCATTGCAGAAGTATCGGTGTAACTTAATATAAAAGTGTTATTTTTTTGCCAGTTGCCATCAAAACATTGGGCAATACTACAATTTTGAAGAGATGTCTCTAAAATATCACCAGAAGAAAAAGAATTTCCGTCCCAATAAAAAGAAAATAAATCATCATTAGTGTCAGAAACTAAAACCATTATTCTATTTGATCTCTCATCAGCTAAATTATCTCCTGTTGGTATAACCCTTATCCACTGTGGAGTTCCAGCAGTGTTTGGAAGATCTATCTCATTGCTCACACCTGGAGTGCCTGGTGTAGAATTTGGAGACCAAGAAGAACCATCCCATAATGCATAATATACTCTGTCGCTAGTATCATCACTGTAAACGACCATAGCTCTACCGGACAAAGCTTCATAACCAATATCAAATGCTCTAATACAAGTATCAACTGTGGGTGCACTATCACAATCTTGGGTTGCTGTTGTTCCAGGATTATTCCATCGTTCTGTAAAATCACCGCTTGCATTACATCCAGTTGTACAAGTCACTACATCCAGTCTACCATCAACTTTAAGATGACCTATAATTTTTTCATCTCTAGTAGGTGAAGTCTTCGCAACAACCCATAAAATATTACTTCCAGAAGAAGATAATGCACTAAAAGCTGTTCCCCAAGTAGATGGTGAAGTAAAAGTTCTAACCCTTAACGTTCCAGCAAAACCGGTGTCACCATAAAAAAGTATTCCGTTATTTGTCACCGCCGCTTGTGCAGGATTTGGGTAAACAAAAAAATTAATTAGGATTATGTTTGATATTAAAAATGTATGAAAAATTTTTCTAATCATTTTATTATTCATTGTTTGCAATAACTTCCTCTTCTAAATCTGGTGACTGTGTATCTGTTTCCACCTCTGGTGCTGGTTCTGGTTGCGGTTCTGAATTTTCAACAACTTCTGGCTCTGGCTCTGTTTCTATTGGTTGTGTTTGCTGATTAGGATCTACAACTTCTACTACTCTTGTGGCTGTGCCTGTATTGCCCGCTCCATCAGTAGATGAATATACTATAGTGTGTGTACCCGGAACACTTGTATCTATACTTATGTCTATAACATCAACACCATTTACATTATAATATATACCTAAATTATTATTCACAGCTCCATTTTCATCTGTATCTGTAACACTTGCACCCAAATCTATATATGAATCCCCAACATTTATAACCGCAGGATTATCACCGTTTATTGTTATTACTGGACTTGTATTATCTGTTCCATTATTTGATTGTGGTGGTGGAGGTGTTTGGTTTTGATTTGAGTTGTTATTTAATGCCAAACCAACATTTGCCAAAAGTGAATCAAGTTGCGCTTTTGTTAAACAAGTCTCTCCTGACTCATCTGATACACAGATTTTTTCTGTATTAACTTCTCTAGCAAAGAATCTTTGAATTCCATTTGCTCTGTCTTCAAACCATGCTATCAAACGACCAAATATATTTGACCAGAAATTGTCAGCAAATGAAATAGAAGATGCTGTGGTGCTAGCTGTTGTAGAAGCTATTGTTTCAAGATTCAAATTCATTTCTTGAACAGCCTTAACTGTCAAAGACAATATCGCACTTGAATTTATTGTTTGCACTGTTCCGTCTGGATTAAAGTACGAAAGTTGTGGAGAAGTTGAGGCTGTCTCTTCTGCTATAAAGCCCCAGTGTGTTGAACTTGATGTATCACCATTGTATATAAATGATACAGGTCTAAGTGTCTTAAACATATCGAGACTATTATCATCTAATCCATTTATTGTGTTTTTAAATCTTGCAGAAGAAACCGCACAAGTATCTCCCGCCTGTGTGGTAACTTCAAGAGTTGTACCGTCTATACAAAGCGACTGATCTGTTCCAGTTACAGCAGACAAGCCGTTAAAAGCAACTGTACCATTAACCGAGAGTGTTCTCCATGGTGTTGTTGAAGCAATACCAACATTATTTGTTGTTCCTTTCGTTATTGTAAATGCAACATTTGATGAAAAGTTTGTTGATGAAGCTATATTAAATGATTTGTTTGTAGAGTTATATCCGATAGACCAAGCGTTAGTATCAGATGCGAATTGGAATGTAGCGTCTCCTGTACCAGAAGAATCACCCACAGTTGTTGTTCCATCATTATCAACCTTAAACAAAGTTCTTGTTGATGAACCAATAGCAAATGCTGGTCCAGTAATACCATTAGGATTAATTGATAATTGTGCCCAAGGTGTTGTTGTTCCAAGACCTAATCTATTATTTGTATCATCATAAAAGAAATTAGCATTGTCTTGTTGGAATGTTCCTGAACCCGCAAATAATACTGAACCTAGAGTTGCAGATGTTAATGTTCCACCAATAGATGGATCTGAGCCACTACCTCCTCCCACACAAATACCATTAACGGCATAACATCCTCCAGTAATATTGAAGCCTACATTAGATGTAGATGTTGCAGAACCTGAGATGTTTAGACCTGATAGAGTTGTGGTACCGAAGCCAAGTGATGATACTGATAGTTGTGTTGCTGTAGATGAACCAACTACGAATCCTAGTGAGTCTCCTGCTACTGGGTTAACTGATAGACGAGCTGTTGGGGTGGATGAACTTAGTGACAATCTGTTTGTGAAGTTGTTAGTTCCACTCCACGTATTTGAATCAGCAAGTAGTGTTGATGAAGCACTGGATCCTCCACCTGTTATACATGTTCCGTTTACAGCATAACATCCATTGGTGATGTTGAAGCCTACATTAGATGTAGATGTTGCAGAGCCTGAGATGTTTAGACCTGATAGAGTTGTGGTACCGAAACCTGTGTTGGAAACAGAAAGTGTTCCTACTGAATTATTAATCGTAAATGGACTACTACCATTAGTATTAAATATTCCATCTTCTGTTATATAAGTAGAAGAAGGTCCAACTTTCAAATTACCCACAACTTGAAGATTGCCACTAATAGTTGATGTAGCATTTGCTCCAGTAGCTAAAACATTTAGAGCCCAAACACTTGTTGTTCCGGAAGCTCCATCAATTGATAAAGCTGAAAGTGTAGATGTTGATGTGCCAGCTACCGTAGTAGTTCCTAAGTAGAAGTTTCCTCCCGCATTTCTAAGTGCCCACTGAGAAACTCCCGCCCCAGCACTAAGTGATAATTGAGGTGCTGTAGAAGATGCGATTGTTGCTGTGGTTAGAGTGTTAGGTGTTGTGGTGCCGAGGCCGATGTTTTCTGCAGTAGAAATAAATAATCCTGGAACATTGTCTGAGTTAGAAGAAAGACCTAATGCTCTGTTGC
>CAYMJQ010000004.1:33619-65495 GCA_964391455.1 uncultured Candidatus Saccharibacteria bacterium | reverse complement strand
GTATCAGTCTTATAATTTTTGCAGGTATAGTTGCAGTTCTTCCGACTTCAATTGGCCAATTAGTTTTCTCTTTTGACCCATCTCAAACCGTTGTTTATTTGAGCACAATTCTTTTATCTATTTTGGTTATAATCGGGGTTGTGATAGTTACAGAGGCAGAAAGACCTATACCCGTTACTTACGCAAAACAAGTAAGAGGTAATAGAGTTTTTGGGGGTACATCAACCTATCTTCCACTTAGAATAAACCAATCAGGAGTTATGCCTATCATATTTGCGTCATCAATTTTGTTGTTTCCTCAGATGATTTTAGGCTTCTTGCAAAGTGTAAACAATTCTGCAATAAGTAGTATATCAACGACACTTCTAACAATATTAAGTAATAATTGGTTTTATGGTGCAGCATATTTTATTTTAGTCTTTATATTTACATATTTTTACACAGCAATTACTTTTGATCCTGACCAAATTTCAACAAATTTACAAAAAAATGGCGCCTTTATACCTGGTGTTAGACCTGGTAAATCTACTTCAGATCATATATCTAGAATCTTAACTAGACTTACTTTAGTTGGAGCAATATTTCTAGCTGTTGTAGCTTTGTTGCCTATAGTTATAGCACAAACTACTGGTGTTACTGCTATTTCTGTCGGTGGGACATCTCTTCTAATCGTAGTTTCTGTGGTTATTGATTTAATTAAAAAGATAGATGCTCAAGTTTCTATAAGAGAATATTAGTTTTGAGTTTTTAAATTTAATTATGGTTATTATTTAATACTTATATAGTGTATAATCCTAATATTCATTAAATATTTATACACAATGACACCACAAACTTTTATATTTTTTGGTCCATCTGGGTCAGGTAAGGGTACACAGGCAAGACTTTTGATAGATTTTTTAGAAAAAAATAATCCGGAAAGGAGAACTATATATATTGAAACAGGTAGAAGATTCAGAGATTTTATTACTGAGGCTTCTTATACTGCAAAAAAAACAAAAGAAATAATTGAAGTAGGGGGTTTACTTCCTGAGTTTTTACCAATATGGATTTGGTCAGAATATTTAATAAAACACATATCTGGTGATGAGCATCTGGTTTTGGACGGTCTTTCAAGAAGAGCACATGAAGCACCAATATTAAATTCAGCAATGAAATTTTACGAAAGACAAAAACCTTTTGTTATTTCAATTAATGTTTCAAGGAAGTGGGCCGAAGAAAAGCTTTTGTCACGAGAAAGAGGAGATGACAAAATAGAACAAATAGAAAAAAGACTTGATTGGTTTGATAAAAATGTTAAGCCGGCCATGGATTATTTTAAAGATAATGAATTTTATACTTTTATTTCTATAAATGGAGAACAAAGTGTTGAGGAGGTTCATAAAGAGATTATGGATAAATGTGGGTTAAATTAAGTAGATAATGATTAGGTTAAAAAAAAATGAGGATATAGAAATAATGAAAGAAGGGGGTAGACGCCATTCTTTTATTCTATCTGAAGTCGCTAGATTGGTTTCACCTGGTATTTCTACTCAAGATTTAGAAGATAAAGCAAGAGAACTTATAGAAGAAGGTGGTGATAAGGCTGCCTTTTTAAACTATACACCTAGAGGTGCAAAAAGAGCTTTTCCAGCCTGTTTGTGTGTTTCTATAAATGAAGAAATTGTTCATGGTATACCAAATGAAAATCCTAAAATTCTTAAAGAAGGTGATATTGTATCAATAGATTTAGGATTAGTTCATAATAATCTTATAACAGATAGTGCTATTACGGTTGGAGTTGGGAATATAAGTGATGAAAACAAGAAGTTGATATCCCATTGTAAAGAAGCACTCTATCTAGGAATTAAGCAGGCCAGATCAGGTAATACTGTTGGGGATATAGGCTATGCAATAGAATCTTTTATCAAACCTTTAGGTTATGGTATATCTGAGGGATTGGCAGGTCATGGTGTTGGTTTTGCGGTTCACGAAGATCCTTATGTTCCAAATGAAGGCAAGATGGGTCAGGGAGAGAAATTGATTCCAGGTATGGTTATTGCAATAGAACCAATGATAACATTAGGTAGTAGTAAAATTACTTTAGATAAGGATGGTTATACTTATAAGACGAGAGATGGTTCAAATTCAGCTCATTTTGAACATACTGTTGCCATAACAGAGGGTGACCCAATTATACTTACTAAATAATTTGCTTTTTAATATAAAAATTAATAGACTTTAAGAAATTTAATAACTTTATAAATTATTTATATGCACCCAAAAAAGGAAAGAACATTTGTAATTATTAAGCCGGATGGCATACAAAGATCTTTGGTTGGAGAAATAGTTAGTAGATTTGAAAGAATTGGTTATAAAATTTGTGCTATGAAATTTGTTGTACCAACAGAAGAACAATGTTGGAATCATTACAACAAAGATGAAGCTTGGTTTTTAAAAAAGGGAAATGCAATTATAGAAGCTAGAAAGAATAAAGGTCTTTCTATTGATATGTCACCTGTTGAATATGGTAAGGAGATAATAGCTGGTGCAGTTAGATATATGACAGCAGGTCCTGTACTCTGCATCGTTTTAGAGGGTAATCAAGCTGTATCTGTGGTAAAAAAGATGGTTGGGGGTACTGAACCACTCACTTCTGATGTGGGAACGATAAGAGGCGATTATTCTTTAGATTCATATCATTTGTCAGACACTGATGCTAGGGGTAGTGTTAGAAATTTAATACATTGTACAGACGATGTTAATGAGTATGACAGAGAAGTAAATATATGGTTCAAGAAAGATGAGATTATAGATTATAAACACATACAAGAAGCTATACTTTATGATGTTAATTTAGACGGTATATTAGATTAATAAGGTTTATAACTCATTTGTTACGTTGTCGCAAGTTGTTTGTTGGTTTGTGGGTAGTATAATGTTTTTAGGATTACTTTTGATATTTTCTACCTAAACATTTTTTTAGGGAGTCTCATATTTTTGTGTAGTGATGAGCATAAATTTATATTCTTGTTCTGATTTATACAATTGCGGACACCCACCTACTTAGAAAGTAGGGGAATATCGAAGTAATCCATTAAGAATCTCACTTAAAAGTGGGTTTTTTAATTTAAATATTTTGGTACAATAAAGTTTGCTTATGAATAAAAAGCTTTTGAGAAATACCACAATCGTTTTTATTATAATTGGTATTTTAAATTATATAGGTAACAAACTATTACTATTTTGGACTACCTGGTGGCATGATATGATACTTCATTTTCTGGCTGGTTTTGTCATAAGTATGTCTGTGGTCTTGTTTTATCAAGCTTTTCTAAGAAATTCAAAATTCACAAAAAAGAATATTGTTTTAATTTCTATTTTAGCTTCTTTAATCATTGGGGTATTTTGGGAGATATTTGAAATTTATTTTTCTATTACATCTTTAAGTGATGGACTATTGTTTTGGAGAGATACGATATCGGACATAATTTTGGATATACTTGGAGCTTTTTTCGGCATAAAACATTCTATTTTTTATATAGATAAATAATGAGTAATTTACAAATAACATTTTATTCTGGAGTTGGGACCGTCACTGGGGCTAATTTTCTGCTCGAAAGTTTGAGAACTAGAATTTTAGTAGATTGCGGTCTTATACAAGGAACCCCAGATGCATACAAGGAGAATATTAAGCCATTTGAGTATGATCCTAAATCAATTGATTTTGTTTTTATTACTCATGCACATATGGACCATATAGGTAGATTGTGTAAATTAGTTAAAGACGGTTTTACTGGAGTCATATATTCAACAGAAGAAACTAAAAATTTAGCAAACATAATGATTGCTGATGCTCTAAAAATTATGGAACAGAAAAATAAAGAGAGTGAATCTTTAGAAAAAGAAATTCCACTTTACAATCAAAATGATTTCAACAAAACGATGGCATTGTGGAGAACTATTCCATATTACAACAAGATAAAAATTAACAATGAGTTTGAAGTGTCTTTAAAGGATGCAGGACATATATTGGGTTCAGCTATGTATGAATTTTATTTCGCTGGAAAAAAAATTGTATTTACAGGAGATACTGGAAACTCTCCAGCACCACTTCTGAAAGACACTGATAAAATAGAAGATGCTGATTATCTAATAATAGATAGTGTTTATGGAGATAGAAATCATGAAGACAAAAATCAAAGAGATGAAAAGTTTAAAAAAATTGTTTTAGAAACGATAAATAAAGGTGGTGCTTTAGTTATTCCTGCTTTTTCCATAGAGAGAACTCAAGTGGTTTTATATATACTTAATAATTTAATTGAAGATGGAATCATCCCAAAAATTCCTGTATTTCTAGATTCTCCTCTCGCTCTTAAAGTAACAGATGTTTACAAGCGTTTTGTTAGGGATTTTAATAAAAAGGTTAAGAAAGAAATAAAAGAAGGGGATAATATTTTTGATTTTCCCAACCTTAATATAATTTATACAAAACGTGAATCCTCTGAAATAACCAAGACTCCAAACCCAAAGATTATTATTGCAGGAAGTGGTATGTCTTCTGGTGGCAGGGTTGTAGGACATGAGATGGAGTTTCTTCCTGATCCTAACAGTACTATTTTACTTATGGGGTACCAAGCATTAGGTACTTTAGGAAGAAAAATACAAGAAAAACCAAGAGAGGTTGAAATAAACGGTGAACTTATAAAAGTGAGAGCAAGGATAGAAAACATTACAGGATATTCATCTCACAAGGATTCTGATGGGATTGTTGAAATGGTTGAAAGTACAGCCAATACTGTAAAAAAAGTTTTTGTTGTTTTAGGAGAACCAAAGTCATCTCTTTTTCTTGCTCAGCGACTGCGTGATGAACTAGATGTTTCTGTTGTGTATCCAGAGCAAGGTGTGTCTTATAAACTATTTTAAATATCTAATTTATACTTTTTTACAAAAAAACTAATATGGTATAATTATACGATATTATTGTTTATCGAAATTAGATGAAATACTTGAAATTGTTGTTTGTTTTTAGCTTACTCTTGTTATCTACAGATTCTTATGCTCAATCTGCAAATTCATTATATGTAGATATAAATAATCCCAATTGTAGTGATTCAATATCTAAATCTAATGTTACAGAATCAAATCCATGGTGCTCTATAGGTAGAGCAGCCTGGGGAAGTACAGAGCGCAATTCTCCAAATTCTTCTCAAGCAGCTGGACCGGGAGATACAGTAATCATTAAGCCAGGGATTTATTGGACAAATGGGGGTAATGGAAGGTTTGATGTTGCTTTAAATCCAGTTAATAACGGTAATGCTAATAATCCTATAACTTTTCGAGGAGAAGGTCTTGTATATGTAAGAATGATTCAGGGCCCAAGGGGTCCTATGATTGGGTGTAATAGTAGAAGTTATATTATTTGGGATAATTTTCAAATAGATGATTATTATGGCGGGAGTACAAGTGATACAGGCCCTATTCATTTCGGGGGAACTCATTGTCAATTGTTAAATAGTGATATAAAAGGACATCCAGGATCTTATTATCATGGTTACGCTACATTTGGTGCTAATTATAGGGGGGTGAGTTTTGAATATGGGCATTTTAATATTATTAAGAATAACAGAATATATAATTTTACTGGTGGACAGAATGAGGCTGGAATCATGATGTATAATTCAGATGATAATATTATTGAAAACAATGAAATATATAATAATGGAGTGGGTATTTTTGTAAAAGGTTATCATAATTGGAATGGTACTGGACCGTTTCAAGCTAGAAATGTCATTCGAAATAATTTATTGTACGGCAACACACATTCATCAATAAGGGTTCTTGGGGCCAATGATACTAAAGTTTATCAGAATGTAATGTATAACTGTGGTGTTGGCTTGTGGGCTGGTTTTTTCAACTCAACTCGTTCTTTGTTTGTAAATAATACAGTTTCTAATTGTAATGTCGGAATACTTTCGCAAGGTAATGAGCTTGAGGATGTTAGTTTTTATAATAATGTAATAAATTCGTCGTCTCATGCGGCTATTGTTACCAGTAATGATATTTCTGATCAAGATGTGGAATACAATAGAAATATTTATTTTAATAACCAAAGAATGCTGTGTAATGATTGGGCAGGGGGTTGTGCTGCTGCCAATCTGAGTCAATTTCAAGTTTTAGGTAAAGACCCAGATAGTTTAGAGGTTAATCCGTTGTTTGTTGATGCTAATTCTCGTAATTTTCGTCTTCAAGCCAGTTCTCCAGCTCTAGCGCTTGGCCGCAGTATTCTATCCATTCATGGGGCAAGTGGCCAGACTATCCCCGCAGGAGCATACATCACCGGTAATGAAGTCATTGGTCTAAATACAAATGGAGCACCAACTCCACCACCACCTCCACCTTCAGATACCACACCACCAACCATCTCTTCTATCTCAGTTTCCAACATCACCACTACAGGAGCAACAGTATCTTGGACAACAAACGAAAGTGCTACCTCTCAACTACAATACGGACCATCAACTTCTTACGGATCTGTCACTAACTCAAACGGAACAACAAACCACACAGTAACCCTATCCAACTTAACACCAAACACTACCTACAACTTCAGAGTATCTGCTACAGACACATCAAACAACAACTCACTATCTACGAATCAAACATTTACTACAGCACAGGTAGTAACACCACCATCCACCCCAGCATCCACAGTAGACCTCCGAGCAAACAACTCTACATCTAACATAACCATCACAGCAGGTAACACATTCACACTGTCATGGACATCAACAAATGCAACAGGTTGTACAGTAACACCCGGTAACTTCACAGGAACAAATGGAACACAAACACTATCACCTACAGCAACAACTACATACTCAGCATCTTGTACAGGCACAGGAGGTAACTCAACAGATACAATTACTGTAAACGTATCACCACAACCAACAACACCCACACCACCTACAACACCACCACAACCAACTCCAACTCCTCCACCACCAAGTACAGGTAGTGGTGGAGCACCTGCACCAACAACACCTACACAACCAACACCAGATCCTAAACCAACAACTCCTACAGTAAGTGTACCTAAACCAACATCACCAGAACCTACACCCAAACCAACACTAACAAGAACTATATACATAGGAACAAAAGGATCAGATGTTACAGAACTACAGAACTTCCTAATATCTCTAGGATATCTACAATCAGGATTAAACACAGGTTATTATGGAAATTCAACTAAAGAAGCAGTACAGAAGTATCAATGTAACTACATGCAACTATGTTCAGGAGAAGAAAGCACAACAGGTTACGGTATGGTAGGACAGAGAACTAGAGCTTCCATATCTTCCATCAACATATCTTCTACACCTACACTACCAACAACCCCTACAACCCCAACATCCACTCTCACTCCAGAACAAAGAGCAGCTATACAGAAACAAATAAATGACCTACTCCTACTAGTACAACAACTACTAATACAACTGAGAGCTTTACAGGGGAATTAGTACAACAAAAAACCAGCAGATGCTGGTTTTTTGTTACTTAGCTTGAGCTACGATTTTCTTGAAAGTTTCTGGACTGTCTTTAACTAGAGTAGCAAGGATTTTTCTATCAATTAGGATGCCTTTTTTCTTAAGATTACCCATAAGTTTACTGTATGAAGTTCCAAGTTCTTTTGCACCATATGAAATCTTTACATTCCACATATTTCTAGCATCGCCTTTTTTGTCTCTTCTGTGGGCAAAAGCATAAGCTCCAGCGTGATAAAGAGCATCCCAAGCTTGTCTTTCTTTTGATTTTCTTCCATGTCTAAAACCTTTAGTTCTTCTTAGAACATTCTTTCTTGATTTCAGTGCATTTACTCCTTTTTTAACTCTTGTCATGTTATTTCAATTAAAATTTACTTGTTATATAAAAAGCTCTGTCTTTATTTGAGATAGGGAAATTCACACTTCTTTTTTTAGAAAGTTGAGATCTTCTGGACTCTTTAGCATTGAAATGGTTTTGGCCAGTTTTTCTAGCTTTTATTTTCCCATTTTTACTTACTTTAAGTCTTTTTGTGAATGATTTGTTTGTTTTAGTGCTCATGTTTTTAGTTTTTTCTCTCAATTATGATACTTAGTCCTTTTGGTGATTTTTTTGCTGGATCAGCTACTTTATAATCTTCTGTTATTAGTTTTAGTATTCTTGCCATTCTTTCCTCCAAGAACTTCATATCCATATATTTGGTCCTTCCCGGTAAAAATAGATCTATTTTTATTCTATTTCCTTCTTTAAGCCAGAGGGAGGCCTTTTTGGCCTTAAGCTCTAAGTCATGGTCTCCGGTGCCCACTTTTACCTGTATATTCTTGACTTCTACAGTGTGGGCCTTAGTTTTAGCCATTTTTAGCTTCTTGTTTTCGGCATATTGAAATTTACCATAATCCATGATTTTTGCAACTGGGGGAGTTGCCTTTGGTGATATTTCAAGTAAATCCAGTCCCAACTCTTTTGCCTTATCTAATGCTTGTTTGAAGGAGATAACTCCAAGATTTGTGCCGTCTTCTAATATGACTCGAAGTTCTGGAGCAGTTATTTGATTATTTATTCTTATATTTATAGACAAGTTGTTGTTAATTTAATAATAAAATTCAATAAGAATATAACATATATATTATAAGGGTACAATGATTTAGTGGAAATAGTTGTTGCTTCATTGGTAAAAAAGTATATCATTATAATTAATTAAAATTATGTTAATAAATATGAAAAATTCACCAATTTTAGTAGGAGTGGGGGCTTTGGTTATTCTTGGAATAATTTTTTGGGCACTTGGAGGAGGTAAATCTGAAAATTTAGAAACAAATACTGAAAATGTAAGTACTACAACAGAGGAAACCAAAACAACAGCGACCCAAACTTCAAAACCAACAACTACTGGAACTGTAACAACAGCTCCTGTTACTGGCATGAAAGTTTCTTTGGGAGGTATCTTTGCGGAAAAGGGTAATCATCAGTGCCATTATGAACAAGCCACACAACAATCTAGAAGTAAGCACGTAGTCTATATTTCTGATGGTAAAATGAGAGCAGAGTTCAGGACATCAGCGGCCCTTGAAAGCACAAATACTCTTATGGTTTATGATGGAAACTATTTGTACGTTTGGACTGAGGGTCAAACAGTTGGTACTAGAACACAACCAAAAACTATTCAAGATTTACCTTCTATAATACCTGAAGACATAACTTCTGGAAGAGTTCTTGGTTCTGGAATAAATAATGTAAGTTGGAATTGTTATGCTTGGAGTAAGGATGCAAGTAAACTTGTAGCTCCGTCATACGTTAAGTTTAACTAAAGCTATCTTTGCAGGTTTTGTGTGATGCTATAGATAGGTGATATTATAGATATTGCTATAAATCCAACTATTGCACCCATTAAAATCATCATAAATGGTTCAATAAGATTAGTTAAGTTTTTTGTGAATTCATCTATATCTAATTCGTAAGATTCTGATATATAAATTAGAGATTCTGGTAAATTTCCAGTTTTTTCTCCTATGGATATTATTTGAGATATTTCGTTTGGGAATAGATTGTCTTTGTTTTTCATATACGAAGATATTTCTCCTCCATTTCTTATAAACGTCAACATCTTTTTGTATTCTTCTGTGTAAACTATATTATTTGAAATTTTTTTGGTTATTTCCAGAGCTTCACTTGTGGTCAACCCACTTTTTAAAAGCAGGCCCATTGTTCTGGTTGTGTTTGCTAAATTGTATTTTTTTACAACAATATTTATTTTCGGTATTTTTAATATGGTTAAATCTTTAATAAACTTAATTTTTTTATTTTTCTTGGTGAGATAATAAAAAATTCCACCAAATATAAATATAAAAATTACTAGATAGACCCCATTTTCTTTTAAGGTTTCACTTAAAAAAATTATAATTTTTGTTGAGATTGGCAGGTTAATATCCATGCTTTTAAATATAGGTATTATTTTAGGAAATAAATATATTATTAGAAATAAAGTAATAAATAATGTAGATAAAAGTATTACTACTGGATAAATAAAAGCACTTAATATTTTTCTTTTCAGGTTTCTATTTTTTATAAGTTCTTCTGATAGATATTCCAGGTTTTGACTTAACATTCCACTGTATTCTCCCGAATTTATTATGTTTATTGAAAATACATCAAATACTTTGGGGAATTTAGATAAACTATCTGACAAGTTTTTTCCATTTGAAATATCTGAAATTATAAAATCAATAATTTTTATATGAGGTTTTTTAATTGTTTGATTTTTGATTGTAGTTAAACTTTCCAATACTCCAAGCCCGGATTTTGTTAAAAAGGATAATTTTTTAAAAAAAAGTATTTGATCTTCTTTTCTCATGTTATTCACTTGTTACTCTTATTATTTCTGAGAGGGTGGTAATTCCCATAGATACTTTTTTACAACCATCCTCAAACATAGTGGTCATTCCTTTTTTTATACAAATTTTTCTTATATCTTCGGTGTTTATTCTTTTTAAAATAGCTTGTCTTATTTCTTCATCTACAACCATAATCTCATTTATTGATATCCTGCCTTTATAGCCAGTGTGATTGCATTTTTTACAACCTCTACCTTTATATATTTTTGATTGATTTATTATTTTTTTAATTTTTTCATCTTTCAAAATATCGTGAGCTATTATTTCATCGGACTCTTCTTTACAGTTTGAACATATTTTTCTAACCAGTCTTTGTCCAATAGAAATATTTAAAGTTGTGGCGATTAAATATTCTTCTATTCCCATATCTATAAGTCTTGGTACTACAGAAACAGCATCATTTGTGTGTATCGTAGATAGTAGTAAGTGTCCCGTAAGGGAAGTGTTTACAGCAATATTTGCAGTTTCTTTATCTCTAATTTCTCCAACCATAATCACATCAGGGTCTTGTCTTAAAATGCTTCGGAGTCCATTTGCAAAAGTTAACCCGTTTTTGGAATTGACTTGGATTTGCTCTATATTTTCTATCGCATATTCTATTGGGTCTTCAATCGTGACAATTGAAGTTTCTGAAGAGTTTATTTTTTTAATAAGTGAGTAAAGGGTGGTTGTTTTTCCAGAACCAGTTGGACCGGTAGACAATATCATTCCACTCTGTCTTTTCAAAGCTTTGGTTATTTTTTCTACATCTTCTTTATCAAAACCAAGTTCTTCTAAATCAAGATTTTCTTGTTTGTCTGACAAAAGTCTTAATACGGCATTTTCTCCATAATATGCTGGAACTATAGAAACTCTTATATCTATAAATTTGTTATTGTTAAAATCGTATCTAAACCTTCCATCTTGAGCTGATTGATGTTCGTCAGTTCTTAATTTACTTATGACTTTTATCCTAGATATTATTTCGTTGTGTATATTTTTTGGGAGCAGGTATGCTTCTTGTAGAATTCCATCAATTCTAAATTTTATTTTTGTGTTTTTCTCTGTCGGGCTTATATGTACGTCAGAAGCTCTATTTTTCTCTGCTTCTTCTATTATAAGGTTTACCAGATTAACAATAGAAATATCACCGTTTTTATATATTTCTTGTTCTAAAACACTAGTTTTTTGAGTCCCAGTAGTCATTTGGCAAGGGTTATTATGTTTGCCGAACTCTACTCCTAAATAAACTTAAATACAAGTCTATTTTTTTAGTGTGTTTTTTACAGCATTTGAAACTGCCTTCACTACTCTTTTATCAAAAGGATTGGGGATTATGTATTCCGGAGATAACTCTTTTTTTGAAACAATATTTGCTATTGCTATGCTAGAGGCAAGTTTCATTTTTTGTGTAATTTTTTTTGCACCAGCATCCAGAGCCCCCCTAAAGATTCCCGGAAAAACCAAAACATTATTTATTTGGTTTGGATAATCACTTCGGCCGGTACCAAAAACTTTTATTTTTGTTTTTTTACTATTTTCCATACTTATTTCTGGGTTTGGATTTGCCATAGCAAGAACAATGGGATTATCTGCCATTTTTTCTACCCATTCTGGTTTTAAAGCATTGGCTACTGATACACCGATAAAAACATCTGCTTTATTCATTACACCTTCTAATGTTCCGGTTTCTATTTTTGAATTAGTTTTTGTGGCGATAATTTTTTTGTATTTATTTAAGTCGTCTCTTTTTTTATGTATTGCTCCTTTGCTATCTAGCATGATTATATTTTTGCCTGGAATTCCATAATCCATTAAAAGATTTGCGATAGCTATGGCAGCAGAACCGGCACCATTTATCACCAATTTTACTTTTGCCTTGTCTTTTTTAACTATTTTTAAAGCATTTATTAAAGCAGATAAAACCACAATAGCTGTTCCATGTTGGTCATCATGCATTACGGGGATGTTTAATTCTTTTTTAAGTCTTTCTTCTATTTCAAAACATCTTGGTGCTGAAATATCTTCTAGATTTATTCCACCGAAACCAACGGATATGTTTTTTATTGTTTTAATAATTTCTTCTGTATCTTGTGTATCTAGACAAATAGGGTAGGCATCGATTCCGGCGAACTCTTTAAAAAGCAAAGCTTTGCCTTCCATAACAGGTAGCGCTCCATATGGACCTATATTTCCTAAACCCAGAACACTAGAACCATCTGAAACCACCAAAACAGAGTTGGATTTAATCGTTAGTTCTTTTGCTAAATTTTTATTTTTTGATATTACTTTTGATATTTCTGCAATACCAGGAGTGTAGGCAATCGAAAGATCATTTTTATTTTTTACGGAAATTTTTGAGTAAATTCCAATTTTACCTTTTATTTTTTTATGAACCTCTAAAGATTTTTTGTAATAATCCATACGAAGATTAATTGTACTACATTGTATTTGTATATTGAAACTTAATTTGCTTTTTTCTCATAATTATGCTATAATTATGAGTGGAGGTTGTGGGTGTATGATAAATTACCGTTTGGAAGAACTCAGAGCTCGTCTGGAGTTTCTGAGACAGGAAAGGAGAAGGATAAAGAAAATGAAGGTCACTGTGTGGGCAGTTGATGTCCACCAGGCCATCCTCAAGAGAAATCTTGAGGAGATCAACAAAGTGAAACAGGAGCACAGGGAACTCAAGAAAAAGGATGTCTCGGTGCTCTAATGGGGCGACTTCGGTCGCCCTTTAGTTTATTTTGCGGAGCCGGATGGATTCGAAACTTACAGTTTCAGTACCCCAATTGGATATTTTCGTTCGCAAGCTCCCAAAATATCTCAATCGGGTTTCGAATCCTCGCCACGCTTTGTTGAGCAAAGCTGCTTCCTAAAATTTAACCTAGTTAAATTTTCTCCTGCGGGCCACTCGGGTTAAGTACCAACGAAGTGAGACGTTGTAAGGGTATTTTAGCACATTTCTCGGAGTCAGATTGAGGTACTCGGGTCAGGGTCTCAGTAGACACGATAGACACTATAAAAAAGCGTCTGATTTATTATCTTGTTTAATAAAAATATCGTACCAAGTAACCAGACTTATCAATGAAAAAAGAATACCAGAATTATCGTGTTTTTTAGACATATGTTCATCTATAACATCAGATAGTTTCTTTATATTA
Organism: uncultured Candidatus Saccharibacteria bacterium; assembly: GCA_964391455.1. GTDB lineage: Bacteria > Patescibacteriota > Minisyncoccia > Phycocordibacterales > DATDWN01 > C7867-006. The sequence continues at coordinate 51,934 of CAYMJQ010000004.1, read as the reverse complement.
AAATATTTTTTTATAATTGAATGATCGAGAAGTTTTTTTGTTTGTAATTTAAAAACACTACTATCTCTTAACCAATCAGATACAGGTAAACCAAAACCACATTTCCTTCTTAGAACCAGATCTTCAGGAAGATACTTTAAAGCAATTTCTTTAAGTTCGGTCTTACCTCCGTACTTACCAATCTTATCTTTCAAATTAAAGCCATATTCAGAGACCGGATTATAAATAAATGGCACCCTGTTTTCTATATTTGCCGCCATTCCAGCCTTATCTTGTCTAAGTAAAACATGTGGTAAGTAAGTATAAATATCATAATAACTTGTTTTATCTAAAACATTAGGGTTTTTTATGCCTTTTAATAAATTCTGCCTTTCAAAACTTAAAATTTGTGGTTTTTTTAGAATACTAGAAATTAATTTATGATCACTAAATGAGTTTGAAAATATGACGTCTTTATCTGAATTGAGATCTTTTTGTAAATATCTGTTATAACCATAGAAAAATTCATCCGCTCCTTCTCCCGTCAACATAACCTTTGTATACTTTCTCGCTTCTTTTGCTAATAAATACATTGGTATTGTATTGGGATGAACAATTGGTTCATCAAGATGATAAGTTAATTTCTTAAAAAGATTTATGTAATTATTCTTTGTAAAAATAATTTTGTGGTGATTTGTTTTTAAAATCTTTGCAACACGATCAGAATAAGAAAATTCGTTCCATTTTTTATCTTTCAAACCAATAGAGAAAGTATGGAGTTTTTGATTTGATGCTTTCTCGGCAAAAAATGCGACCAAACTAGAATCTATTCCTCCACTTAATTGAATACCAACTGGAATATCTCCCATAAGATGATCACTAACGCTGGATTCCAGCACACCTTCTAGAGAAACATTATTTTTACCCTTTTTAATCTTATAGTATTGTTCCTTAGTTAAAGAATTATTCTTTAGTGAGTATGTAATAATTTCTCCAGCATTTAACTTATTAACATTTCTAAATAATGTTTTTCCACCAGATATGTACCTAAATGTTAGATATTCTTCTAAACAACTATCTTCAAATTCAAATTTAAATTTAGGTAAAGCTTTAAAGGCTTTAATCTCTGATGCCCACACTAAAAAATCTGGAGTGTTGATATAGTATAATGGTTTAACTGCAAATCTATCCAGTACCAAACTTAATGTTTTTTTCTTCTCATCTAACAAGCTGAATGCATACATTCCTTGGATTAAACTGACCACCTTTTTTAATGGAAAAGAATTAATTAATGAGAATAGAGTTATGGTATCCGAATGTGAAGTTATTTCTTTGTTCTTACAGTATTTATCTCTGAGTTTTAAATGATTATATATTTCTCCATTAAAAGAAAGCGTCCAATTTTCATCAGAAATCGGTTGGTTTGCTCTTGAAGTCATGTCCACAATAGAAAGTCTTGTATGTCCTATACTAACAGACCCTCTTGTCTCAACCTCATTAGCGTCACCCCCACGGTGTTTCATTATACGTAACATATCTCCAACAATTTTTGTTTTCTTGTCGTGACTAAGCTTGTCTTTTTTATCAATTATTCCCGCTATTCCACACATATTAGTTTTTATATTTGTTAATATAATCAACTACGGAAGTTGCAATTTCTTTTTCAAGATCTGGTGTCTCATTTATTTTTTTCCAACCACCATCATCATCTAAGCTGTAAAAAAACTTTGATTTTTCAAGCGTGTATTGTCCAAAAGATAAAAACTGAAATTCAAATACAAAAAATTCTTTACCTTTAACACCGATATCAAGGGCCATATATGGCACATCAAATCCATCAAAAACTTTTTTTGAAAAATCCAAAAGGCCTTCTGGGATAACCATATCGTAATTAAATCTCATACTACCACTAGCACGAAAATCATTTATTCTATTTTTACGATACAGAACATAATATTTATTACCATACACAACTATTCGATAATCACCATTAAGACCGTCTATATATGGTTGTAGTATAAATTTATTTCTATTATTAGAAATATATAAAGGATTATTACCAGTTTTAATTTTTTCAATTAAGTACTGAAGATTTTTAAAAGAAAAAGTACGAGATGCTTTTTTAGGCAAAACGATCTTATCTTTAATATTTTTAAGCAAAAATACACCCTTACTTTTTGATGTGTTACTTGATTTTAATACGAATGTCTTTTTTTTAATTTTTTCTAGTTCTCTTAAATAATCCTCATATGTTCCGTATCTCTCTGAATGAATATTCTTAATTTCAGGAATAGTACTAATATCACGCAAAATTTCCATAAAATGCTTATTGTGATGAGCTTTGAATTGACTGATGCTTGGGATGAGTTTTGCTCCCTGTAGATAGAGACCAGAAACAATATCATCAACATAACTACGATAGAATAACCCAGGGTCTTCAGATGATTGATAGAGAACCCATTGATCTTTATAATTTTGATTTTGGAAATCAATCTCTGAGAATGGCATTACTACTAATTCAAAATTACTGTTACTAAAGTAATTTTTTAAGCGATCAATATCAACTCCAGCACCTCTGTACTTTGTTGATGAGTAAAATTTATTTCTATAATCAGTGAAAAGAAAAATCTTATTCATTTATTAAATAGTTTTTTTCAATTCTTTAAGGAAAAGGTGGTCACGTAAGATGTTATATCCTGTATTGTAAAATTTAATCTCTCCCTTTTTTAATAATTCAACTTCATTTTCTAATATTTCAATTGCTTCATCTAATGGGACCCAAATAACATGTAGTCCGTTTTTCTCTTCTTCTTCCGTAAGTTTTAGTTCACCCTTCTCTCCAATAAGTTTTGCTGTATAACAATGATTTATACAATGCTTTTTGTCTCTATTTCTGAAGTCTTCAATTATTCCAAGATTATTTAACAAAGTAACATCACAACCAATTTCTTCTTTACATTCTCGAGTAATACCGTCTTCAATAGATTCATCTTCATCTATTCCTCCACCAGGAAGAAGATAATATGAATTAACTTTATTACCAACTAGAGCAATCTTATTTTCATTATCAAAAACAATTGCTTTTCCAGTTGGCCTATCCTCAAAAACAATATCTTGTTTATTATCATCTTGTTCTGGAAAGACATCTTTTTGATTGAATATGGCTAGTGATTTCATGTATTTACATTATATATAATATATGATATTATGTAGCAAGAACGACCGTCTGTCAAATCCATCCAAGGAGTCACGAATGAACCGTCGAGAAAAGAAGTTCTTCGTGATGAGGCATGCCGAATCACTGGAGGACGTAGACAAAACTGCGTATGAACGAATTGCTGATGAGGACATGCCATTGAGTGATCTTGGTAGAGTGCAGGCCACCAGTTTGGCGACCAGCTTGATCCAAGATCTCGATGCTTGTAAGCATTTGCATCTCATTCTGTCGCCCAGCAAACGAGTGCTGGAGACCGCTGAGATCATCGTGTCGCAAATGCCCTCACATATCAAGTGGTCACTAACAACGGAACACTTGATCGTGAAGCAAAACTGGGGAAACGTCACGATTCATAATAGATCAGATATCGAGCGAGAAAGATATTTGACTGGCGTGCTTCGTTACAAATTCCCTGGTGGCGAAAGTGGAGCAGAGATGCTCCAGCGTTTCGAGCTTTTCGCGGGGAAGCTGCATAGAAGAGCTTCAGACAAGTCGAAAGGTTGTACGCTAGTAATCACCCATGGGTTTGAGCTTCGCGTACTTCTTAAGACACTGCTCGGATGGTCAGAGGATTATTTTGAGTCTCTTGCCCATCCACGCAACTGTGAGCTCAAGAGGCTTACCTACGAAAACAGCACCTTCCATCTTCTCGATGAAATGCGGGTTAACGATCCATCAGCAAACCCCAACTTCATCCGAAGACGAGACGTGATCAAGTAGCCGGTCTGCACTCGCGGACCGGCTATTTCTATTTATGTAAAAGTTAATATCTACCTTTTCTTTTCCTTATTTTTGGCCGTTTGAGAGTCGGCCAAAAACCAGATAGATTAAGCAATAATCCTGTAGAAAGAAATATTACTATGTGTATTGCAAATGGGTTACTAGCGAATTTAAGATCGAGAATACAGTACAAAGATAAAGTCCTGACTCTACTAGACTAAACCTTCATATTTTTCATTTTCTTCCAGCTAATTTCTTCAACATTACCATTTGGTTCTACAAAAAAGATATACAGATTTAATTTATCCATTATGTCGAATGGAATTTTTTTAGTTATCATTGATCTAAATGAGGAAGGAAAAGCTATTCCATATTTATAACCATACTTATAGACTCTTTTACCATTTCGATGCATCCTAGTTACGATCTGACCAAGAGCAGAATTAAAAGAACTGCTTCGACTACCTCCAGGACTTTTAACTTTTTCAGACGGATCTCCTTTAACTTCAATAAGCCAATATCGAGAGAACTTGTTATTCCTAACTTTAATATCAACACCATGTTCCCAAAGTTCAGCACTTTTTAGCGACTTACTCCATCCTTGTTTTTCTAGGTGTTTAATTAGTTTATTTTGAACAAAATCCTCTGTAAGGATTTGGTTAGTTTTCATGCATTATTTATATATGAAAACAGCGTGTTTTACTAGACTATCTATTTGATAGTACTCGGGTCACTCCGATACTAAATTGTGTTGGCGGAGCCGGATGGATTCGAACCATCGGTGCCCGATTAAGAGCACACCTCTTTAGCAAAGAGGCACATTAGACCACTCTGACACGGCTCCTGTAGTGTCAGATTATCACAATTAATTTGATTTATAAAATTTATGTTATATTAGTAAGGTCTTGGACAGATGGGTGAGTGGCTGAAACCAGCGGTTTACTAAACCGCCGTACCCTAACAGGTACCGTGGGTTCGAATCCCACTCTGTCCGCAGAAATAATGAGTAAAATGTGTAAACATTTTACGAATATATTTTGCGAGAAAGAGTGGGGTTCGAAAGCCGGAGACCGCTAAGCCAACCGAAGGTTGTGGTCGAGGCGGGGTCGAGAAAATTTTTCGCAGAAAAATTATTCGTGACCGAATCCCACTCTGTCCGCAGAAGTGAAGCGAAGCTTTACGTGTGGAATTCGAACGGATTGTCGGTTTACTAGCACAGCAGTGCTTGTCGACAATCCGGTGCCCAGAAATTTATTTTGTGACGACAAAATAAATTTCGAGGGAGAAACTCCCACTTTGTTCGCATTGTCTTTACGCGAAGTTACGATTTGCGGTGAAATATTACACTTTGCGCGAACTCATTTTGAACGAAAGGACTAGTCGCGCCTCGTCCGTTCCCTTCGGTCGCGGTACAAAACCAAAAATTTTCCTTCCTTTCTTTAAATTTTCGGCGGGGGGTGTGGTGGGCCGACAAAAAATGGAAAGGAAATTTTTTCATAAGATTTTTTGAAAACAGAGACTCGAAAGAGTTTATGTTTTTTGTTTGTAATTTAGTGGTATTTTTGCTACTCTTCGTAAAGAAGTAGCATCAAAAAAACTGAACAGGAGGATGCATGAAGCGCGTAGTTATGTCGTCGATTGTGTCGGTTCTCGTCGTGACTCTAGGACAACCAAGTTTGGCTCAAAACCCTGGACCAACTGAACTTGAGCGTGAACGGTTCATTCGGATCGTGGAACCCGTAATCTATCCAATGCAAAGGCTTCAAGGCGAGCTTTGGAGCTGGTCGGAACTTAGAACAAGCTGTGGTATCGGCCACGGTCGCGGAACAACGGAACTGGGACAAGCATTAATCCGTTGCGAACCTGACAAACCACAGCGGATTGGATTTCACGGTGGTAACGAACCCGAACGTATCTGGGCGAACATGATAATTACCGTCACCGTCAAGGGGTTCAACACTCATGAAAAACTGTGTTGGGTTCGTGGCGACGATCATGGTGCTGGTGATGTGATGAAGTATTGCGACGATAAGAAACCAGGCACGATCAAGCCTGTGGTTGTGGCTCGTTTCACCATGAAGACCACACTTATTCGTTACGACGAAAAAGAAGCGAAAGAACTCACGGCTGCGAGTCTGCGCCTCGGACAGCTCGTTACGTCGGCAGGCATCTTGGAGCCTCGGCGGATTGAAGCTGGTGAGGTCAAGAGCCGCGAAGTCGTGATTTCGCCAATCAAGTACGAGTTCCCGAATGGGAAGTAGTGAAGACAAACTCTTTCCTGTGGAGTTGAAAGTCATAGGAGCTAATCGGAAGCAGTCCGACACCTAGCCAGGTGGGTGGGAAACCTGGTAGCGTTAAGGTCAAGAATGAATCTTGACCTTTTTGATTTCAAAGGGTGAGAATTTGTCGCCAAAGCCAGTGTTTTTAATAATCTTAAATTGAAAAATTGTCAGTGTCTATGACGAGGGAATGCGGTTCGATCTGTCTTTCTGCTTACCGCAGAAGTAAAGCGAAGCTTTACGTGTGGGATTCGAACGGATTGTCGATCAAGAATTATTTACAAGGAAGAAACCCCAGCAAAAATTAAAGATTTCGTTTTTAAGGACAAATGTATTAAAAATAGAATTACAAACTCCCACTTTGTCCACCAAGTTTTACATTCAGTGAGGTAGGGATATTCAAGATATCCATATCTAATGTGAAATAGTGAAAGCAAACACATCTTTAGCTCCAATATTCATCAGTGTTTTTTTAGCCTCGCTTAGTGTGCTCCCAGTAGTAACCACATCATCAATTAAAAATACATACTTTCCATAAACTCTTTCATCAGCCCAGAAGCAATCAATAAGATTTTTTACTCTCTCTTCTTTGGACTCACTGTGGCTTTGTTTTGGGGTCTCTTTTATTTTTGTAAACCATTGTGGAGCATAAAGTAATTTTCTTTGCACATCATTTTCTATAATTGCTTTTGCTATGAGCTCACTTTGATTATAACCTCTTTCTATTTTTGCTTTTTCAGTCATTGGTATTGGTATAATCAAAAATTCTGCATTATTATCAAATATAATGATATCTGACATTACAGAGACTATTTCTTCATATATTATTTTGCCGATTATTCCCAGAGGTAGAATGTTTTCTTTGTATTTTAATTCCCATATAACAGCTTTAATTCTTTTGTCTCTGTATTGGAATATGGGGTGGATCCAATCGTGGTTAGGTATATTTTCTGATCTAGGGATTGAATATATGGTTTTTTCGTCTAATTTTTTTACTATTTCAAAATTAGATCTAGGAGGCAATACAAAATCAACAATATTTTTTATAAGAATTAATATTTTGTTTATAATATTGTTTAGCATAAGCTATCTTGTTTATTATACAACTTATTTTGTGATACAATATTACTAAATTTATTTATGGCAAATTTTCTTTCTAGTATAAAAGACTTGTTGGGCAAAAAAAGTCAAAGTGTTTTGGGAGTAGACATAGGTTCTTCTTCCATAAAAGTAGTTCAACTTAGTCGTAAAAGTGGGCATCCTATTCTAGAAACTTACGGGGAGTTGGCTTTGGGTCCATACTCTGGAAAGGGGGTTGGGGAGTCGGTTTCTCTTACACAAGAAAAGATAATAGAGGCAATAAAAGATATGTTGAAGGAAAAAGAGGTTAATATAACCACTATGTCCTGTGGTATAGCTATACCTTTTTCATCAAGTCTTATGGCGGTTATAGAAATGCCAGATGTACCCAAAAAGGAGTTGGAACAAATGATTCCTATTGAAGCTAGAAAGTATGTTCCAGTACCCATATCAGAAGTTACTTTGGATTGGTATGTAATCCCAAAAGATAAAAATTCAGAGCCACTAGTTCCACCACAAGGTACAGAAGCGAAAAAATCTACAGTCGAAGTTTTGATAGTTGCTCTGCACAATGACACGATAAATAAATATAAGAATATTGTTTTAAGTACTGGTTTGGATGTTGGGTTTTTTGAAATAGAAATATTTAGCACCATGAGAGCTGTTTTAGATGATGAAACTAAGCCAGTTTTAGTGATAGATATGGGGGCCTCTAGCACTAAACTGTATATGGTAGAGAGAGGTATTTTAAGAGCTTCACATATGATTGAAAGAGGTTCATATGATATAACAGATGAACTATCAAAATCTTTAGGTATTTCACTTGTTGATGCAGAATATTTAAAAAGAGAAAAAGGTCTTTTAGGAGAAACAAATGGAATCGAGCTAAAAAAAGTTGCATCTTTTACTTTGAATTATATTTTTACAGAAGCAGATAGATTTATACTTACTTATCAAAAAAAATATAATAGAGATATAAGTAAAGTTGTTTTAGTTGGGGGAGGCAGTGCGCTTAAAGGGGTTGTTCCTTTTGCGAAAGGAATATTAGAAACAGAAGTAATCGCCGGTGATCCTTTTTCAAAAGTAGTTGCGCCTGCATTTTTGGAAAAGGTATTGAAAGAGACTGGTCCAGAGTTTGCGGTTGCGGTTGGGGTTGCATTGCGAAAGTTACAAGAATTGGGTTAATTTTGACTATTTGGTTTATCGGTATAGAATTTTAATAGATGACAGGAGGTGCTTTATGGACAAAGCAGATTCTGGTCGTGTTGGTTTTGATGATCTTTCTTATTTTGAGTCCAGAAGAAAGGCTGAAATTCAGGAAATTAAGAACTCTCGAAGGTGTATTTTGGTTTTTTGGCTGGTGACTTTCGGTTTCGTTTTTGGAGTCGTGAGTGGCAAGATCCAACTTCCGTTCTAGAAAAACTCCACACAGAAAAAAATAATGTTCTGTGTGGAGTTTTTAAATTTTATACACACCTAAATATAGTTTTTTAAATTTGCTTGTAATATAATTGTTTGTATACTATGGAACCAAAGTTTCAAACTTCTTTTATACCTAAAAAACCTATTGATACTGATTCTAGGAATAGGCCTATTATAAATACAGAGACAGATATGTTGACTTTGACTGCCAATATAATTTTTATTGCTAGTCTGTTGCTTTTTGGTGGGCTGTTCTTATTTAGTAGTCTCTTGGATAGACAAATATCTCAATTAGATACTGAATTAAATTCAGCCAGTTCTTCTATTGAACCAGAAAAGATAAGAGAAATTATAAAGAATAATTCTAGGATAGATAAATCTTTAAGTATTTTGGAAAGCCATCAAGCAACTTCAAGACTTCTAAAGTTTTTAGGAGATTCAGCGATAAGAAGAATTAAGTTTAGTGAATTATCTTACCAAAACAGAGATAATATACCTTCTATAACCATAAGTAGCGAAGTAGGGTCTTACAACGGGCTTGCTTATCAAGAACAAATACTGAGAGAAAGTGAGTACATAAAAAATCATGTTTTCTCAGATATTTCTCTGGATGATAACGGATCCGTTAAGTTTAAATTTACAGGTAGGATAGATCCAGAATTGGTGTCGTACAAAAAATTGATTGAATCTTCCATAACAATTAACGAATAAAATGAGACCTATATTATCAGTACTAGTTATAATAGTTTCAATAGGGGTTTACTTTTTCTATATAGAACCACTAACTTTGGAGGTTAGAGTTCAGCTTGCGAAGAAAAATGAGATTGAGAGGGTTCTAAATAGAGTCAGAGAAATAAAAGAAAAAAGAGACGCTGTGCTTTCTGATTATAACTCTATATCTGAAGAAGATATAAAAAAATTAGAAAAGATTCTTCCAGAAAACATAAATTCAGTAGTTATATTAAATGATTTAAATAGTGTCGCTTCTCAATTCGGCTTAGTTATAAAAGAATATAAAGCAGATGAGGTTATAAATAATAATAATTCAGTTTCGGATGGTGGACCTGGGGACCCATACAAGAAAACAAAAATAATAATTAATGTTGAAGGAAGTTATGGTCAATTTCTTAATTTTCTTACAGCCCTGGAGTCCAGTCTGAGTATTATGGATGTTGTGTTTCTAAACATAAAAGGTTCGGAAGGTAATGTTTCAATAGCTTCACCATTACAATACACACTAGAAGCGAATGTATATTCTTTAAAATAAAAATATGAATATTTCACCTTTATTACAAAAAATAATACTTTCAACATTAGTCATTTCTGGAATAGGTTATGTTTTATTTAACACTTTTACTGGTGATTTGCCTGCGGAAGGAGTGCCAGTTGTAGAATTGGTTGGACAAGAGGTTTTAATACTGGCTGATCAGCTTGAGTCTGTAAATATAAACAAAACAATTTTTTCATCTCCTCTTTTTACTAGTTTGAGTGATATTTCTGTACAGATAGTTGAGGAGCCAACAGGCAGATCGAATCCTTTTGCGAATGTAGGTAATGAAGTCTCATCTCCTTCAGTAAGAATTCCTTAGTTAAATAAATAAATATGGATATTATTCAAATACTAGTACAAAAAGGACTACTGGATAAAAATGATGTTGATTCAATAAAAGATGAGGCTGTTTCTTCTGGTTTGACTATAGAGCAAGCTTTGATTAAAAAAGGGATTTCACCTCAAGATATTCTTTTGGCAAAAGGAGAGTATTTTGATGTTCCTACAAAAAATTTAGGGAGTGCTGTTATCACAGAAAAAATCTTAAGTTACATTCCTGAAGATTCTGCTTCACACTATCGTTTTGTGCCAATATCTGTAAGTAAGGGTGTTTTGGAAGTTGGAATGGTAAATCCTGATGATATAGAAGCAAGAGATGCACTAAATTTCATATCTTCAAAGACAGGAATGCCGTTTAAGATTTTTTTGATAACAGAAACTGATTTTGAAAAAGTTTTTGCACAATACAAAGGTTTTACCGCTGAAGTTTCAAAATCTCTTTCAGAATTAGAGAACGAATTGAAGCTAGAAACTAGTTTGGCTGAAGAAAGAGTTAAAGCAGAGAGTGCGGATACTGTGGCACAAGATACTCAATTAGCGGAAGATGCCCCTGTTACAAAAATAGTGGCTACAATTTTAAGATATGCAACAGACGGCAATGCTTCCGACGTGCATATAGAACCATGGAGAGAGACTGTTAAAGTTAGATTTAGAGTTGATGGAACTATGAATACCAGTTTGATGCTCCCAATTAAAGTTCATCCAGCAGTAGTTGCTCGTATAAAAATTTTAAGTGAGATGAGGTTGGATGAAAAAAGAAAACCACAGGACGGTAGATTTACCACCAGAATAGATGATAGAAAAATAGATTTTCGTGTATCCACGTTTCCAACTTATTTTGGAGAAAAGGTCGTGATGAGACTTTTGGATCAAGAAAAAGGGGTAAAGACTCTTGATAAACTTGGTTTAAGTAAGAGAAATATAGATATGATTAAGGCAGCTATCAAAAAGCCGTTCGGATTAATTCTTATCTCTGGTCCAACCGGTTCAGGAAAGACAACCACACTTTATTCCATGCTTAATGAGTTAGATAGAGAACACCAAAATGTTCTATCTCTTGAAGATCCTATTGAATATAATATTGAAGGTATTTCTCAGTCTCAGGTTCAAGCCGATATAGGTTATACTTTCGCCTCTGGTCTTAGAACAACACTTAGACAAGACCCTGATGTAATCATGGTGGGTGAGATCCGTGATAAAGAGACTGCCCAATTAGCTATACAGGCCGCTTTAACTGGTCACTTAGTTTTATCTACTATACACACCAATACTGCAACGGGAGTTATACCAAGACTTATAGACATGGGAGTTGATCCGTATCTAATTGCTCCTACTCTTATTTTGGCTATGGCTCAGAGACTAACCCAAGCTCTCTGTTCGGATGCAGGTAAACCAGAAAAAATTGAGGGGAGTCTTAAGGCCATGATAGATAAACAGTTTAGTGATTTACCACAACAATATTTAGACGAATTAGACTTAAAAGATGAAATATACAGAGTAGCTCCAAGTCCGGAATGTCCTAATGGTACAAGAGGGAGAATTGCTGTTATGGAAGTTTTTGAAATGGATAAAGACTTAGAATCTGCAATTCTAAAAGGAGCAAATGAATTAGAAATATCAAAAATAGTTAGACAAAAAGGTATGATAACAATGAAGGAAGATGCTATTGTAAAATCTATGAATAAAATTATTCCTTTTGAAGAAGTTAACATGTTATAATAAAAATACTTAATTTTCTTAAATATGGAATCAGATAAAAAAAATTTAAAAATACTTCTAATAGATGATGATAAATTTCTATTAGATATGTATATTTTAAAGTTCAAAAAGTCTGGACTTGATATAGAAACTGCTCCTAATGGAGCAGTAGCTTTAGACAAAATTAGATCTGGTTCAAACTATGACATAATTCTATCTGACATTATTATGCCAAGTATGGACGGTATTGAGATGTTGAAGTTATTAAGACAAGAAAAGTTACTTCCAGAAGCTACTGTGATAATGCTTACTAATCAGGCAGATGATTATGAAAAGGCTAAAGCTTTAGGAGTTGATGGATATATAATAAAAGCGACAACAATACCATCTGAAGTTGTAGAAAAAGTTTTAACAATTTATAAAAACAAGAAAAAATAAAATGGCAGGAGATTATAAAAAAGATTTTGAAAATTTGGTTTCTATGATGGTTTCAGAAGAAGCCTCCGATTTGCATTTATCTGAAGATAGAAAACCAACAGTTAGAGCTTCCGGTATTTTAATACAATTAGAAAATCATCCAGTGATGTCTAAGGCGGATATCAAAGGAATTTTGGACGTTGTGTTAGATGATGTAAAAAGTGCATTATTTCAAAAAAAACAAGAAGTAGATTTTTCTTACTTAACTTCTAGTGGAGCTAGGCTTAGAGGAAATGTCTTTCATAGGTTAGGAAAAGTTAGTATAGCTCTTAGACTTATACCTAAAAAAATAAAGACTCTTACTGAGCTTAAGATACCTACAATATTAGAGACTTTCACAAGAAAAAAACAAGGTTTTTTTCTTGTGGTAGGTCCAACTGGCCAAGGTAAAAGCACCACCCTTGCGGCAATGATAGAAATGATTAACCAAGAAAGATTAACTCATATTGTCACCATTGAAGATCCAGTGGAATATGTTTTTGAATCAAAGAAATCAATCATAGATCAAAGAGAAGTATTAGAAGATACTCCAGATTTTCACACAGCTTTGCAAGGAGCTTTTCGTCAAGATATAGATGTTTTAATGATAGGAGAAATGAGAACACCAGAAGATATTGCTACAGCTGTGACCGCTGCTGAAACTGGACACTTGGTATTTTCTACACTTCACACAAACAATGCTGCTCAAACTATAGATCGTATAATAGATTCTTTTGATACGATGGCACAAAGACAGATCAGAACTCAATTATCATCTTCTTTGCTTGGGGTATTTTCTCAGAGACTTATCCCGTCTGTATCAAAGGGGTTGGTTCCATCGGTAGAGCTTTTAATAAACAACAGTGCTGTCGCTAATCTTATAAGAGAGGGAAGAACTCATGAAATAAACTCTGTTATAGAGACAAGTTCAGATCAAGGGATGATTGATTCTAATAGATACTTAAGTGATCTTGTTAGGGCAGGAGAGATTTCTATAGAAAATGCTTTCTTGTATTCACAAAATTCAAAGGGACTAGAAAGAATGTTGTAAATATATGATATTTAAATATAAAGCAATAACAAATACAGGAGAACAAAAAACTGGCACCATAGAAGCTTTTAATGTAGATATTGCTATAAATCAACTTCAAAAAACAGGTCTTATTATTTCTCAGATAGATTCTGTTGAAAATAAAGAATTCAAAATACCTTTATTATCATTTTTTAATAGAATATCCAACAAAGATATTGTTATTTTGTCTAGACAAATAGCAACTTTATTTCAAGCGCAAGTTTCAGCTTTGAGAATTTTTAGATTGTTAAGTGAGCAAGCTGAAAATCCCATAATGAAAAAGTATTTAACTACCATTGCTGATGATATACAAGGAGGTAGTTCTATTTCAAATGCGATAGAGAAATATCCAACAGCATTTTCTAGTTTTTATGTAAATATGGTTCGTTCAGGAGAGGAATCAGGTAAGTTAGATGAAATATTTAATTACCTCGCAGACTATATGGATAGAACTTATGAGGTAACATCTAAAGCTAAAAATGCTTTGATTTATCCATCCTTTATCATACTTACCTTTATAGGTGTTATGTTTTTGATGTTTACAGTTATTATTCCAAAAATAGCACTTATGATAGAGGATTCTGGCCAACCTATACCTATATATACCAAAGTCGTTTTATGGGTTAGTGATTTGTTGGTAAATAATATTGTTATTATAGGTGTAGTTACTATTATTTCCGTGTACTTAGCCTGGAGGTATTCAAGAACAGAAGATGGGGCTTTATATTTAGATAAAATGAAGCTAGAGATACCTTACATAGGGAATTTGTATAAAAAATTGTATTTATCTAGAATAGCCGACAACTTAAATACCATGATTATTTCTGGTATCCCCATACTGAAAGCTTTAGAAATAACCTCTGCTGTTGTAGATAATAGAATATATCAAAGTATATTAAATGATGCTTTGAAAAAAGTTAAAGAAGGAACTCCACTTTCTGAAGCTTTTTCTCAACATAAAGAAATTCCAGTACTTTTGAGTCAAATGATAAAGGTTGGTGAAGAAACAGGGGAATTAGGTAGTATCTTAAAATCACTTGCTAAGTTTTACCAAAGAGAAGTTACTTCGGCTGTAGATACTCTAGTGGGCCTCATAGAGCCAGTTATGATTGTGGGGCTGGGATTGGGCGTAGGGTTCTTGCTCGCGGCGGTGCTTATGCCTATATACAATATCGCCTCCGCCACATAATAATGAGTAAAATAATACTATCTGCGTTGTTGCTGTTCAGTTTTGTTCACTCACCGTACTATGTGTACGGCTCACTCTCAAAACATCCAGCGCCTAGCATCTAGTGTTATTTTACTCATTATTCCTAGATCTTAAATTACGGATTTTATTCAAATAGTGAAAGTTTTTTATTAATTTCTAGTCTTTTTATCCGATTTCTGCGTTGGAATTTCAAAAATTCTCGTCAATGTACTAAATGTACACCTCCTCGTATTTTCTCATTCCGCCTTGAACTCGTATAAAAATCCTCAGAAATTGAACATTCCGCTCGACGTTTTTTTAAGAAATAAGGTATAATTATCCACAGTAGCTCTTTTAATAGATTAAAGCGAGAAGTATAATATACTTATTCGTTTAGAAAAAACGGTAAACTCTCAAATGAGGGGAATGGTCGAATGGTAAAATTTGATTTATTTATAAGAAAAAAGTTAATAATTTTAAATTAATTTATGTCAAAAAGATTTTCACAAGGTTTTACACTTATTGAATTGTTGGTGGTTATTGCAATTATTGGTATTCTTTCATCAGTTGTTCTAGCTTCTCTTAACACTGCAAGAGGCAAGGGTGCCGATGCTGCAATCAAGTCTAATTTAAATGGTGTAAGAGCTCAAGCAGAGTTGGTTTATGATACTGAAAACGGATTGTATACAAACGTTTGTGCTAACGCTAATGTATCTCGAGCTCTTCAGGCAGCAGCTTCAGCTGCAGGAGCTACTGTTGCAGCTACAGATGCAGCAAGTTCTGCTACTACTGCTACTTGTCAAGATTCTACAACAGCTTGGGCGATGATGTCTCCACTTAGGACAGTTTCTTCAGTTGGTTATTGTGTAGATAGTACAGGAGCTGCTACTACAACTAACGTTCAATTGGGTGCTAGTGATTATGTTTGTGGGTAATCTGGTTTGATTGCTTAAGAAAAACGACCTTCAACAGGTCGTTTTTCTATTATGTAAAAATTTTATAACTATATTTTATTTCATAAATATATTTGTGTTATAATTTAAATGGTATTTATAATTATTCTTATTTAGTAAAATGATAAACAGAAGATTATTTGATAAAGGTTTTACACTCGTTGAATTATTGGTAGTCATAGCTATCATAGGAGTTCTATCCAGTATCGTTTTGTCACAACTAAGCGAGGCAAGAAGAAAAGGCGCCGATGCTTCTATAAGGTCAACTTTTAAAAATATTCAAACTGCAAGTCTTTTGTATTATGACCATTTTGGAAACTATACGTCTATTTGTAGTCATGAAGGAAATTCTGTTGTCCCCTCAAACATATCTGCTATGGTAAATAGTGTAGGTGCTGGTTGTACCAACTGGGCAGCTGGGGGGAGTGGTTTTAAAGTAAGAAAACAATTAAATGTTCCCAATCAATTTGGGATAGGTTCTGGCACTGACTGGCTGTGTTTAGATGCAAGTGGCTCTACTGGTTCAAGTGTTATCAAAGTTCTAGATACCGACCCTGGAAACGGGAACGCTCTTTGTCCTTAATCAAATGGATTTATTATTTATTACATTAATATTTATATTAGGAACTCTGGTTGGTAGTTTTGTAAATGTCGTAGGACTTCGTCATGGGACAGGGTTATCTTCTGCGATAGGAAGGTCCAGGTGTTTTACTTGTAACACCACTCTTCGTTGGTATGAACTAGTTCCTATTTTTAGTTTTCTGTTTTTAGGAGGAAGATGCAAGACTTGCAAGAATAAAATATCTTGGCAGTATCCTTTAGTCGAGCTTTTAACTGGAATTGTTTTTGTTGGAGTTATTGTAAGGCAGATAAGTCTTTGGCCTATCTATAGTGGTTTTGAAAATGGTTTGCTTTACTCTGCACTTTTAGTTGCTTATTATTTTGTCGTTTTCAGTATTTTGTTTGTGATTATGATTTATGATTTTCATCATAAAATAATCCCTGATTTTTTTGTTTACACGTTTATTGTCTTAGCTGTATCAAAACTTCTTTTATTTATTTATTTGAAATACCCAAATATAGAGAAACATGATCTTTTTGATTTGGCGTCTCCACTTATTTTATTTATCTTCTTTGCATCTTTATGGCTTTTTTCTGGAGGAAGATGGATTGGTTTTGGAGACGCTAAATTGGTTTTTGGTATAGGAGCTCTACTCGGTCTTGTATACGGTATTGGTGCGGTTGTTTTAGGTTTTTGGCTTGGGGCTGTATGGAGTATTCTTCTTTTAGTAAAAGAGAGGTTGTTGAATAAAAGTGGTATTAATATGAAAACAGAAATACCTTTCGCTCCGTTTTTAATACTTGGAACCATAATTGTTTTTGTCTTTAGACTTGATATTATGAATTTATCAGTTCTTCTCGGTGTGTAAAATTTCTATGCGAAACTATAAAAAAGCTTTTACATTAGTAGAATTATTGGTTTCTGTTTCAATAATATCAATTATTCTATCTATTACTCTTTATAATTATGGCAATTTTAACGATAGGTTGGCATTATCTGCTTCAGTTCAAGAGCTTGTTGTGGCAATAAGACAAGCACAAGCTTATGGGATAAATGTTAGAGAGGGGAGTATTAATAGTGGCAGTTTTAATTCTGCTTACGGTATTTATCTAGGAGAACAAGATACAAATTACAAAATTTTTATTGATTTAAATAACAACAATATATTTGATTCCGGTACTTCAGAGTTAGTTCAGACTGTTGAGTTGAGAAATGGAGTGAGAATAAATCGAATTTGTAATGTAAGCACATGTCCAGCTCCAGGTATTTCATCTATGGCGATAAATTTTCTAAGACCGAATCCAGATGCTAGAATTTATTTTATAAATAGTAGTGGTTTTGTCGATTCTGGACCTCTTTCTTATGGGAGGATTCAAGTGACTTCACCTTTAGGACGTCATCTTAATGTTGTTATTGAAAACACAGGTCACGTCTTTATCCAATAATAATATAATGTTGTCTTATAGAAAAAACAAAAAAGGATTTACTTTAATAGAGATAATGGTTTCTATATCGGTTTTTTCTGTAGTTATGCTTATATTTAGTGGCTCTATATACAGTGCTTTTGAAGGGAATAGAAAATCAAGATCATTAAGAGCAGTTATGGATAATCTAAATTTATCTCTTGAATCTATGACGAGAAATATCCGTTTTGGTAGTAGATATCATTGTGATATTAACCAGGGTGGTGGTTTGGATACTACCAGGGATTGTGTAAATGGGGCTACCTCCATTGCAGTTTTGGACTCAGATGGTAATCAAGTTGTGTATAGATTGAACGGTTCTAGAATAGTAAGAAGTGTAAATGGTGGTGCAGAACAGTATGTTACAAGTCCAGATGTTTGGATAGAAGCACTTACATTTTATGTTTTAGGGTCAACATCTTATTCCGCAGGCGGAGATTTGGTTCAACCTAGAGTTGTTATTTTAATAAGAGGTAGAGCTGGTAATGGGGTATTAAATAGAACTCAATTTTCTTTACAAACAACAATATCCCAAAGAGCATTTGATTCTCAATAAAATTATGTATAAAAAAAATAAAAAACTAGGGTTTACATTAATAGAAACATTAGTTGCCAT
>CAYMJQ010000004.1:0-33609 GCA_964391455.1 uncultured Candidatus Saccharibacteria bacterium | reverse complement strand
TCTATATTGGCAGGTTTTACTGCTGTACAAAGTGGTTTGCAAGGTTCTCTTACTGCTAGAAATCAAATAATTGCTTTTTATTTGGTTCAGGAGACTATGGAGTATATGAAAAACAGAAGAGATACTAACGCTCTTAGTTTTTTGCACACAGGTTCTGGCAGTTGGCTTTCAGGTTTAGATGCTTGTGCCAGTCCTTCATTTTGTTATATTGATGTTCCTTCTAACACTGTATCTGCTTGTCCGGGGGGCAATTCTACTTGCCCTAATTTAATTATAAAAAACTCTAATGGTTTGTATGGTTACAATGCAGCAGGAGTTACAACTAATTTTAAAAGAGCTGTAACATACGAGACTGTTACTCCTGGTCAGGAAGTAAATGTAAAAATATGGATAAGTTGGAATCAGGGGGCGAGCACAAAATCTTTTGAAGTTAATCAGTTGTTGTTTAATAGATTACAATAATATGAAGGATAAATTTGAAAACAAAAAAGGATTTACTTTACTTGTATCTATTATAGTTACAGGTATGTTGCTTATTATAAGTTTTGCCGTAGTAAATATATCCGTAAGACAGCTTATAATTGCAGATTCAAATGAGGAGTCTCAACATGCATTTTATGCGTCAGGTAGTGGTATAGAATGCGCGGTATATTGGGATTTTAGAAGCGGAACTAGCGCTTTTGTTCAACCTCCAAGTCCAATATCTTGTTTTGGCCAGGTGGTTACACCAACTGTGGTTTCTTCTGCTACGACCACTTTCACAATAAACCTTGTAAAAGGTTGTGTGACCGTAGATGTAGGTAAACATTCTGGAGCAGTAACCATCATAGATTCTAGAGGTTATAACACTTGTGATGCTGGGGCTATAAGAAGAGTTGAACGAGGATCTAAACTTACATATAACAACTAAATTTGCTAGAGTAAGGTGTATGAATTCTAGTATTCCTAAATCTGTAAAAGCTAGATATAAGGATTTAAAAGATGTTATAAAAAAACATTCTTACTTGTATCATACTTTAGATAAACCGGAAATATCAGATGAGGCGTATGACTCTTTACTTAAGGAGATTTTAGAAATAGAGGAGAGATACCCTGAACTTAAATCTAAAGATACTCCTTCAGAAAGAATTGGGGGTGAACCCCTAAAGGAATTTTCTAAAATAGAACATAGAGTAAAACAGTGGTCGTTTGACGATGTCTTTAGTTTTGAGGATTTACAGAAATGGGAAAAGAAGACAAAAAATTTTATACAAAAAGCAGGTCTAGAAAATGAAAAAATAGAATATTGTTGTGAATTAAAAATAGACGGTCTAAAAATAATCTTAACCTACCAAAATGGTGAGCTTTTATCTGGTGCTACAAGAGGGGACGGTAGTATAGGTGAAGATGTAACAAATAATATAAAGACAATAAAGAGTGTACCACTTAATTTGGATAAAAAAGTTTCTATAATTGCTGTAGGTGAAGCATGGATGAGTAAAAAAGATTTAGATATTTTAAATAAAAATAGATTAAAAAATAATGAAGAACCTTTTGCAAACACCAGAAATGTAGCAGCGGGTTCTGTAAGACAATTAGATCCAAAAATAACTGCTTCCAGGAATTTAAAATTGTTTACTTATGATATTGATTTTTTTTCTGGAGATATTCCAGATACACAATCTGGTGAGATAGAATTACTTGATAAACTTGGTTTTGAAATAAATAAAAATTATTCAGTTTTTGAAAGCATAGATGATGTTTATAAATATTACAAAAAATGGGAAGCTAAAAAAGACTCTTTAGACTATGCTCTTGATGGAATAGTTATAAAAATAAATTCCAGAAAAATACAGGAAGCTATTGGTTTTACAGCAAAATCACCTAGGTGGGGTGTGGCTTATAAATTTAAAGCAGAACAAGTTACTACTATAGTTGAAGATATTGTTTTACAAGTCGGTCGTACGGGAGTTTTGACACCGGTAGCACACTTAAAACCTGTTCTCGTTGCTGGCTCTACGGTATCTCGTGCAACACTTCATAATGAAGATGAAATAAGGCGTTTGGATGTCCGTATTGGTGATACTGTTATTATACAAAAAGCAGGAGATGTTATACCTGATATAGTTTCTGTTGTGAAAGAATTGAGAAACAGAAAGTCTAAGCCATTTGTTTGGCCCAGCAAGGTTTCTGCTTGTGGGGGAGATGGAAGTATAGAAAGAATTCCTGGGCAAGCTGCGTGGAGGTGTGTTTATCCAAATTCTCTCGAACAAATAAAGAGAAGATTTCATCATTTTGTTTCAAAAAAATCTTTTAATATAGAAGATTGTGGGCCAAAGATAATTGATCTTTTAATAGATAATAATTTAGTTTCTGAATATGCTGATATATTTACTTTGAAAAAAGGGGATTTGTTGGCATTACCTAGATTTGCAGAAAAGTCTGTAGATAATCTTTTAAAATCTATAGAAAAATCTAGGAGAGTTACTTTACCGAGACTTTTAGTTGGTTTATCTATACCGCAAGTCGGAGAAGAGACTGCAATAGATTTAGCTAAACATTTTAAAACTATAAATAAGTTGATTGATGTAAAGTATGAAGATTTAGAAGTTTTGTCTGGAATAGGACCAATTATAGCAAGGTCTGTAGTCTCTTTTTTCAAAGATAAAAACAATAAAAAAGTGGTAGATAATTTGCTGAAAGAAATTATTTTAGAAAAAGAAAGGGAAAAATCTTCGGATAAGTTTTCTGGAAGAAAATTTGTTGTAACTGGCACATTAGAAACTATGTCACGTGATGAGATAAAAGATATAATAAGAAAAAATGGAGGTCTTGTATCCGAGAGTGTATCAAAACAAACAGATTATCTGGTTGCTGGTGAAAATACTGGTTCCAAGTATGAAAAAGCAAAAAATTTGGGAATTAAAATAATAACAGAGAAAGAATTTTTGTCTCTATTATAATTATGGATTTATTGTGGTAATATCATTTTTATAAGTATGGTAAATAAAGAAGAAGTAAAAAATCTAGCCAATCTTGCTAGGATACAAATAACAGAAGAAGAAGTGGAGGGTTTAACAAAAGAACTCCATTCTATTTTGGACTACATTGGACAAATTAAAGATGCTAAAGCAGACGAAGAATCAATCAATCCTGTTTTAAAAAATGTAATGAGAGAAGATGTTCCATTAAATAGTGATGATGAATATACTGAAGATATCTTGAACAATGCTCCTAATAGAGAAAAAAGATACATCAGTGTTAAAAAAATACTATGATAGATTTGAGTAAATTAACAATAAAAAATACCTTAAAACATCTTCAAGATGGAGATTTTTCTGCAAGGGAGTTGGTTGAAAGTTATCTATCTAGAATCACATCTTTGAATAAAGAAATAAATGCATATCTTGAAGTTTATGATGATGTTTTGAAACAAGCAGACGAGGTGGATGAGAAAATTAGAAAGGGTGATAAGTCTCCGCTTTTAGGTGTTCCTATTGCTATAAAAGATAATATTTTGATAAAAGGCAAAAAAGCTAATTCCTCTTCAAAAATACTTGAAGGTTATGTTTCTCAATATGATGATACGGTTATAAAAAAATTAAAGGACGCTGGGGCTATATTTTTAGGTAGAGCCAATATGGACGAGTTTGCTATGGGTAGTTCTACAGAGAATTCTGCTTTTGGTGTTACTAAGAATCCATTGGACACTACAAGAGTTGCAGGGGGTTCATCAGGGGGTTCCGTTGCTTCTGTGGCTATGGATGGGGCACTAGGTGCTTTAGGTTCTGACACCGGGGGGTCTGTTAGAGAACCAGCGTCTTTTTGTGGTGTTGTTGGACTTAAACCTACATATGGGGGTGTTTCAAGGTATGGACTCATGGCACTTGGTTCTTCTTTGGATGTTATAGGTCCAATTACAAAAACAGCCACAGATTCTGAAATACTTTTTAATGTTATAAAAGGAATTGATCCTATGGACAGCACCACTTTTGGGGAAGATGTTTTTCCTAAAGTAGATATAAAGAAGAAAATGACTTTGGGTGTTCCTTATCATATTCTAAACAAGGGTGGCATGACAAAAGAAGCTAGAGAAATTTTTGATAATTCTATAGAAAAGTTAAAGAATTTAGGTTTTGAAATAAAAGAGATACAGCTTCCAAATATAGAATATTCTTTAGCTGTTTATTATATAATTATGCCCGCTGAAGCTTCTTCTAATTTGGCCCGTTTTGATGGTGTTAGATTCGGTCTTCATGTTGAAGGCAAAGATCTTTTAGATGATTATATGAAAACCAAGGGAATAGGTTTTGGAAAAGAAGCTAGAAGAAGAATTCTTATTGGTACATATGTTTTGTCTGCCGGCTATCATGATGCTTACTACAATAAGGCATTAAAATTAAGATCAAAAATCTCAAGAGATTTTACCAACGCTTTTTCTGAAGTTGATGCAATAATAACTCCAACAACTACAGGTCCTGCTTTTAAAATAGGAGAGAAGGCAAACGATCCTTTAGCTTTGTATTTGGAAGATATTTTTACGGTACCAGCAAATATAGTAGGAATACCAGCGATATCTATTCCTTCTGGAAAAATTTCTGTTGAAAACAAGGAAATGCCTTTAGGTTTACAAATAATGTCTAAACATGGTGCAGAAGATGTTTTATTTTATATATCTAAAAAATTTTTAGGTGAGTAGCAATCTAGATACTATATTTTAGCTACTGTATACTATTTATATATTATGGCAGATGAAAAAAATAAAGGAGCTGAAAAATCTTCTGGAGGAGATCCGTTTGTAGAGATAGTTTGGACTATACTAGCAATTTTACTTTTAGTTTCTGCTTTAAGCAGTGTGTCTGCTTTTTTGTCCCAAAGTAATTTTTTTTCTAATGGCTGGAGAAGTTTTACTCCTAGTGGGTTATTGTCTTCTGTAACAAAACCAATATCCTCACTTTTAAATCCCATAGGTTCAAAATTTGTGGTTACAAGTAAAGAAGCTGATTTATATGATTCTCCTGGTGGAAGAAAAATAGATACAAAGAAATTAGGGGATGAAGGAAGGATTGTTGGAGGCCCTGTTACAGTTAATGGTGAAAAATATTGGCAGGTAAGGTTTGAAGATGGTAGTACTGGTTGGATAAATGAAAAAGACATAGGTGCTATTTCAGAAAAAATCACTCCTATGAATGAGATGCCTACACTAATTGGTACGGCAGTAGAGACCAACAAAGAAGTTGCGGTTTACTCTTCTCCTGGTGGGGATGAAATTGCAAGAGTCTCTAGTGGGCAAAGAGGGACTATTCTAGAAGGACCAATTATAAAAGACGGGAAGAAATATTGGCATATAAGGTTTGATGATGGAACAGAGGGTTGGGTAGAAGAAGACGGTTTAGATAGTTTATATGGAGATAGGGAGCCATTATCTGAAAAACCTAGTTTAATAGGTGGAACGGTAGAAGCTAATAAAAATGGAACTTTGGTTTACGATAGTCCCGGAGGTAATGTTATTGCTACAAAAAATAAAGGTTCTAGTGGAACTATTTTAGAGGGTCCTCTTGTTATAGGCGGAGTGAAGTATTGGCATATAAGATTTGATGATGGAACAGAGGGTTGGGTCTCTGAAAATGATTTAGATTATGTAGAAAAAAGTAGGGCTGGTTTTGTTATAGGTTTAATTAAATTCATAGACAGTCTTTTTTCTTGGACTAAATTTTTGCTTATATTATCATCTGTTGTCTTTGTGGTTTTTATTACTTATCTTATAAGAAATATAAATAAATTAGCAGAAGAGCAAATAAAACTTTTATATTTAGAACCTAATTCAACTAAACTTGAAGTGGATTATCCATCTAATCCTAAATGGGAAAAAATATTAAGTCACTCAATATCTCAAAATGAAAGTGATTGGCGATTGGCAATTATAGAAGCTGATATAATGCTTTCTGAACTTTTGGATAAAATGTCTCTTTCAGGTGAGACGATTGGAGATAAATTAAAAAATGTTGAGAAGTCAGACTTTTTGACCCTAGATAACGCTTGGGAAGCCCACAAGGTTAGAAATCAGATTGCTCACGAAGGTATGAGTCACAAACTAACCCAAAAGGAAGTAAATAGAGTTATTGAATTGTATAGAAGTGTTTTTGAAGAATTTAAGATTATTTAATCATTTTGCGCGACCTGGTGGAGGAGGTTAGGACTCAAATCCAACAGAATACCCGCCTGGCGACAGGGATTCTGTCGGGCGGGTTGAAGTGAGAAGAAAACTCACAATGCTTTTTCACGAGCAATGAGTTCTGGGCAATCGCAATAGACACACCAGTAGCACTTGCACCCCTTCGGGTGCTCAAAGTGCTTTTTTGTGGGGATACCAGATGCACTTGCGGCTCTGTCGCAGAGCACACAATGATTGATTTCCACATCGTTATAGTGGTCTGTCGTTTTGATTGTCTGGGTGAACTGATGTTCGTGGTTAGGCCAGTCAAGTTTGATTGTGACTTCCATAAAAGCTCCTTTTCATTAAGAATACTTCCATAAAAAAGACATGAGTTCAAGTCCCGTAGACCCGTGAACTTTTCGTGGTCAATTTATTGAGTGAAAACGATACACGCCCGGCCGGACTCGTTCCTTACTGGAACAGTACCCCAATTGGATTTTCTGATACGCTAACTTTCAGAAAATCTCAATCGGGCTTCGAGTCCGGACAAAAGCTCTCCCAGAGCTTTTTCCGAGTCGGCAAAACAAAAAACCACATAAAGTGGCTTTTTGTTTGGCGCGCCCGGCCGGACTCGAACCGGTAACCTCTCCCGTGCACTTATCCAATATTTTCATAAAGGCGTGGACTATATCTTCACCCTAGTTTCCCTTAGGCGCTTTGGTATCTAGTCTCTACGGCGCCCCCTCAATTGAGGGGTTCCCTCGGTATTCGCATATCATGATGTAAATATCATGACTTAGCCTTCACCGATATCCCAAAGAGTTTCAAACTGTCGTTTCGACAGAAAGCTGCAGTATTCTACAGGGGAGTGCTCTAACCAGTTGAGCTACGAGCGCATTTTCATGTACCTTTCAAATACATCCTTTTTTCTTTTCAAGAATAACTTTGATGTACCTAAACTATTATACATAAAATAATACAATTTCAAAGAGGAATGAATACTATAGATCAGTCTGTAATATTCTCCCTTACCTTCACTTAAAACACCATTCATGACTCCAAAATTCTCTAGATTTTTAGATAAAGAAAACAAAAATTTTTTTGAACATGAAGTGAATAGAACTCTTATGCTTAATAATTGTTTCAGCCTTTCTTTATGGACTAATCCAGTCCAAACACCACCGTCTCCATCAAAATAACCTCTAACAAAATGACAAATCTGTTCTTTTGGAATATTTGGTACTTTTATATTTTTTGTTTTTCTTTCTTTAATTCCTAATTTTCTCAAATCATTACACATTTCAATACTACCTATTTGAATTCTATACTGATTTTTAATTTTACCTTTGCCTTTTCTGAGACCAATCTTGTGTTCAGAACCAATAGTATATTTTATATTTTCCAATAGATCTTTGTCTGTAATATTTATGCACCAAAACTGTCCACCTCTTTTATTTACCGTAATATATCCATCAGCGCAAAGAAAACCAAGAACATATGCCATATCGTCAGACCACTTTTTAAAGAAATCTTTGTTTACTTTTTTATATACTGGCACATATATATAATATTACGTGACAGGATATTTGACTAACCACAAATAAGTAGAGATAAAGTAAATAGGGAAGAGTTTGTGTCGGCGGGAAGACTCGAACTTCCGACCTTGGGCTTATGAGTCCCACGCTCTAACCACCTGAGCTACGCCGACAATATAGGAAATATAGCAGAAAATATGGAAAAACGGAATATTTGAATGGGTTATAAATATACAAAGGACTTTTTCCTTATTCCAAATCGTCGACACTCATTGAATTAAGGAACGTAGATTTTCGACAATCCGTACTCGGCTTGTAAGTCGCAAATCTGTGTAAGTTCTGACAAAAACTTACTCCAAGCAATTTACTTTCCACACAAGTAAACAAAAACCCCTTTTGGGGTTTTTGTTTACTTGTTGCGGAGCCACGACTTGCACGTGGGTCTGCAGGTTATGAGCCTACCGAGATACTGCTTCTCTACTCCGCTATGTAGCTAACGGGGTAATTGTACCATAGTGAACAAACTTAATCAATAATGTTGTTTGAATGAGTTATAATAACATTATGAATACAGATTCCTATACAAAAGAAGAGCTTGGTTTAATAAAAAAATTAAATAATCCTACAAAAATACAAGATTGGCTTAATACTATTCCTTTTAATCATGATAAAAGTCATCATTGTATGTCACCTAGGTATGTTATGAAAAATAAAAAAGCTCATTGTGTTGAAGGGGCGATTTTTGCAGCAAGTGTTTTGGAATATCATGGTTTTTTACCACTTATTTTAGATTTACGTTCAACATCTAAACCTTATGATTATGATCATGTAATTGCAGTTTATAAAATAGATGGTTTCTGGGGTTCTTTATCAAAAACGAATCATGCTGTACTTAGATACAGGGAGCCAATATATAGGAGTATACGAGAGTTAGTGATGTCATTTTTTCATGAATACTTTTTAGATACAGGAATCAAAACTTTGCGTGAATATTCCTTACCTTTAAATCTAAATAAATTTAAAAAAATAAACTGGAGGACAACAAATAGGGATATTTCTTTTATAACAGAGAATTTGGATGAGATTAAGCATTACAGAATTTTAACTCCAAAACAAATTAAAAATTTACGTAAAGCAGATAAAATAGAAATACAAGCAGGTAAAATAGTTGAATATAAAAAGGGTTAATTTGTGCTATATTGTTTCAGTATGCCGTCGGAGCTCGGGTAGTAGAGCACTCCCATGGTAAGGGAGAGGTCGCGAGTGCAAGTCTCGCTGACGGCTCAAGAAAACAGAGTTTTCTTCGAGACTTGCAAGACGGAGCGGGCACCTAGTTAACAAACTAGGTCGCGAGTGAGAAGTGATATTATCACTTCGCAAGACCTTGAGATTTTGTAATCAAATGCGAAAGGTGTACTGTTCCTGTAAGGAAAGGGTCGAAAAATTTTACGAGTGACGACGAGTAAAATATTTTTGACCAAGTCTCGCTGACGGCTCAAGAAAAATTAATAAAAAAATATGGAAGGAATACCAAAAAACAAAGAACAAATATTAGTAGAGCTAAATGAATTAAAATTAAAGTTTTACGAAAATCCTGATATGTATGAAAAGATGTTTAATTTTGCCAGATCTTTGAGGGACAAGTATCCAAACTGTGAAGATTGTGAATTATTTCATTTTATGATTGGAAGCACTATGAAACATGAGCCCGCATTTTTTGATTTTCCTGGAGAAGATTCGGTAGAGTCTTTTTTGAGAAATCAATAATTTTCTATGGATAGAGATGTAAATAAACTTAAAGATGAATTAAATTCATTAGAACAAGAAATGAATTCTGTGGATTTTTGGTCTGATAAAGATAGAGCACAATCTGTTTTAAAAAGAATTAAAGATTTGCAATCAGAAATACAAGGAGTGGGTAAGTATGATAGAGGTAATGCTCTCATGACTATATTTTCTGGTGCTGGAGGGGATGATGCAGAAGATTTTTCCGGAATGTTGCTAGATATGTATCTTAAGTATTTTGCTAAAAACAATTTTTCTGCATCACTTTTACATGAAAACAAAAATAATCACGGAGGTTTTAGAAATGTAACTATAGAAATAACTGGTAAAAATGCATATGGTACATTTAAAAATGAATCTGGAGTCCACAGATTGGTAAGGGTATCTCCATTTAATGCCAAGTCTTTGCGTCACACTTCTTTTTCAATGGTAGAGGTTATACCAAAGTTTGAAAAAATAAGTAAAGAAGAGCTGGATATAAAAGATAGTGATATAAGAGTTGAACTCTCTCGTTCAAGTGGTCCTGGAGGACAAAATGTTAACAAAAGAGAAACTGCTGTTCGGGTTGTGCATATTCCAACAAACATTTCGGCACAAAGTGATAACGAAAGATCTCAAGCTCAAAATAAAGAGAAAGCTATGCAGATTTTGTGTGGGAAAATATATAAAGCTTTAGAAGAAGAAAGAGTTTCCAAAGAAAAGGGTATGTATATTTCCAAAACTACACAGATAGAGTGGGGTAATCAGATTCGTTCTTATGTAACCCATCCATATAAAATGGTGAAGGATCACAGGACAAATTTTGAAACCAGCAACGTCGATGCTGTTTTTAGTGGTGATATTCAAGGATTTTTAGATGCAGAGAAAGATTTGTAAAAACATATTTAAAAAACTTCTTTACTATCTATCTCAATAAGTTATAATCAATTCTATGATTCATTTTGATAATGTTTCAAAAATATATCCAGATAATTCAGTAGCTTTGGAAGACATATCTTTTATTATAGAACCTAGAGAGTTTGTATCTATAGTTGGACATAGTGGTGCTGGTAAGACCACTTTACTAAAGATGTTTTTGGGTGAGGAAACCCCTACAAAAGGGAAGATATTTTACGAAGCTACTGATGTTTCAAGATTGGACAGAAAAGAAATGGATTTATTTAGAAGAAAAATAGGTGTTGTTTTTCAGGATTTTCGTCTTTTACCAAATAAAAATGTGTATGAAAATATAGCTTTTGCTATGGAGGCAGCAGGGAGAACAGATGAAGAGATTGAAGCTGACGTTCCTCATGTTTTAGATTTGGTTGATTTAGGTAAAAAGATATGGAATTTTCCAAACGAACTTTCTGGAGGCGAGAAACAGAGAGTTTCAATCGCTAGAGCTATTGTAAATCAACCAGATGTTATTATCGCCGATGAACCTACTGGTAATTTAGATCCCTTAAATACTTTTGATATAGTACAAATTCTTAAAAAAATAAATGATTTAGGGACTACGGTTATATTAACAACACACAACAAAGGAGTTATAGATTCACTTAAAAAAAGAGTGTTAACTATGGAAAATGGTCGAATTATTAGAGATGACCAACAAGGTAAATATGTTATCTAATTACATTATTTACTATTTACTAGCAACTAAAAACTAGAAACTGTATACTATTTATTATGTTTTGGATTAAAGTTAAAAGAATAGTTAGGGCGGGGTTCTTCTCTTTTTGGAGAAACGGTTTTATATCTCTATCATCTATTTTGGTAATGATGGTGACTCTTTTTGTGATAGGGTCTGTTATTTTTTCTAGTGTTCTTCTAAGGGCAACTTTAAGCCAATTAAAAGACAAAGTTGATATAAATGTTTATTTTGTAACTTCGGCTAAAGAAGAGGATATTTTGGCGATGAAGACGAGCCTAGAGCAGTTGCCAGAAGTTCTCCCCCCGATTGAATACGTATCTAGAGAAGAAGAATTAGAAAAATTTAAAGAGAGACACCAAAATGACCAATTCACTTTGCAGGCATTGGAAGAGTTGGGTGAAAATCCATTAGGGGCAACACTTAATATAAAAGCTAAAGATCCTTCAAATTATGAAAGTATCGCTAATTTTATAGAAAGTAAAAGAACAGAATCAATAGGTTCAAATAGTATAATTGATAAAGTTAATTATTATCAAAATAAAGAGGCGATAGACAGTTTAACAAGAATCATAAATTCAACTAATAGTCTAGGTTTTATTTTGACTTTATTTTTGGTGGCAATTTCAATACTTATAACATTTAACACCATAAGACTTGTTATATATATGTCTAGAGATGAAATATCTGTGATGAGACTTGTCGGTGCTTCTGATAGATATATTAAAGGTCCATTTTTTATTGCTGGTGCAATATATGGTTTTCTTTCAGCAATAATTACTTTGCTTATATTTTATCCTGTGACTCTTTGGATGGGTGGATTTACTACTAATTTGTTTTTGGGATTAAATATTTTTGAATATTATACAGAGAATTTTGGTGAGATATTTCTAATTATAGTTGGTTCGGGTGTTGCTATAGGTTCCATATCTTCATATTTGGCAGTTAGAAAGTATCTGAAGATCTAGATTCTTGCAAAAGGTTTTGTTGTGGTGTACAAATAGATACTAGATTGCCTAAAGGGAGGGTAGAAAGATGAAAGTGTTTGTTCGAGAGCGCTTGGTTCTGATTGAATTGGGGAAGATGACCCCCGATGAGCTCGAGGACTTCCATAATTTTCTTCGAGATTCAATGATCTCTCCCATTAAGAAGGTTGAGGTCGTGAAGAACGGATACGATGCCCGTGAGGCATATTACTCGGCTTGTTTTACTGAGGAGCAGGCCGAGACCATTCGGGGTTGGCTGGAGTCCAAAGAGATTTCGGTCAACCAGTCTTTTTAAAGAGCGGACATTTTACAATGTCCGCTCTGTTTTATCTGGCTGGGAGACTTGGACTCGAACCAAGATATGCGCCTCCAGAGGGCGCAGTCCTACCATTAGACGATCTCCCAATTATTTATGTTTAAAAGATACTTTAAACTACACCTTTTTACAAGAGAAAAATTTGTATTTTTGTTATAGTGTTGTAAGTTAATCAGTATTATTTCGTCTAGAAACTTGTATTTAATTAATCTTAATAATATGCAAAATAATAAAAAAATAATATCAGTTTTTTTGGTTTTAGTTTTAGCACTTATAGTGCTGGTTTTTTGGGGTTATAAAAGTTTTAATGATGGAGAAAAATTTAGTAATGTAAAAAATTACAAAGATGCAACCTATTTAATTCAGGGAAATGAAGTCACTTTAAAAGAAGGGGTTTCTTTTGAGACAATATCTCCAGAATCTTCATTTGCGGTAGAGACAAGGTATTTTGGAAATGAAGTTAATTATGATTTTGATTCAGACGGCAGGGAAGATACTGCCTTTATTCTAACTCAGGATGCTGGCGGGAGCGGTTTGTTTTATTATTTAGTCGTTGCTTTAAATAAACCAGAAGGTTTTGTTGGTTCAGAAGCTATGTTTATAGGTGATCGAATAGCTCCACAAAGTACAAATATAAATGAAAAAGGTTTTATAGTTGTAAATTATGCTGATAGAAAACCTGGCGAACCTTTCACTACACAACCAAGTGTTGGTAAAAGTATGTATGTGAAATTCGATTCCAATTCAATGACACTTGGAGAAGTTATAAAAGATTTTGAAGGTGATGCTGACTCTAAAAAGATGAGTCTGGGGATGAAAACTTGGGTTTGGGTAAGAACAGAATTAAATGATGGTAGTGTGGTCGTTCCAAGAAATTCAGATAATTTCAAGTTAACTTTTAAAGAAAATAATAATACTTTTTCTGCATCAACAGATTGTAATGGTGTCGGGGGAGAGTATACTTTGATGACAGATGGTCGTATTCTGTTTGATAAGATGGTATCTACATTGATGTATTGTGAGGGGTCTCAAGAGCAAATTTTTAGAAATTACCTTGAAAACTCATCAGGTTATCTGTTTACTTCAAGAGGGGAACTTGTTTTAACTTTAAAGTATGACAGTGGTTCGGTTATCTTTAGATAAAATACATTGTTTCTTATTTGGTTTATGTTAATATAATAACATATGAATATGTATTCATATGTTATTATATTAACAATATTAAATTTATGAAGAAAGTTGTCATTTACTCTACGCCAACATGTCATTTTTGTCATCAAGCGAAAGAATTTTTTAAGAATAACAATGTTGATTTTACCGATTATGATGTTTCTGTAGACGCAGAAAAAAGGTCAGAAATGATAGAAAAAAGCGGTCAGTTGGGAGTTCCTGTTATATTTGTAGATTCTGAAATGGTTATAGGGTTTGATGAAGGGAAATTAAAGAGTATTTTGGGTGTATAAATTTATGAAAGATACATCTGAGAATATATTAATAATGAAGATATTAAGTAACCCTCATAGATTAAAAATATTAGGGGTGTTGTTTGGTGGTAAAAAAGATTGGTGTGTAAATGAGATATCTAAAATTGTTGGTATATCTCAATCTTTAGCTTCACATCAATTATCTTATTTGTCTGTTAGGGGTGTTATTGAGGGTCATAGAGTTGGACAGACTATGTGTTACATGCCAGTTAATAATAAGACTTCAAATAAGATTCAATCTATATTAAAAATATTAATTTAAAAAATATGAATAAAAATATATTAATTATTTTATTAATTATAGTTTTAGTCAGTATTCTAGGGTATTTTTTTAGAGGGGGTTCTTCAGAACAGGGCATTTCTGTACAGCCAGATAATAATGTTGAATTGAATAATAACGTTGAATTAGAAAATTTAAGTAGTGTTGGTAAGTATGAAAATTATAATCAAGACAAAATTGCTATGGCTGAAAACGGTAAGGTTGTATTATTTTTTCATGCTTCATGGTGTCCATCTTGTAGGTCTTTAAATTCCGATATAGAAAATAATTTGAATTCTATTCCAGAAGGAGTTTTGATTTTAAAAACTGATTATGATAAAGAAGTTGATTTAAAAAGAAAATATGGAATAACAACACAACATTCTTTAGTTCAGGTGGATAAAGACGGCAATCTGATTAAAAAATGGAATGGGGGATCTAAACTTGAAGATATTATCAGTAATATACAATAAAAATGTTGTTTTTTCTTGTATCAATTCTTGCAGGATTTTTAACAATTTTGGCTCCATGTGTCCTTCCTTTATTGCCGATTGTTATAGGAACAGCTGATGGAACAAAGAATGGAATAACAAAAAGAGCACTTATTGTAATAGGATCTCTTTCTCTGTCCGTAGTATTTTTCACTCTTATATTAAAGGCTTCAACACTATTTATTGACATCCCAACTGCTTTCTGGAATTGGTTTTCTGGCGGTGTCATACTTTTTCTTGGTTTGGTAATAATTTTCCCAAATATATGGAGTGGAATAGGTTTTATTCAAAAAATAAATTTATTCTCAAATAAAACCTTAGGGGTTGGATATCAAAAAAATAATAATTACGGGGATGTAATTATAGGATTATCTTTGGGTCCAATTTTCACTACGTGTAGTCCAACTTATTTATTTATTTTAGCTACAGTGTTGCCAGCAAGTCCTATAGTTGGTTTCTTGTATTTGATAGGTTTTGTTTTAGGTATGTCACTTTCTTTGTTTATTGTTGCGTATCTAGGTCAAAAATTTGTTGGTAAGTTATTTAGAAACGAGGAAAAGACAGAGAAATTGAAGAAAATCTTCGGTATTCTTTTTGTAATAGTAGGTGTTTTGATTATTACCGGATATGATAAAGTCTTATCGACGTTAATTTTAGATTTTGGTATTGGAGGAACTGTAAATTTTGAAGAGAATTTAATTAATTTATTAAAATAATAGTTAATATTTTATATTTTTGTTATAATTAACAATTATGAAAATATTTACACATTTATTTATTTCGGCTTTAGCTATTATTATTACAACATATCTTTTGCCGGGTGCGTCAGTTACCATAGTAAGTGCTTTAGTATTAGCGGTAGTTTTAGGAATTATTAATGTTTTTATTAAACCATTTGTTAAATTAATAACTCTTCCCTTAAATTTAGTTACTTTAGGAATATTTTCTTTGTTTGTTAACGCTTTGTTTATAGTATTGGCATCTAAAATTGTAGCCGGCTTTACAATATCAGGTTATTGGACGGCTTTTTGGTTCTCTATAATACTTTCTTTGGTTAATGCTTTATTTAACAGATTTAGAGAAGAAGAATAATACACCACTTTTTTCATCTGAAAGATATTGCTTTACATCTGTATTTATTATATAATAGATACATTACTATAAAATAATAAAAAAATGGCAAAAGTTAATTCAGCATTTATGAAACCAATGACTATTAGCGAAGATTTAGCTGTAGTAGTTGGGAAAGGTCCAATGCCTAGATCAGAAGTAGTTAAGGGTCTATGGGCTTATATAAAGAAAAATAATTTACAAGATCCAAAAAATAAGAGAAATATCAACGCAGATGAGTCTTTGAAGAAAGTTTTTGGAGGAAAGTCAGTTGTTAATATGTTTGAGATGACTAAGCTTGTTTCAAAACACTTATCATAAAAACTTCCAAATTTAGCAAAATTCTTTGTTGGATTTCGGTAAAATAATTCTCAATGTACTATTGTACACCTCAAATTATTTTCCTCATCCGCCTCGAATTTTATCTAAATTTTAAAGTTTTTTAGAACTTTTATTGGCAGGATATGATTTTAAAAAATAAAATCCCCGAATAGGGGATTTTATTTTTATTATGATATAATTTACCTATATGAAAGGTGAAACTCATAGAAAAGAAAAAAAGAAGCCAAAAAAGAAATAAATTAACTTATTTTTTTCAATATTTGGTTTATAGTTTCATTTTGTTTTTCTAGATTAGAAATTATTTTTTCTATTTCTTTCTCAGCTTTTTTGTTGACTTCAAAATCCGCCTCTGCTCTTGCTTCTGCGTGTCTACTTTGTAAATTTTGACCTATCATAATTATAGGTGTAAGGAAAAGTTGTATCATATTTGATATAAAAAGCCATAATACAAAAGCTGGGTAAGGATCAAATCTATACTCTCTTGGTGCATATAGATTCCAGCCAAGCCATAAAATAGTCCAAGCAAAAACAATTAAGAAAAATCCCATACTCCCAACACTTTTAGTTATCCATAAAGCTACTTTATCTAACTTTGTTAGTTTCATTCTACTTCTTATGTTTGTTTTCACATGTGCTCTAGCGCTGTCTATAAAGTTATCATCATTATTTTTCATATTTATACATTATACAATAATTTCAATATTCTCTATCCACGGTTTACAACAAAAATCATATACATTACAAACAGTACTATGAGTAACAAACCATGTGTTCTGCCGAGTCTGTATTTTTTGTTAGAAGTGACAAGTATTGTTATCAAAATTGCAGAAGCAAGAGCTAATAATAAGTCAATGATTAATAACTTGTTAAAGTTTATTGGTATAAAAAGTGCACTAGTTCCTATTATTCCCAAAAAATCAAATATGTTTGATCCTACTATATTACCCACAGCAATGCCGTATTGACCTTTTTTTGACGCAACAAAAGATACAGTAATTTCAGGAAGAGAAGTTCCTATCCCTATTATAAGGAGACCTATTAGGTACTCACTTACTCCAAATTCATTTGCTATATATGTTGCACCATCTACTATAAAATACGATCCAGCTAATATACCAACAAGACCAGCTATGGATAGTAAAAATGAAATAGCTAGTGTGCTTGAAAAAGTGTTTTCTTTAGAGTTTTTGTTGGGTGTTTTGGCTACAACTATAATCCATACAGTACATATTAAAAGTAATATAATACCTTCTACTCTACCAATAATCCCATTTATAGAGACTATACCAGTAATTAATATTGCAAAAATATTCCAAACCAAATCTCTTCTAATCCATTCTGACTTGAAATATATAGGATAGAATAGTGCACATATTCCAAGAATAAAAAGGAAATTAAAGATATTACTTCCAATAATTGTTCCTATGCCTACATCATTTTTCCCTAAGATATTTGAAATAACAGTTATGGCAAATTCAGGTGTAGATGTGCCTATTCCAGCAAGCAAACCTATAACGAAACCAGATACTCCTAAATACTTTGCTAAAGCACTACCTCCTTTTACAAGCAGGTTAGCTCCTTTTATGAGGATAAAAAATCCTATTATGAATAAAATTAATACTTTTATCATTTATTATTTTTTAGGATGATGATTTTCTATTTCTTCTTCTATTTTACTTATTTTATCTTCTACTTTATTTAATACACTCTGCATCTTTTTTATTTGGTCTTCTTCTGCACGTATCTCTTCTTCAGTTTTCTCTGCTAACTTTTTCTCTCCAGAAAGACCTGTAATAATGAGTCTATTTCCTATGAAAGCTGATACATATACTCCTGTCATAAGTAAGATTATTGTTCCTAGCACAAAAGAAAATGGGCCATCCATAATATTTTCTAAAGTAAATTTTTCTCTTCCCAAGAAATATCCAGTTAAAAAGTCTGTAGTATGCCATACGCCTCTCCAAAACAATACCACTCCAATACCTCCAATCATTGCGTATAAAATAGGGGTTCTACTCAATCTAGATCTTATTTTATCCTCTAATTTATCAAAAAATCTTATTATTTTTCTTGTCATAAGTATTCAATGATAATATACTAACATAATATGATTAATAAAAAAGTTATAGTTTGTGATTTAGATGGCACATTGGCGAAAAGTAAGTCTTCACTTACAGAGGATATGTCAAATGCTTTATGTAAGGTTTTATTGAAATACAATCTAGTGGTTGTATCTGGGGGTGCCTATTCTCAATTTCAAAAACAATTTCTGTCTAGTTTTAAGTGCTCTGAAGATCTTTTGAAAAATTTATATTTTTTCCCAACTATGGGTAGCACTTGTTATATTTATGATTATGAATTAAAAGATTGGAAACAAGTATATGATGAAAGATTAACCGAAGATGAAAAAAAAGTTATATTTAAAGCAATAAATGATTCAATGGTTGAATCCGGTTTGGATTTCAGTTCTCCTTTTGGGGACATAATAGAAGATAGAGGTAGTCAGGTTACTTTTTCTGGTAGAGGTCAGGATGCTCCAATTGAGGTTAAGGTGGCATGGGATCATGATCAAATAAAAAGAAAGTCTCTAGTTGAGTTAATAAAGGCAAAAATACCTCAATATGAAATAAGTATTGGGGGAACAACTTCTATAGATATAACAAAGAAGGGTATAGATAAGGCCTATGCAATAGGCAAAATCAAAGAATTATTAAATGTTACAACAGAGGACATTGTCTTTATTGGAGATGCACTTTTTTCTGGGGGAAATGATTCACCTGTAAAAAAAACTGGTGTTGATTTTATTCAAGTTGATGGTCCAGATGGAACCTTAGAATTCCTAGAGAGATGTTTGTAGATATCAACATATTTATTTATTTTTCTTTTCTTTTGTGTGTTAAAATTTATTTATGATAGACAAAGAAACCACCACTAGACCATGGGGGTCGTTTGTTCGTTTCACTAATAACGAGTTATCTACAGTTAAATTACTTTTTATTAATAAGGGCGAACAATTAAGTTTGCAATATCACGAAAAAAGAGAGGAATTCTGGAGGGTTTTAAGCGGGAATCCTTTAGTTTTAATTGATGATAGAGAGATACAAGCAAAACCAGATGATGAGTTTGATATAAAAATAAAATCAAAACATAGAATAAGTGCCCCTGTGGATGATGTGGTTATACTTGAAATAGCCAAGGGTAATTTTGAAGAGGACGACATAGTTAGATTGGAAGATAAATACAATAGGTTGGGATAGGTTGTATTTTTTATAAATTTAATGAAAAAAGGCACCTCAAAAATTAAAATATTAAGTGAGAGGAGAGGAATTCCTCTTGCAGTAATTAGTGTTTCTAATGAGGTTGTTTTATTAGAGAAATCAAGTAAAAAAGGATCAGGTGAATTGTTTTTATCTTGGAGTAAAAACGGAGTAGATTTTTTGCCTGATAAAAATAAAGTTGTAATAAAAAAAATAAGTAAAAAATCTGAAGATGTAAAACTTTGTTATAACTTTTCAATAACCAAAACTCCTAATGGTTTTACCATGGTTTATTTTAGAAAAGGAAAAGGAAGAGTTAAGGACAAGATGATAGTTGCCAGATCTAAAGATTTATATAAATGGGAGATTAAATCAGAGATATCAGCAAATGATTCAGAACACTCTACTATTGTATATGATAAAGAAAAAGATAAGTTTGAAATGTACAGAGACGGTTTGTTTGTAAGAAATCAGGCTTCATATTCTCTATCTGTTTGGAAAGAAAAGCCATCTTTACTTTTTACATCTAGAGTTGGTCAATTTGATGCTGGTAAAATAAAAATAATAGGATCCACGATAACAACAGATGGTATTCTTTTGATGTATGATTCTTCTGTTATTGTTAAAAATAAAACTCTTCTTCAAGCTGGTGGAGTTATATTTGATTTAAAGGACCCTAGGAGAATTATGTGGAGAGGGGCAATGCCTATTTGGCAGGGCGTAGTTGATTCAAGTAAGACTTCCATCCCTATAGAGCCTTTAGGCTTTGCGGTACTGCCGAAACATTTTATTTTATATTGGTTAACCGCAGATAACAGTCTTATAGTGGTAAGAATTCCTTCTGTTATTAGAGAGTCTGAAGATTTTAAAGTTCGCCCAAAAATATTAGACAGACATCATGGTAATCCTATTGTAGAACCGATAAGAGAAAATCATTGGGAAAGTGATGGAACTTTTAACCCTGCTGTAGTTGAAGATGATGAGGGTAACATACATCTTCTTTATAGGGCTGTTGGAGGTGATGGTATTTCTAGAATAGGTTATGCAAGAAGTTTGGACGGAAAAGATTTCTCTAATCGTTTACCTTATCCAGTTTATGAGCCGATTTTTGAAAATGGGAAGCCTGATAAAAACAAGGTTGGCGGACCACTATCTTACAATCCATACATATATACTTCCGGTGGTGGTTGGGGAGGAGCAGAAGATCCTAGAGCGGTTATTATAGGAGGAAGAGTTTATATGGTTTATACTGCTTTTGAAAATTGGAGTTCTATGAGAATAGCTTTGACTTCAATAAGTTTAGATGATTTTAAAGCTGGAAGATGGAAATGGAAAAAACCAAGACTTATTTCTTCTCCAAAAAATAGAAGTAAAAATTGGTTACTTTTTCCAGAAAAAGTAAATGGTAAATTCGCAATAATACATAGCATATCTCCAAAAGTATTAGTTGATTATATAGACGATATAGATAATTTTCATGGGATAATACATAGTCCTAGACCAGAAGGTCCTCAACCGGGCAGAAAAAATGCTTGGGATCATTTATTAAAAGGTTCTGGACCTCCACCAATAAGAACTGAGCTTGGCTGGTTGCTTCTCTATCATGCGTTAGAAAAAAATGATACAGGAAAGTATCGTTTGGGAGCTATGATTTTAGATATAAATGATCCAACTAAAGTGTTGTATCGTTCTGCTCATCCAATACTTTCTCCAGATATGCATTATGAAAATGATGGTAAGCCAGGAGTTGTTTATGCCTCTGGGACGGTTGTTAGGGGAGATGATTTATATGTTTATTATGGAGGCGGAGATAGAGTTGTTTGTGTTGCAACCACTTCACTTAAGAAACTTTTGAAATATCTAAAGACTGGGGATGAATCAATTTATAAACTAAATAAAGTATAAGATATGTTTGTAGTAAGAAAATATAAAAATAATCCAATATTGGCACCGAATCAGCAAAATTCCTTTGAGAATTATGCTGTTTTCAACGGAAATCCTATAGATATAAATGGTGTTATACATATGGTATATAGAGCCCAGTCTACTCCAGAGAGAATTGAAGATAAATCTTTCTCACTTTCTGTTATAGGGAAAGCGATAAGTCGAGACGGGGTAAATTTTAAAAACAGAGAAACTTTTATTTTCCCAGAGCATCCTTGGGAAAGATATGGTTGTGAAGATCCCAGAGTAACTAAAATAGATGGAAAGTATTATATTTTTTATACCGCTCTTTCTGCATTCCCATTAAATATTCCAGAAGGTATAAGGGTGGGGTTGGCCATAAGTAAGGACATGAAAACTATTTCTGAGAAACATTTGATTACTCCGTTTAACGCAAAGGCCATGACACTGTTTCCAGAAAAAATAAACGGTAAATATGTCGCTCTTCTTACTGTAAATCCAGACAGACTACCTACACACATGGCTATTGCTGAATTTAATAAACTAGAAGATATGTGGGATGAAAAGTATTGGAATAAGTGGTATGCCAAATTAGAAAAACATATTTTTATAGAAGGAGATGATGTAGATAGAATAGAAATAGGTAGTTGCCCAATAAAAACAGAAAGAGGTTGGCTTCTGGTTACTTGTAGAATTCAAAATCACAGTTCTCCAAATAGGGTTTTTGCAATAGAAGCTTTACTTCTAGACTTGAA
Source organism: uncultured Candidatus Saccharibacteria bacterium (assembly GCA_964391455.1). Classification (GTDB taxonomy): domain Bacteria; phylum Patescibacteriota; class Minisyncoccia; order Phycocordibacterales; family DATDWN01; genus C7867-006. Next base: position 11,618 of record CAYMJQ010000004.1, on the reverse strand, counting down.
GGACCCTAAAAAAATAATAGGCAAAACAAGAGGTGCTCTCATTGTTCCAGAAGAACCATATGAAATAAATGGGACAATAAAGGATACAATTTTTCCTAGCGGTGCTCTTATAAAAGGAGAAGATCTTTGGATTTATTATGGAGCAACAGATACCACTATTGCTATGGCTAAAGTTAATCTAGATAGATTACTTGATGTCATGGAGTATCCTTACAGAGAGATCGGCTTTCATCGTATTGGTGAGGGAGCATTAATGAAGCCAAGAAAAAATATTCCCTGGGAAAGCAAAGCGATATTTAATCCAGCAGCTATAGATATAGACGGAATTGTTAGGATTTTTTATAGGGCCATGGGTGAGGATAATACTTCTGTTGTTGGTTATGCAGAAAGTATAAATGCTACAGACATTTCTTGTATAGAAGATAAGCCAGTTTATGTGCCAAGAGAAAATTTTGAAATGAAAGGTGTCCCAAACGGCAATTCTGGTTGTGAAGATCCAAGGTTGGTCAAGGTGGGGAATACTATTTATATGTATTACACTGCCTATAATGGTATAACTCCACCTTCTGTTGCAGTTTCTAGCATAAAAGAAAGTGATTTAAAAAGTAAAAAATGGAGATGGACTAGACCGGTAATAGTTACTGCAGATGGAGTAGATGATAAAGATGCTTGTGTTCATCCAGAAAAAATAAATGGTAAGTACATGCTTTATCATAGAGTGCATAACTATGTTTGCGTAGATTTTGGTTCTAAACCTACTTTTCCAGAAAGAAATAGTTTCAAAAATATCCCACTTATAAAACCTCGTAAGGGTATGTGGGATTCTGTAAAAGTTGGTATGTCTGTACCTCCAATAAAAACAAGTAAAGGTTGGATACTTTTGTATCATGGAGTTTCAGGGAGATCTAGGTATAGAGTGGGCGCGGTTTTGCTTGATTTAAAGGATCCAACAAAAGTTTTGGCACGTACCACAGATCCTGTATTTGAACCTCGTGAGGCTTATGAAATAGAGGGTCAAGTAAATTATGTTGTTTTTCCGTGTGGAGCAGTGGTAAGAAATGGTTATATCTTTATGTACTATGGAGGAGCTGATTCTGTTATAGATGTTGCGTCTATTTCACTTAAAAAATTATTAGATGTATTAACAGTAAAATAGTTATTTTGTATCTTGTAGGGCGAGAGAATATTTTGTTCCCATAATTACGATTGAGCCTATAATTATAAAAATATATTGAAACGGTATAAATTGTAGAACTATCGTTGCAATAATAGGAGATAGTATAAGAGATAGCGGTCTGCCAATACGAAACATACCGACGACATCAGTCTCATCTTTATTTACTTGTTTGAAGAAATAGCTTTCTACACTTATTTCAACTAAACTTGCTCCAATTCTTGATATAAAAAGGATAGATGCCCAAAACCAGAAATTTTTTAAGGTAATAAAACTTATAACAAGAGTTGCCATACCCATAACAACAAAACCTATGGTTAAGAATTCTTTCTCGCCATATTTATCATCTTCCATTTCACCTATTGGTAATTCAAATAATATAAATGGTAGGAGCATTATTGTAAAAATAATTCCTATTTCGGACCAAGAAAAACCAATATATTTTTGTAAATATATTGGTGTGTAGATAACCATAAAACCATAAAACATTTGTAATATGGTGTGGGATATAAGAATGTTGTATACGTTTTTATTTTTGAAACATTTTTCAAGAGTTTGTCTTACATTTATATGTTGCAAGGCAGTTTCTTTTTTGTCGTTAAATTTTTTGATTAAAAAGTACAACGGGATAATAAGCATTGATGACAGAAGATAAACTACGGAATAATTATCCCCAAATATAAGAAATGATACCGTAAGTGGAGCAATCACAATCATAGTATTTGTTATTGTTAGATAGGCCCCACGTATACTGCCAGTGATCTCATCGTTAGAAGAAACTTTTTCTACAAATATATCCATACTGAATATGGCCAAAGAAATAGCACTTAAGTGCGATATAAAAAATATAGCTATGAGTAGTGGGTTCTGTAAGAATATAAGTCCAAATATTGCTATAAATTCTATAATTATACTGTAGACGCTGAACTTATAAGTTCCTATTTTTTGTATTATTTTAGATGCGTTTAATAAAAGAAATACATTTATTATTGAACCTATTATATAGAGTGAGGATATCTGATTTTCTGTAAAGAATTTGTTTAAAAAAGATGAGTTAATGTATATAACCAATGCATAATGATAAGAAATAAACGCATTGGATATAAAAAGAGTATTGAGTAGTTTATTTTGTCTAAATGGTAAAAGAATTCTATCCATACCTTAACTATTATAAATTATTTTTAACAAAAAATCCCTTAAAAAGGGTTTTTTGTTGATTAAAAACTAAAATTTATTTTTTATACTCCTAGTATTACTGGTATAACGATAGGTTTTTTGGCTGTTTGTTGGAATAAATATCTACCTATGTCATCCACAAGGGCAGTTTTGATTAAATCAAAATCAATAGGGTTCATACCTTTAGTTGTTTCTTCTACAGTTTTCTTTATTATCATCCTTGCATGATTTAGTAGGTCTTGAGATTCGCGAAGATATACGAAACCTCTAGAAATTATGTCAGGAGATTTTTTGAGTTTACCTGTTTTTGTATTTAGACTCACTACTATAAGAAATATTCCGTCTTGAGCTAACATTTTTCTATCCCTTATAACCATTTCTTGCATATTACCAACAGCAAAACCATCAACTAGCACTAACCCAGCGGGAACTTTTTCTTTAAGCACTCTTATTTTTTCACCATTATCATATATTTCTACAATAGAACCATTGTCTGGAACAACCACGTTTTCTTTATTGTGTCCTAGAGAATAAGATAGCTCAGCGTGCTGACACAACATATAGTGATTACCATGTACAGGCATAAAGAATTTATAAGGTATTTGCTGGTGAATCCATTTAAGTTCATCTCTATTGCCGTGACCAGAAGCATGAATATCAGAATCAAGATAGGTAACTATCTTTGCTCCTGATCTGTACAGATTGTCTTTTAAGTTGACTACAGATTTATGGTTAGTTGGGATTACTGAAGCAGAAAGAAGGACTGTGTCGGTTGGGCGTAGCCTTACATGCTTATGAGTTTTATTTGCAATTCTCATAAGGGCAGCGAATTCTTCTCCCTGAGCACCAGTAACCAGCATTATAATTCTATCTGGAGGGTAGTTTTCTATTTCTTCTAAAGGTATGATGTTTTTTACGTCAGCTAATTTTAATTGTTTTATTATTTCAATATTAGATTTCATTGATCTGCCTTCTATTACCATTTTCTTTCCATATTTTTCAGCAGATTTTATTATAGAAATTATTCTTTCTACTTGAGATGCAAAAGTCGCTATTATTAATCTACTCTTAGTTTCTTTTATAAATCTATCTATATTATCTACTACAACATTTTCAGAAAGAGAGAATCCAGGTTTTTCTATGGAAGTTGAGTCCATAGTCAAAAGAAGGACCTTCATGTTTTTGAACATTTTATATTGTTCCACCTCTTCTTCTGTTGGAATTCCATTTACATTGTCCACTCTTACGTCTTCTATAAATACAATGTTTCCACTCGCAGTTTCTATTATAAGACCCATTGAATCGGGGATAGTGTGTGATATAGGAAAGGTTTTTATTTTGAAAGCTCCACAATTTATAGTTTCAGTTCCTTCTATTATCTGTATATCTAAAGGTTTTAGGTGTGGGAATTCATCTTGTCTTTTTTGTATCATTATTGCTCCAAACTGTCTGCTATATATTTTAGGATAACCAATTCTGTCTATAATGAAGGGTAGTCCACCTATGTGATCTAGGTGCCCATGTGTGATAAAGACAGCTTTTATTCTTTCTTTGTTATCTTCTAGATATTTAGTATTAGGCAGTATGTAATCTATTCCTGGAGTATCTTCATCTTTAAATTGAAATCCAATATCAATAACAATGATATCCCCCTTATATTCAACCGCAGTCATATTTCTTCCTATTTCTTCAACTCCTCCTAAAGGAATTATTCTCACATTTTCTCCTTCAATAGGGGGTATAACGTCTTCTACTTTTCTGGCCATACCTCGTATAGTCGGAGTATCTCTCCTTCCGTAAGATCTTTTTCCATAGGATCTAGGTTTATGAGAAGAAGAAGCTCTATTTGTTGTAGTTGATGTTATTTTATCAATACTTCTATCCAAATCTGTTTTTTGTTCGTCTTTGTTCATTTTTAATCTGTAATTTATCTATTAAATATTTTCCAAACATTACTTGTCTCTATGTACCACTTTGATACCCCCGCAAATCTTTCTGAAGCTGTGCCAAGCAATCCTAAATCTATACTTTTTACTTTATTTGGAACTATATATATAAAGTATGGTGAGTGGGTAAATATTGCAGGTATATCATTTTTAATTTCTTGGCTTAAGTTTTCTAAATAATCTTTTTGGAGCTCTATGTCATTAGTTCTTCTTATGTTTTCTAGAATTCTATCTGCTCTGGAGTTTGTATACATCGCTATATTTAGTCCTGGGCTATTTCTCCCTGAAGAATGCCAGAAAGGATAAAGGTCCATATCTCTTCCTATTATGGTTCCAAAAAGTAGAGCATCATATTTTCTTGTTCTTATTACATTTTGGTTTAAATCTCCGATTTCAAATACTTTTACTTCTACTTCAGCGCCAATCATCTGCCATTGTTTTTGTAGAAGCATAGCCGTTTCTTTTAACTCTGGTATATCTCCCGTTGATATAGAGAACGATAGTCTGGTCGTTGCATTGCCAACTTTTTTTGTAAAGATTCCTGTGTTATCTTGCACCCAACCTGCCTTAGTTAATATTTCTTTAGCTTTTTCAATATTTTCCATATCAGCTACTATTGTTGTGCTTGTGGTGATATCAGGATTATTTTCTTTTGTTGGAACTGGACTATCTATTGTTTTTCCATAACCATTTAGTATTTCATTTACTATAGCTTGTTTATTTGCAGATACTTCTAAAGCCTGTCTTACTTCCTTGGATACAAAAATCGGTGCAACGTTTTGGTTAAAGAAAACACCAAACATTCTAGGAAGTCCAGAAAGTTTAATTTCTTCTCTTCTTGGATTTATATTCATACTCTGTATTTGTTTTGGAGATACCCCATATAAACTTTCTACATCTCCTTTTCTGTGGGCGTCTATGATCTCTCTCTCATTTTGGTATGATTTTATTATTATATTTTTTATATACGGTCTTCCCAGGGCATATTTGTTGAAAGCAGTAAGTTTGTATGTTTTCGGTAAACCACTATCGCTATAGGTTATTGATTCTATTTTGTAAGGCCCGGTGCCGATAGGTTCCGTGTTAAATCTACTGAAAGGAAATTCTTCCACGGTGGTTTCTCTCCATATGTGTCTTGGTAGAATTCCGATTGTGGTGTTGTGTATAAAAGGTGAGTAGGCTTGTTGTAGTGAAAAAATAACAGTTGATTCATCTAATTTTTCTACTTTAACACCAACCCAACTTGCTTCTCTAGGGCTTTTAAGTAGTGAATCCTGAGCTCTCTCTATTGTGAATATGACATCATCTACAGTTAGTCTTTGTCCATCATGAAAAAATATATCTTCTTTTATTTTAAAAGTGTAATATAGACCATCTTCAGAAACTGTGTAACTTTCAGCTATGTCTGGAACCAGACTTCCATCTGGTTCTACTTTCATCAGACCAGAATATATAAGCGTAGTTAGATCTCTGTCTATATCAGAAGAAGCTAATACCGGGTTTATAAATCTAGGGGATCCGACAATACCTTCTGTAAGAGAGCCTCCATAATCAGGGATTTCTACTAATAGTAATTGATTGACTCTGTAAAGAAGCGAGAGGCCACTAAATATAAAAATAACAGAGAATAATACAAATAAAGTTTTTTCTGTTAGAGAAAAAGACCTGATTATTGCCATTATTTTTTCTAGAAACCCTATATTCCACTCTTTTTTAAATGCTTCTTGGATTTTTTCTGTATTCACATTAAATATTTAGTTGATAATAGATTTATTTTTTTGAAATGAAAATAGCAAGTAATAAAGCTATTTTTTGTTTTATTTATTCTGAAAATTATGCCGAGTTAACAAAAAGGAAGAAAGAAACACCCACAAACAATAAAGCAACAACTATTGTTCCTATAAATACAAATTTTTCAGCGCCTCTTTTTGTGTGATGTCCAGATGAGAAACCGTCCCCACCGCCAAATGCTCCACCCAATCCAGCCTCAGACTGTTGTAGTAGTATGCCTATAACTAGGAGTACAGATAATATAATCTGAACGTAAGGTATAAATCCAGTAATATTCATGACGAGACTTAGTATACTAAAAATTAAAAAAAGTGCAAACCATTGACTCTTTTTTTGCCGATAATTATAATATTGTCGCCAAGGTATTATTATTGGTTTTAGAGTAATATAAGATAATGAAAAAGACTAATAAAAACAAAGCTAAAATAAAAAATATCACAGTATCAAAATCTTCAGATAAAAGTTTAAATAAAACAGGTTTAATTCCTTTGGGTAATCGTGTTTTGATAAAACCTTATACCAAGGAAGAATTGCAGACGAAAAATAGTTTTGGGATTATACTTCCTAACTCTGGAAATAAAGAAAAATCAGAACAAGGACTTGTTTTGGCGGTTGGGCCTGGAGAGTATAAGGAAGGGAATCTTGTTCCGGTAAGTGTAAAAGTGGGAGACAGAGTAGTTTTTTCTAGATATGGGTATGAAGATATAACTTTAGATGGACAAGATTATTATCTAATAAAAGATGACAGTATTTTAGCAGTAATAAAACAATAAAAAATTATGGCAAAACAAACTATTTTTGGAGAAAATGCTAGGTTGAAACTAAAATCTGGAATAGATCAGGTGGCAAATGCTGTAAAGGTCACTATTGGACCAAAAGGTCGTAATGTTGTTTTGGATAAAGGTTTTGGAACTCCAACCATAACAAATGATGGCGTTTCTATAGCTAAAGAAATTTCTTTGAAAGATAAATTTGAAAATATGGGTGCAGAAATTATCAAAGAAGTTGCTACAAAAACAAATGACGTTGCAGGAGATGGAACTACTACTTCAGTTGTGTTAACTCAAGCAATAGTTACAGAAGGAATGAGACATACAAATATGGGACTTTCTGTGATAGGTGTTAGATCTGGAATAGAAAGTGCTACAGAAGATATTGTTAAAGCACTAAAAGATGAGGCTAAAAAAATAAATTCTAAAGAGGAAATAAAACAAGTAGCAATTATTTCTGCGGAATCAGAGGATATAGGCACTATAATTGCAGATACTATAGAAAAAGTAGGTAAGGATGGTGTGGTTACTGTGGAAGAATCTCCAACCTTCGGTGTTCAAAGTGAAGTTGTGGACGGTTTAGAGTTTGATAAGGGTTATGTTTCCGCTTATATGATAACCAATACTGACAGGCTTGAAGCAGAATATAAAGATGTGCCAGTTCTGGTTACTGACAAAAAGATATCAGCAATTAAAGATGTCCTGCCTCTTTTAGAAAAAATAGCAAGTACAGGTAAAAAAGATTTGGTTATCATAGCTGATGATGTGGATGGTGAAGCTTTAACTACTTTTGTAATAAACAAACTTCGTGGTGGTTTTAATGTTTTAGCAATAAAAGCTCCAGGTTATGGGGACAGAAAGAAAGAATTGCTATTGGATATTGCAACAGTGTTAGGAGCCCAAGTAATCTCTTCTGATTTTGGTTTTGAATTAGAGAATACAGAGTTGGTGCAACTAGGTAAGGCATCAAAAATAGTTTCAAAGAAAGATAGTACAGTTATAGTCGGCGGAAAAGGGAAAAAGGAGGATATACAAGAAAGAATAAAAGAATTAAAAAAACAAAAAGAGGCAATTAAATCTAAATCTGGGAAAAATTTTGATTTAGAAAAATTGGAAGAAAGAATCGCTAAACTTTCCGGTGGTGTTGCGGTTATACATGTGGGGAGTGCGACAGAAACAGAAATGAAATATTTGAAATTAAAAATAGAAGATGCTGTAAATGCTACAAAAGCAGCTATAGAAGAGGGGATAGTCTCTGGTGGAGGAACTGCTTTGGTTAAAGCTGCTATGAAAGTGAGAGCCTCTTTTGAAAAGAAAAATGTTTCTCCAGAGTTTAAAGCTGGTTATGAAATAATCCTAAATGCTTGTGAAATTCCTCTAAGACAAATAGCTATAAATTGTGGTAAGGGTGACGGTTCTATTGTTCTAGAAAAAGTAAAAAGTATGAAAGGAAATGGTGGGTATGATGCTTTAAACGATAAATTTGTAGAAGACATGTTTTCATCTGGAATTATAGATCCAGTAAAAGTAACTAGAACAGGTCTGCAAAACGCTGCGAGTGCTTCGGCGATACTTTTAACGACAGAGGTTGCTATAACAGACGAACCTAAAGAGGAAAAATTAGATAGTTCAGCAGGATTAAACTATTAAACAATAAAATAAAATCAAGATCTTAAAAAAGCCCTTAAAATAAGGGTTTTTTGGTAAGTAAACAAAATTAAATTAAAATTGCTTGACAAAATATACAATATAGTATATAATTATAGATAGGAAGGTATGTGGAAACTCGAGGGAAACCTTGGGTAAACAATATACCAGAAAGGAGTCTATGCTGGAGCTGATCCTTCCTGGGGAGGAGAAGAACCCCAGAGGTTAGGCTCACAAAACGAGCCACACGAAAAGCCCACGTTGAACCAACGTGGGCTTGCTTTTTATATAAATAATATTGTGGTAAAATTTATTCATACACTTAATATCAAAAATATGGAACAAACTTCATTTTTACAAAGAAATAAGACTTTATTAATAACTTTGGTTATCTTAGTTTTGTTGGGTTACTGGGGGGTTACCACTTTTAATGGTTTCGTAAGGCGAGGGGAAAGTATTACTGCACAGTGGGCACAAGTAGAAAATCAATATCAGAGACGTTTTGATTTGATCCCTAACATAGTTGAAACCGTTAAAGGAGTTGCAGGACAAGAGCAGGAAGTTTTTGGTGCAATTGCAGAGGCAAGAACAAGGTATTCTGGAGCTCAAACACCAGATAGTAGAGCAGAAGCAGCTACACAAGTAGAGAGTGCTTTAGGTAGACTTTTGGTTATCGCAGAAAATTATCCAGTATTGCAGTCTAGTCAGTCATTTAGAGATTTAACCACCACACTTGAAGGTACAGAAAATAGAATTTCTGTAGAGAGAATGAAGTACAATGAATTAGTAAGAGCTTACAACTCAAATCTAAAAACCTTTCCTACTTCTGTTTTAGCTCTTATTCTTATGATTCCTGAGAAAGAGTATTTTGATGTTCCGACAGAAAACCAAGCTGTTCCTCCAGTAGATTTTTCTAATTAAATCTCTTATTCATCATAACTTTTTTGTCGTCAGAATAATTTCTTGCTAGAAATTTTCTTCGCGCTCACATATACACTAGTTCTGCGATGCGCCAAAAAAGTTACGATTCAACGAGATTTAATTTTAGTTTTTGAAATTATGAAAAAACTATTACTTCTTCTATTTTTATTTCCACTCATAACATCGGCTTTTGTTGTTCCAGAGAAACCAACAGGGTTTGTGCAAGATTATGCAGGGTTATTAAGTGTGGAAGAAAAAAATTCTCTTGAAACAAAAATTCAAAATTTTGAACAAAACACCACAAACGAAATCGCTGTAGTAACAATACTCTCTCTAGATGGTGATACTATAGAAAATGTTGCTCAAGAAATATTTACTAAATGGGGTATAGGCAAGAAAGATAAAAACAATGGTGTACTTTTGCTTATATCTTTAAATGACAGAAGAACTAGGATTCACACTGGTTACGGTGTAGAAGGGGATCTTACAGATATTGGCACATCTTATATACAAAGCGATGTTATCACTCCAGCTTTTCGTGAAGAAAGATATTTTGACGGCATAAATAATGCAGTAGACAAAATGATCGAAGCTCTTGGAGGTACAAATATTGTTCCAGAAAATTATTCTGTTCCAAGCAATACTTCTAACTATAATTGGGAGATTATTTTTATAGCTATTATTTTTGGATTTCAATTTTTGATTGCTGTACTGGCACAATCTAAATCTTGGTGGGGTGGAGGAGTTGTTGGTGGAGTTTTGGGTATAGTTATTTGGAATTTTTTAATATCCTCAATTTTACTTGCAATACCAGTTGTGGTTATCCTAATACTTTTCGGTCTTTTTGTGGATTATGTAGTCTCTAATTCTTATTCTAAAGCCAGAGCTTCTGGGGTTTACCCATGGTGGATGAGTGGCGGCGGTGGCAGAGGAGGAGGTTTTGGTGGGGGTGGTTTTGGAGGTTTTGGAGGTGGAGCATCTGGTGGGGGTGGGTCTTCTGGTAGATGGTAAAATATTTCTAATTCTGTACCATTATCTATAAACATGAACGATGAATTTCATAAAAAACTAGAGGATAGAATAGTAGAACTTGAATCTCAGATTCATGAGCTTGAAAAAGACCTTATTCATGATTCTTTGACTGGATTAAAAACTCGAGCATTTTTTGAAGAGGAAGCTTCTGTTTATTTACATTCAGTATTATATCTTGAAGCCGGGAAACGTAGAGAGTGGTTTGGTTTTAAGACACTCTCTTTTATTTTTTTTGATTTAGATAATTTTAATGAAATAAATAACAGTTACGATAGTGCTATAGCAAATGAAGTTTTAAGGGAAGTTTCAGTTTTAATAAATAGAAGTGTTCGTGAGGGGGACACAGTGTCTAGATGGTCTGAAAATAGAATTGCAGTTTGTCTTTTAGGAGCCAACGAACAAGATGTTAAAGATAAGGCACGAAACATCAAAAAAAGTATTGAAGGAATAACTTTTACTAATAATGTTGTTGCCGCGAGGGTTTCAGCAGGAGTAGCTACTAATTGGAAAGGTGCAACTTTTGAAGATATGCTAAGTAATACCGAGAAAGCTTTAAACAAAGCAAAAAATGAGGAAAACAGAATCTCTGCATATTCAGAGGTATAATATTGAAAAATGAAATACACTAAACTTGTTCGAGATAAAATACCTGAAATATTAGATTCAAAAAGTGTTCCTTATGAAAAAAGAGTAGCTGATGATGTTGAATACAGATCTGAGCTAATAAAAAAATTAGAAGAAGAAATAATTGAGTTTAAAGAATCGGGGAGTATAGAAGAACTTGCTGACATACTAGAAGTTACCGAGGCTCTTAAAAAATTACCAGATTATGCTAATGTGTTAGATGTTCAAAAAACAAAAAGAGAAGAAAAAGGTGGATTCGAAAAAAGATTGATTTTAAAAGGAGAAAAATAAAATTAGATTTTGGAAACGTCGGATAGTGGTTTATTCCACCACCTTGGAAAGGTGGCAAGTCGAAAGGCTTCGGGAGTTCGAATCTCCCCGTTTCCGCCAAAATTGGAAATCGGAATCAGAGCCCGAAATGGGGTCGCGTCGAAGGCGCGACACTAATGCATTCCCCCCAAAAAATTCTGAATCTGAAAGGATTTTCCACGCTCCGCGTGGCTCAAAAAGTACGGTTCGATCCTTAATTTGAAAGTT
>CAYMJQ010000003.1:0-83149 GCA_964391455.1 uncultured Candidatus Saccharibacteria bacterium | reverse complement strand
TTTTTTTATACCAATCGAGTCTTTCTTCACCAACCACACAAAAAACAAATAAAATTAAATGCAGAAAATCACTTGAAAAAGAAGGTGATATTGCAATAAGACCTTCAGAGTATTTTTCTAATAACTCTTTATCTACACGAGGCTTGTAATAAAATCCTTCAATATGAGCAAGGGTTACTAATTTAATTAGATTTTTATATCCAGTATCGTTTTTTGCGAGTAAGACAAGTCTATGTCTTTCTTTATCAACACTTTGTTTGTCAAACCTGCTTCTATAGGCCACATAAGCATCAATGCCTATGATAGGTTTTATGTCATTTTTTTTACATTTTTTATAAAATTCAATGGCCCCATATAAATTGCAGTTATCGGTAAGAGCTAAGGCGGGCATTTTGTCTTTTACTGCTCTATCTATAAGTTCGTCAATCTTTGGCAGAGCATTTAAAAGGGAGTAGTGGGAATGGGTATGTAGGTGGATAAATTTAGAAGACATGAGATGATTATAGCATGAGTAAAATTGTCGGTATTGATGAAGTCGGGCGTGGCCCTCTGGCTGGTCCTGTTACCATATGTGTGTTTGTTTGTGATAATAAAATATATCAAAAATTAAAACGAAACAAGAACTTGCCTCCGCTTGGTAAAGACAGCAAAAAACTAAAAGAAAAACAAAGAAAAGAGTATTGCAAGTATTTAAAAACATTAAAAAAGGAAAGAGAAATAGATTTTTCAATAAATCATGTTTCAAATAAAACAATTGATTCAAAAGGTATTTCATTTTCAATAAAAAAAGCAATTGATTTGGGGATTAAAAAATTAAAATTAGATTCAAGAAATTGTGAAATAAGATTGGACGGAGGCCTTAAGGTGCCTATTGAATTTAAACAAAAAACGATAATAAAGGGAGATGAAAAAGAAAGAATTATTGCTTGGGCCTCAATTCTCGCTAAGGTTTCTAGAGATAATTTGATGGTAAAACTAGCAAAAAAATATCCTAAATATGCTTTTGAAATACATAAAGGATATGGCACCAAAAAACATAGAGAATTGATAAAAAAATACGGATTAGCAAGTATTCATAGGGTTAGTTTTTGTAAACCTATTAGATAGTTGATTTTTATTAGGCTTTAATGTACTATATTTCTCACTATGGTAGTACGAATGCGACACACAAAAAGCCAGCGAAACAGAACGAGGTCTCACCACAGACTGGATAAACCCGCTGTTACTTTAGATAAATCTTCAAATATTTTTCATTTAAGACACAGAGCTTCTTTGGTTACTGGAAAATACAAGGGTAGGGATGTTTTAAATGTTCAGGCAAAGCTAGACAAGAAAGCTAAAAAACAAAAACAAAGAGAGAACAGATAAGCCTCCATAAAGGGGGTTTTTCAAAATGTTTGTAATTTTTTTCAATTGTTTTATACTATATAAAAATATAGGTATGGCAAATAGGCACCTTTCAAGATCAATAGTTCTTCAATCTTTATTTGAATGGGATTTTAATTCCAGAAGTAAAGAAGATGCTTTAGATATCTTTAGCCGAGATGTTAAAGAGTTTTCTCCTAATAGTGGGGATTTTCTATTTATGGAAGGCCTTATAAAAGGTGTTTTGGAAAAACAAAAAGATATAGATTTAATTATAGAAAAAGCTGCTCCAGACTGGCCGATAGATAAAATATCCGTAATGGATAGAAATATTTTACGTATTGGGCTTTTTGAACTTTTGTTTGGAGATAGATCTCAAGTTCCACCAAAAGTAGCTATCAATGAGGCGATAGAGCTTTCTAAAACTTTTGGTGGTGAGACTTCTTCTAAATTTGTAAATGGTGTTTTGGGGGCAGTTTATAAGGAGTTGGGTGAGCCTGGAAAAGAAGAGACTAGTAAGGATAAAAAAAATAAAAATTTTAATGGCCCACCAGTTACTACAGAAAATCTTGGTGGGGCTGTGGTTTATGCAAAAGATGGCGAAGATATTTATCTTGCTTTGGTTCACGATGTTTTTGGAAGATGGACTTTATCAAAGGGCAAAATAGGCAATACCCCAGAGACTTCTGGAGAGACTATAGAAGAGGGCACTATAAGAGGTATAAAAGAAGAACTCGGTTTAGATGTTAAAATAAAAGAGAGGTTGGGTGAAAATGAATACATTGCTTATCATCCAGAAAAAGGAAAGATAAAAAAACACGTAGATTTCTTCTTGGCAGAATCTAAGTTTGCAGATATTAATAAAGAAGATAAGGGTGGGATAGATGATGCAAAATGGTTTAAACTGGCAGATATACTTGACCTTAATTTTTATAATGATATCTTACCTATAGTTACTAACGCTATAAACATTTTACTTAAGAAAGATTATAAATAAAAATTCTTTATCCTTGTAACTTTTTTGGAAACAGAATAATTTTCTGCTGAAAATTTTCTTCGCGCTCACCTTTTCACAGGTTCCGCGATGTTCCAAAAAAGTTACAACTCAACGAATTTTTTAATACAAAATGCAAACTGATTTAAAAGATTTTCAAAATATAATAGGTGTTGATTTTAAAAATGAAAGTTTGTTAAAACAAGCTTTTATTCATCGTTCTTATATAAATGAAAATAGAAATTCAGGTCTTTCTCATAATGAGAGGTTGGAATTTCTAGGTGATGCAGTTTTAGAGTTAGTTATCACTGATTTTTTATATAAAAAATATACTGACAAGGCAGAAGGTGAAATGACTTCTTATAGGAGTGCTTTGGTTAATGCGGATACTTGTGCATCTATAGCAACAAAAATAAATATGGGAGATTATTTGCTTTTATCAAAAGGTGAAAGCAAAGATACTGGCAGAGCAAGACAATACATTTTGGCGAATGCACTAGAGGCATTAATAGGAGCTATTTACTTAGATCAGGGAATGGAAAAAGCAAAAGATTTTATTGAGAAATATTTTATTCCTATGATAGAGGATATAATATCTCAAGGTAGTCATGTTGATAGTAAGAGTTTGTTCCAAGAGAAAGCTCAGGAATTTTTGGGAGTAACTCCTTCATATAAAACAATAAAAGAAACAGGGCCAGATCATGATAAAAAATTTACAGTAGGAGTCTATGTCGGTAAAGAACTTATTTCTACGGGTGAAGGTAAGTCTAAACAAGATGCTGAACAAAACGCAGCCAAGGAAGCATTAGTTAAAAAAGAGTGGTAACAAAAAAACAAAAATTTTTTGTTATAATAGATTTGTATGTACTTGAAGTCCATTGAGTTAAATGGTTTTAAATCTTTCGCTAAAAAAAGCGAACTAACTTTTAATTCAAAAGTTTCTGCTATCGTAGGTCCAAATGGCTCAGGAAAGTCTAATGTGGCAGAGGCTTTTCGTTTTGTATTAGGAGAACAATCAATAAAGAGTCTGAGAGGTAAAAAGGGTGAAGATCTTATATTTAATGGCGCTGGAGATTTACCGAGAGGTAATAGAGCAAGTGTTAAGGTTGTTTTTGATAATACATCAAAATTTCTTCCAGTTGATTTTGATGAAGTTATAATAGAACGTATAGTTCACAGGGATTCTGTAAATGAATATTTAATTAATAATTCTCAAGTAAGATTGAAAGATGTCGTGGAGTTATTAGCATCTGCTCACATAGGATCTTCTGGACATAATATTATATCCCAAGGTGAGGCTGATAGAATTTTAAACTCCAACCCAAAAGAAAGACGTCTTATGATAGAGGATGCTCTGGGTTTAAAAATTTATAATTACAAAAAACAGGAAAGCCAAAGAAAATTAGAAAAGACGAAAGAGAATATAGACAAAGTAGAGTCTCTTCGCAGAGAAATAGCTCCTCACATTAGATTTTTAAAGAAACAAGTTGAAAAGGTTGAAAAAGCTGTAGCGATGAAAGAGGAGTTAGAAAAAGAAGCTCTAGAATACTGTAAAAGAGAAAATGATTATATAAAACTACTGGAAGACAAAATAGATAAAGAAAAAAATCCTTTATTGCAAAAACAAAAACAATCAGAAGAAGAGCTGGATAAAGCCAAAAATGTTTTAGAGAAAGCTAAAAATAAAGATGAGAAGACTGAAAAGTTAATTGAGTTGGAAGTTGGGCTAAACAAAATAAGAACAGAAAAGGATGAGCTTTTTAGGAGTTTTGGACGTTTAGACGGGGAGATAAATTCTCTTATAAAAATGGTTAAAAAACAGGAACAGGTTGCTAAATCCATTGAACACAAAACAGTTCCTTTAAGTTCTATAGAAGATTTGTCTGTAAAAATAGAAAAATTAGTTAAGGAGGCAAAATCTTCTCTTGATTTGTCTATTATGTCTAAAGCTTTAGATGAGGTTTATTTTACAATATCTAATTTTATTGATTACAACAAAGACAGGGTAGAAATGACGCTTATTGCAGATGTAGAGAAAGATATTGAATCTTTACAAAAATCTAAAGAAGAATTGGATAAAAAAATAAATAAGATAAATAAAGAAGAAGAGGAATTGTCTTTTTCATACAATAGTTTAAAAACAGAGATAGAGAAAGAAAAGGATTCAAACAGAGATGCAGAAAAAACAGTATTTAGAATAATGTCAGAACTGCAAGAAATTAGATCAAAAATTCACGATATTCAATTACAGGAGAAAAATCTTGATTTACTTAAGGAAAATTTCAAAATAGAATTAGCTGAATTAGGAACTTTGTTGGGACCTCATATATTAAAATTTAAAGATGTTGCTATGGGTGATTTAGCAGATGAAACAAGAGAGGTTCAAGAAGATAGAAGAAGAAAAATAGAAAAAATAAAAATCAGATTAGAGGATTCGGGTGGAGTTGGGAATTCAGAAACCTTGAAAGAATATAAAGATGCAACTGAAAGGGATGAGTTTTTAGCAAAAGAACTTTTAGATTTACAAAATTCAGCCACATCTCTGGGGAAATTAATAAATGATTTGGATTCTCGTATTGCAATAGAATTCAAAAATGGTGTTGAAAAAATAAACAAACAATTTAAGGAATATTTTGTGATGATGTTTGGAGGAGGAGAAGCAAAACTAGAAGTATCTGCTCCTGTGAAAAAACGTAAAGATATTGATTTAATGTTAGAGGATAAAGACGGAGACCTCCAAGATTTTGAATCCTTAACATCAGAGAGCGACAGTCTCGACGGTATTGATATAGAAGTAAATTTGCCCAAGAAAAAAGTAAAGGGATTAATGATGCTTTCTGGGGGAGAAAGAGCTTTGACGTCCATCGCGCTTTTGTTTGCTATATCTCAAGTAAATCCACCACCTTTTATTATCCTAGACGAGACAGATGCAGCGTTAGATGAGGCAAATTCTAAGAAGTATGCTGATATGATTGAAAACCTTTCTAAATACTCGCAACTTATTGTAATTACTCACAACAGAGAAACTATGTCACGTGCTGGGATTATTTATGGAGTAACTATGGGATCAAGTGGTGGGTCAAAATTGCTTTCTGTTGCTTTTGAAGAAGCCGTGACTGTTGCTAAGTAAATTATATGATAAAGGGCGGTCGCGTTTTACGCTTACCGCCCTTCAGGTGTCCTTTTCTAGTGGACACCGATGATCTTGACGAAGATGCGCGACGGATACCGTCGCACACTCCCGTCTATGTTGGTTCGGGGTGGGCTTTCCATGTCCACCCCAACGACCACTCCATCATCGTCCACCTGCTGGACAACGACGGGGTAGGGGATCTCCTTCAGGCCGTACATGCCGACCTGGCGGACACGGTCGCCTGGTGCGACGGCTAGCCTTCCTTGTCGGATCACGTCCATACAACCTCCTTAGCGTATTATACAAGATTATTTAAGATAAAGCAAGTAGCTGTGGATATTTAAGAGTTACTCAACTATTGCGTAGTCCAAAACCCTTCTTTCCATATCAGCTCCAATTACTTTGAATTTTATTTTGTCACCTAGTGTGAATTTTTTACCAGTTTTTTCTCCTTTGATTGTGTAGTTTTTTTCATCCAATGAAAAGAAATCTGCACCAAGTTCTCTAAGTTTTATCATGCCTTCGCATTTAGTTTCTTCCTCTTCTACATAAATACCCCATTCTGTAACTCCAGTTATGCTTCCGGTAAATTCTTCTCCAATATGCTCTGTCATGTACTCAACTTGTTTGTATTTAATACTCGCTCTTTCGGCTTCTGAAGCTTTCTTTTCTAATTCAGAAGATGCCAGAGATATTCTTTCATACTTTGCATACTCATCTATTTCTATTTTCCCACCTTTCAATTCTCTTTCCAGGAAACGATGAACCAATATATCGGGGTATCTTCTAATAGGTGATGTAAAGTGAGTGTAATATGCAAAAGCAAGTGAAAAATGTCCTATGTTTTTTGTAGAGTAAGTTGCTTTAGCCATACTGCGAATAGTCGCTGTATTTATTAAATCTTCATTAGGTGTTCCTTTGACTTGTTTTAAAAGATTATTTAAGTCACGAGAGGTTACAGAACCGTCTTTGTTTTTTAAATCAAAACCCATTGCTTTCAGAAATATTACCAAATCTTGGATTCTATCTTTGTCTGGTTTTGGGTGAATACGATAAACAGACTGTTTACCTTTCAGCCCATTGCTTTGTGACATAAAAATATGTTTGGCCACAGCACGATTGGCGAGAAGCATGTATTCCTCAACTAATTTGTGGGTATCAAGTCTTTGTTTTTTGTAAACACTTATAGGTTTACCTTTTTCATCTAAAATAAATTTAACTTCTTCAGTATCAAAACTCATTGCACCATCCTGAGATTTCTTTTTCTCAAGGTTTTTTGCTATTTCGTTTAATTTTCTAAGTTCAGTTTGAAAAGGTCCGTCTTGTTTTCCAAGTATAACTTCGTTTGCATCTTCATAAGTAAATCTTTTGTCAGAATGTATTACTGTTCTTCCAAACCATTCTTCCAACACTTCTCCTTCATTGGTTATTTTAAATACTGCTGAAAAAGTAAATTTATCTTCATTTGGATTTAGAGAACAGAGATCATTGGAAAGTATTTCTGGAAGCATTGGTATGGTTCTGTCGACAAGGTAAACAGAGAGACCTCTTTTTTCTGCTTCTTTGTCTAATTCAGAACCAGGCGTAACGTAATGTGATACATCGGCTATATGAACTCCAATTTCATATTGGTTGTTGCCAAGGTCTACAAAAGATATTGCATCATCAAAATCTTTAGCGTCAAAAGGATCAATTGTCATTGTTGTGACATTTCGCATATCTCGACGATTTTTAATTTCCGCAGAAACCTCTGTTTCTGATTTGGATTTAATCTGTAAGGCTTCTTTCTGTACTGCTTCGGGGAATTCTATCCTAAAACCTTTTTCCAGGATAATTGATTCCATTTCTGTATTGTTTTCACCTTTTTTACCTATTACTTTTATAATTTCTCCAGAAAGAGTGTCCCAATCAATTATCTTTACTAACACTTTTTCACCCTCAGGGGCTTTAGTATCCTCTTTTAAGAAAATATCTACGTAAAGCCTTTGGTCGTCAGGAATAATAAAAGTTTTACCGTTTTTTTTTGTTATTACACCGACGAATTCTTCTTTTGCCCGTTTTATTATTTTTACAACTTTACCCTGGACTCTGTTTTTTATTTTTTCACCGGTTAATACGACTTCTACGGTATCTCCATTTAAAGCTTTATTTAAAAATTGAGGTTGAATTTCTATACTATTTTCTCTGTTTTTTTCCTCTGGTTTTGGGTCAAAAAAACCAACACCTTTAGTGTTTACTATTATAGGACCTATAAAAGAGTCTTTTTTCATAAGTAGAGATATACTAGCAAATATTGAGTTATTTGACCATTTTGGTTTCTTTTGTTAGTATATAGCCCATGTTAAAAATAAGACTACAGAGAGTAGGGAGAAAGCATGAGCCAGTTTTTAGGCTTGTTTTGACTGATTCAAAAAACTCAACAAAAAGTGGTAAATATCTAGAATCACTCGGAAGTTATGATGCAAGAAGAGGAGAAAAGTCTGAAATAAAAAAAGATAGGGTAGAATATTGGATGAGTAAAGGGGCTCAAGTTTCAGGTACAGTTCACAATATACTTGTGGATAAAAAGGTTGTTTCTGGTAAAAAAGTAAACGTACTTCCACTTAAAAAAGCAATAGTTAAAGATATTCCACCGGTGGAAGCTCCAGTCTCTTCTGTTCCACCAGAGCCAACACCGACAGAGGCATCAACAACAGAAATTACGCCAGAAACTCCAGTTGTAGAAGCTCCTCTGGAATCTCCAGTTGCAGAGACTACATCGGAGGCTGTAACAGAAACTTCTGATGCAGAAAACTCAACAGAAACTACAACTGTTTAATAAGTTGTTTGACGACCGTATTTTTTGATTATAAAATTGAGACTGTAAGACTTTAAAATTAACTGAATTGATACTATGGAAAATGATGTAAAATTTTTAGAATTTGTTGTGAAAGCATTGGTTGAAAAACCAGAAGACGTGAAAATAACTAGGACTGTAGATGAGATGGGTGTTTTAATGACCTTGGATGTAAATAAAGACGATATGGGTAAGATAATAGGTCGCGAAGGCAATACTGCTAAAGCGATAAGGACGTTGCTTAGAGTTGTCGGTATGAAAAATAATTCTAGAGTTAATTTAAAGATTAACGAACCAGAAGGAATTATAAGTGAAGTTAAGCAAAGTTCTACAAAATCTTTAGATGAAGCTATGAATGACTTAAAACTATAGTTTTGTAGTTATTAAAATAACAAAAAAGAACTCTAGAAGCTAGAGTTCTTTTTTGTTTAGGGTTATAATTTTTTAGGAGGGTATCACAATGTCTGAACGTTGGATATGCTGTGATAAGCCACACTGCGGAGCTTGGCAGGCCTTCAAGGGAGACAACAAATGCAATATGTGTCAGGAGCCAATATCAAATTGGCACCTGGCTTCTCAGGTGGTAAAAAATATCAAGAGGGAGGAAATTCCACCGAAGAATAGGGTGGCATAGACTGTGTAAGGGCGTAATAATCTTACGCCCTTTACTGTGTATATTTTTTGTGTTATAAATAAAATATGAATTTTCATATCATAACTTTGTTTCCGAGTGCTTTTGATTCATATCTAAATGAGTCTATTATTTCTAGGGCAATAGAGGATAAGAAAATAAAAGTCTATTTTTATAACCCTAGGGATTATTCGGATGATAAATGGAAACGAGTTGATCAGAAACCATATAGTGGTGGACCTGGTATGGTTATACAAGCATTGCCTGTTATCAAGGCAATCGAGAAATCTTTAAAAAAAATAGGTAAAAAAAAATACAAAATTGTATTTTTTACTCCTGGAGGTAAAGAATTTACAAATGAATATGCAAAAAAGATTACAAAAAAAAATAAAAATCAAATAAAAGATATTATTTTGGTTTGCGGTAGATATGAAGGTGTAGACGCTAGGGTTAAAAAAGTCTTTAAAATGGAAGAAGTTTCTATTGGGCCTTTTATTTTAACTGGAGGTGAATTACCAGCGATGATATATATAGACTGTGTTTCCAGACAAATACAAGGTGTTTTAGGGAATTTTAACTCTCTTGAAGAAAATAGAGTCTCTAGTCATGAGGTTTATACCAGACCCGAATTTTTTGAATACAAAGGTAAAAAATATAGAGTCCCAAAAGTTTTGCTTTCTGGAAATCATACAGAAATTGAAAAATGGAAGTTAAAAAATAAATAGAATATCAAAAATCACAGTATGTCAATTGATAGTTTTTTGATACATACTGATACAATGTTTTGATGCTTCAATCACAAGCTTTGGATATTCTAAAAATGGGTAAGAATGTATTTTTAACCGGTCCTGCTGGTAGTGGGAAAACTTATGTAATAAATGAATATGTTAATTATTTGAAAAATCATGGAGTGGATGTTGCGGTGACTGCTTCCACAGGAATAGCTGCTACACATATAGGCGGTATGACCATACACTCTTGGTCGGGGCTTGGAATAAAAGATACTCTAACTGACTATGATATAGAGGATTTAATGGAAAGACAGTATTTGTATAAAAGGTTTCAAAAAACAAAAGTTTTAATCATTGATGAAGTATCTATGCTTCATAATTATCGTCTAGATATGATTGATTGGATTTGCAGACAGATGAAGAGAGATGAAAAACCATTTGGCGGTATGCAAATTATTTTATGTGGAGATTTTTTTCAATTACCACCGGTTACTCGATTAAAAAACTTGAGTTATTTTGATGCAGAACAAGAATTAGAATTTGTATATAAATCAGAGAGTTTTAGAAATGCAAAATTTACAATATGTTATCTTTCGGAACAACATAGACAAAAAGACAATACTTATCTTTCTATATTGAATCAGATTCGCGAAGATAAAGTCTCTAGTAGAACTTTAGATCTTTTGAAGTCTAGATTCAATCAAGATTTGGAAAGTGTTGGCGAATACACAAGACTATATACTCATAATATAGATGTAGATGTGGTTAATAAAAAACATTTGGATCTTATAGGGGAAAAATCTAAAAAATTTTATATGACTAGTTCTGGTTCTACAGGATTATCTGAAACCTTAAAAAAAAGTTGTCTTTCTCCAGAAGAGCTTGAGTTAAAAATTGGAGCTAGGGTTATGTTTACCAAAAATCATCCAGAAGGATTGTATGTAAATGGCACATTGGGGGTTGTTAAAGATTTTGATTCATATGGTTTTCCTGTTGTTCTTACAAACAGTGGTTTGGAGTTGTCTGTGACGCCACAGTCTTGGAGGATAGAAGAGGACGGCAAGGTTAAAGCAGAAATAACTCAACTGCCACTTCGTCTTGCTTGGGCCATAACGGTTCATAAAAGTCAGGGGATGTCTTTGGATGCTATGGAGGTAGATTTATCAAAATCTTTTGTAAAGGGCATGGGTTATGTCGCGCTTTCTCGGGTGAGAACATTGGAGGGTATAAAACTTTTAGGATTTAACCAGATGTCACTTGAAGTCTCTTCAGAGGTTCTAAAGACAGATAAAGATTTTAGAGATAAATCAGAAGAAGCAGTAGAAGACCTAAAATCTATGAAAAAAAGTGAGATTTTAGAGAAGCAAAAACAATGGATTAAAAAAATAGAGCCCGAAGAAAAAATTAAAATAAAAAGAAAAGAGAAAGAGATGAAAAAGAGTACCACAGATATTACTTTAGAAATGCTTCAAGAGCAAAGGCCATTAAAAGATATTGCCAAAGCTCGTGGCGTCAAAGAAGAGACTATCATTTCTCATATTGAAGATTTAAAAAGTGATAATAAGTGTCCTGATGTGGATTATTTAAAAAGAGAATTAAAGAGAAGTGAATTAGATGATATTTTAGATGCATTTGAAGATTTGGGTACAAAGAATTTATCTCCGGTTTATAATTACTTATTAAGAAAGAAAAAGAAACCAAGTTATTTAAAAATAAGAATCGCCAGACTATTTTTGTAGCGTCAATTTGTAATTGACATAACATTATTTTAAATGTATTTTATTTTTGGGGGTTCTTCTATGTCAAGGCTGAGTTTAAAAACCAGAGCCAGAATTCAAATTCTTAGCCTAGAAAAAGCTTTTGAAGTTGGTGGTGGCATGAAGGGTTTTACACCTTCCACCAGTGTTAAGGCTTTTTCTGTAGTTGCTATGGAAATGTATAAAAATGAAAGGTATAATGAAGCAATAAAAAATGCTAAAACTGCTTTGAAAAAGTTTTGGCAAGAATATGAAAACTATCTAAACACTGGCAAAAATGAGACAAGTGTCTTTGCCAGCTAGGGCGCACCAAGAGGAGCACATCCTTTCTAGGTGTGCTTTTCTTTTTTAATGTTTAAATAGTCTTGATTACATTTTCTTTTATTATTCATGTTAAAATTGTTTATAAATGAAAAAATATTATTTTTTAATAATACTTGTTCTATGTTTAGTATTTGTGATTTCTTATAACTTTGTTTTTGAAAAAGAACCAAGTGTAAAAATTCTAAGTTTTGGAGATGTGATGTTCGATAGAGGTGTTAGAAACATAATAGAGAATCGAGATAGAGATCCTTTTGAGTATATTAAAAAAGATTTAAACATATTCGGTGAATATAATGTCTTTGTTGTTAACCTGGAAGGCCCAATCACTAATATGAGAAGGAGTGATTGTCAGCAAAAAGCTTATAATTTTCAGTTTTCGCCTGATACAATAAACAGACTTGAGAGTATTGGAGTTAACATGGTTAATCTGGCAAATAATCATACGTATGATTGTTATAGGAAGGGATTAGATGATACGAAAAAATACCTTGCTTCTTCTAGTATTGAATATATAGGAGATAGTAATTTAGAACGAAGTTATTTAGTAAAAGAAATTTCAGGGAAAAAAGTCGCATTTTTGGGAATAGATGAAACGATTCAAGTAATACCTCTTTCTAGATTTTATCCATTAATTCAAAAATTAAAATCAGAAAATGATTTAGTAGTTTTACATATTCATTGGGGTAGGGAGTATGAATTAAAAAATGATTTGAATCAAAGAAATATCGCTTACAAACTTATAGATTCTGGAGCGGATATTATTTTTGGGCATCATCCACATGTTGTACAAAATATGGAGGTCTATAAAGGTAAGGCAATATTTTACTCATTAGGAAACTTTGTTTTTGATCAAAATTTTGGCGACACGACAGTAGGTCTTGGGGTAAAAGTGGATTTTAGAAAAACCGAAACTGTATTTGAGCTTTTTCCATTTAATATGAAAGCATTTGCTCCAGATTTGATGAAGGAGGAAGAAAGGAATGATTTTTGTCAAAAATTTATAAAAGATATAGAACATAAAGATTGCAGATTTGTTATAAAGTTATAATATCTATCGTAGGAGGGTGTATGTCTTTTGCAGAACCTCTCTCTGTAAACCACAGGCAAGCTCTACAGTTTTTCTTTGGGGGACTGAAAGATGTTTCTCAAGGTGAAGTAAGAGAAGATGAACTCTTGTATAACGCAAGTGTTCTGGCACACTTTGCTCAAGTTTCCTGTGACTCAACTGAGACTATTCCGTGTCCAAGGAATTTGTCTCAGGTGTTTGACAACCATATTTTGCCGAATTCTCAGGTTGGAGACATTGTTTCTGACCCTGAGGTTTGTGAAGCAGTTGCTTGTCAAATTCTCCTGCTGTCTGGGTTTTTCGCTGACCAGATGAGAGGGCGTCACAATTTGAATTGGTATCATGGAGAGGGAGCTAGATTTTTTAGAACTCTTTCTCGTAATACTAGTTCAAGTAAGAGATCTGAGTTCTTTAGCAGAATGTCTCTTGGATTTCCGATTTGGGCAGAGAGACAGAGTAGGCTTCGTAGGGAACTTTCTGTTCAGTGGTATGTTTTGAAAATCTAGGTTCTTCAAAAAGGTCGGGGATTTGCCCCCGACCTTTTTCAATATAAATTTGACAAAGTTTTTTTAAAAACCTAATCTTTTTCTTGGGAGGTGTACATGTTGGAAAAATTAATCGTTGTTTGCAATGGAGAATACAACCGTAGCAATGGGAGTTTGACAGATAGAGGTAGGAGTAACGTTTTTGCTTTGGCGAGAATTCTTATGCTAAAGCTAAAAGGTTCTCGTATCGCCATTCTCTCTTCTCCTTCCATAAGAGCAGAAGAGACTAGTTTGATTCTAGCTTCTTGTCTGGGTGTTTCCAGGTTTAGCCAGCACAACTGTTTCGGGCACAGGGCTTCTTGTCTGGACAATTCCTCGTACGCTCAAGAGGCAGTGAGTCTAGTTGATAGAGTTGGGATAAGAAACGACGTGGTAATTGTTTCTACTCAAGTCCATCACGCAGATTTCTTCCTTTCTGTTTGGGCGAAAGACAAGGATCTTTCGATTCCCATTGCACTGGGAACTCGTCCAGCCACAGCTAGAATACTTTACTTAAAGCATCGCTTTGTCGAGAAAGTAGACCAACATCTTTAAGTAAAGAAAGACAACCCCCGCTATTTGAGATTTTTCCCAGATAGCGGTTTTCTCTTATTTTTTCTATAATATTTATAGAAAGGAGGTGTGAGATGTATGTGTTTTTTACCATTTGTTTTCAATATTTTTAAGGATGATGTTTTAATGTTGGATCAGAGATGTAGAATCAAGATGTTGAATTGCTTTCTAACGGTTGTGAGTAGGTAAGTTGATTGATCTCGAGATTAACTATAAATTTTTAAAATGAATATAAAAAAGATTAAGGTTGCAGATAGGACATATTTACTACAATTTGAGAATCAAGTAGAACTTACTTCTACTTTTTTGCGGTTTCAGGAACACTATGAGTCTCCGGAGTTTAAAGGGAAAATATTTACTCTAGATGAATATAAAAAATGGTATTCAGAAATAAAAGGGGATTTTACCTATTACACAGACTGGTCTGGTTTCAATATTCCATCTCATATACTCAACCCTTTTTTTGCTGGCGATTTCGACCCACTGAGTGACGAAGAAAAAATATTTCTAGAATATTTTAAAGGAGATGAACACCCTTTTTATATTATCGGTTTATATGGCGATATAAATACAGAGAGAGTGCAAAAAACTTTAAAACACGAAACAGCTCATGGACTCTACTACACAAGACCAGAGTATAAAAAACAAGTTGATGAGGTTTTAAAGAAATACGATCTAAATTTAATCAAAGAATGGCTACGTTCTATGGGGGGTTATCACGAATCTGTTTTAGATGATGAAAGTCACGCATATACACTTTTTGGTAGTGATAAAATAAAAGAGAAAATACCAGTTGGAATGAAAGAAGAGCTCGAGCAGATTTATAATACTTTTAAGGTCAAATAACACAGTAGAACAACTAAATCATAAAATACAAAAAGAAATTATGTCATTACATTGTATGGGTCTGAATTTTATTCAATATCTTAAAAAATAATAAAAACTAAAAAATTAACTTTCAAATAATATATATTTTTTCTATAATATTTATAGAAAGGAGGTGTGAGATGTATGTGTTTTTTACCATTTGTTTTCTGTTTCTTTTTAATCAAACAGTCTTTTCTCAGAGTCTTGTTGGTTCAAGAGAATCTTTGCAGAAGCAAAATGAAGTAGCGAAGATTCTTAATCTTCCAAGAATCCATAATGAGGACGACTTGGAAGAGCTGAAAAGAAACGGGATTCTTGTTCCTATTCCAGAGTCTGTCTTAATCGACGAACGAATCCCAAAAGATTTTCGTTTCGTAAGATACACCACCGCTAAGTACATTGATGATTTGGCAATACGTTTCATCAATGCATTCGGTAGAATGTTTCAAATCAATTCTGCTGTGAGGACTACGGTCTATCAAGCAGAACTTCAGAAGGTAAATTCAAATGCTGCTCCGATATCTGGAGATAGGGCATCCACACACAACACTGGTTCAACTATTGATATTGGAAAGATTGGACTTTCTTTATCAGAGTTGGATTGGTTGAGGCAAGAACTTTTGTTTTTTGAGGAACAGAATCTGATTGAAGCAACAGAGGAGTGGTCACAGTTAGTTTTTCACATAATGATTTTTGACTGGTACCACTTTTCTATTCTTGAGTGAATCCGTGAAGGTGTTACCTTCACGGATTCTTTGTGTGTTATTATTTGTTTAATGAAAAGTATTTTAGAAAATAAAACAAATTTAATATCAATAGTTTTTATTTTTTTAGGATTAATTGGTATATTCTTATACTTCTTTTTTAATAAAGATAGCTATACGAATTATCCATCCGATGGGGTAGATATAATAGCTTTTGGAGACAGTTTGATCCAAGGGGTTGGAGCGTCTTCAGAATCTACCAATTTTATTTCGGTTTTATCCAAAAGGTTAGGTAGACCAATTATAAATTTGGGAGTATCAGGTAATACTACAACCGATGGATTAAATAGATTAGCAGATTTAGATAAATATAATCCAAAAGTGGTTATAGTTTTGCTTGGTGGTAATGATTATCTCAGGAGAATTCCAAGACAAACAACTTTTGATAACTTAGGAAAAATTATAGAGAGTATTCATCAAAGAGGTAGTACGGTTTTACTTCTTGGTGTTAGGGGTGGACTTTTGAGGGATAATTTTGATTCTGATTTTGAAGAATTAAGTAAAAGATACAATGTCGCTTTTGTGTCGAATGTTTTAGACGGTCTTTTGTTGGATGATAGGTATATGTCAGATCAGATACACCCAAATGATTTAGGTTATGAAAAAATTGCAGAAAGAGTTTATCCTGTATTGCAAGATTTAATTAGGTAGCAAATGAAAAGGCCGACCCGCTCTCTGAAGTGGGTCGGCCTGCGTGATCGAGGTGAGCCTAGTGGCTCACCTCGATCTTGTACTCGGACGGGAGCAGGTAGCTCCTGTCCGAGCTGAAGCTCTTCAGCCGGGGGACCCGAGGGTCCCGCCACGGCTGGTCCGTGAACATGGTCGGCGTCGCGCCAAACATATTCACCGTGTGGTGGCCCGCGGTCTGGAAACCGCGGGTTTTCTCCCGGTTGCAAAGCCGGGAGCGGGTCGAGTTCGGACTCGGCATGTGTTATCCTCCTATCCTTAATAGTAGCATATATCAAGTTAAATGTCAAGTTTTTAAAATATTAAAAATTAGTTTTCCACAGTTTTAGTTTTGTCTTTATTGACTGGTGAACCATAGTTCACTAATATATATTTATAAGTAAACCAGGGTTTAGTAATTAATAAATTAAATTTACAAAAAATATGACACAATTAAATTTAGAAAAAACACTTAGGGTACAATTACAAGTTTTAAATGATATTATTGATAGAAAAATAGTTAGAGGTTTGTCTTACACAAGAGAGGCCAGAGAACACAAAAACATTTTGAAAAGACTTGAAGTTTTGAAACACAGGAGATCAAGTTTGAGTTTTAGAAGATTTTCATTAATTTAAAGATATGTCTGACGAAAGATATTCAATATACAAAGAAAAAATACTTTCTTTTTATAGAAACAATAGGCGTATGCCTGGCTATAAAGAAATAATGCAACTACTTGGATTTAAATCCAAAAATGCAGTCTATAAACTCATAAATAAAATGGTTGCAGATGAGATTATAGATAAAGACAGTAACGGCAAACTCACTCCTTTAAAAATATTTGGGGAAACACCACTTTTGGGACTTGTAGAAGCTGGTATTCCAACAACGGTGGACCAAGATGACACAGAATCTTTAAGTATAGATGAGTATCTTATAGGGAGAAACAAAAACTCTACATATTTACTTGAAGTAAAAGGGGACTCCATGATAGATGAAGGTATACGTGAAGGAGATTTAGTTTTGGTTGAAAGACGAGGGGATCCAAAAGATGGTGATATAGTTATTGCAGAAGTTGATGGGGGTTGGACCATGAAGTATTTCAAAAAAAAGGGCAATACTGTATATCTAAAACCAGCCAATAAAAACTATGCACCGATATATCCTACTTATGATTTGAAGGTGGCGGCTATTGTGCGTGGAGTTATTCGAAAGTACTAAATTTCTAGTCTTTTTGCTCGATTTTTTTGTTGCTTGTTTGCGTTTGTTCCTGCAATGTACTATCTGTACATTTTAGTCACAATCCATACTCACGTCTCGAACTCAAGCAAAAATTCTCAGAAATTAAAATCAGTATAATTTACATGTCTAAGGTCTATAAATTTAAAGCTTCTGTGTGGTTATGGCCGGGTGTCGGTGGGTGGCACTTTGTTAATGTACCTGTAAAAATAAGTGAAGAAATTAGGGTAAAGTATGGCAAGGGTATGATAAAAATTAATGCCCTTGTAAAAGGTGTTAGTTGGAATACATCACTTTTCCCACATAAGAAATCTAAAGGATATCTATTGTGCTTAAAAAATAACATAAGAAAAAGTGTGGGGGTTTATGAAAATGATACAATTAATGTATCCTTTAATATTAAATAAATAATTTATGCAAGAAAAAGATCCAATTCTTGAAATAGAAAGAATGATAAAGAGTATTCATGATGAGTTTGGTTACAGGACTAAACCTGTTTTAAAAAGATACCCGTTACTTTTTGCTTTTTTAGTTACATTTGGTTTGGCTTCTATACTACATGGATTTGAATTGGTTGCAGATGACATAGCTTTCTTTAGAGAAAATCCATATTATTTATTGATAATTGGTGTAGTAACTTTATTTTTTACTGGAACTTTATATAAAAAGCTAAATAAAGCTGAGTAGTATGAAAAAAGTAAAAGTAAACAATAAGATGCAAGGGAGTTATGAGTATGAGCTTACAGAACCTAAAGGAAAAAATTTTCATCCTGATTTTAAACCAGAATTAACTCCAAAAGAAATGCTAGAGCTCGGTGTTTTTGGTGGAAAATATATGACAGATGTTGCAGAAACAGATGAATATCCAAAAGATTGGTGGAAGAAGGTAAAACTCTGCAAAGAAAAACATGATCCAAAAATTAATTTCTTTGGAATTAACGCTAGTCAACCACTTTCTGTCTGGAGAAAAAAGGGTTGGATAAATGCACAAGATCCTAGAGGTTGGTTTGAGTGGTATTGTCGTTACTATATGGGTAGAAGGACAAGTGATGATGAAAGACAAATAAAGCGTTGGAAAGCTATCAAGAGGCATATTGTTCAAATAACTTTAAAATGTAGCCCAGGAGATTATTCGTGCCACAGAAAACAGAGACAAGCTGTGCTTCATTGGGCATATGACAGTAGAAAATTATAAATTTTCAAGTTTCTAGTCGTTAGTTTCTAGTTTTTAGTAAAAAATAAATGAAAATAAAAAAGAAAACATTTACTGAATTTGTGAAATATGTGGTAAGGAGAATACCCCAAGGTAAAGTTTTAACATACAAACAAGTTGCAACACGAGCTGGAAGTCCTGGAGCAAGTCGAGCCGTGGGAAGTATCATGAAGGCCAACCATGACAAAACTGTTCCATGTCATCGGGTAATACTCTCTGATGGTAAAGTTGGGGAATACAATCGTGGTGGTCCATCCAAAAAACTGGCTCTACTTAAAAAGGAAGGTTGGAGGTATAATATGGAACATTAGAAGTAAATAAATAATATGAATAATAAATTAATTGCAGGGGTTTTGGGCGGGGTAGTGGTTTTGGGAGGTGCTTACTTTTTTATGAATAATAGAGAAAGTTCTACAGAAAAATCACAAAACTCCATTGCAGTTGGGGAACCTAATCCTTCTGTACCACAAGAGAACACATCTAATAAAAAAATGTCGTTCAATGATTTTTTGAAACAAGGTGGATCTTATGTTTGTAGTGTCAATCAGTATGTTGAAAATATTGAGAGCAAAGGTACTGTCTATATTGATGGTGAAAATATCAGAGGAACATTTTCTACATCTGTATCTGGTATGAATATAAATAGTGAACTTTTAGTCACTGGAGGTTTTACTTATACTTGGTCTAGCATGATGTCTGGAGTTGGATTTAAGGCACCTGTAGATATGGGAGAAGGAGGAGATTCTAATTTTGGAACAAGCGGGCAGTATAGTTTTAATGCTGAACAAATAGGTGACTATAATTGTGAACCTTGGAATACAGATAAATCAAAGTTTTCTCTGCCGAGAGGTATTACTTTCACTGAAATTAGACAGTAAGCCAATTGATTTTTATCTCTTAGACAAAGCCGGATTTATCCGGTTTTTGTTTTTGTAGAGTCAAATTGGCTGTTGGTAGTATGTGGATAAACTATTTGACTTTTGTTGACAAAAAATACCTATTGACATATACTCTGGTTTAGCTTCACATGATTGAGTTTTGGCAGAGGCGAGTTAATTCTAGGGTTTATTTGTAAGGGTTTACTAGTTATTACTCTCTACTATTTTGCATTTCAATCTCTAAAAATTGAATAGTGTAGAGGAAACCATCTAAAGAAATGAAGATGGTTAGTTTTGTTTGTCTTTATTATTAAGAATTAAGTTTTTAGTTTTAATATTTTATTAAGTTTTAAATTTTATGAATACACCAACTATTCGTCCGCAGAAATTTTTTAGTCGATACAAAAAACCTCTTTTGCCAACTCCCAATTTTGTAGAACCACAAATAGAATCTTTTAAGTGGCTTGTTGAGAAAGGATTGAAAGAGGTTTTTGAAGAGTTTTCTTCTATAAAAGATTTTTCTGAGAAAAAATTTACTCTAGATTTTACAGGTTTTGAATTATCTACTCCAAAATATGATGAGTATTATGCAAAAGATAATAAATTGTCATACGAAGCTCCTCTTAAAGCAAGAGTCAGACTAAAGAACCACATTTTGGGAACAGAAAAAGAGCAAGAAATATTTTTGGCTGATTTTCCTTTGATGACTTCACACGGTACTTTTATTATCTCTGGTATTGAGAGAGTGATTGTTCCTCAACTAGCTAGAAGTTATGGTGTATTTTTTACTGCCACAGAAATAAAAGGACGAAATTTCTTTGGTGCCAAAATTATACCTTCTAGAGGAGCTTGGATAGAAATAGAATCAGATAGTGATGGTGTTATGTTTGTGAGAATAGATAGAAAAAGAAAGTTTGCTATTACAACTCTTCTTAGAGTTCTTGGTGTAAAAGATGATGAAGCAATTAAGAAACTTTTTGAAAAAGATGAGTTTGCTAAAAATTCTATAGAAAAAACTTTGGTCAAAGACCACACAAAAACTGTAGAAGAAGCATATATAGATATACACAAGAGACTAAGAGACGGGGATTTGGCTACAGCAGAAAATGCAAAAGAGTTTGTCGATTCTATATTTGATAGTGAAAGATACGATCTTTCTCCTGTTGGAAGGCACAGATTTAATAAAAGGTTCGGTCTTTCTATGGACGATAAGGAATTAAAGAGAAGAACTATTTCAGTATCTGATATTTCAACAATAGTTTCTCATATAGCATTACTTAACAATACTCCTAACGCTACAGCAGATGATATAGATCACTTGGGCTCAAGAAGAGTTAGATTTGTTGGAGAATTGTTTCAGCAAAATATAAGAAAAGGTATTGCTCAAATAAAGAGAAATATTCAAAATAAGATGTCTACAATTGAGACAGATGTTACTTTGCCTGTTCAGTTTGTTGCACCTAGACCTCTTCAAGCAAGAATTAAAGAATTTTTCACAACAAATCAATTGTCTCAATTTATGACACAGGAAAATCCTGTAGCTGAAATTGAAAATCTAAGAACTTTATCAGCTCTAGGTCCGGGCGGATTAAACAGAACTCGTGCTGGTTTTGAAGTTCGTGACGTTCATCCTTCTCATTATGGAAGACTGTGTCCTATTCACACACCAGAAGGTCCAAACATCGGTTTGGTATTAAGACTTTCTGTATATGCAAGAATAAATAGTTTTGGGATGATTGAGACCCCATACGCCAAAGTAAAAAATGGAAAAGTTACGGATGAAATAGTTTATCTTAATGCTTCTGAAGAAGAAGGTTTCAATATTGCACATGCAGCAACTCCTGTAGATGAAAATGGAAAAATACTTTCATCTGAAGTTGAAGTTAGAATAGAGGGAGAACCAGCAACTATTTCACGAGATAAAGTGGATTATATAGACGTTTCTACAAATCAAGCTTTTTCAATTGCTACATCTATGATTCCTTTTCTGAATCACGATGAAGCAAACAGAGCACTGATGGCAAGTAACATGCAAAGACAAGCGACTCCTTGTATAGTTCCAGAAGCTCCTCTTGTTGCAACTGGTATGGAAGCTGATGCACTTAAAGATACAGGAAGACTGGTTATTGCAGATGAAGACGGGGTTGTTACTCATGCTGATGGTAAAAAAATTGTAATGAAGAGTAATAAGGGTAAGGAAGTAGAATATAAATTAATTAATTTTTCTAGAACAAATGGATTTACAGCTTTCCACCAAAGACCGAGCGTTAATGTTGGGGACAAGGTGAAGAAAGGGCAAGTTATTGCAGATACGAGTGCTTCGGTTAATGGGCAATCAGCGATAGGTCAAAATATGCTCGTTGCTTTCATGTCTTGGTCTGGATCAAACTATGAAGACGCGATTATTCTTTCTGAAAGAGTTATTAAAGATAGTAAATTCACATCTATTCACATAGATGAGTTTGTGGTTAATGTGCGAGACACAAAACTTGGTCCAGAAGTTACAACTTGTGATATTCCAAATGTTGGAGAAGCAAAACTAAAAAATCTTGCCGAGGACGGTATAGTAAGAGTTGGGGCTGAGGTTAGACCTGGAGACATTTTGGTTGGAAAAATTACTCCAAAAGGAGAGACACAGTTAACTCCAGAAGAAAGATTACTTAGATCACTTTTTGGAGAGAAAGCTCATGATATTAAAGATACCTCAAAGAGAATGGAAGGAGGTAAAAGAGGAAGAGTTATCAAAGTTCAAGTATTTTCTAGAGAAAAAGGAGACAAGTTGGATTCTGGAATAATAAAAAGAATTCACATAGAAGTTGCTCAACTAAGAAACATATCTGTTGGAGATAAACTTGCTGGAAGACATGGAAACAAAGGAGTTATTTCTAGAATACTTCCTGAAGAAGATATGCCTTATATGGCAGATGGTACTCCTGTAGATGTAATTCTTACTCCACTTGGTGTGCCTTCACGTATGAATCTTGGGCAAATTCTGGAACTTCACTTGGGTCTAGCGGCAAATACTTTAGGTTACCAAGCTATCGTTCCTCCTTTTGCTGGAGCGACTGGAGATGAAATAAAAGAAGAACTTGTTAAGGCCGGCTACTCTTCTACAGGTAAAATGAAACTGTTTGATGGTAGAACTGGTGAACCATTCGCTCAAGAAGTTGCAGTTGGATATATGTACATACTGAAACTTCACCACATGGTAGAAGATAAGATTCACATGAGATCTATTGGTCCATACTCACTTATTACTCAACAACCTCTTGGTGGTAAAGCTCAAAATGGAGGACAGAGATTTGGAGAAATGGAAGTGTGGGCACTTTTGGGACACGGTGCGGCTCATACTCTACAAGAAATTCTAACAATTAAGTCTGATGATATTGTTGGTCGTTCAGCAGCTTATGATGCAATAGTTAAAGGTTTGCCGATTACTCAATTGAACGTGCCGGCATCATTTAATGTTTTGATTAATAATCTAAGAGGGTTGTCTTTAGATGTTCAAATAAAAAAGGGGTCGAAAGAATTATTAGATGGAGGTAAACAAAATACACAGTAATATTAATTCTCTAAAAATAAAAAATATGAAAACAAGAATAAACCAGGATACAAATGATTTTGAAACAATAGCTCTTAAGCTGGCTTCTCCAGAAAGGATAAAAGAGTGGTCTTTTGGTGAGGTTACAAAACCAGAAACCATTAACTACAGGACACAAAGGTCAGAAAAAAATGGTCTGTTTGATGAAAAAATATTCGGTCCAGATAGAGATTTTGAATGTTACTGTGGAAAGTACAGAGGTATAAGATATAAAGGTATTGTCTGTGAAAAATGTGGAGTTGAAATTACAAGATCAATTGTGAGAAGAGAAAGAATGGGGCATATAGAATTAGCCACTGTTGTCTCACATATATGGTTTTTAAAATCAATGCCTAGTAGGATTTCTTTGGTATTAGGTATACCTGTAACAGATTTAGAAAAGGTAATATATTTTGCTGGATATATTGTTACTAAGGTTTCTGAGGAAGATAGAGTTAGATATTTGAAAGATTTGGATTCAGAATACAAAGCTAAAGTTAAAACTCTTCAAGATGAGAAGACTAAGGAAAAACTTAAAGAGATGTTGCTTTCTGCAAAAAGAGACATAGATTCTATACAAGAAGGTAGAGTTTTGGATGAAGTTGAGTATTACAATTTTGGTATGAAGTATGGAACAATGTTTGAAGCAAGCATTGGTGCGGAGGCAATATACAATATATTTAAGAAAATTGATCTTAAAAAATTACTTACTCAGTTAAATGAAGAACTTACAAAGGCAAGTGGTTTGGAAGCTCCAAAAATAAATAAAAGAATTAGTGTAATAAGTTCAATGATTAATTCTGGAATTCGTCCTGAATGGATGTTTCTTACAGCTATACCTGTTATTCCTCCAGCACTTCGTCCTATGGTTCCACTTGATGGGGGTAGATATGCTACTTCAGATGTAAATGATTTGTACAGAAGAGTTATAAATAGAAATAATCGTTTAAAGAAACTTAAAGAAATAAGTGCACCTGATGTTATTTTAAGAAATGAAAAGAGAATCCTTCAAGAAGCTGTAGATGCTCTTATAGATAATTCTATAAGACACGGTTCAAGCCAGTCTGCACTAAATCAATCACAGAGAAGAGCATTAAAATCTCTTGCTGATAATTTGAAAGGTAAAAGAGGTATCTTTAGACAAAACCTTTTGGGTAAAAGAGTGGATTATTCTGGACGTTCCGTTATTGTGGTGGGTCCTGATTTACATCTAAACCAATGTGGTCTCCCAAAACATATGGCGTTAGAGCTTTTTAAACCTTTTGTAATATCACAACTACTAAAAAGAGAATTTGCTTATAACATAAAAGGCGCAAGTAAACTCATAGAAGATGGGATACCAGAGGTGTGGGCAATACTTGAAGAAGTAATTTCAGATAGATATGTTTTGCTTAACCGTGCACCTACTTTGCACAGACTAGGTATTCAAGCTTTCAAACCTATCTTGATAGAAGGAGATGCTATTCAACTACACCCTCTAGTGTGTTCTGCTTTTAATGCGGACTTCGATGGAGATCAAATGGCAGTGCATGTACCTCTTTCTGATGAAGCACAATTAGAAGCTAAAGAAATAATGGCATCAGATAAAAATATTCTGAAACCAGGTTCTGGAGATCCTACAGTGTCTGCAAAAATGCTTGATATTATTTTGGGTTGTTATTGGATGACAAAAGAAATCGTTGGAGAAAAAGGAGAAGGAAAAGTTTTTCAAAGTCCTAATACGGCAATTATGGCTTATGACCTAGGAGAGGTATCTTTTAGGGCAAAAATAAAAGTTCTACCAAGTGATTCAGAAAAGTATTCTCAATTTGAAGGCAAGATATTTGAAACTACTGTTGGGAGACTTTTATTTAATTCGGTTCTACCAAGTGATTATCCTTTTATAAATGGTGAAATAAATAAAAAGAAAACTACAAACTTGGTTGATGATTTAACTGAAAAATATGGAATAGAGAATATTCCATCTATAATAGATAAGATTAAATCTTTCGGTTTTAAATATGCTACTCACTCTGGGGTTACTTGGGGGTTAGATGACATTATTATTCCTAAAGGTAAAGAAGATATTGTTAAAAGAGCAAGAGAAAAAACTGAAGCGATAGTCGGCCACTTTGAAGCTGGACTTATATCAAAAGAAGAGAGATTAAGACAAACTATTGAAGTTTGGCACGGAGCTAAAGCTGAAGTTGAAAAATTAATGCCTGAAACACTGCCTCAAAACGGTTCTGTTATTGATATGGTTTCTTCAGGAGCTAGAGGAACAATGGGTAATATTACTCAAATGGCTGGTATGAAAGGTCTTATTACAAATACTGCTGGAGAGACTATTGAATTTCCGATTATTTCTTGTTCAAAAGAAGGTTTGACTCCACTTGAATATTTCATCACTACTCACGGTGCCAGAAAGGGTCTTACTGATACCGCTCTAAATACTGCTAAATCCGGATATCTAACAAGAAAAATGTTCGTAGTGGCACAGGATACTATAATCACCGAAGAAGATTGTCTTACTAAAGACGGGGTAGTGATTGATAAATACGCAATTTCTGGGATTGAAACTCCAATTGCAAAACACATAAAAGGAAGATTTTTAGCTTCTGACGTTAAGCTTGCAGACGGAACAGTTTTGTTTAAAAAAGATCATCTCTTAACAAAAGCGGATGCTCAAAAAATAGAAGGGGCAGGAGTTACTTCTGTATCTGTAAGGTCTCCTTTATCATGTAAAACATCTAATGGTATTTGTGTTAAGTGTTATGGAACAGATCTAGGTAAAAATAAAGTAGTTGAATTAGGTGAAGCGGTTGGGACTGTTGCAGGACAAGCTATTGGTGAACCAGGAACTCAATTAACAATGAGAACTTTCCATGCCGGAGGAACTGCTTCAGTTTCTGGAGATATTGTTTCTGGTTTGCCAAGAGTAGAAGAATTATTTGAAAAGAGGAAACCAAAAAATCCAGCTGTAGTTGCAAGTGTGTCAGGAACAATATCAGAAATAAAAGTTACTGATAAAGAAAAGATAATCACTATAACTCCAGATCTAGAAGACAGAAAAAAATCAAAAGACAGGATAGATTATTCCACTTCTCTCAACAGAACTTTATTGGTTAAAGTTGGAGATGAGGTAAAAAAGGGCGATATTATAACGGACGGGTCTGCAGATATAGATGAATTATTCAAATACGCAGGCAAAGAAAAAACTATTGATTATATAATTCATGAAATAAATAAACCTTATGAGCTTCAAGGAGAAAATGTTTCTAGAAAACACATAGAAACTATAGTTAGACAAATGTTCTCAAGAAAAAGAATAAAGACTCCTGGGGATACATACTTTGTTCCTGGAGATATTGTAGAAGCGAATTTGCTAGACGAAGAAAATGCAAAAATTAAGGAAGAAGGTAAAGAGCCTGCTACAGCAGAACCAGTGGTGATGGGTATTACAGATGTCTCACTATCTAGACACAGTTTCTTATCAGCTGCTTCTTTCCAACACACAACCAGAATACTTATATCTAGTGCTATAAGAGGTAATGCGGATAGATTAGCTGGACTTATGGAAAACGTTATTCTTGGAAAACTTATTCCTGCCGGCACAGGTTTCAAGGGAAGTTCTAAATCTGAAATGATAAAGAAGATGAGGGAGGATAGACCGGTTGTGTTTGACGAGTCAACACGTTATCAGTAAGAGTCTACAAATTTGACGAACTTCTTGTTTCGAATTTGTGAATACTCTTAGTATTTCAAGTCAAATTTGGTTCAAGTTTTGAATTTAATTTTAAAACTTATTAGATTGGAACTTTTAAACTCATTTTATGTCATCAGTAGATCAAATAAAATCAAAGATAGACATAGTTTCTCTAGTTTCTAATTATGTGAAATTAGAAAAAGCAGGAGGGAACTTTAAGGGCAGGTGTCCTTTTCACAACGAAAAAACGCCATCCTTTTTTGTGTCTCCGGATAGAGGAACCTATTATTGTTTTGGGTGTCACGCGAAAGGAGATATTTTTACTTTTGTCCAAGAGTTCGAAGGTTTAGATTTTATGGGGTCATTAAAAGTGTTGGCTGAAAAAGCTGGAGTAGAACTTCAAAACTATGTATCAGGAGAGAAATCAGAAAAAGAAAAACTACTTTCTGTTTTAGAGATGGCAGTGCTTTTTTACGAAAGAAATCTTTCCGGAAATAAAGAGGCATTGAACTATGTATATAGTAGGGGAATAAATGATGAATCTATAAAAAATTTTAGAATCGGCTATTCTTCTTTAGAATGGAGACAGCTTTATGATTACCTAAAAGACAAGGGAGTTACAGAAAAACAGATGTTGTCTGCTGGCCTTATAAAACAAAAAGATTCTTCTATTTCTCTAGGCTCATCTTATTACGATGTTTTTAGAGGTAGGATAATGTTTCCTATAAGTGATTCTTCCGGAAGAGTTGTGGGTTTTTCAGGGAGAATACTTATACCAGATGAAAAGTCTCCTAAATATCTAAATACTCCAGAGACAGAACTATTCAATAAAAGTGAAATTCTTTTTGGCCTAGATAAAGCAAAAAGAAATATTAAGACGAAAGATTACTCTATTCTTGTGGAAGGACAAATGGATCTTGTAATGATGCATCAAGTTGGGCTAAACAATTCAGTGGCTTCTTCTGGTACAGCTATAACAGAAAATCACTTAATTAAATTGAAAAGATTTTCAGATAGAATAATAATGTCTTTTGATTCAGATTCTGCAGGCTTCAGCGCTTCAGATAGGGCTGCAAAAATAGCTCTTGCTTTAGGTATGGATTTGAAATTAGTTTCCATGCCAGAAGGTTTTGATCCCGCAGATTTAGCAAAAGAAAACCCAGAAACTTTAAAAGAATGCTTCAGAAATTCTAAATCAATTGTTGATTTCTATGTAGACACACTTTTGTCGAAAAATCTAGATCCAAAAGATTTAACTATAGAAATAAGAAAAAAAATCCTTCCTTATATAGCTTCCATGAAAGATAAGACAGATCAATCACATTGGGTAAGTGTAATAAAAAGAAAAACATTTTTAAATGAAGAAGCTTTATGGGAA
Source organism: uncultured Candidatus Saccharibacteria bacterium (assembly GCA_964391455.1). Taxonomy (GTDB): domain Bacteria; phylum Patescibacteriota; class Minisyncoccia; order Phycocordibacterales; family DATDWN01; genus C7867-006. The sequence goes on along the minus strand of CAYMJQ010000003.1, from coordinate 54,944 downwards.
GATTTGAAGAAAATAAATGTTGCTAGTTTTGTAAATAACACATCTCCACTCAATTCTTCTCCTCCAACTAATAGGGTGGATATAATAGAAAGAAGAATTTGGGGGCTTGTATTATGGAAGAGACAAAAAGAAAAAGATAAAAACGAAATACCAGATAATTTAAAAACAATAGAAGAAAAAGTTAAAGAAATAATCAAAGACAGATTAAAAGAATTAGAGAAAATTTTTGAAAAGGACACGGAGACACTATTATTTGAGACAGAAAGTTATTATAATAGTAAAACAAATTTAGAAAAAGATGTTTCAGAGTTACTACTTTCTTTAGAAGAAGAATATTTAAAAAAAGAATTAGAGCTTGCTATGAACAACTTGACCAAAGCAGAGCAAAAGAGGGAAAGTGGAGACGTATTAAAATTTTTAGAAGAAGTTCAGAGGATAACACAAAGAATAAACACAATAAAGATTATTAAAAATGCTTATGAGAAAAAATAAAGCAAAATCAAAAAAGAATACTAAACCACATAAAGTCGTAAAGACTAAAAAAGTGGCTAAAAATATTAGTAAAAAAGTAAAATCTTCTAACAAAAAACAAAAAAACAAAACAAAAAAGATATCAGTTCCAAACATAAGAGCTAAAAAGAAAAATAAAACTTCTCTGGCTATCAGGGCTTCTAAAAATTTACCTAAATCAACCAAGTCTGTTAAAAAAGCAGATAGGCAAAATGATGGAATGATGAGGCTTCTAAACAAAGGCAAAGAAAGAGGATATGTAACTTATGATGAAATATTAAAAGAATTTCCAACGATAGAAGAAGACATTCTCTTTCTTGAGGAACTTTATGATAAATTTTCTGTTAGTGGGGTAGATGTATTAGAAGGTGGAGGACTTTTGGATGCTGGTGCGGATGATGATTTGCTTGCTAAAAAATATACTTATGGAAGAGCGGTTGATTCTTCTTACGATTCAATTCAAATGTATCTTAAAGAAATAGGTCAATACCAACTTATTTCCGGAGGTATGGAGAAAGAACTGGCAAAGAGAATTGAACAAGGCGATGAAGAGGCAAAAACACTACTTGCTCGTGCAAACTTAAGACTTGTTGTTTCTATTGCGAAAAAATATGCTACTCGTTCTGCTGATTTGACTTTGCTGGACCTTATTCAAGAGGGGAATTTAGGTTTGTTTAAAGCAGTAGATAAATTTGATTGGACAAAGGGTTATAAGTTTTCTACATACGCAACGTGGTGGATTAGACAAGCTATTACTCGTGCTCTTGCTGACCAGAGTAGAACTATTCGTGTTCCAGTTCATATGGTGGAAACTATTGCAAAATACAAACAAGTTGTGAGACGACTTTCTCAAGATTTAGGAAGAGATCCTTTGCCAGAGGAAATTGCCGTTGAGATGAATTTGTCAGTGGACAAAGTGTACACTATTGAAAAAATTGATCAGTCTACACTTTCACTTGAAGCACCTATTGGTGAAGATGACGACAGTAAAAGTAAACTAGGAGACTTTTTGGCTGATGATAAAATTCTTTCACCAGAACAAGAAGCATCACGAAGAATTATTTCTGATCAGGTCAGAGAAATATTAAATGATTTGCCTGAAAAGGAAAGAAAAATTCTAGAGCTTCGTCATGGACTCGTTGATGGAGTTACTCACACACTAGAAGAAGTAGGGAAGGAATTTGGAGTTACAAGAGAGCGTATAAGACAGATTGAAGCGAAAGCGCATGAGAAGATACGACAGCATGACAAAATAAATAGATTAAGGAATTATTATTAAGTAAACTTCCAAATTCGGCGAACTCCTCGTTCTCGAGTTTCAAAATCCTTGTCACTTTACTTCTGGTAAGGCTCCTTACATTTTAAAACTCTCAACGTCGGATTTCACCAAATTATGAAAGTTTGGAATTAAAATAAAAAATCATACTTCCCAGATCAAGTATGATTTTTTTATTTTAACTAAACTAGTGCATCGGTTCCGACACCATGTATTTTTTGGCTTAAAATAAGGGTTTTTATATAAAAAGTAAAAAATTATTTGACAAATAGTGATAAATATGCTAGTATCAAAACAGAGCAATTTAGTCACATTTCGTGGCGTATTGCTGGGAGGCGACAATGGACAAGAAGAAGGTGAAGAAGATCCCGACTCGGCAGGAGGTGGAGGGTGTTTTCCGTGCCTTCCTAGCAGAGGTAAAGATTGCCACTGGTGACAGTGGCAAGACTCGAGCCCGATTCATGAATTTCAAGGTAAAGGATGAGATCAAGATACTTTACCTCGATTCAGTCCGGGCGTTCGGGGTGATGTCCTTCCTGTTTGCCTTCAATGGCGCAGTGAAGGCACTTCGTTCACTCCGGAACAGTCAAAAGTTCTACGCCATTCGCTCGGTGGAGAACTTTTTCCCGAACAAGCTCCGCATGGTGGCCCAGCTCGTGGACCAGGACATCTATGACGGCCTCATGAAGAAATTCAATCTCTTCAAGGAGGCGGTTGAGAGCACTCGGCTGCTCGACGAGTTCGATCTCAACGAACTCAGCCGTCTCTACTGGGATCTTCTCGATTCTATCGAGGAAGCTCCCAGACTTCAGGAGGCGCGGGATGCCAATGCCCGCATGCTTGCCAGGCTCGGCAAGGCTTCCAAGAAGCAGAAGGCGAGAGTCGAGCTTCTCGTTGAAAAGACGCCAGAAGAGAGGCGTCGCGAACAGGCTGAGAAAGATACGCGGATCGCCGACGAGGTGAGAGCGGCTGCGGAGGAATTCGCCTCAGCGATCTGATTTGATCTTCTTGTATTTGCTTCCCAGCACAGGTCCCGGTTTTCGGCAACAGTCGAGAACCGGGATTTTTTATTATCCAAAAAATGTTATCCTTATCTTATGTCGGATGCGATTTTTAAAGAAAAATATAAAAATCTAAACAAAGCTCAAAAAGAGGCAGTGGATGCTATTGAGAGTCCAGTTATGGTAGTAGCCGGCCCTGGAACGGGTAAAACTACTATTCTTACTTTACATATAGCAAATATACTCCTTGAGACACAAGCCACACCTAGCTCCATTTTAGCCCTTACATTTACTGATGCGGGAGTTAAATCGATGAAGAAAAAGTTAAGAGAAATTATTGGAAGTCGGGCAGATGAGGTTAGGATACACACTTTTCACTCTTTTGCCGGGTCAGTATTTTCTGAATTTCCAGACCATTTCCCAGAACTTTTCAGAACAAAACAAATAACAGATATTGAAGCAGAAAATGTAATCAGGGATATTTTAAAATCAGAAAAGTTCGGAGACCTTAGGCCTTTTGGAGAACCTGATTATTATTTGGTTAAAATATTAAAAGCTATAAGTGATGCCAAAAAAGAAAATCAAACTCCAGAGAATATTTCTGATTTTGCCAAAGCAGAAATAGAAAGAATAAAAAATGATCCTCAAAGTATATCTTCTAGAGGTCACACCAAAGGTAAACTAAAAGCAGATGCTTTGGGCAAGATAGAAAAATGTGAGAAGACGATTTTATTTTCAGAAGTTTACAGGATTTACGAAGAAAAAAAGAAAGAAGAAAGACTTTTGGATTTTGATGACCTGCTTATAAAACTTTTAAATGCTTTGGATACAAATGAACAACTTTTGCGAGAACTTCAAGAGAAATTTCAATATGTCCATATAGACGAACATCAGGATACCAATGAGTCTCAAAATACTATTGTTATGAAACTGGTGGATTATTTTGATACTCCAAATATTTTTATTGTGGGTGATGAAAAGCAGGCCATATACAGATTTCAAGGAGCGTCTGTAAAAAACTTTTTAACTTTTCAAACCAAATGGAAAGATATGAAAGTTGTAAAACTTGAAAGTAATTACAGGAGTCATCAGGCAATACTTTCAGCTACTTTTAAGATGATTGAGAATAATTATGAAGAAGGGGAACATATAGATCTTAGAGTTAAATTAACCGGAAGAGATAAAGAAAGACCTATTGATGTTTTGATGGCTCCAGATGTTTTTTCTCAAGATGATTATTTAATAAAAAGAATTAAAGAAATTACAAAAGAAGATAAAGACGCCACTATTGCTTTAATAGTTAGGAAAAATAGAGAAGTTGAACACTTTTTGTCTTTATGCGAGAGGTGTGGGGTTGAGGCCTCAGCTGAAAGAGGTGTAAACATTTTTAAATCCAGTTTAGGAGTTTTGTATTTTGATATTTTGGAATATATAAATGATAGGTCAAATACAGAAGCCCTAGCTAATACAGTGGCCAGAGGTTTGTGGGGATTAGATTTTAAAAAATCAGTAGAAATTATAAATAAGTTAAAAAGTGGCGATATAGAGGTTGAAAAAGAGATACCTGAAATTAAAAAACTTTTTACTGAATCAAATTCGTCTGGAGTCATTAACTTTCTTATATCAGTTTCAGAACTTTCCGGGCTTTCTTATTTTGTAAAGCAAAATCCAACAGGAGCTGAAGTTTGGCGGGCTATCATAGATCTTGCAAAAGATATATCGGAAAGACAGGGTATAGATAATCCAAATGTGCTTATATCAGAATTATTGAATTATAGAAAGACTGCAGAAAATAGGTCTATAAAAATAGGCAGTGGGAATATTGATTCAAAGGTGCAAATTATCACAGCTCATTCTTCAAAGGGTTTGGAGTATGATTATGTTTTGATGCCTAATGTTACAGAGGAGTCCTGGATGTCTCATAATCGTGGTAGCTCTTTTGTTTTTTCGTTTCAAAAAGATAATTTAGATGAAATCAAAGATTCCAGAAGATTGTTTTATGTGGCGATGACTCGTGCCAAAAAACACATAGAAATTATAGCTCCAGAAGAAGATTTTGGTGGTAAGGGGTTAACATTGCTTCGTTTTGTTTCTGAATTGGACAAAGAATTTGTTGAGATAAAATCTATTCCACGTGTAGAGGAAAGACCTTTGGATTTATCACTTAATTTTTATGATGAATTAAGATTAAAAGAATCTGTAGAATACACCAAAAGAGTTTTGGTGGAAAAAGGTCTTTCGGTTACAGCTTTAAATCATTTTATAAAATGCCCTAGAGGATTTTTTTATAAAAGTATTTTGAAGATACCAGAAGCTCCAAGTGTTTCTTCTGAAAGAGGTATTGCAATGCACAAGGCTCTTTCTTTAATTTGGAGAGAAGAGAAAAGAAAAACAAAAGATATTGAAAAGACTATTATTTCTGTTGCAACTGATTATTTCAAAACTTCACTTCTTCCTAAATTTGAAAAAGAAATGGTAAGAGAAGAGATAAAATCATACGCAGTTAGTTTAGCTAGAGAATTAGAAGATTATTTTGCTTTTGCTGGACAGGTTTTTGTGGAGAAGTGGGAAGAAAGAGAATTTGTTACCAAATACAAAGACAAAGACATTGCTTTTAATTTACATGGTCAGCTAGATGCTATATTGGTCGACGAAAAGGAAGTTAGGATTTTTGATTATAAAACTACAGATTCAAAGAGTATTGCCAATATAAAAGGTGAAACAGAAGGGTCTGATGGAAACTATTTTAGACAGTTAGTGTTCTATAAGTTTTTGCTGAAAGATAACCATAATTATAAAGACAAGGAGATAACCCCTGCTCTTATTTTTGTAAAACCAACCAGTAGTGGTAAGTGTCCTACAGTAGTTTTGCCAATAGAAGATTCTGATTTAAAAGATATAGAGAAAGAGGTGGTTAATTTAGTTAACTCTGTTTGGTCTGGAGAATTTTTAAATAAAAAATGTGGAGACCAAGATTGTCAGTACTGCAGTTTTAAATAGTTTTATTCCAAATATTTTTTAGAAGCTTTTATTGGAAAAGCATTGCGTCTATAATTGTTTTTATATTCTCGTAAGGTTGAGCTCCTTGCACTAGTACTTTTGTTCCATCTCTCGCAACTATTATAGAGTGTGGAGTTCCACGTCCACCAGATGCTATTGCATTTTGATAATCTTGTTCTACTTTATCTGCAAATTTTCCACTAGATAAACACTCATTGAAAGCGGTAACATTTAGACCTATATCTTGAGCTATTCTTGGAAGTTCTGAATCCGGAAGAGAATCGTTGGAATTTGTTCTAGCATATACCTGGTCTATATATTCCCAGAATTTAGCATTGCCACCAAGATTTGCTGCACATTCAGAAGCTTCGGCTTGTTTACGAGCTTTTTTGTGGAGTTGATCGATGGGGAAATGTCTATAAACCCAAGCAACCTTTCCATCTTTACCATACTCATCCATCATTCTTTTTAGAGTTGAATGAAATTGTTTACAGAAAGGACATTCTGTATCAGAGTACTCCACAAACATAAGTTCTGCATTCGGATTTCCTAGTATATGATCCTCATCAGTTATAGGTCTCATTTTTTCTCCATCGGCATTTTTTAGTGATTCTGTTTGAACCCTAGCCGTCTCTTTAGCACTTTGTACGTTTGAGTAATAAAAAGCAAAGGCTATTAAAGCTCCAGCAATAACTATTGCGATTGGCACAGATAATTTTTCTATATTCATAACGCCTATTCTACTAGGGAATCGATTTAGATGCAATTTTCAAGCAGACCTTGTATTAGTTGATTATTATTTTTACATATGTTATAATTGAGAAGTAGCCTAGATTTCCTAGGTTTACGATTTGGGAAAGGAAGGTGACTTTTATGAGTCACACCTACACCGTGACCCTTTAATGGCGGCAGACCCGCCGGCCGACGAGTACACAGGGGCTCGTCAAGACTGGTTAGGGAGGGACTGCAAACCTCCCCACCAGTTTTTTTGTGCTTAATTTTGTTAAGTTTTATTGTGCTGGTATACTAAATCTTATGAGAAAAATTGTGTTTGATATTGAGACTAAAAATATTTTTCAGGATGTTGGCTCAAACGATCCGGTAGATTTAGATATCTCTCTTGTGGGCTTGTATGACTACGATACAAACAAGTATGAGACTTTTATAGAGGAAGAGTTTGATAAAATGTGGCCCTTTTTTAAAAAAGCAGAACAGCTCATAACTTTTAATGGTGAACATTTTGATATACCACTTTTGAATAAATATTATAAAAAAGCAGGTCAAGGTGACTTAACTCAAATAGCTTCATTAGATATCTTAAAAGAAGTAAAGAATTCTTACGGAAGAAGAATGAAATTGGATCAGATAGCACAAGGAACTTTTGGAATAAACAAAAGTGGTAATGGGCTAGAGGCGGTGGCTTGGTGGCGGAGCGGAGAGATAGATAAAATAAGAAAGTATTGTATAGATGATGTGAAAATCACTAAGGATGTTTATGAGTTTGCAATGAAGAATAAAAAACTAATTTTTAAAGAAGGACCTTTTACAAAGGAGATTAAATTAGATACAAAACATTGGGAGCCACAGGTGGAAGTAAAAACCCAGTCTTTGTTTTAGGAAATTATTCTGGTACCAGAAAAGTATTGTAAATAAGAGATTCTAAATATGGGAAACCAATTCTTCTAGTTTTACTTTTTTCTCTTCACCAGTAGATAGATTTTTTAGTGTGTATATAGCAGAGTTAATTTCATCATCACCTAATACAATTATAAATGGAACTTTATTTTTATCAGCATTTTTAATCTGATCTCCAATTTTTTTCTCTGTTAAATCTACAGCCGTGTTTATACCCATTTCTCTTATTTTTTGAGCAATTATTATAGCTTCATATTTGAATTCGTTTTTTGTTGTGCATATATATATATGGGTATTTGGTTTAAACGAAGGAATAAGGTTATGCTTTTCTAAAAAGTCTTTTGTTGTTACATCTCCTGCTCCAAAACCAACAGATGGAATTTTCTTTGCACCAAAAATATCCATAAGTTCGTCATACCTTCCACCTCCAAAAACAGAACGATTGTTTTCTGGATCAGTATCAAATACTTCAAATACTATGCCTGTATAGTAGTCAAAACCACGCATAAGAGTTGGGTCAAAGTAGATATTTTTTACTCCCAAAGAAAGCAGTTCGTCAATTGTTCCTATCAGTTCTTTGGTTATTTCGTTTTCACCTAGGAAATCCAAAAGTTTTTCATGAGAATTCAGCAGTTCAATAAATTTTTCGCTTTTTTCTTTGATTATCAAACTAATACTTTCTTTAAAATTTAATTCTGATATTTTATCCTTTTTATCAATTATTTTTGATATTTTATATGAGTTTTCTTCATCTATTTCAAATTTTTGATAGAGCATTTTCATTAACCTTCTATCATTTATTCTTATTATAAAATCTTCATCTTTAGCTCCAAAATTTTTCATTATTCTATAGGCAATATTTATTATTTCTATATCTCCAAGATTAGATTTTATTCCAAATAAATCTACATTTAATTGCCAGTGTTCACGGAGTCTACCTCTTTGAGGTTTTTCGTATCTAAAAAGGTTCGGTATTGAAAACCATCTTATTGGTAGAGAAAGTTCTTTTTCTTTAGCTGCTACCATGCGAGCTACTGTAGGCGTCATTTCTGGTCTTAAGGTAACTTCTCTTTCTCCACGATCAAAGAAAGTATAAGTTTGTTCGTTTATAATTTCTTCTCCGGATTTGGCTTTGTATAATTCTGCTGGTTCTAATATTGAAGCGTCATATTGTAGGTAGCCAAAACTTTCTGCTGTTTTTTTCCAATTTTCAAATATATAATTTTGTATAAAAAAATCTTCTGGATAGAAGTCTCTTACACCTTTATAACTTTCGGTACTTATTTTCATTTTTTTATAGAGTTTATTAATTATGTTATAGTGTATCACAAAAATACATGAAAAAAAATAGTGATATTCATATTTTATACAAAAAACTAGGGGAGACTCCAAAAGAATGTATTTTGAGATTTAAAAATGAAAATCCAGATTTGAAAGATTTAAGCATGACCTACGCGGGTAGATTGGATCCAATGGCTGAAGGTCTGCTTCTGGTTTTGTCTGGTGATAATTTATATAAAAAAGAAGAATTTCAAAATTTACCAAAGGTGTATGAGGTCAGTGTTTTATGGGGGTTTGAGACAGATTCGCTGGATATATTAGGAGTAGTCTCGGCCTTTAAAGACAAAATTCCTTCAATCGAAGAAGTCTCCCATCTTTTAAAAAATAATATTGGAAAATTAAATCAGAGATATCCAAATTTTTCGTCAAAACCGGTAAAAGGTAAACCGCTTTTTGTTTGGGCAAGGGAAGATAGGATTGACGAGATAGATATACCGGTCCACGAAGTATCTATACACGAGGCTTCTTTTTTGAAACGAGAGCTTTTGACAAAAAATTCTCTGTTAAAAGAAATAGAAAATAGGGTAAATTTGGTTTCTGGAGATTTTAGACAAAATGAAATATTGAATAGCTGGAGAAAAAGTATTTTTGAATTAGAAAAAGAAGAATTTGTTTTAGATAGGATAAATTTAAGTGTTTCTTCTGGGTTTTATGTAAGGCAGTATATTAAAGATATCGCCACTGAATCAGATGCTTTAGCTCTAACTTTTCACATAAAAAGGATAAGTGTTGGCGATTTCAAAATAAAATAACCCCACCTTCCTTTTTAACTCTATTTCGTGTATAATATTAACCTTCTGTTTTTTGTGTGCAAAAATATTGCCAAAATATGAATTTAAGTGAATTAGAAAAAAAGCGAGATCAAATTGTTACTAACTTTTTTTGGTTAGCACTATATACAGCATTTATATTTGGTATCCCGGCAGTCATAGCTATTTTTGTAGGCAACAAAATAAATGAATTTTATGGGGTTAATAGTGCTCATTTTGTAATGCTATTTTTGGCATTTATCTTATCTTGGATTATTGTTGCTATTGAATATAAAAGAAAGACCAAGATTCTTAAGGATTTGAATGAGAAAATAAAACAAGCAAGATTAACAGAGAAAAAATAATTTATGTTTAGGTTAACACGAGATATAAATAGTATTCACCCAGATACAATTATAGATCTTGGTTTTTTTCATATTGTTAATACAACACTTCTTTCTATTTTTATAACACTAGTATTTCTAATTATCGGGGTTGCGACTTATAGAAAACATAAACTAAAGCCAGGCAATTTTCAGTCGTTATCTGAAATTATATATGAGTCAATACTTTCTTTAATTTCTCAAATAACAGGCAGTATAAAAATAGCTGAAAAGATTTTACCTGTTATAGGTTCAGTTTTTGTTTATATAGCTGTAGCTAATTTAATCGGTTTGATACCAGGTCTTACCTCTATAACATACGATGGATATTCTATATTTAGAGGTCCCACTTCTGATTTTAATACGACCTTCGGATTAGCTCTTGGTGCTGTAATATTTTTGCAATTTATTTCTATAAAAGATTTAGGGGTTTTGGGTTATTTAGGGAAATTCTTTCAATTCAAAGAGTTGTTTTATGGATTTAGGAAATCTGTAGGGGATGGATTTATCGCAATAATAAATTTTTTTGTTGGGTTACTAGATATTGTTGGTGAATTAGCAAAAGTTGTTTCTCTGTCACTTCGTCTTTTTGGAAATATGTATGCTGGAGATGTTTTGGCAACTCTTATATTAGGTGCTTTTGCTTTTGTACTTCCTATAACTTGGTCATTTATGTCTTTGGTTTCTGGAGTGGTGCAATCAGTAGTTTTCGGTTCTTTGATTGCTTCTTATTACATTCTTTCAATAAACAAAGAAAAGGTTGAGAATAGTATTCCTTAAAAATTTGCAATCTGGACTTTAACAATAGAGTTTAGATGACAGATTTTTATGTCAAATTATTAGATTAAAAATAAAAATATGGAAAATATAGAATCAGCAAGATTAATAGCAAAAGCTATGACGATGACATTTGCGATGGCCGGTTCTGCTATCGGGGAAGGTTATCTTATTGGAAAAGCACTTGAAGCAATTGGAAGAAACCCAGATGCAAGTGATGCAATATTTCCAAAAATGATTATCGGTGTAGCTTTGGCAGAATCAACTGCTATATACGCTTTCGTAGCATTTTTCTTACTATAATAATTTTTTAAATTCCAATGCTTTCTATTTTGGCAAAAATTGGTTTTGATTGGCAGGTTGCATTAGCGAACCTTGTTAATTTTATAATTATTCTATTTATTTTAAGGAAATTTGCTTTTGGTCCAATAAAAGAAACGATATCAAATAGACAGAAAACAATTGAAAAGGGTTTGGAAAATGCTAGATTAGCCGAAACAGATAGAATTATGGCTGAAGAGCTAAAAAATACCACCTTAAGAGAAGCTAGAGTAAAAGCTGATGAAATAGTAAGAGAAGCTAATAAAAAAGCAGAAAATCTGTTATCAAAAGTAAAAGAAGATGCTGAATCTTTGAAAAAAGAAATATTGGATAGTGGTTACAAAGAAGTAGAGAAAAAGAGACAAGAAATGGAGAATAAGTTTAAAGAGAAATCTGCTAATATGATAGCTTTAGGTGTTGAAAAAATACTTGGAGAAAAAATTACTATTGAAGTAGATAAAAGATATATAGAAAAATTGTAAAATGAAAAACCCACTTATTTTAGCAAAATCACTTTATATATTAGGGAAGAAAGAAGAAGGTGATAAAGTAGTATCTTCATTTTTGGATTATATAAAAAAAAGACATCTTGAAAAAAATCTTCCTAAAATTGTGTCTCATTTGAAAAATATTTTAGAGAAAGATAACAAGGCAAATGACATAAACATATCATCTGCTTTTAAATTGAGTGAAAATGAAGAAAATAAACTAAAAAACATTGTTGGTTCTCCAAAAGATAAAAAAGTATTAAATATTGTAGATAGTAATTTACTCGGTGGTGGTGTTGTCGGTCACAAGGGTTATATATATGACTTCAGTATTAGAAATAAATTAGATAAATTAAAAGAATCATTAATTAATAATTAAAATGTCTGTAGAAGAAATAATAAAACAATTAGAAGATTCAATAAAAGCTTTTGATCACAAAGTTCTTGTTGTTGAATCAGGGAGTGTTATATCTATAAATGATGGTATCGCAAAAGTTTCTGGGTTATCTGGGTGCATGTCATCAGAGATGATTAAAATAGGTGATTCTTTTGGTTTGGCTTTAAATTTAGAAGAAGATTCTGTGGGGGTTGTTATACTGGGGAATTATAACAAAGTGAAAGAAGGTGACGTGGCGATAAGAACTGGTAAAGTCTTGTCTATTCCGGTTTCTGATGAACTGTTGGGTCGAGTTGTGGATCCATTAGTTACTCCTATTGATGGTGGTTCCAAAATTAAACCTAAAAAAGACATGTTAGTTGAAAGAGTTGCTTCTGGTGTTATGGATAGGAAATCAGTAGATGTCCCACTTCAGACTGGTATTAAAGTAATTGATTGTCTGGTCCCGATAGGTCGTGGACAAAGAGAGCTTATTATAGGAGATAGACAAACAGGAAAAACCTCTCTTGCTATTGATACAATTATCAATCAAAAAGGACAAGGCGTCATTTGTGTTTATGTAGCAATTGGTCAGAAAAAATCAAAAGTGATGCGAGTTGTGCAAGAACTTACCAAAAGGGGGGCAATGGAATATACTACAGTTGTTTTTTCTGGAGCTTCAGATAGTCCATCTCTTTTATACTTAGCTCCTTATTCTGGGGTTGCTATTGCTGAGTATTTTATGGAACAAGGAAAAGATGTTCTTGTTGTGTATGATGATTTATCTAAACATGCAAATGCTTATAGAGAGATATCTCTTCTTTTAAGAAGACCACCTGGAAGAGAAGCTTATCCTGGAGATGTATTTTATCTTCATTCTAGATTATTAGAAAGAGCTTGTAGGAGAAACGAAGAATCTGGTGGTGGCTCCATAACAGCATTACCTATTATTGAGACTCAAGGAGGTGATATTTCTGCTTATATACCGACTAATGTTATCTCTATAACCGACGGACAAATATTTTTGGAATCTTCTCTTTTTAATAAGGGAATAAGGCCGGCGATAAATGTTGGACTTTCTGTTTCTAGAGTTGGTGGTGCTGCTCAAATATCTTCAATGAAAAAAAATGCTGGTCCAATGAAATTGTCTTTAGCTCAATACAGAGAACTAGAAAGTTTTTCCCAATTTGATTCTGATCTTGATTTAAACACAAAACAAATTTTAGAAAGAGGTAGAAAGACTATAGAAGTTTTGAAACAAAATCTATGGAGTCCTCTTCCGGTTGCACTTCAAGTTTTGTCTATATTTGCGGTTAATAATGGTTTTTTTGATAACATTTCTATTTCAAATATAAAAGAATCAGAAGAAAAATTACATAATCTATTTAAAACAAGCAGTCCTGATTTGTTGGAAAAAATAGAAAAGGGTTGGAGTGATGATTTGAAAAAGGAAATTTTGATAAAACTTGATGATTTTAAATCATCAATATAAAGATATGGCGATTCAAATTAAGTCAATAAAACAGAGAATACAATCTGTATCAAATATTAAAAAAATAACCAAGACGATGGAGCTTGTTTCAGTTTCTAAAATGAGAAAAGCTATGAGATTGGCATTGGCTTCTCGCGAGTATGCTAAATACGCTTTGGAAATACTTTTAACATTAATAAATGAAAGAAATGTTTCTCACCCCTTATTTGAAAATGCCGGAGGCAAAAAAACTTTAATTGTTATTTTTTCTTCAAATAAAGGGTTAAGTGGTTCTTACAATAACAATATATCCAAAATTATTAAATCTTATGTAAATAATTTTGGCGGAGAATTTGATGCAATTGCTATTGGGAAATATGCTGAAAAGACGGCTAAAAAATACGGGTTTAATGTAGTTAAAAAATTTCATGAGTTTGGAGACGACATATCTCTTCAAAAAATAAAAATAATTAGAAAGTTTATAATAAAAGAATTTTTAGAAACCAAACAGTACAAAAATGTTGTGGTTGCTTATACAGAATTTGTAAGTCAGATGCAATACAAACCGATAGTTAAAGAAGTCCTTCCTATAAGTCATAATATTTCAAAAAATATAATAGACGATATGGAAAAACAAAAGGATTATTTTACTCCAAATAAAGAGGGTATGGCTTTATATATTTTTGAGCCAAGTGAACAAAGAGTTATGGATAAAGTATTGCCAAATTTTATCTCAGCATTACTATTTCAAATGGCATTAGAGTCAAATGCTTCTGAGCATAGTTCAAGGATGTTTGCGATGAAAAATGCTACAGAAAATGCAAATGAAATGGTTTTAGAATTAACATCTGTTTACAACAGAGCTAGGCAAGCAAATATAACCCAAGAAGTTGCAGAGATAATTGCTGGAGCGGAAGCATTACAAAAAAATTAAGTAATAAATTTATGAATAAAGGATATATAACACAAATAATAGGACCGGTAGTAGATGTAAGATTTGACGGTGATTTACCAAAAATTTTTGACGCACTATTGGTTAAAAATAATACAGGTGAAGAAGTGGTTTTAGAGGTAAATGGTCACAAGGGGTTAAATGAAGTTAGAACTATAGCAATGAAAAGTACTGATGGCTTAGTCAGAGGTCAAGAAGTTATAGACACAAAAAACCCAATAAAAGTACCTGTGGGTAAGGATGTTTTAGGCAGGATGTTTGATGTGGTCGGTAATCCTATAGATAAAAAAGATTTTATTAAAAAGCAAGAAAGACCAATACATAGAGACTCTCCATCTTTCGAAGAACAATCTACTAGAATAGAGCTTTTGGAAACTGGTCTAAAAGTTATTGACTTGCTGTGTCCTTTTCTAAAGGGAGGTAAGGTCGGTCTTTTTGGTGGAGCTGGAGTTGGAAAAACAGTCTTGATTCAAGAACTTATAAATAATATTGCAAAAGCTCATGGAGGGTATTCTATTTTTGCTGGTGTTGGAGAAAGAACAAGAGAGGGTAATGATTTATATGAAGAGATGAAAAGTGCGGGGGTTTTAGATAAAACTTGTCTCGTGTTCGGTCAGATGAACGAGTCTCCAGGAGCCAGAGCGAGAGTTGCTTTATCTGCTCTTACTATGGCTGAATACTTTAGAGATGAAGAAAAGAAAGATTTGCTTTTGTTTATAGATAATATTTTTAGATTTACCCAAGCTGGCTCAGAGATGTCCGCTTTACTTGGAAGAATTCCTTCTGCGGTAGGGTATCAACCAACCTTAGCGACAGAGATGGGTAATCTTCAAGAAAGAATTACTTCCACAAAAAATGGCTCAATTACATCTGTTCAAGCGGTTTATGTTCCAGCAGATGACTTTACAGACCCTGCTCCAGCGACAACTTTTACCCACCTAGATTCAACTATTTCATTAAATAGAGGTTTAACAGAAATCGGTATATATCCAGCAGTAGATCCACTTGATTCGACTTCAACAATACTTGATCCAGATATTGTAGGTACAGAGCATTACGAGGTTGCTACGGGAGTTCAAAGAATTTTACAGAGATATAAAGATTTACAAGGAATAATTTCTATTTTAGGGATGGATGAACTTTCAGATGAAGATAAAATAATAGTTTCTAGAGCAAGAAAAGTGCAAAAATTCTTATCCCAACCGACTCATGTAGCAGAGCAATTTACAGGAACTCCTGGTGTTTATGTTTCAAGACAAGATACTATAGTTGGATTTAAGAATTTACTTTCTGGTTTATATGATGATGTTCCAGAACAAGATTTTTATATGAAAGGGAATATGGACGATGTGTTGAATAAAAAAATATAATGCAGAAAGGTTCCAATATTATAAATCTTAAAATAATTACTCCAGAAAAGACTATTTATCAAGATAGTGTTTTAAGTATTGTTATACCTACTGAGGTCGGTCATATTACAGTTTTACCTAATCATCAACCCTTAGTTACTATAGCGGTTACTGGAGAAATAAAAATAACTAGGTTGGACAAAAGCATTTTACCCATTGCAATATCTTCTGGAATAATTGAAGTAAGAGAGAGTTTTAATAAAAAAGATATTGATACTGAAATAATTATACTTGCATATAGAGCAGAATTTGCTTATGAAATAGATATAGAAAGAGCTAAATTATCTTACCAAAAAGTCTTGAAAGTCATAGAATCGAAAGAGTTTGAATCTGATGTTGATTTTGCGAAATTTAAATCCATGATGGATAAAGAGTTAAATAGAATTGAAGTGTTTAATAAGTGGAAAAATTAATATTGCAAAATACACTTGGATTAGGTTTAATTATTAATAGCCCCGATGGTCGGGGTTTTTGTTCCTTTTGGGAGGCAAGATGACAAATAGGTTTGCTTCTGCAGAGTTCGGTGTTCTTGTTCACCGAGCGGCAGTGAGAGTCGGTTCCAAGACTCTTCTCGGAGAAAGAACTGGAATGTCGAAACAAGACATCATCGAGGTCACGACTGGTCATGCTGGTCGTCTGGAAAAGCAAGTTCTGAAAGACCTCGCTCTTTCCTGTGAGCCAGAGCTCGGCACTGCTACCGTCGGCGTTATGCTGGAGCTTGTCGAAAAGATTCACCCTGAGACGATCCTTCCTGGAGAAAGGATTGCCAATCCACTTTCTCTCGCTGAGAGAAGGTAGTTCCCAAGATCCAAAAAGTCTCGAGTTGTTGTGACAACTCGAGACTTTGTTTTTTTTATAAAATTATCTTTTTAGCACTTTTTTTCTTAATCTTACAGATTTAGGAGTTATTTCAATGTATTCATCTTCTGACATAATTTCCATAGCTTTCTCTATATCAAGTTTAATAGTTGCTGCAAGATATACAGAATCATCAGAACCAGAAGCTCTCATGTTTGTTAACTGTTTCCCTTTTGTTGGATTTACAACCAAGTCTTCTCCTTTCGATACGTTGCCGATTACCATTCCAACATATACTTCTGTTCCAGGGTCTATGTACAGCGTTCCTCTTTGTTGTAGATTATCCAGTGCAAAAGCAAGAGCTTTTCCTTTTTCCATAGATACCATTGAACCGTATTTTGTTTTCTTTATTTCTCCAACGTATTCTCTAAATTCTATAAATCTTGAAGAAAGTATTCCTAAACCTTTTGTATCTACAACGAATTGTCCTCTATATCCTAAAAGTCCTCTTGTTGGTATTTCAAATATCAATCTCTGTGTACCGTGGCCTTGTTTTACATTCATTAACAAACCTTTTCTTTCTGTAAGTCTGGATATTATAGAACTTGCTAATTCATCTGGAACATCAATCGTTACTTCTTCAAAAGGCTCTGTTTTTACACCATTTATTTCTTTTATAATTACTTGGGGTTGAGATACTTGTAGTTCAAAACCCTCTCTTCTCATATTTTCACAAAGTATTGCAATATGTAATTCTCCTCGCCCATACACTGTATAGTATTCATTGTTATTCCAATCAACTTTTAATCCAACATTTATTTCCAGCTCTTTCTCTAATCTGTCTCTTATTTGTCTTCCGGTTACAAATTTACCTTCTTTTCCTGCAAAAGGTGAGTCGTTAACCAAAAAGTTTAATGAGATAGTTGGCTCATCTATGTTTATAGAAGGAAGTCTTTCTTGGGTTTCATTTTCACAAATAGTATCTCCAATATATACCTTTGGAAGGCCTGCAATCATAACAATATCTCCAGCAAAAGCTTCTTCGGTCTCTATCCTCTTTGTTCCTTGAAATGTAAAAATCTTGGTTAGTCTTCCTGTAAAAACTTGACCATCTGGTTGTTTTACAAAAACAGTTTGGCCGTTTTTTACTTTTCCGTCATATATTCTACAAACAGCTTCTCTCCCCAGGAAGTTGTCATAAGCTAAATTGAAAGATTGCATTCTTAGAGGTGCGTTTACATCTGCTTTAGCAGGTGGAACTTCTTTTAATATTGTTTCAAGTAAAGGAGTCAAATCTTTGTTTTCATCATCTAATCTCATTTTGGCTACACCTTCTCTGCCTATGGCATATACAGTTGTAAAATCTAACTGTTCATCATTAGCTCCAAGCTCTAAAAATAATTCTAGCACCATTTCATGAACCTCATCTGGTCTTGCTGCCGGTTTATCTATTTTGTTTATTATGACAATAGGTTTTAAGCCAAGCTCAAGAGATTTTTTTAAAACGAAACGAGTTTGAGGCATTGGTCCTTCTTGGGCGTCTACTAGAAGTAGAACTGTATCGATAGAACGTAGTACACGTTCTACTTCAGAACCAAAGTCGGAGTGCCCTGGTGTGTCTACAATGTTTATTTTAGTAACTTCTTTCCCAGAGTCTTTAGTCGGATAGTATACAGAAGTGTTTTTTGCATAAATAGTAATACCACGTTCTTGTTCTAGAGCGTTTGAATCCATTGTCGCAGATTCATCTGTAACCATGCCGGTTTGACGCATTAGAGCGTCAGTTAAAGTTGTTTTGCCGTGATCTACGTGAGCTATGATTGCTATGTTTCTTATTTCCATATTATTTGATTTTAAAAGCCGGCAATTTGGCCGGCAGAAGTTCGTTAATTAAAGCAAATTTTATGCTTCTAGTCAAATATATAGATTTGATTAATATTCTCAAAATTGAGATTATATATATATGTTTATTTCTCCCGCAGAGTTATTTACAATACTTGGTCAATATAAATATTGGATTATTTTCCCTATAGCTTTGGTTGAGGGTCCGATGATAACAATTATTTCCGGTTTTCTTATTAATTTAGGAGTCCTGAGTCCTTTCTTGTCTTATTTTTTGCTTGTTATTGCTGATGTTTTAGGAGATACAGTATATTATTTTATTGGTAGGTACTGGCGAAGTTCTCCTCGGATAAAGAGACTTGTAAAATTTTTAGGTTATGATGAGTCAACAGAAATTTATTTAGAAGAACATTTTAGAAAACACAAATTCAAAACATTTTTAATAGGCAAATTTACTCATGGGATAGGAGGCATGATAGAAATAGCTTCAGGTATAGCCAGAATGAGATTTATTGAATATTTATTTATTTCTTTTGTCACTACATTGCCAAAAGCATTAGTTCTTATTTTGATAGGTTACTATGCTGGTATTTACTATGACAGAATAGACGGTTATTTTCAGAATTTCGCATTTATCACGATAGGTATTGTTATTATATTTCTATTTTTTAAGGTTTCCAAGAAAGTAAAAACAGATTTATTCCCAAAAGTACAAAAATAATTTTTTTGATATAATAGAGTTATGGAAATCCCCATCTTACCAATTACTGACATGTCTAGTTTCAAAATTTTTTATTTAGTAAATAAACCAGTTTTAATTTTTATTTCTGTGGGATTTTTTGTAATCTATTTAATAATTTCTGGGATATTGAAGTATCATTGGCATAATTATGGTATGAGAAACCCTGGTATAATTTTTGCTCAAAGCATTTTTTTTCTTGTTTCTATAATACTCTTTGTTATTCTGGGTTTATCAATTCATTATTATTAGTATGACTACATATAAAAATCTACATTTGGATTCAGATGAAAGTGTAATATTAGAAGTAAGAAAACATTGGATAGTTTTTGTAAGTGTCGCTTCCGGCTTTCTATTTTCAGGTATTTTTCCTTTAATTTTATTTCTGGCTTTAAGATGGTTTGTTCCTGGTATTTTTAATATTGATATTCCGGGCAACGGTATTGCTTTATTTTTATTTCTATATACTCTCTGGCTTTTAACATTGTGGATTTTGTTTTTTATAGATTGGACTAAATACTATTTAGATGTTTGGTACGTTACACAAAAAAGGATAATTATAGTTGATCAGAGAGATATTTTTCACAGAGGGATGTCTAATTTGCGTTTTGATAAGATTCAAGATATTACAGTTGACGTTCACGGTTTTATACCCACCTTGTTAGATTTCGGAAATGTTAAGGTGCAAACAGCCGGTCAG
The DNA here is from genome assembly GCA_964391455.1 of uncultured Candidatus Saccharibacteria bacterium. Lineage (GTDB taxonomy): Bacteria > Patescibacteriota > Minisyncoccia > Phycocordibacterales > DATDWN01 > C7867-006. Next base: position 35,176 of record CAYMJQ010000003.1, on the reverse strand, counting down.
GATAGTTTGGATTTCTCTATAAAATCAGTTAAAAATCCTCAACAAATTAGAAAAGTTATTTTTGGAACACAAAATAGGGCAAATGAAGGTAGGGCAGAGAATTTAAAACATTAGACATTTTTTATGTTTTTTATGTTAAAATATATTTGTTAGAATTATTATATTAAATTTAAATAATATGAAATCATTACATAAGGTTACTTACATACTTCTCGTTGTGGGAGGTGTAAACTGGGGATTGTATGCTCTTGACTTCAATTTGGTTTATATGCTTTTGGGCTCTATGCCTACTTTAGAGAAAGCAGTTTATCTATTGGTTGGTCTATCAGCGATTTACGAAGTAGTCAATCATAGAAATGATTGCAAGAATTGTAGTGTTTCAAACTCTTAAATAAATTTTTGGTTTAAATTTATAACAAAAAACACACCTTTGGGTGTGTTTTTTGTTAGTTAAAAAGATTTAATAAATAGCTATCGAGAACTCTTTGGTCTAATGAATAAAAGCTTATTTTTTCTTCATAAAGTTTAGTTGCCAATTCTGTGCCTACATATCTCCAGTGCCAAGGTTCAAATATATAGTATTCATTATTTTCAGGGTATGAGAGTATAAAACCGTATTTGTGAGCATTATTTTTAAGCCATTCATATTCTTTTGTGTTCTGAAAACCAGACAATACAGTGCCTATTTGTGCATTAGTAAAATCTACTGTTGTTCCAAGTTGGTGTTCAGAATAACCCTGATCGGCTGAAAATTTATTAGCTCCAGATCCGTAGGTTACTTTATATGATGATTTTAATGATGCTTGTGTATCAAATGATCTATATCCAGATAGTATTAGAAGCTCTAAACCAGAACCTTTGGCATCTTCCATTAGATTAAGTAAGTAAGGCGTAACTTTAGTTTTTATTTCTACAACTTTATCTTTCTGTAAAAGATATGCGGGATCGATTCTTGTTAGACTCTCCGGAATGTAATTTTCATTTAGAAAATATACTTTGGAATATTTTTTTAGAAGCTCTTCGTCGGTTTTACTAAGTCTTTCGAGAACGTTTACTGTTCCAGCTATATTTTCAATCTGGTTTTTAAAGATGTTTATATTTTCTTTTTCTTTAACTAAATTCTCTTCAACTTTTTCTTTCTCATAATTTACCTTTGATAATTTTTTTTGATTTATTTCTAATGCTGATTCCAGTGTTTCTAATTGTGAATTTAATTCTTTATTATGGTTATTTAATAGCCAATATAGATAAAAATTAAATCCTATTGAGAGCAATATAATAGTTGCAGATGTTACAGTTAACCAAGTTTTTTTATCATTTTTGATCTTTAGATTCATTTACGTATTATTCCATATTTTAAGAAAAAGGACACCCTAAGTTTATAGGGTGTCCAATTCAGTTTCAAGTCTTTGCAAGACCAATCTCTTGCAGTTTTTTTCTACTGGCAATTTTTGTAACCATAGATCTGACTGATTTTTTGGTTACCCTTACTCTTCCAAGAAGTACTAACAATTCCAGTTCCTTACTTTTTACCATTTGTTTGAGTTGTTTTTTGTTTACATCCAGAATCTGGCAGGTTTCTTTTGTTGAAAAGGAACTCCTTTTTAGCTCAATTAAACGGTGAGCCTCTTCTTCTGTAACAACTTTGTGTTTTCCTGAGGTTTGAACTTTAAACTCAATGTTTGCATATTTATTTAATGTTGGAGAAGAAGTGTCCAACATTACAATCAATTGGTTGAAATTTACAAATCGTCTCAAGTCCAGAGACAGCCCTATTCTTTTCTGGGGAGCATTCACCAGAGAAGTTGTTATCACCCTTGTTTCTCCCATCACAGAGACGGTTTCAAGATAGCCATGAGAGATCCAAGTGTTCAAGGTCCATACCCTAACTCTCAGTCTTTTTCTGGCTTCGTGTCTGGGCACACTGTTTTTCCAGAGAGATAGTTTTTCTTGCAAACCATCCATCTGAACTTTTCCATTTACATTTTTCAGATGTTTCCTTTTTATCCATCTGAAAATGGTTCTTTTGTGTACACCAAACAACTTTGCTACTTCTTCTGGGTGAAGCTCAGTTTTTTGTGGCATTTTAACCCCTTAATTAATTTGTTCTAAAATCAGACTATAATAAAGATTAAATTTTAGCAATGTTTTTAAGATTTATATCTTTATGACTAGATGTATGTTTTACTTTGCCTTTTTCTAATAGAATTACTTGTGGTGTCTCATGTTTTATCTCTAGTATCGTTTCTATATTTTTTGATAGGATAGGCATTTCTTGGACAGTTACCATATAAACAGGAAATGTTATTTTTTGTTTCATTATTGCATCAGTAAGTATATTTTCAATTTCTTTACTAGTATTGCAATTATTTGAGTTTTTATATATCAAAACTTCTTCTTGCTCAGATTTTTGTAGAATTTCTGAAAGATGAGTAGTTCTTTTAAATACTTCCATAGAGAGAATTATACCAAAAATATTTTTTAATTTTACTTAGTATTTGGTGTATAATTGTTTTATTACTAATTATTGAAATTATATGCAAGGATTTTTAAATTTTATAAGGGAACAAGGAGTGGTTGGTTTGGCAGTTGGTTTTATTTTAGGAGGTGCGGTTTCTAAAGTGGTTTCAGCCTTGGTTACAGACATAATAAATCCTATATTAGGTGTTGTTTTGGGTTCTGCAGAAGGATTAAAAGAAGCTTATTTTAGTATAGGCTCAGCAAAGATAATGTACGGTGATTTTATAAGTGTTATTGTGGATTTTCTAGTCATTGCTCTTGTGGTTTACTATGGAGTAAAAGTTATTGGTCTAGATAAGCTTGATAAAGCAAAATCCTAATGGATATATTGTCTCATGGTTTGCACGGCGGGATAGCCTTTGGTAGGGAAAATAGAAGAAAATATATAATTGCGTTTCTTTTTGGTATTGGGCCAGATCTTTTTTCCTTTGGTATATTTTTTATTTCTAGATTGATGAGTTTCGGTCGTTTACCTTTGGATAAACCAGAAATTTCCGAAATACCAAAATACGTTCACATTTTATATGATTTTACTCATAGCTTTGTTCCTTATCTCATATTCTTTTCAATTCTATGGTTTATGGGTAAAAAATCTTTTGCAAAATTAACATTAGGCTGGCCTTTACATATACTAGTTGACATGCCCTCACATTCTTTTGAATTTTTCCCAACACCTTTTTATGGCCGATATCAGATATTAGAATAAGTGGCATACCATGGAGTGACCCGTTAGTATTTATTCCAAATGTGGTGGTGATAATTGTTTTGTATTTTGTCTGGTATATAGAAAATAAAAAGAAAAAAGCTTTTTTAGAAAAGATAAACGAAAAATATAATTAAAGATAGGATTATTCTATATATTCCGAAAGCGGAGAGGGATATTTTTCTAATATGTTTTCTGATTACGTATAGAGTTATTAAAGCAGTTAAAAAAGATATAAAAATTCCAAGAAACAGGGCAGAGTAATTCTCTAGAGCAAAAAACATTTCACGAGATTTATAGGTGTCGTACGCTACAGCACTTCCCAATGTCGGTATTGCCAGAAGGAAAGTGTATTCAATTATTGTTGATTTCTTTATACCTCTTAATATGCCAGATACGATGGTTGCTCCAGATCTTGAAACCCCGGGTATTATGGCTATTGCTTGGGCCATTCCCACAATCAAAGCATCAGTTTTAGTCATATCTTCTTTTCCGAATTCAGAATCATTTAAGTTTTTTATAACAAATCGTTCAATATATACCAGAATTATTCCTCCTATTAAAAGCATTGAGGATAGAAGAATAATATTTCCTTCCAATAATTGCTTGAAAGTCTGGTATAAGATAAAACCAGCAACTGCACTTGGAATGAAGCTTACTACTATGTTAACAAATAATTTTTTGTTAAGAATTATTTTTTTTGTGAAGAGGAATATTCCAGCCAAAAGAGCTCCGAATTGTATTGCTAGTAAGTAAAATTTGATATATGGATCTGATAAATCTACAGATAGAATTTTGCCAAGTATTATCAGGTGTGCGGTGGAAGATATCGGGAGGAATTCAGTTATACCCTCTACTATAGATATTGCAAAAAGATTTAGATCCATTTACTTATAATAAATTATTTTTTGGATTTTGTCTTTTTACATTTTTCACACAAACATCTGCCATTACTTAGGTATTCTTCAAAATATTCTTCTCCATAATCATAAAACAGTTCTTCTCCAGCTTTTATATTTTTTATTGCAGTTATAAAAACCCTTCCTTCAGGTCCATCTGCTTCACAGTTTGGACGACAAGAGTGATTTATATAACGGGCTATATTTTTAGGTATGTTGCCGTTTATTGTTGTTTTTTTACCGACCTCAAAAAGATATCTTGAATTTATTGTATCTAGTTTTTCCTCCGGAACTACAACTCCGATATACTCAATAATACAAGTACCTTTAGGGATATTTTCTAATGTAAAAAGACCTTTTCCAGTTTTGGATCTTTTAACTCTTAATTTAAGGTTTTTTACATTATATTTTTTGTTCAGCATAATGTATTTATATATTGCTTTTTAGGAAGTATATTATAGTATATTTATATGGAAAAAAATAATATTTCTTTAATTGTAGTTTTAATTTTAGTGTCTTTTTTGGGAGGATACTGGTTTGGAGGTTCTAAAACCACAGATGTTAAGACCAATGTTCCTTCAGGTATGCATGTAATGCCTGACGGAAGTCTTATGGGAGATATGAATATGATGAGTATGGAAGATATGATGATAAGTATGAATGCTCAACTTAAGGGTAAAACAGGAGATGAATTTGACGTAGCATTCTTACAAGAAATGATTATTCATCATGAGGGTGCTGTTGAAATGGCTAAACTTGCTCTAACTAATGCAAAAATGCAAGAGATAAAGGATTTGGCAGAAGCTATTATTTTGACTCAAAATAAAGAGATAGGGGATATGAGAATGTGGTTAAGAGATTCCTATAATCAATAGTACAGAGTAAGTATAAAATTGTTGCTTTCCTCTATATTTTTGGTATTATCTATTTATTCCGGTGTAGTGAGAAGTGATGTTTTTACTTCGCAAGGCCGGAGCCCGAGACGGGGGCGAGGAGGGGTCGCGAGTAAAATCAGCAGATTTTAACTTGTGGCCAGTGGTCCTGAGCTTAAACATTCCGGTGTAGCTCAGTGGTAGAGCAATCGACTGTTAATCGATTGGTCGTAGGTTCGATCCCTACCGCCGGAGCAAATGAAAACCCCGAAAGGGGATTTTTCATTTGCGAAGGACGGAGTAAAAGTCTGGGAGACTTTTACGTTAGGGATCGAAGACCTGTGATAGTTTTTTATTCAATTAGAAATAAAAAACAGAACAGGTGTACTGAAACTGTAAGTTTCGATCCCTACCGCCGGAGCAAGTTTGACTTATTTTATAAGTCGTGTTATTATCTAATTTAGATTTGAAGGGAGGTGTTTAGTGAAAGCAACTCTGATTAGTCGTGAAGAATGGGGAGACCAGTTCTGTATCAATGGTGAAATCCACGTTTCCCACTACAACTACGTAAACCGAATGGCAGATGAGCACATTGTCATCGGTCCTTGTGATGGAAGTTGTTTGCACACACTTCCAAAACACGTCGCGAAGTGTGTGATGAAATATTGCGACGAGAAAACCAAAGGGCTTCGTGTTGGGCGTCGCAAAGGATTGCGACAGTGGAATGTCGACAAGGGTGCGAAACGCAGGACTATCATTGAAAACACCCATCACATCCAGTTCAGCAAGGAAGAACTGTCCTTTCGTTCCAGAACGTCCCGTGCAAAGAAGTAACTTCCCGTTTCTCTATCATCGCTCAACAGGTCGCCCGACCTCGTTGGGCGATTCTGTTTTTACACTAGTTCTGAAGCAGTTTGAAAATAAGATATACCTAAAATCCCCGAAAGTTCTAATTCTCTTTTAATAGCAACCCAATTCAGAGTTCTGAATGCGTCCAACTTGCGGAGCAAAGAAAGACCCGTAAGGGTCTTTTTTACTATCGGCGAGAAAACTGAAAGTTTTCGTGTAGGGATCGAACAGTTTGTCGGTTTACGAGCCGAGTACGGCTTGTCGACAAACTGCGTTTTTAATTTTAAATTTTGACGAAAATTTAAAATTAAAAAAGATCACCCTACCGCCGGAGCACTTTATTGACACGCATTTATTTGTGTGTTAATTTTGTTTTTGGAGGTAAAAATGCATTTCATTGTGAGCATTGAAAACCCAGGACGAGGCTCATACTCGCTTGGATTGGTCGAATCAGAGAACAGAAAAGAAGCTCAACAGGCCGTTGTACAGAAACTCGTAACAGCTGGAATTCCGATACACAAAATCGGACAACAGGTTACTGACTTCTCTGAACTTCGTATTGGGCTGAACACAATCTCAATTGTTCCACTCAATGAATTTGATGACAAAAAGGCCCACATCTTGGCCGCTCTCTTGTAGAGCGGCTTTCGTTATACACAAAACCAAACATTATCATTTCAAACTCTATCTCAGTTTTTCTCCAATTCAGAGTTCTGAACTTGTCCAATGAGCGTTGTGAATTGACACACATTAATTCTAATGTTAATTTTTGCATCAGGAAGGAGTTAAAATGTACTGGATTGAAACTGGTTCAGTAAACATAGAAAAACTTGTAGATGACCCAGGAGTAACAAGTTCTTCGCAAAAAGCAAAAGCTATTGTTGTATTTGAGCCAAAACTTGAACATTCTTTTGCGAGACGTCTTATCGCAACTGAATTCAATGGGGGATATATCATTGACACTGCAACAAACACAGACAGACGTCTCTGTTTGTGGACTGAAGAGACGAAGGAAAGCACTAGAGTTCCTGAATTCTGGGGTAATGGTGGACTCAGTGATCTCGCTGAAGAAATAGGCAAGATGGACTACGATTGGGTCTGCTTTATTGTCCTCAATGGCGATGGTACTAAACTTACTTATGAAATCTATAGTAGGTCACTACCAGACTATTTGGAAATGGACTGAAAGAGGTAACCAGTAAAAGCCGCCCGCAGAGCCGTCGAGCTTTCGGGCGGTTTCTGTATATATATTACAACCCAATATTACCCTTGGATTAAATTATTTGTGTTACAATTTTTTTATGAAAAAAATATTGACTTTATGTTTTCCAATTAAAGGTGATAAAATTCTGCTTGGTATGAAAAAGAGGGGATTCGGCTCGGGTAGATGGAATGGTTTTGGGGGCAAGGTGGAAGAAGGAGAAACTATAGAACAAGCTGCACTTAGGGAGTTGAAAGAAGAAGTGGGGATAAATGACGGTCAATTAAATAAGGTAGGTATTTTAGAATTTTCTTTTGAAAATGATGATAAAGTTCTAGAAGTTCATGTTTTTAAATTATTAGATTTTTTACGGGAGCCAGTTGAGACTGAAGAAATGAAACCGAAATGGTTTTTAATGAGTGTAGTACCTTTTACACAAATGTGGCCTGATGATGAATATTGGTTTCCATTTCTTTTGAGTGGAAAGTTGTTTGAGGGAGATTTTTTGTTTGATAGACCATCTGATGCTGAATATTCTTCAAAAATTCTAAAATCCAACATAAAAGAGGTATCCATTCTAGATTAATTTGTATAGTACTTTTTGTTTATAAACCCTATTTTGGGGTCTTTTCAAAAAGTATTTTTTAGTTATATAATTAAGGTATGAATATAAAAATAAGATCAGTAAATTTTGATTTAACAGATGCTATAAGTGAGTACGTTAATAAAAAACTGTCTTCTTTAGAGAAATTTACAGGAGTAGACGGGGAGGTTTTATGTGAAGTTGAAATAGGTAGGACTACTAAACATCATAATTCTGGTGATATATTTAAAGCGGAGGTCAATATGTCTATCTCCGGTTCACCTCAAGTATATGCCGTTTCTGAACAGTCTGATCTGTACGCTGCAATAGATATTGTAAAAGATGATATAGAAAGACAGTTGGTATCAAAAAAAAGTAAAAAAGACACTTTGTTTAGAAGAGGCGCTTCAAAGATAAAAGATTTATTGAAGAGAGTAGATTTTAGAAATTAATTTATGATCCAGATAGGAAGTTTCAAACAAAAAGCTAATTGGTTTATGACAGGTTTTGTCTTTGGGTGTATTTTTATCATTATATTGCTTTTACATGTTATGGTAAAAGCCCAAGAAAAATCAATGTATGTAGATTCAATTTCAATCTACAATTCTGGTTCGTATGATTAGACACCTCTTAGAAAATCTTTGTAATTCATTTCTTTTTTGCCTTCAGGGACAACTCTTTCTAGAATAAGCTCGCCATTTTCTATATGAGCTTTTTTTATTATTATTCTTTTTTTAACACCTTTTATATTTTCAAAGTAATAAGCATTTGGCCATATATTATAAGCTCTTATTTTTCTTAAATTTACTTCTGGTGCATCATTGAAATTTAATTCAGCATCAGCTTTCTCTATTTTTTTTGTGAAGGTTGCATTTTTGTGGTCTTGTTCTACCTCTTTAATGGTTTCATTTTTTAATTTTTCTATTACTTCAAATAACATTTCTCCGCCAATTTTCCCAAGAGTTTTTTCAAGTTCATCTGCGTAAGGAGGCCAGTCTATATTTTCCACTTTTTTTTGTAAGAGTATCGGTCCGTGGTCAACTTCTTCATCAATTTTTATTATAGTTACTCCAGATTCATTTTCTTGAAGTATTGTATTTTGGATGGGTGAAGGTCCTCTTAGTTTAGGTAGAAGAGAGGGGTGGACATTTATTGTTTTGAATTCAGGTATTTCTATTATATTTTTTGGAATTATTTTTCCATAAGAAGCCACTATTGAAAGGTTTATATCGTATTTTTTGAATTGCTCTTGAAAATCTTCTCCTTTAAGAGTTTTTGGTTGTATGTATTTTATATTATTATTTTCAGCCCATACTTTCATTGGTGAAGGGGATAGTTTTAATTTTCTTCCACTCGGTTTGTCTTCGGTAGTTATTACTAACTTAGGTATCAAGTTTTTTGATTTCAATTCTTCTATTACATATACGGCGAACTCTGATGTTCCAAAGTAAGCGAAATCTATATTTTTATTTTTCATTATTTAATTTCTTTAATTTTTCTGGGAATATTTCTTCAACATTTTGTGCTTTATCTATAAAGAGTATTCCATCTAAATGATCTATCTCATGCTGAAATATCTGGGCCATAAGACCAGTGCCTCCTCTTTGAAATTTCTTACCATTTTCATCATATGCTTCTACTATGGCCTTTTTACTTCTTTTTACTTCTCCATACAGATACCTTACTGAAAGACATCCTTCCTCCACGTTCTTTTTTTCTTTGGATAATTTTTTCAATACTGGGTTTATAAATATCCAATCTTTTAACTCATTTTCTTTTTTATCTGGTTTTGTCTCAAGAAGTATTTCTTCTACTCGCCTAGATACGACAAATATTCTTAAGGAATATCCTATTTGTGGCGCCGCAATGGCAACCCCGTCATCTTGGGAGGCTAAAGCTTCTTTCATCTCTTCTATTATTTTTTTTATTTTTAGAGATTTTATTTCTTCTAAAGGTACTTCTTTGGCGATTTCCCTTAAAATTTTTTCATTTTTTTGTAGGATTTTTTTTACCATATTATTTCATTAAAATATCACAAAAGGCTTGCTGGGTCTATTTTTACGATAGCTTGTGGAGGAAGTTGTCTTATTTTAGACAGAATATTTTTTTCTGGCCATTGTTCTGCTTCCAAATATAACAATCCATGAACAGTGTGTTTATTTTTTATGCTTTTACCGAAAGCATCAAAAATTTGAACTTTATAAGGTTCAAAAAATGTTTTTATCTTCTCCATTTCTTTTCGGATAGTATTTTTTTCTCCTTCTAATGTAATTTTTATATATTTATTAAATGGGGGATAACCAAGCGTTTTTCTTTCTTCTATCTCATCTCTGTAAAAATCTATCAAGTTGCCTTTTGTGGCATACTCAAATATTTTTGTGTTTTCTTGTCTGGTTTGAATGATAAATTCTTTCAAACTTATATATCTCATTTCAAGTAGGATGTGAAATACTTTTTCATTAATCTGAAAATCTGGTATGGAAAAGTATGAATCTAAAGTTACTACAGCTGTATTTTCTATTTTTTGATTCAAATAAGGTATAGCCATTTCTGTACCTATACATATGGATCCAGGTGATCCGTAAAAATTGTTACGTATTTTTTCAGCTTTCTTTTGTGTGTTTACATGGTCTTTATCAAAAATAAAAATATTTGCTTTGGGGAAAATTTTTTCTATTTCTTCTTTCACTTTTTCTGTGCCTATACCCATAGGGTTTAGTCTCCATCCTCCGCAGTGAGTACAAGTTATTCTGGTATCAAATTTTTCTCTACAATGATTACAAACAAAAATATTTTTTGCTCCACCAGCCTCTTCCTTTTTTCCATAAAGGACTACAGGCATTTTGCAATTTTTACACGAGACTACGGTTCCACAATCACTACATATTGTTATGGGTGATAAGCCTTTTCTAGCACAAAATAAAAACAAATTTTCATTGTTTGATATTGTATTTGATATCAGTTCTTTTAGTTTATCTCCGATTATTTTAAATTCTTTACTTTTCATTTCTTGTGGGATTTTCATGTCCACTATTTCGCAATTAGCCGGAGAAAGTGATCTAAATTTTAAAGGAGACAATTGAGCATATTTACCTTTTTTTTCACCCCAAAGTGTCTCAACACGAAGAAGGGTGTCTCCTATAACCAATCTGGCTTTCATTTCTTTTGCTAGCATTTCTACAACTGTTCTTATGTCTAAAAAAGGTCTGGTCTGTGTTTTATAGGCTCTTGAAGATTCTTTTTCCAATATGATTGTTCCTATATCATTTCTCGGAATTGATAAAAACTGTCCAGTCCCGATTATCAAAACTGGGTGATTTTCTTCAAGTATTTTTTTCCAGTTTTCTAGCAATTCTTTTTTGGATAAATTAGAGTTTAAAACATAAGTATATTTTTCTATACCTTTTTCCAATATTGCCTTTGAATTGACCAAGTCTTCTGAAGTAGGAATACAAAAAAATACTGAATGATTTCTTGCAAATTCTTCTCTCACCAAACTTTTATAAGTTGCAAATCTTTCCTCATTATCTGATTGAAGTAAGGCTATTTCATTAAAAGTGTCTTTTGGTCTCTCTTTTTTTTCAAAATTAATACTATCACTTTCTTCTAATATTATTTTAGGTATAAGAGAATACAATACAGAACCTACACTTCCAGCATTATAATCTGATATTCTTTTTGCAGATTCTATAAAATATTCTGGCAAAAAATATCTAGATTTGATTTCCTCAATTTTTTTCATTGAATAGGGCAGAGATTTTATTTGGGATTTAACTTCTTCGGCTTTTACTGCATCTATAACTAAACCATAGGCGGTTTTTTTTCTTAAAGGTATTTTGACTAGACTACCCAAATCAATCTCATCTTTTGTGAAATAGGTTAAAACATCTTTAGGGATTCCTTTACTTATAGGTATTATAGTTATTATCTGCATTTGTGAGGTATTATACTCCAAATATGCTTATATAATAACTTGCATTAAGTTTTGAAAATCTTGTATAAAAATGTAGTTTTTATCGGCCGTAAAGAAAGAAGGATTTTCACCTTTATATATAGGCATAAAATTCTGAGTTCCTTCTTTGTTTAGTTCTATAACATAAACGCCATTTCCAGATGAGAACATAACCACATCATTTCTGTCTTTGTAAAAATCCAAGTTTCTAATAGGGGTTTGGAATTTAACAACCTCTTTTATATCACCGTCTTTTTTTGACATTATTTTGTCATCTTCTGCCCACACGGAAACTAATCCATCCAGACTTTTTTTAGGAGAATTTTTTTGAGGCGTCACGTTGCTAATAATGTCGTTTAGTATTTTTGAGTATTCAGGGTCATTTTTTGTAATGATGTTTCCAGAAGGATTTCTGTACACAAAAATAGGTGATAGATTTATTTTTTCATCTTTAGAAATTCTTATTTCCTTTTTCCAAGGATAAAAATCTTCGTGAGAAACTATTATTGTGTGTTCTTTTGGACTAAGAGATATTTCTAAAACTTCATTTTCTTTTTCAGTTACAATTTTTTTTGATTGATCAATAAAAATATTTGTTTCTGGAATTGGGATAGTTAAAGCTAGCTGTCCAGTTTTACCAATGCTTAACCCTCCAGTTATTTCATAACTAAATATTGATACAAGCACAACCAAGGCGCCGATCGCAAAAGCGACTTGATAATAGATTTTTTTATTTTTTACATTATCCTTCATATCGGCTATTATACCGAATATATCATAAAAACAAATTTTTGCAGTTGTTTTTTGTGGTACACTCAAAATTATGTCATTTTTCTCAAAAAAAATAGGTATTGATTTGGGTACTGCTAATACTCTGGTTTTTGTCCCTGGCCGTGGTGTGGTTTTAAATGAGCCTTCGGTGGTTGCTGTTTCAGAGGAGGATAACAGAATCGTTGCTATAGGTATAGAAGCTAAAGAGATGATAGGCAGAACTCCTGACAATATTATCGCTTATAGACCAATGAAAGATGGTGTTATAGCTGATTATAGGGTAACTGAAGCCATGCTTAGATATTACATAGATAAAGCTCTTGGTAAATGGCAATTTTTTAAACCAGACGTTTTGGTTTCTGTTCCAGCTGGAGTTACTTCTACTGAAAGACGTGCGGTTATTGAAGCGGCTATTAGAGCTGGAGCAAAAAGTGCTTATGTTATTAAAGAACCTATCTTGGCAGCTATTGGTGCCGGTATCCCTATTCATGAAGCCAAAGGGCATATGATTGTAGATATAGGTGGGGGGACGACAGACGTTGCCGTCATCTCTCTTGGAGGTATAGTGGCTTCAACATCGGTTAAATGTGCAGGCAATAGAATTGATCAAGCAATAACCGATTATATAAAAAAGACATTTAATCTTGGTATTGGTGATAAAACTGCAGAAGATATAAAAGTTAAAGTTGGGTCAGCTATTCCATTAGATGAAGAATTGACTGTTACAATAAAAGGAAGAGATTTTATTACTGGCCTTCCGAGAAGTGTAGAAATAAAAACAAATGAAATAGTAAAAGCAATAAGTAAGGATTTGAGAGAAATGATAAAGGCGATAAAAGATGTTTTGCAAGAAACTCCACCAGAGCTTTCATCGGACATTATTGATCAAGGGATAATAATGACTGGAGGTACATCACAGCTTAGGAATTTTCCAGAACTGGTTTTTAGAAGGACTGGAGTTAAAGCTGTTCTAGCTAAAGATGCTTTATATTGTGTTGTGAAGGGAACAGGTATTGCTCTAGAACATTTGGATGATTATAAAAAGTCTGTAATTTCTAAAAGATAGACACAGAATATTTTTGTAGTATTCTTAATGAAGGGGAGGTTGTATGTACAAAATTGTATACTGCAATCGAAACATCGGGCCATTTACCTCACTGGATTTGGCCCAAGAGTTTTTGGAAAAAGTTGGGGTTTCTTGGGAACACCAGAACAAGAGGTATTTTCTCCTCAATGGTTATGGTGGTTCAATTGAGCCTCACGATTCACTTCTTTCTCCGTCGGAGTTTCTCGATCAGTTTGTCGGGGTTTCCGTCGGACTGTGATGTGAAGAAATCAGGTAACTGCTCTGTGAGTGGTTACCTGATTTGTTATAATACTTACAATATGCAGTCTTTTTTAGATATTTATAATAATTCAAAAAATCTTCATCACGTCTATTATTTTGTAGAGAAAGATACTGGAGATATTGTTAATAAAATTAAAATATTTCTGGAAGATGTTTTAAAAATAAATACATCTAATAACCCAGATTTTTTTTATGCTAAGTATGATTCTTTTAATATTCAGAACGCAAGAGAACTATCACAAATAGAAAATAGGAGAGATTTTTTAGGCAATAAAAAGATATTTATTCTTGAATTAAATTTTATAACAGAAGAAGCACAGAACAGTTTACTCAAAGTTTTTGAAGAGCCAAGCAAAGACACACATTTTTTTATTGTTTCTCCTCAAGACATATTATTGCCAACTTTTCGATCTAGAATGCAGGTATTCAATGAATACAATTCTAAAACTTCACAATCAGAAAATTTTCTAAGTCTTAGCATAAAAGATAAATTGAATTTGGTTAAAGAAATCACTGAAGGCATCAAAGATGAAGAGAAGACCAAACAAGATGCTATAGAGTTTTTAAACAAGATAGAGTTTGAACTTTATTCTGATGATGTTTTTAAAAATGCAGATAAGTTGAAGATTTGCGAAAAAACAAGAGTTTCTTTGTATGATAGGGGAGCTCCAGTCAAAATGATTTTAGAGAATCTGGTTTTGAATCTTTAGGTTTTTTATTGTAATATTCTTCTATGTCATACAATTTTAATTTATTTAAACAGGCGACTAAAGAGATAGAAGATTGGCTTAAAAAAGAATTATTAACTATAAGGACAGGTAGGGCTAGTATATCTATACTAGATTCAGTTAAAGTCCCAGCTTACGGTTCTTTTATGCCTATAAATCAATTGGCAAATATTTCTATGGAAGATGTAAGGGTCATTAGGGTATCTCCTTGGGATTCTTCTTTGACTAAAGAAATTGAAAAATCAATAATTTCTTCAGATCTAGGTCTTTCTGTTGCTGTAGACGATAAGGGACTCCGTATTGTTTTCCCAGAACTTACAGGAGAGAGAAGGATTTCTTTAGTGAAAATTACAAAACAAAAACTTGAAGACGCTAAGGTTACTTTACGAGGAGAGAGAGAAAAAGTAATTAAAGATATAGATACAAAAGAGAAAAATGGTGAAATTAGTGAAGATGATAAGTTTAGATTAAAAAATGAGCTTCAGAAAATTGTTGATGAGTGTGCTGGGGTTTTAGAGACAATGTTTGAAAAGAAAGAAAAAGAAATTAAAGAATAATTGATAGTTTTTAGTTGTTAGTTTATAGTTTGCGAATGTCAGATAGTATAAAGTCTTACAAGGATCTAGTGGTCTGGTATCTCAAACTAGAAGGTCTTCTGTTTCTATAGTTTCAAATATTGCCGAGGGAGTTAATAGAAGAACTAGAAAAGATTATGCAAATTTTTTACAAATTGCATATGGCTCAATATCAGAACTTGAAACTCAGCTGTTACTTTGTAGAGATTTATATGATATAAATATTGATAAGGAACTAAATTTGATAATTGAAGTAAGTAAAATGATTAGAGTTTTGATTAACAAACTAGAAATTAAAAACTAACAACTAAAAACTTGAGTATAATAATATTTTTAATAATTTTGGCGGTGTTGATTTTTGTCCATGAGTTAGGTCATTTTCTTGTTGCTAAAAAGTCTGGGATAAGAGTAGATGAGTTCGCAATTGGATTTCCTCCTAAAATTTTAAGTAAAAAATGGGGGGGAACTCTTTATACACTAAATGTTATACCTTTCGGTGGTTTTGTAAAAATATTCGGTGAAGATGCTCATAGTGGTGAAATAAGTGAAGAAAACAAAGGAGTAAGTTTTGTTTATAAACCTAAATGGATACAAGCTTTAGTGTTGCTAGCTGGAGTTACTTTTAATTTAATATTTGCTTGGTTGATTATTTCACTAGGTTTTTTTCTTGGCACCACTTCTGTTTTACCATCAAATACTATGGGGGATTTTAATGATGCTAGACTGATAATTACTGAAGTTTTGCCAGACTCTCCAGCTTTTAAATCCGGTCTAAAACCAGGAGAGACGATACTTGCTATATCTGGAGGAAGTGAGGTTTTGGATAAAGAACTTTATCCTGAAGTTGTTCAAAAATATATTTCAGAATCAACATCTAAAGATTTGATTTTGAAAATTTCTAGTGAGAATGGCACTGAAAGGCAAGTAAGCATAACTCCAACAACGGATATAATTCCAGGAAGAAGGGTGTTAGGTATATCTATGGAATGGATAGGGACATTAAAACTTTCAGCTATAGATTCACTTTTAACTGGAGCTAAAACCACTTGGTATTTGTTAAAAGCTACGACTGTTGGATTATCAAAATTCTTATTTGAAACTATTACTTTAAGATCAGATTTTTCTCAAGTAACTGGACCTGTTGGTATTGCCAGTATCGTAAAAGAAGCAAACGAATTAGGTTTTAGATATCTACTTTCTATAACCGCAATAATTTCTATTAATTTAGCAGTTATCAATTTGGTTCCATTTCCAGCACTAGACGGAGGGAGACTACTGTTTGTACTAATAGAAGCCATAATAAGAAGGCCGATAAATCCAAATGTGGTTAAGTGGGCTAATGTTACCGGTTTTGCTCTTCTTATGTTGCTTATGCTTATAGTTACAACAAAAGATATATTAAAACTTTTGTAGTTTTTTGATTTGCTTTATTTTTCAATTTATGATATAAATATGTCGGAAGCGGGAGTGCTGTTTCCAGTCCTCCCCCCGGGTTTGATGGAGCCAGCTACCTCCAGGAGCTGATGCTTCTCCCTTGGGCAAAGGGTGAAAACCCCGCTGGAACGGTCTTCCGCTTCCAACTTGCATTGTATTTCCCCCACAGGGTGGCCGCTCAGAAATGAGCGGCCTTTTTTGACTTTTTATCATTTTTATTCTATGGTGCATGTAGAAATTAAGTTTTCGGACCCAACCTTGCCTGACTCAGGACAGAGTAACAGGATAAGTAAAAAAAGGTTGTCATACCGAAGTCGTTGGTATTCTGGAGTGGTACATAAATTCTACCGCACTGTACCAGAATCTGGAGGTGCGAGTTTTTAGACTCTAGATACATGGCGACACTGGGCCTTCAAATAGACACAGAATCTTTTGAGAAATAATTTTATTTCTTATAAGATTGATTGTGAGTATTTGGAGGCCCTTTTAATTTATATTTTGCTCAAATTTTCTTTTTAAGATACTATGAAGGTACTAAATATTATGAAACAGTCACAACTTTTTACAAAAACAAGAAAGGAACTGCCTTCAGATGAAACTTCTAAAAATGCACAGTTTTTAATAAAAGCAGGTTTTATTCACAAAGAATTAGCCGGGGTTTATTCTTACTTACCACTTGGATTAAAAACATTGAATAATATAGTAAAAATTATTCGTGAGGAGATGAATAATATTGGTGGACAAGAATTGTTTATGTCAGCTCTTCAAGACAAAGATCTTTGGACAAAAACTGATAGATGGGACGATGCAAAAGTTGATAATTGGTTTAAGACCGAACTAAAAAGTGGAGGAGAAACCGGTTTGGGTATAACTCATGAAGAACCTTTAACTAGAATTATGACTGAGCATATTTTTTCTTACAGAGATTTACCAGTATTTGCTTATCAATTTCAGAATAAATTTAGAAATGAATTAAGAGCAAAAAGCGGGGTAATGAGAGGTAAGGAGTTTCTAATGAAAGACCTTTATACTTTTTCAAAGGATAATGAATCTCACTTGGAGGATTATGGAAAAGTAAGGAGTGCATATCTTAAGGTTTTTGATAGATTAGGTATTGGAGAAAAAACTTATATAACTTATGCTTCCGGAGGAATTTTCTCAGATTTTTCTGAGGAATTTCAAACAATAACTGATTCAGGAGAAGATATTATTTACGTTCATGAGAATAAAAGAATTGCTTTAAATAAAGAAGTTTATACAGATGAAAATTTAAATAAACTAGATATAAAAAAGGATGAATTAGTAGAAAAAAAAGCAGTTGAAGTTGGGAATATTTTTCATTTGGGCACTAGGTTTTCTGATGCTATAGGATTAAAATATAAAAATGAGGGAGGGGTTGAAGTACCTGTGGTTATGGGTAGTTATGGTATAGGACCAACTAGATTACTTGGAACTATTGTTGAGACACTTTCAGATGACAAGGGTATTATTTGGCCAAAAGAAGTTGCTCCTTTTCATGTTCATTTAGTTAGACTAGGAACAAATGAAGAGACTATAAAATATGCAGACAATCTTTATAATGATTTAAAAAATAAAGGTGTGGAAGTTCTTTATGACGATAGGGATGTAAGACCAGGGGAAAAATTTGCTGATTCGGACTTAATCGGTATTCCGGTTAGGTTTGTAGTTAGCGATAAAACAGTTGCAGAAAATAAAATAGAAGTAAAGCATAGAACAAAATCAGATGCGGAGATTTTGTCGGTGGATGATGCAGTAAGTATTTTGTAATAATTTTCTTTCTCCTCATAATTTTTTATCGCAACCTTAAAAATTACAGCGAATTTTTAAGGTCAGTCCTCGGCCAAGGTCGTCAAGAAAGGGTGCCTTGACGACACCATGCTTTTGGCCTGCGGGGGCGATAAAAATTATGAGTCAACGAAAATTAATTAAGATTTTAATATCTAATTAGTTGTGTGGTAGACTAGCAAAAATGATTAAAAATTTAGAACAATTCAAAAGATATGTCTCCAACGATATTGGAATAGATTTGGGTACTGCAAACACTCTAGTGTACCTTTCTGGTAAAGGGATTGTTTTAAATGAACCTTCTGTGGTGGCAATAAACCAAAAAACTGGTCAAGTTGTAGCTGTTGGTAAAGATGCCAAACAAATGCTTGGGAGGACTCCCCAGCATATAGTTGCTGTAAGACCTCTGGTAGATGGGGTTATATCAGATTTTGAAGTTACTGAAGAGATGATTACTTATCTTTTAAATAAGGCTCAAAAGGGAAACACAAAACTTTTAGGCCCTAGAGTTGTCGTTGGAGTGCCTTCTGGGATAACAAATGTGGAGATTCGTGCAGTTCGTGATGCTACAAAAAATGCGGGAGCTTCTGAAGTCCATATTGTAGAAGAGCCTATGGCGGCAGCTATAGGCATCAGGCTCCCTGTGCTGGAACCTACTGGAAATATGATTATAGACATAGGTGGTGGAACAACTGATATTGCTGTAATCTCACTAGGTGGAGTTGTGCGTTCGAAAAATCTTAGAATTGCTGGAGATAAATTAAACAGCGATATCATTTCTTATATGAGAAGTGAATTTAAAATTTTGATTGGAGAAAAAACTGCTGAAGAAATAAAAATATCCATCGGTGCAATAATACCCGGTGATGATCCTCTAGAGACTTCTGTAAAAGGGAGAGATTTGATAACTGGATTACCAAGAGAAGTTATAATAACTGACTCTGATATAAGAGAAGCTATTTCTCAATCAATAAACACTCTAGTCGACGGAGTAAAAGAAGTTTTGGAAACTACTCCACCGGAGGTATTGGCTGATATAATGCAGAGGGGTATTTTTCTTGCTGGAGGAGGTGCACTAATAAATGGTTTATCTGAGATAATTTCTGAATACACAAAAATGCCGGTACACATAGCCCCAGATCCACTAACTGCAGTTTGCAGAGGGACAGGTGTTATATTGGAGAACATAGATTTATATAAAGATATTTTGATTACTAACAAAGATGAACTTCCACCTAAAAAGTAAACCTAAAAACAAATTTAATTACAAACTATTTTTATTTGTGTTTCTTATTTTTGTGATTTTTATGTCTATTTTTTTTCGGGATTTTTTCAGAAATACTATTCATATAACTATGGAACCTGTTTTTTATCTTAAGAACACTGGTCTTGATTCCATGAATTATTTCAGTAGATTTTTTATTTTCAAAAACTCTCTTATAAAAGAAAACCAAGAACTAAAAAATGAATTAGATAGTCTAAGATTAGTAAAAATGGATTATGATATTTTATTGAGAGAAAATGAAGAAATCAAAGCAGATTTAGGAAGGATTTTTACTGAAAGAAAAATAATTTCAAGTATATTATCAAAACCACCTCAAATACCATTTGATACTTTACTTTTAGATGCAGGTTCGGAATCTGGAGTGTCTTTGGGTGATAAAGTGTACATTTCTGATAGTGTAATTATAGCTACAATAACAGAAGTAACTCCTAAAACATCAATAGCCACACTTTTTTCAAATGGATCACAAGAGACCGAAGTGATTTCTTCTCGTACCGGCTCTAATTTTGTTATAAAAGGTGATGGAGGTTTGAATTTTAAAGTAGAGGTTCCAAGAGATACCGATATTATTTGGGGGGACACATTTCTATATCCGAATTTAAGGAGCTCTGTTGTTGCTACTGTATATTTTGTAGATTCTAATTTACAAAGTTCATTTAAGACTATTCATCTAAAGGTACCAACAAATGTCTTTCAGCTAAAAAGGGTTTTTATAGTAAAATAGTTCGTTGTGGTAATATTATATATATGAATTCTACAGTAGAAAGGTTAATATTGTTTGTGGTAGTGTTTCTTTCGGTATTGTATATGCCATGGTGGCTTACTTTGGTTTTTTTAATTATACTGGCTTTTCATTTTCCTTTATATTTAGAAATTATTTTTTTTGGTTTTTTATTTGATCATTTGTTTTTAGCTTCCCAAAAAGTACCTTATGCATCTTTGATTATCACTACAATTATTTTAATAATAATTTATTTCGTAAGAACTAATATTAGAAGATAAATCTCAAACAATTATGTTTTCTAATATAAAAAGATTTTGGAGAAAAAGAAAATTAAGTTCTAATAAAACAATCGACCCAGATGAGATTTTTTTAGATTCAAAAAATTTACCAGATTTTGATAAATATCAACTAGAAGGAAGGTTAGAAAAACCTATTTCATATAGCGTTTTTAATTTTTTTGGATTTTTTGTTTTGTTAGTAGGAATTGTTTTTATTTATAGATTGTGGGATTTACAGATTGCACAAGGAGAAGAGTTTCGTAAAAGAAGTGATAATAATAATCTACACAACACCTTAATTTTTGCTGATAGAGGGATAATTTATGACAGAAATAAGAATCCCATAGTTTGGAACACAACAAATCCGGATAGCTTAGATTTTTCTTTAAGACAATACGCTACATCTACAGGTCTTTCTACAACTCTTGGTTATATTAAATATCCAACCAAAGATTCTTCAGGTTTTTATTTTCAAGAGAAGTTTGTTCCTCAAGATGGTTTAGAAAAAATATACAACGATCTTATTTCAGGAAGAGATGGAATAAGAATTGTTGAGACGGATGTTAGGGGTAATATCGTATCACAAAGTGTGGTCCAGTCTCCACAAGATGGGGCTAATCTAGACTTGTCTATAGATTTGAGTCTTCAGAAGAGATTATATGATTCCATAATTGATATATCTGGAAGAGGAGGTTTCAAAGGTGGAGCTGGAGTTATAATGGATGTTCGTAATGGAGAAATCTTGGCTTTAGCTAATTTCCCTGAATATGAGTCGCAAGTAATATCTTTAGGAAGAGATAGGGATAGAATAAACGGTTGGCTAAAAAGCAGTAATCACCCTTTTTTGAACCGCGTTATAAATGGTCTTTATACTCCGGGTTCAATTATGAAAGTATTTATTGCTATGGGTGTTTTAGAGGAAAATATAATAGACCCTAGAAAACAGATTTTAAGCACTGGGTCTATTACGATACCTAATCCATTTTTTCCAGACAAACCATCTATTTTTATGGATTGGAGAGCTCACGGTCTAGTTGATTTTAGGAGGGCTTTGGCAGTTTCTTCAAATATTTATTTCTATGCTGTTTCTGGTGGTTTTGGCGAGCAAAAAGGAATTGGAATAGAAAAAATAGAAAAATACGTTAGATCTTTTGGTTTTGGAACCACCACAAGTATTGCTTTCCCAGGTGAAAAAAACGGCACAATACCAAATCCAGAGTGGAAGAAAAATACTTTTAATGGAGATAATTGGAGAATAGGAGACACTTATAATACATCAATCGGACAATATGGTTTTCAAGTTTCCCCAATTCAAGTAGTTAAAGCATTGGGTGGCATTGCTACAGAAGGGAAATTAGTTACACCTACATTATTAAAAACAAATAATGAAGTGTTAAATGGTGCGGTATCTTATGATTTCAATAAAAATAATTATAAGATAGTAAAAGAGGGAATGAGAATGTGTGTTACAGATGGCACTTGTGGAGCATTGAATTTTTCTTCTGTAGAGGTGGCTGGCAAGACTGGTACTGCTCAGATAGGTTTAGCGAAAGATGAAGTTAATTCTTGGATTGTTGGTTTTTGGCCTTATAAAGACCCTAAGTACGCTTTTGCTGTTGTTATGGAAAGAGGATCTCGAGGGAATCAATTTGGTGCAGTTTTGGTCATGAACGAATTTTTCAAATGGGTTGAAATTTATAAACCAGAATACTTAAATTGACGAAGTCTTATTTTTTTGCTATATTGCTACTTACTTATTTTTAATTATTTTATCTATGAAGGACAAGGAATACCTAACAAAGGAGAAATTTGATGAATTTACTAAAGAATTAGCTGAATTAAAGGGTAAAAAAAGAAAAGAAATAGCTGAATCATTAGAGTACGCAAAATCTTTAGGTGATTTGTCAGAAAATGCTGAGTATCACGAGGCCAGAGATGCCCAAGCTACAATTGAAGACAGAATTTCTAGGTTAGAAGATCTTTTGAAAAATGCTCAAATCGTTTCGTCAAATACTGGGGACGCTGTAGCTGTCGGTTCAAAAGTTACTGTAGAAAAAGATGGTAAAGAATTCATTTATAATATTGTTGGTTCAGAAGAGGCAGATGTTTCAGCAAACAAGATTTCAATGAAATCTCCTTTTGGACAAGCAATTTTAGGTAAGAAAAAGGGTGAAAAATTCACTTTTACTGCGCCAAGCGGAGAGATTACATATAAGGTGGTAAAAATAGATTAATTTTTATCAAAAAATTATCAAAAATAATATAAAAAATGATTCGAAATAAATTCATTTTTTAATATTTGAGATTTTAGACGACTAGCCACTAGCCACTAGCTACTGTATACTATTTTTATGGCAAGTTTAGATGAAATACGCGAAGCAAGGCTTCATAAATTAAATATACTAAAAGAAAGAGGTATAGACCCATATCCAGCAAAGGTTCCGAAAGATTTTCCTATTGATTTTCTTAAAAATAATTTTGATAAATATTCTGAGAGTGAAGATATTGTTTCTATTGCAGGAAGAGTTATCACTCTCCGTGGACAAGGAGCTATACTTTTTGCAGTGATTTTTGATGGAACAGATAATTTTCAAGCAATAATTAAAAAAGATGATTTAGGAATTGATACGTTTAAATTATTTTTTGATACGGTAGATATTGGGGATTTTATTTCTGTATCTGGAAAAGTAATACTTTCCAAAACAGGAGAACAAAGTATTCTTGCGACAGACTGGGTAATGGCCGGCAAAACTCTTCTTCCGCTTCCTGATAAATGGGCTGGACTTCAAGATTTAGATGAAAGATTTAGAAAAAGATATTTAGATTTTCTTACAAACCCAGAATTAAGAGATTTAATGGTAAAAAAATCAAAGTTTTGGAATGCGGTCAGAGATTTTATGAATAATAACGGTTTTTTAGAAGTTGAAACTCCTACACTTGAGACCACAACAGGTGGTGCAGAAGCGAATCCTTTTAAAACACATCATAATGATTACGATCTGGATGTGTATTTACGTATATCAATTGGGGAATTATGGCAAAAGAGGTTAATGGCGGGAGGTTTTCCTAAAACTTTTGAAATAGGAAGAGCTTATAGAAATGAAGGAACCTCTCCAGATCATGCTCAAGAGTTTACTAATATGGAATTTTATTGGTCTTTTGCTGATTACGAAGATGGGATGAAACTTGTTAGAGAAATGTATATAGAAGTAGCTAAAGAAGTTTTTGGTAAAACAGAATTTACCTCACGTGGACACACTTTTGATTTGAGCTCTGAATGGCCAAAACTTGATTATGTTGAAGAAGTTAAAAGGCAAACTAGCATTGATTTAAATACCGCAGAAGATGGAGACATAATGAAGAAACTTGATGAGTTGGGAGTAAAATACGATGGAGAAAATAGGGAAAGACTCACAGATACATTGTGGAAGTATTGTAGAAAAAATATTTCTGGGCCAGCTTTTCTTGTAAATCATCCAGCTCTCGTCGCACCTTTGGCAAAAAAAATACCTAACACTAAAAATGTTCAGAGATTTCAACCTATTATTGCAGGGCTTGAGCTTGGTAATGGGTATTCAGAATTAAATGATCCAATAGATCAAAAAGAGCGGTTTGAAACACAACAAAAATTAATTGATGGTGGAGATAAAGAAGCTATGATGCCAGACTGGGAATTTGTCGAGATGTTAGAGTACGGTATGCCTCCTACTTGTGGTTTTGGTTTTGGTGAGAGATTTTTTGCTGTGCTGGTGGATAGACCACTACGTGAACTTCAAACCTTCCCATTAATGCGCCCAAAGAGTGAATAGAATCTCTTTCTCACACATCTTTTTTCCAGACCGTTCAACTTTTCCTGCAAAAAGCTTTCTTTATCCTCAGTCGCAATTTGTCAATGAGTCGAGATCACTCGGACTTTGACAAAACCATGCTTCCGACTTGCAGGGTCTTCCAAAAAGATATGTTCAACGAGATTATCTAATATTTGACATATTTTTTGTTTTAAGTAATATCTTTGTTTGGAGAAGCAGTACGGATCATTGCGAACAGACCGGCTAACGCTGATCATTCGCAGGCCCGTTTCCAACGGGGGACCGTACTCTTCTCCGCCAATCTGACTAAAGTTCTATCTGTCAGGCCCGCAATCGTAAATAAACGATTGCGTTTTTTTATTATAATAAATCCCACTTTACAAGTATTTATTTCTGGGTTCTTTTGCACTATCCACAGGAAAAGTGGGGGTTTGTGTTTGTCAGTGGGAAAGAGTGGTATATAATGTTAACCAAGTGGGAAGAAGTGGGAATATGGTTTTTATTTATAAATTAGATTCTCAAAAAGAAATAAATTTTTAAAATCATGTTAATTGGTGAATACACACACAGCATAGATGACAAAAATCGTGTTTCTCTTCCTGCAAAATTTCGAAGTGAGCTTGGAAAAAAAATTGTCATCACTGCCGGTTTGGATAACTGCCTCTGGGTATTCAAAGGAAGCGAATGGTCCAAGATTGAAGAAAAATTAAATCAATTTTCAATCGGCCAAGCAGATTCTCGAAGTTTTAGTCGTTTCATGTTTTCTTCGGCTGTTGAAGCAGAGGTTGATTCAATAGGTCGTATCCTTATCCCAGATTTTTTGCGAGATAGGGCGAATTTGAAAAATAAAGTAGTTGTCACAGGTGTTTCAAGTCGAGTAGAGATTTGGAACGAGAAGACTTGGTCGGACTACAAGAAGGTCGTGGAAAAACAAGCAGATACATTGGCCGAGAAGCTTGGCCAAGTAGGAGTGCTTTAGAATGTTCTTTAAAAATTATTTCTCACCATATGTTTTCGAAGGGCGCGCATTGAAAAAGATGCTCGGGTCCTCGACTGTCGTCTGTGGATCCCTTTCTCAAAATATGGTTCAACAAATTTTTAAATAACATGCAACATAAGACAGTTCTTTTACATGAAGCTATAGATGGTCTAGGTATAAAAAGTGGAGACACTTTTGTTGACGGAACATTGGGTGGTGGCGGGCATTTTGAGGAGGTTGCAAAAAGGTTTGGCGATAGCGTTGTCATGATCGGTATCGACCTTGATCCTGATGCAATTATTAGAACTAAAGAAAGGCTACTTTCCTACAAGGTGAACCCACAGTACATCCAAGATAGTTTTAGGAACATCAATTCCATTTTGAATTCTGTAGATGTAAAAAAAGTAGATAAAATTTTACTTGATATTGGTCTGTCATCAAATCAGTTTGAGGAATCCGGTAGGGGATTTTCTTTTCAAAAGGACGAACCACTTATAATGTCTTTTAAAAAATATCTAGACAAAGATGATTTAACAGCCAAAGAGATTGTTAATACTTGGGATTTGGAAAATATATCTGCAATTCTAAAAGGTTATGGTGAAGAGCAGTTTGCATGGAAAATAGCTAAAGCTATTGTTGCAAGAAGAGAAGAAAAACCCATAGAAACAACTTTTGAACTGGTAGACATTATAAAAATAGCTACACCAAAGTGGTATCACACAAAAAGGATTCATCCAGCAACCAAAACTTTTCAAGCACTTAGGATAACAGTAAATGATGAGATTGAAGCATTAAAACAAGGGGTTAGGGATGGGTTTGAAATGTTGAGTAAGAGAGGAAGATTGGCAGTGATTTCTTTTCACAGTATAGAGGATAGATTCGTTAAACAATTTTTTAAGAAAAAATCAGATGAAGGGGTTGGGATAAATATTTTTAAAAAACCAATTACCCCAACTCAGGAAGAAATAAATAAAAATCCTAGAAGTAGAAGCGCAAAATTAAGAATAATAGAAAAATTAATATAAAATGTTTAAAAAGACTTTACAAATAAATGAAAAGAAAATATTTTGGACACTTCTATCCATCCTTCTTCTTTCTATTTGTTTTTATATGTATTTCATAAATACTACAGTAAGAAATGTTATAGCTACTCAAAACATAGAATCTAAAATTTCTCAATTGAATTTGAGTATAAGCAATAAAGAATTTAAATACATAAGTGAAAAAAATTCCATTAATATGAATTTGGCATATTCTATGGGTTTTAAAGATGCTTCATCGAAAATTTACATAACTGAGAAATCCACAAAAAGTGTATCCTTACTTTCAAATTAGTCTTAATGCCTCTGCTATAATGCAAAGGAAAACTTTGTATTATGAAATTTAATTATATAAACAGAATTCGTTTTTTAACTCTTTGTGTAGTTGCGTTTGCTCTACTTCTTATAAGTAGGCTTTATTTTTTACAAGTGGTAGAAGGGAGCAGTTATGCGGATAGAGCTGATAGACAGTATACTTCCACCTCACAAAAAATCTTTGATAGAGGTTCAATTTTTTTTAGGAATAAAGATGGCAGTTTGGTTTCGGCAGCTACTTTAAAATCAGGATATATTATTTCTATAAATCCAGAGATAATAAAAAATCCAGAAGAAGTTTGGGATAAACTAAGCCAAGTTCTACAATTAGACAAAGAAGTTTTTTTAGCAAAAGCTAATAAAAAAAATGATCCTTATGAAGAAATTGCCAATAAGGTAGAAGAAGATATTGGTGTAAAAATAAGGGATATGAAAATTACTGGAGTTGGGGTGCATAAAGAAAAATGGAGATTTTATCCTGGAAGCAATATTGCCTCTCATGTGGTTGGGATAATGGGATACAGAGGGAATGAATATGCTGGTAGGTATGGTTTAGAAAGACAATATGATTCATATCTTGTAAGAGAAGATGGGGCTTATAAGAATTTTTTTGTTGAAATTTTTTCAAATATAAAAGATGTCGCCATCGACGAAGAAACATTAGAAGCTGATATTGTTACTACTATAGAGCCAACAGTTCAATCTTATTTACAAAATACAATTGCCAGCACAACGGATAGATGGCAGTCTGATTTGACAGGAGGTATTGTCATGGATCCTAAAACAGGAGAAATATATGCTATGGCTGTTTATCCGACTTTTGATTTAAATAATTCAAGTTCAGAAAAAGATGCAAGGATATTTTCAAATCCAATAGTTGAGAATATTTATGAGATGGGGTCAATCATAAAGGTTCTCACTTTAGCATCCGGGATTGATGCTGGAGTGATTAATGCAAATACTACATATTACGATAGAGGTTTTACTATTGTAAGTGGAAAAACAATAAATAACTTTGATAGCAAAGAAAGAGGTTTTGTTAATATGCAAGATGTATTGTCTCAGTCACTAAACACCGGTACAGTTTATACTCAATCACTTTTGGGGAATGAAAGATTTACTGAATATATGCTTAAGTTTGGTTTGGAAAACAGAACAGGGATAGAGTTGCCAAATGAAGCTAGAAACATAGTCACAAGTTTAAAAAGCAAATCAAATGTTGATTTAGCTTCTGCTTCCTTTGGTCAAAGTTTGGCATTGACACCTATATCAACAATAGGCGCTTTGTCGGTGGTTGCAAATGGGGGATTTACTGTTAAACCTCATTTAGTTAAAACAATTAAATATAAAGTAGGTGTTTCTAAGGACACTGAAATTCCTATTGGAGACAGGGTAATAAAAAGAGAGACTTCTGAAGAGTTAAGCAGAATGATGGCTTATAGTGTTGACAATATTTTATTAAACGGTTCTTTAAAAATTCCAACTCATACTGTTTCTGTAAAAACTGGGACTGCTCAAATTCCTAAACCTCAAGGTGGGGGATACTATGATGATAGGGTTTTGCACTCTTTTGTAGGTCATTTTCCGTCATACAACCCTAAATTTATTGTTTTGCTTTATACGGTAAATCCAAAAGGTGTTCGTTTTGGTTCAGAGACTTTGTCCAGGCCTTTTATGTCCCTGGCAGAGTTTCTTATAAATTATTATGAGATACCACCGGACAGATAAGAAAGTACCCCTTTACAATTATGTCTAAAAATTATAGTATTATTTACAGAAATTTATACTTAGATTTTAGAAATTAAATTAAAAAAATATGAATAGATTTATAAAACTTTTTTCATTTTTATTTGTTATGAGCTTGTCTTTCGCTTCTGTTTCTTATGCAAATGAAGACACATTTAACGTATCTTTAGGGTATAATTCAAAACAAAGAGATGAAGTGTTAAAATTACAGAATTTTCTTTTTGATTTGGGCTATTTGAAGGTAAAACCTACAGGATTATATCTGAGTCTTACTCAAAAAGCAGTTTCTGATTTTCAAAGAGCTGAAGGGGTCGTGCCTGCATCTGGATATTTTGGGCCTCTTACAAGAAGGGCGGCTAACGATAGAGTATTAAGTTTGGGTAATAATTTTTCTGAAGCCGAAGTTGCAATATATGATGTGCAAACTAGTAGTTCAAACAATACTGCTTCTGTAATACTTTCAAGATCAAAAACTGTTACTTGGAGAACTAGTAACTATCCTACAGATGCTGGGGTTAATATAAACTTAATAAGGAAAAATTCTACATATCCACAATCATTTAGCTTTGTTAGAGCTATAGCAAAAAATTCTATAAATGATGGTGTTGAAGTTTGGATGCCACTAGATGGGGAAGATACAGGTGATCTTTATATTGAAGTGACATGTTCAGATACATATAAATATCCTTCAGGGTGTCACTTGTTAGGTGCTCCAGTGAAAGTTAATTAAAACCAAAAACACACCCTAGGGTGTGTTTTTGGTTAGGGGAGTCTCCCTCAAAAAATAATTTACCGTCGCAAATGATTTTTCTGGGCACCGGTTTGTCGACAAAATCTGGTAATTTTGTAAACCGACAAACCGTTCGACTCCTTTAATTTTAATAACTAAAATTAAAGTCCAAAATTGCTACTCAATTTTGTGACCCTACCGGGAGTCGGCCGCTACTCGGTCAGTACCCTAATTGGATATTTTATTTCGTACCTCATAAAATATCTCAATCAGGCTTCGACTCCCTGGACCTTTTCACTTCGTGAAAATGTGACCCTACCGGGAGTCGAACCCGGGTTTAAGCCTTGAGAAGGCTCCGTCCTAACCACTAGACGATAGGGCCATGAGAATAAAGTGATAATAACATTTTATTTGCAATTTTCAAAAATTTATTTGACATAAGTAGGTTTATAGTGCAACAATATTTTAGGAGGTTTAGCATGAAGTATCTGTTATTCTGTGATCAGGAGGAAACTGTCAGGATTCACGCAAACAGGTGGATTCAAGAACATGGTGGGTCAATACCCATCAGTGTCCTTGAAGAGAAGTTTCGAGAACGATTTCATTTCTTCTTCGCTGAAGAATACACTTCTACGGAGTGGGAGAGACTCCGCTTGGGAAACGTTTTTGTTCCCTATGTAATCGACGAGGCAGGAAATGTATCGTCGATTCACTAAGACCTAAGGGCTCGGATTTGACTCCGAGCCTTCGTCTTTTTTGTGTTAATATTTGTTTATGGATAAATTTTTAAAATCATTTAGATTTGCGTTTAACGGTTTCGTTGTAGCTTGGAAAGAAGAATTCAATTTTCGGATTGAAATTTTCGTTACAGTTTTTGTAATTTTCTCTATTTTTTATTTTGATTTTGGAATATTAGAGTCTGCTTTGCTTGTTTTTGCAATTATGTTTGTCTTGGTTTCTGAAATTTTTAATACTGTAATAGAAGATTTATGTAACAAGATTGAACCAAACATAGATCCAAAAATAGCAAAGATAAAAGACCTTTCTTCTGCGGCCGTTTTAATAAGTTCTGTTGGAGCTATGGTTATAGGTGTACTAGTTTTTCTAAATCATTTTTAAAATGGAAGCCAATATTAAAAAAGCAATCAATTATCTTAAAACAGATACTGTATTAAGAGAGGTAATTAAGCAATTTGATGTCCCAAAAATAAAAGTAAGTAAAAAATATTTTGAGTCTTTGGTTGAATCTATTATTTATCAACAGTTATCAGGCAAATCTGCTTTTGCGATACATAGAAAATTTAAAATTTTACTAAAAAACAAAATTAATCCCAAAAATGTATTAGCTTTGTCTGATTCTGATTTTAAAAAAGCTGGAGTTTCTCCACAAAAAATGAATTATTTAAGAGATTTATCTTTGAAATTTTATCAAAATAAAATTAATTCAAGGGATTTTTCAAAAATGTCTGATGAAGAAATCATAGAACATTTAATAATAATCAAAGGTGTTGGCAGGTGGACGGCGCAGATGTTTTTAATGTTTACTTTAGGGCGATTAGATGTTTTTCCTGTCGGTGATTTAGGGATACAGAAGGGGTTTATGTATGCCTACAATCTTAAAAAAAATCCAAGCGAGAAAAAAATAATTCAAGTGTCTAAAAACTGGTCACCTTATAGAACAATAGCTAGTATGTATTTGTGGAAACTTGCCGATAAAATGAAATAGTTTTTTATTTTAATATATGTAGATATTAGTCTCCCCAAAATAATTTCTATTGTATATAATTATGTAATGGAAAAAACTCCAAATATACCAAAATTTAAAACAGTAGAAGAAGAGCTAGCTTTTTTAAGAGAACAAATATCAAAGACAGAAAAACATCTTATTGAAAGTAGGGCTGATTATAATATTGATGATTTAGTAAAAAATCAGATAAAACATTACAGTAGTACTTTAGATCAGGAAGTCTTAGACGATACTCTTGCTTTGGCGAAATCTGATTTAGAATCAATCGTTTTAAATTTAGAACCAGAAACACATGATGGTAAAATATCCGAATTACTAGATATATTGAAAGAGAAAGGAATAAGGAATGCAATTTCTGTTTTAAGTAGTTTAAACAATCCTCACCTAGAGGATGATTTTCATCGTTTTTTGGTTCAATATTTAAAACATGGTTACGAAGCTAAGGGTGTTAGTGTAAGTGCAGATGAATTTAAAGGTCTCGATATGACTTTGTATGAAGTTGTTTTACCTGAAGTACCGGAAGATGAAAAAGGCAAACCTCTGAAAGAGTTAATTTCTAGTATGGAGCAGTTTTTGTCTGGGATGCTTTCCATCACAGATAATAATGGTTCAGTTGATTATAAAAAAAATTATTTGGTTTTAGAGATAGCAAATGCAAATGGCAGTGATCAATTTGTATTTTACGTAGCAGTTCCTAATACTTATAAACAGTTATTTGAAAAGCAAATACTTTCTGTGTTTCATAATGCTGTTTTGATAGAAGCTAATTCTGATTACAATATTTTTAATATGGATGGAGTTTCTGTAGGTTCTTATCTGGAATCAACAAATAATCCAATATATCAATTTAAAACTTACGAAAAATTTGATCATGACCCGATGAACGTTATACTCAATTCTTTTTCAAAGATAGATAGAAATGGTGAGGGGGCTGGGATACAAGTCGTCTTTGCGCCTAGAGGGGATTATTTTCTAAAAAATTACAAATACGCAATTGAACAGATAGAAAAAGGTGTTTCTGTAAAAGAGGCTACTTATATTCCAGAAACATTAACCGGTAGTTTTGGTAAAACTCTGAAATCTATTTTTTCATCGAGCACCCCAAAGGACCCGAAAGAAAATAAGAAAGTGGATACTGAAGCCATAGGGAAGATAAAACAAAAATTAGAAAGTAATATAGTTGCGACAAACATAAGATTGGTCGCTTCTGCAAACAGCAGATTAGAAGCAGAAAAAATTCTGCATTCTATAGAGTCCAGTTTTAATCAATTCAATGATCCAAACACAAATGGTTTGAAACCGAGAAGACTTTCAAAAGTTGCTTTACAAAAAATGTTTCGCGACTATTCCTTTAGAAGATATGATTCACAAGAATTATTACCTTTAAACCTCAAGGAGATTTCTACTTTAATGCATTTTCATAATGCAGGTCTTAAACCATCTCCACAATTAAAACAATCTCAAGCTATTTCTGCTCCGCCACCAAGTGATATGCCAGATTCAGGTACATTTCTAGGGGTTAATAATTACAGAAACGTTGATACTCCAATATACATGCAAGATGCTGATAGATTAAGGCATACCTATACTATAGGACAAACAGGTACCGGTAAAACTACTCTTTTGGTTAATATGATTATTCAGGATATACAAGCTGGCAACGGGTGTTGTTTTATTGATCCTCATGGAAGCGATGTTCAAAATATTTTGGCAAATATTCCAAAAGAAAGATTTAAAGATGTGATTTATTTTGATCCTAGTTATACCGAAAGACCGATGGCCCTTAATATGTTGGAGTATGATAGATCCAAACCAGAACAAAAGACTTTTGTGGTGAATGAATTATTTAGTATTTTCCAGAAATTATATGGTGGAGTACCAGAGTCACTAGGTCCTATGTTTGAGCAGTACTTTAGAAACGCTACTATGCTGGTTATAGAAGATCCCGACAGCGGTTCTACACTTTTAGATGTTTCTCGGGTAATGACCAACAAATCTTTTCGTGATATGAAAATTGCGAATTGCAAAAATCCTGTAGTTGTCCAGTTTTGGAAAGAAATAGCTGAAAAAGCGGATGGAGAAGCAAGACTCGCTAATATAGTTCCTTATATAACATCTAAATTTGATGTCTTTTTGGCAAACGATATTATGCGACCTATTGTGGCCCAAGAAAAATCTTCTTTTGATTTTCGTAAAATAATGGACGAAAAGAAAATCCTTTTAGTTAACCTTTCAAAAGGAAGGTTAGGGGATATAAACGCAAATCTTATCGGACTTATACTTGTAGGCAAGATACTTATGGCGGCACTTTCTAGGGTTGATATGGTTGGGGTAAAAGATTTTCCACCATTTTATCTTTATATAGATGAGTTTCAAAATATAACAACAAATTCTATATCAGCTATTTTGTCTGAAGCAAGGAAATACAAACTTTCATTAAATATTGCTCATCAGTTTATTGCTCAATTAGATGAGGGAATAAAAAATGCTGTATTTGGAAACGTCGGTTCAATAATGTCATTTAGAGTTGGAGCAGAAGACGCAGAATATTTAGAGAAACAATTTTCTCCTGTTTTTACCGCAAAAGATCTTATGAATATAGACAATTATAATTTTTATGCAAAACTTTTGTTCAATGGAAAAACCACAAAAGCATTTAATGTAAAAGCAGTTTCTGCACCTCTCGGTAAACAAACTATCGCAGATAACCTAAAACAACTTTCTTATTTAACGTATGGGGGAGATAGGGCAGAGATAGAAACGGAGATTTTGGCTAAGTATAAGAAATAATAAAAAATAAAAATACACTTTTGGTGTGTCAGAATAATTTTTTGCTGAAAATTTTCTTCGCATTCACTCTTTCACAGGTTCCGTGATGCACCCCAAAAGTATATTTTTATTTCTGGAGTGTAATATTTTGTACAGATCTTGTATAAGAAAAGGAGGGTCACGTACAATATTTACGTTAACCCTCCAATGCGCGACTCAGTCGTCGTCGCGCTCTCCGGAAGCCCGAGACTTCCAGTCGGGCTCAATTTTCGTTGTTTTTTGCTTCACCTCCTTCTTTTTTTTGGTGAGGCGCTTTGTTGCGCCCCTTTTTCCTGCCCGGCGCAGAAGCTCTCTGTCGCCAGACAGAATGGCCTGCCGGATGTGATCAGGCATTCCAGGTCTTAAGGCCATTTGGCCTCCTTTCTATACTTAATTATACTACTATTTAGAATATAAGTCAAGTTATTTTTCCACATAGAGAAAGGGTTGGCCACAATATACTTGTGAACCAACCCTTTTGTTTTGCTGACACCTCATAGCGCCTCCGCACGAAGTTTCTTGCGTATCTGTATCATCGCTAGAGCGATTTTATTTCTCACCCTAGCTCTTTCATTCACGTCCGGTATTCTGTCTTCAGTGATGAGATCATCCAAAATCTTAGAGAAGTTTGGGGCAAACACAGCGCTCAAACCTCTCTTGAGGATTTCAGAAATGATCTGCTCTTCAGTTATTTTCCCCACGGTGCACCTCCTTTCTGGTCTACATTATATTAGAAAAACCTAATTTAGTACAAATGAAAATTCATCTAACTTGTAAAAAAGATTTAGATGCTAGGCGTCGGAGATTTTATGAGCGAGCCTTATAAGTAGTGGGTGAATAAAATTGAACGACAATAACGCAGATAAGTTATTTTACTAGTTAAGTAGTTTGTCAACTACAGCTTTGACTACATCGCCATCGGCTTTACCCTTCAGTTCTTTCATAAGTGTTCCCATAAACATTCCTGCTTTAGATTTGTCTATTTCTCCTGCTTCAGCAAGTTTAATTTTTGCAAAAGCCATTACATCTTCTTCGGACATCATTTTAGGTAGGTAAGTTTCAAGGATTGCAAGTTCAGCTTTTTCACTTTCTGCAAGTTCAGGTCTGCCTCCTTTTGTAAATTGTTCTATGGAATCTTTTCTTTGTTTCACTGCTCGTCTAATAACATTTAGAACTTCTTCATCTGATAACTCTGATTGAGGAGTTCTTTTAAGATTTACTAATTCATTAGTAAAAGCTGCTACTAGACTTTTTACCACAGTCAATTTTACTTGATCCTTTGCTAGCATTGCTTCTTTTATTTGTCCTTTAATTGTTTCTTGTAGGGTCATATTAAATAGTTATAAAGTTTTAAATTTGAAAGTTTATAAAGTAAATACAAAAGTTATATTATCATAGTAGAGAGTTTTTTGGTAGAATGGTTTTATGGATGTTACAACGGTAATACTTTTAATTCTAGCTGTTGGTTTGGGCT
>CAYMJQ010000002.1:0-89705 GCA_964391455.1 uncultured Candidatus Saccharibacteria bacterium | reverse complement strand
GATCAAAAGCAAAAACCAATTGACCAATAGAAGCAGGAAGAGTTGCTACTATACCAGCAAAAATTATAATACTGATACCATTACCTATTCCATATTCTGAAACTAACTCTCCTATCCACATAAGAAGTAGGGATCCAGCAGTAATGACGGCAAGATTTGTTATAAGAGACATCCCAGATAAACTTGTTATAACTTGCTGATTTTCTAGAATTTTAATAAGTGAAAAAGACTGCAACACAGCAAGTGGAACAGTTATTATTCTTCCATATTGAGTAAACTTTTTTCTGCCAATCTCACCTTCTTCTTGATACATAGCTTTCAATTTAGGAGACATTACTGTGGAAAGTTGCATGATTATAGACCCAGTAATATAAGGACCAACACCAAGAGCAACTATAGACAACTGAGATAGACCTCCTCCTGAAAATACATTAAGCAAACCTAAGAATTGATTATCTGAAAAAAATTGAGCTACTCTTCCAGCATCTACTCCAGAAATAGGTACCGCAGAAAGAATTCTAAATACTATTAATGCACCTATAGTAAAAAGTATTCTCCCTCTTAAGGCATCATCCTGAAAAACTAATTTTATTTTTCCTAGAAAATCCTTCATAATAATAAAACTAAATAATACTTCCTCCAGCTTTAATTATAGCTTCTTTTACCGAATTAGACATTTGGCAATTTTCAAAACTTAATTTTTTATCAAATTCACCGCCGCCAAGTATTTTAACTTTTGGAATAACCCCACCAAACTTTTTTATCAAATTATGCTTCAAAAGAGTGTCAGGAGAAACAGTGTCTCCATTTTTACACAATTTGTTTAACAAAGATAATTTAATAATTACTGGCTTATCCTTAAAAGAAGTATTTATATTCTTACCCCTACCTCTAAGTTTTGGAATCCTTTTTATAAAATCCCTTATTTCTGGTCTTTTTTTGTGACCAGCTCTAGCATTTTGACCTTTTGTACCTCTACCAGAAGTTTTTCCGTGAGTACCACCTCTTCCAACTAGTTTTGGTTTTTTGTTAGGTGTTTTTCTTTTTAATGTGTTGTATTGCATATTATTTATGTTACTTTTACTTAAAAACAAAATTATTTTCGTGCTTTCATTTTTGATAATGCAGAAACAGCTGCCTTTGCATTGTTTATTTTGTTCTTACTTCTTGAAAAGATTTTTGCACTCACTTCTTTTATCCCAGCTAATTCCAAAACCACACGAACAGAAGAACCGGCCAAAACTCCCTTACCAGGAGCTTTCATTATTAAAACTCTTGAACTAGAATATTTTGATGACACTTCATGAAGTGGAGTTAAATCTTTATTTAGATTTACTTTTATCATGTTTTTCTTGGCATTTCTTACAGCTTTATCTATAGCGACAGGAGTGTCCCCAGCCTTACCCATACCAACTCCAACCCTACCCTTTCTATCTCCTATTACAACTGCTACAGAAAAACTAAATCTTCTTCCTCCAGTAACAACACGAGTAACTCTTCTTATGTCAATAATTTTTTGATCAAATTCAGGCTTAACCCTA
Source organism: uncultured Candidatus Saccharibacteria bacterium (assembly GCA_964391455.1). Taxonomy (GTDB): domain Bacteria; phylum Patescibacteriota; class Minisyncoccia; order Phycocordibacterales; family DATDWN01; genus C7867-006. Next base: position 88,164 of record CAYMJQ010000002.1, on the reverse strand, counting down.
GCCTCTCTTCTTTGAGAAACTTTCCTTATATTCTTCTTAAATTCTTTTGGTGATCTATCTTCCAAGACAGCTTCTTCTACAGGAGTTTCTACCTCCACAGCCTCTTCAGATACCAATTCTTCATTTTTTATTTCTTCTGTTTGCATATTTTTTTAATATATTAAAAGGTTAAGCCTCCTTCTCTGGCACCCGTAGCGAGTTCCTTAATGTTTCCTGTGTAAATAAAGCCACCTCTATCAAAAACAACTTTAGAAACTTTTTTTGATCTGGCTTTTTCGGCAATAAGTTTTCCAACCAGAAAAGATTTTTCCAAAAGCCCTTTACCTTTTACTTCTCTGCTGTGAGCAGAAGCGATTGTAACACCCTTAGAATCATCTATTAATTGAGCTGAAATATTTGTATTAGATTTAAATACAGCTAGTCTAGGCATTTCAGTTGTACCAGAAATCTTAGCACGAATTCTGTTTCGTCTTCTGATTCTATTTTTTATCTTTGAATTTATCTTTTTCATGCCTTTTTAAATTTTATAACTAAGCTGTTTTCTTACCTTGTTTTCTCTTGATAACCTCTCCTTCATATCTCATACCTTTACCTTTATAAGGTTCAGGTTTTTTTAATGATCTAACTGTAGCAGTAAAACTTCCGACAAGCTCTTTATCTGGACCTGACACAGTTATCACATTTTTTTCTGCTGTAACTTTCAAACCCTCTGGTATAGGCACATTTACTTGATGAGAAAAACCTAAAGCCAAAACCAGATTATTTCCTTTAACTTCAGATTTATAACCTATACCTTCAAGAATAAGCTTCTTAACAAAAGGATCTTTAACCCCTTTTATCATATTTTGTATATGAGAGGAGTATGTTCCCCATAGTGCTTTTGTTTCCAAAGTTAAAACTTTAGGATTTAGAGTTATTTCATTACCATCTATTTTTATTTCTATTTCCTTATTAAAATTTTTTGAAAGAGTTCCCTGCACTCCCTTAACAGAAAACACAGGATGATTATAGGCAACCTCCACTCCTGCTGGTATATTTATTATTTTTTTACCGATCCTTGACATATAAATGTATTTTAAAAGTTACCATATTTCAAACAAAGCTTCTCCTCCGACCTTTGCCTCTCTGGCCATTTTATCAGTCATAATGCCTTTAGGAGTTGACATTATAAGACTTCCAAAACCGTTTTTTACTTTCTTAATGTTTTTTGAGCCCAAATAAACTCTTTTTGATGTTTTTGATACTCTTTTGACCCCATTTATTCTTGGTTCTTTACCTAGATAAATTAAACCAACTTCTATAAACTTAACTACTTTTTTGCCCTTCTTGCCAAAAGATTTTATATAACCTTCTTTTTGCAAAAGATCTAATATGGCTAATTTTATTTTTGAATAAGGAAATACAACCGATTCTTGTCTAGAATCAGAAGCGTTCTTTATTCTAATAATCATATCTGCTATTGGATCCATAATATTTTATTATTATATCTCTGTAGTTTCCTTTTCTAGAGAATCAGACTTACAAAGACGACTTTTATTACCAAGAAGATTTTTTAACCCCTGGTATCTTACCTTCATTAGCCAACTCACGAAAACATATCCTGCAAAGACCAAAATCTCTCATAAATGCGTTTCCCCGACCACACTTAAAGCATCGGTTTTTAGCCCTTGTAGGAAATTTTGGTTTTTTGGCCGCTCTGGCCTTTACAGATGTTTTCGCCATTTTTAATTAAAGCTTTTTAAAGCTGGGGTTCATACTATCAACTAAAACTTATAAAGTCAATCTCGTCTACAAAATTAGAATAGACAAGAAAATAAAAATTATTTCTTTTTAAAACCGACTTTTTTTGAATCAGATTTAACTCTAGATTCTTTTGTATCAGACTTTTTAAATGGAAAACCTAAATGAGTCAAAAAAGCCTTTGTTTCATTTTTATCTTTTATATTAGTCACTATTGTCACAGCAAGACCAAAAACATCCTTCAAATCTTCATCACTAGTCTCTGGGAAAATAGTATTTTCTTTTATACCCAAAGTATAATTACCCATACCATCTACTGAATTGTTGGATATGCCTCTAAAATCTTTCGTTCTAGGTAAAGCTATATTAATCAGTTTATCAAGAAAATTATACATTTTGTCCCCTCTCAAAGTAACCTGCATTCCCACAGTATCACCTTGTCTAACCTTAAAAGCTGCTATAGAGATCTTAGCCCCTTTTTTAACTGGTTTTTGCCCTGTTATCTTTGATAATCTATCGGCAACTATATCAATTTTCTTTTTATCCTTAACAGAACCAACACCAGAAGAAACCACAACTTTTGTTATTTTTGGAGATTGCATAGGATTTTTATACCCAAAATCTGATTTTAGAACATCGAATGCTTTTTCTGTTTTTTGTTTAATAGTTTCCATCTTTTTGTTTATTAATTTTACTTTCTTAACTTTTATTTTACTTTTTTAACATTTGAAACATCTATAGGCATAGGTTTATCTAAAATTTGACCTTTTTCTCCAGATTTTCTTGGTCTTTGATGTTTTTTAGATAAATTAACACCAGATACAATAACCTTATTATTTTTTGGCATAGACTTAACAACTGAGCCTGTTTTGCCCTTGTCTTTCCCTGTTAAAACTATTACTTTGTCATCTTTTTTTACATGCATATTATTTACTTATACCACTTCTGGCGCTAAAGATATAATTTTTTGATATCCAACCTCTCCAATCTCTCTAGGGATAGGTCCAAAAATTCTACCAGCAACAGGTTCTAGTTTGTCTTTCACAACTATAACTACAGCGTTCTCATCAAACCTTATATAAGAACCATCTTTTCTTCTAAAAGGAGCTTTTTGTCTAACAACCAATGCATATAAAACATCTTTTTTCTTTGTAGTTTTTCTAGGTTCTGCCTTTTGAACAGAAATTACAACCACCTCACCTATTCTTGCGTATCTTTTTTTTGAAGAACCAAGCACCTTGAAAACTCTTCCGATTTTACCTCCGGAGTTATCAGCTATTTTAACGATTGATCTTGGTTGTATCATGGTATTTTATTTTATTTTTATATTACTCTAAATTTTTTATCTTTAGAAATAGGTGCTGTTTCTACTATAGTTACTTTTTCACCCACCTTTTTTGTATTACCAGAATCATGGGCCTTGAATTTCTTTTGAATAGATATGTATTTATCATATTTTGGATGTTTTACAAACCTACTGACATTTACGACGATAGTGTCTTTCATTTTGTCGGAAACAACAACACCAGTCATTTGTCTTCCGTTTATTTTTTTGTCTTTATTTTTTTCCATGTTGTTCCTTTAAAAATTATTTTTTTTAAGTATTGTAAGAATCCTAGCAATATCTTTTTTAATAGACTTACCTTCTTTCACATTCCTAACACTACTTCCACTAACAGAGAACCTAAAATCTCTTAAAGATGTTCTCTTTTCTGAAAGAGTCTTTAGTAATTCATTTTTATTCTTTTTTGATAATTCTTTAATTTTCATTTTATTAAAATTCTAATGAACCTTAGATACTACCTTTGTGTTTACTGGCAATTTTGTTCCAGCTTTTCTGAGAGCTTCTCTCGCAACTGAATCTGTAACACCATCCACTTCAAAAATAACTCTTCCTGGTTTTACTGGAGCACAATAACCAAATAAATCACCTTTACCTTTTCCAAGCTTCACTTCAGCTGGTTTTTTGGTAAGAGGCATGTCTGGGAAAATTCTTATCCATATTTTTCCAGTTTTACCTAAAGCTCTAGAAAGTGCTTTTCTAGCTGCTTCTATTTGATTAGACATTATTCTTCCTCCCTCAACCGCTTTAAGACCATGAGAACCAAAAGAAATAAAAGCTCCACGAGAAGCCACCCCTACTTTTCCAGGGTTCTTTCTCATTGTATGCCATTTTCTATATTTTACTTTTTTTGGTAACAACATGTTAGTTTTTATTATTTTTTATTGAAAACATCTCCTTTGTATATCCAAACCTTAACACCCACAGCACCAAGTGTAAGTCTTGCTGTAGATTGAGCGTAATCAATATCGGCTCTAAAAGTTTGAAGTGGAATTCTTCCTTTTTTAATCATTTCTGTTCTTGCCATAGAATTTCCACCAAGAATTCCAGAAAGTATGACCCTAACTCCCTTAACATCTCTATTAGCCATAACCTTATCAACCATTTGCTTAACCACTCTTCTAAAAGGGAGTCTTTTTTCTAAACCGTCCGCAATCATTTGTGCAACTATGGAAGCATTAGATTCTGGTGATTTAATTTCCTTAATATCAATTTTTATTTCCCCACCTAAAGAAAGTTTATTTTTTGAGATAAACTTTATTACATCATTTTTTAATTTAACTGCACCATCTCCAGAACGACCTATGATCATACCAGGTCTTGAGGTTTCAATAATAATTCTTAGAACTTTTTCACCTCTTTCCATCTCTATATTGCTCACATAAAAACCTCTAAATCTCTTTTCTAAATACTCTCTTAAAAGAATATCGCTCTTTAGGAATTCTTTGTATTTATTTTTCACTCCAAACCAGCGAGATTTCCAATCTCTGATGATCCCAAGTCTATGTGAATATGGATGGACTATATGTGTCATAATTGATTACATTATTTAGAGGCCTTCGATGCTCTTTTTTTAACTTTTAATGACTTATCTTCTTTTGTTTTTTCAACCATTTCTTTTACAACCTTAACTTTCTTGTTTTTTGGTTCTGCCTCACCAAGTTCTACAAAAACAGAACTTGTTCTCTTTCGTATAGGATGAGCACTTCCACGAGAAGCTGGTCTTCTTCTGTACATAATGCTCCCAGAATCAACTCTTATTGTCTTTATTATCAAATTATCTGTTGGAATATCTAAATTTTTTGCATTAGCCAAAGCAGACATAACTAGGTTTTTTATAGGAAGAGATGCTCTTTTTGTTATGAAATCAAGATTTACCAAAGCATCGGATACTTTTTTCCCTCTTATGCTATTTACAACAAGCCTCATTTTTCTAGGTGCTTGTCTAAAATTTTTAAGTGTTGCTTGTGCTGTTTTCATAACAATTTTTTATAAATTATTTTTTCTTAGCATCTACTGCTGATTTAGCAGATTGAGCAGCGGCAATCTCACTTTCTTTCTTCTTTTGTTCTAGTTCTTTTTGCATTTTTCCTCCGTGTTTTATGAATTTCTTAGTTGGAGAAAATTCACCCAATCTGTGACCAACCATATCTTCAGATACCAAAACTTCTATATGAGATTTACCGTTATGAACACCAAAAATGAAACCTACCATTTCAGGTGATATAACACAGGCTCTTGACCAAGTTTTAATAACCCCAGTTTCTATAGGGTTTTTACCCTCAATTTTCTTAAGGAGTCTTTCGTCTACGTATGGACCTTTTTTTGATGATCTTGTCATTGTCTTTTTTAATTTGTTTCAAAACAAAAACCACATTGTTAGTGGTGCTGACCTAAATAATAACCAGCAAATACCGCAAACACTTACTAAAGAGTAATGGTCCTTAGTGAAAGATATACTATACAAAATACCTATGAATGTCAACAGATACGACAAAGGGCGACCAAAGGTTCCCTCCGTCGCCCAAATTGAAACTTAATGATTGAATCTGGATTATCTGCAAGAGAAGCTTCTGTTTTCGTAAGCTTCATATGCATTTTCCATCAGAATAAAAATATCAAGATAGTTTGGTCTCATCTTGGACATCTCTTGTACAATCGAGACTCCTACGGACACCAACGTCTCGGTAGGCTCAATCATATTACCCCTGAGACCAGCACGCATCAATTGCTCAACATTGAGATCTCGTCTTATGTTAGCTGACTCTGCGTGTCTCACCGCTCGGCGAAAACCCTGCATGAATTCAAATCTATTCATTTTATCCTCCGAACACAATATATACCAGAAAAAAATTTTTAGTCAAAAACAAAACCGGCTTTCGCCGGTTTTGTTTTATTTTCGCTTTCCAACCTTTCGACGAGACACAATAAATTTATTTGAATATTTCTTAGGAGTTCTAGATTTCTGTCCCTTACCAGTTGGTTTACCGTATACAGAAATAGCTCTTTTTCTTCCTCTTCCTTGTCTACCCTCTCCTCCTCCATGTGGGTGATCCACTGGATTTTGAGCTGTACCTCTAACTGTAGGTCTTATTCCCAACCAACGAGATCTTCCAGCTTTTCCAAGATTTACAAGTCTATTTTCATTATTTGAGACTTCACCAATAGATGCCCAAGCAGTGTCTTTAATTTTTCTAACCTCAGTAGATGGAAGTTTTATGTCTACCATGCCCGCGTCTTTAGCGACAAGCTCTACATAATTTCCTGCAGATCTACCCAATTTTGCTCCACCTTGTGGTTTTACTTCAACATTATATATAAAAGTACCAGTATTTATGTTTTTAAGTTGCAATCTGTTACCAGGAATTTGCTCTGCATTAGAAGAAGTAACTCTGGTATCACCAACCTTAATAGATTGAGGCAAGAGAACGTATCTCTTTTCACCATCATGATATTGTGCCAAACCAATAAAACCTGATCTATTTGGATCGTATTCAACAGTTTTTATTGTATAAGGAATATCTATTTTATCGTATTTAAAATCTATTTCTCTAAACAGTCTTTTGTGCCCACCTCCTTTGTGACGAGTTGTAATCTTACCATGATGATTTCTACCCATTTGTCTTCTAAATCCGTGAGTAAGAGATTTTACTGGATTATTTACAGTCACAAAATCACCAAAAGATATTGTTGTCATTGCTCTTCGTGATTTTGATGTTGGTTTGTATCGTTTCATATCCTTAAATTAAAATTATATATTCTCTATTTTAGTTCCAGACTTTAAATAAACATAAGCTTTTTTATATCCAGATTTAATACCCCTTTTACCTCTCACATAAACATTTTTTGCTGGTATTGTAACAGTAGAAACCTTAACTGGAGTAATTTTATATTTTTGTTCAAAAGATTTAACAATTAAATTCTTTGACGCTTTTGGGTCTACCTCAAAAACATAAACTGACTTTTCTGCTGAAACAGTAGCCTTTTCAGTTATGTGTGGGCGAATTATTATTTTGTTTAAATCTTTTTTCATGATTTTTATTTTCAATTATTTTTTGACAGTAAGTTTTTCTGTTATTTGAGAAAGACCTTTTTCTGGATTAGAAATAACAACATATTTGTATTTCATTAAATCTAGAGGGCTCATATTTCTTATTTCATCAACAAGAAAATTACCCATATTTCTAAAACTTTTTTCTGTATTTATGTCCTTATAAGATAGAGCTATGTAAGCTGAATTTTTTCTTTTAGATACCAAATCCTTGAAGCCTTCTATTCTAGAAAATGTAGAAACTACTTCTTTTGCATCTTTTGTTTTTGGAGTTTTTAATGAAATATCATCTACAAACAATATCTTTCCATCTTTAAACTTAGCAGAAAGAATAGTATAAAGAGCTTTAGCTTTCATTTTTTTATTAACCTTTCTTGTATAGTCTTTATCATTTCTTGGACCATGAGTAATACCTCCATGTCTCCAGATGGGAGAACGTGTAGAGCCGTGTCTAGCACGACCAGTACCCTTCTGTTGCCATGGCTTCTTTCCTCCTCCACTTACCTCTCCTCTTGTTTTTGTATGAGCAATATTTACTCTAGCTGTTGATTCCATAGAGGTTACCACCTGATGAACTAAATCAGCATTCCATTTTAGACCAAAAACGGCTTCAGGTAATTTTACCTTTCCAGCTTCTTTTCCTTTTATGTTATAGACTGTTGTTTCCATAGAGATTTCTTTATTTATATTTTTCTGTGCCATAAAAATTTTATCCTAGAATTTCGACAAGAGTTCCTCTTCTACCAGCAACTGCCCCCCTAACAAAAACTTCATTTGTCTCTGGATTAACAGAAACTATTGTAAGTCCTTTTGAAGTAACTGTGTCTCCACCCATTCTTCCTGCCATTCTTTTGCCCTTAGCAACTCTTCCTCCATCTCTTCCTCCTCCTCCAAGCGAACCTGGTTCTCTTTCAGAGTGTTTTTGTCCATGTGAACGAGGGCCTCCTTTGAAACCATGTCTTTTTACACCCCCTTGAAAACCTTTTCCTTTTGAAATACTTGTTGTAGTAACAACATCACCGGCTACAAATGAAAGTGGTAAAACATCACCAACTTTAAAACCTGAAATATCATCTAATCTAAACTCTAAGATATTAGAATAATTACCAGACTTCATATGACTTTTTAATGCTTTATTTATATTTTTTTCAGCACGAGAACCAAAACCAACTTGAACAGCATTGTAACCATCTGTTTCAATTGTTTTAACTTGAGTAACAGTCATAGGACCTGTTTTTATAACAGTTGCTGGATGTACAATCCCCTTCTCGTCGAAGATTTGTGTCATTGATTGTTTTGTTCCTAAAAGGAATTTCATATTTTTATTTATATTCGGAAACATTTTTCGGACAGTAATGTGAGAAGAAATCTCACAACATTGCCCATCGATAGTTTCCACTAAAAAAGCCAATTAAGGCGATTCGGATACTCTATCAGATGTTAGATTTTTTTGCAACAAAAAACCACCCTTGGGTGGTTTTTTGATTTTTATATAATTTTCACATCTATATTTACACCACTTGGAAGAGAAAGATTTGTCAGTGCTTCCATAATCTTTGGAGTAGGATTTAGAATATCTATTACTCTCTTGTGAACTCGCATTTCAAACTGCTCTCTAGCATTTTTGTAAACAAATGATGATCTGTTTACAGTGTATTTCTTTATCTCTGTAGGAAGAGGAATAGGTCCTTCTACTTTAGCATCATATCTTAGAGCTGTATCAATAATTTGCTTTACAGATACATCTAGAATCTTATACTCATAAGCTCTTACCCTTATTCTAAGTTTTGAAATAACATCACCCTTGTCTGCTTTTTTGGTAGCAGCCTTTTTAGGAGCTGATTTTTTTGTTGTTTCTTTTGCTGTCATGTCAATTTGTGTAATGAGAGAATACTAGCAGATATATGTTTTTATTTCAAGTCCATGACAGTTTCCAGTTTATAGTTGTTAGTTTATAGTTTTGTAAACTTTCACAATCGAAACTAAGAATCAGTTTCAAATTTGAGACAAGGTTACTCTACACAAAATTCCAATTTTAAATGCAGTGCTAGGCGGACAAGAAAAATACCGCAAGCCTTATAAGTATAAGGTGAGCGGTATTTTTCGAAGTCCAACAACGCAATGCGTTAAAATTGGAATTTTTGTGACTTAGGCAATAATTTTAGTAACAACTCCAGCGCCTACTGTCTTCCCTCCCTCTCTAATAGCGAATTTTGTATTCTCTTCTAGAGCAACAGGAGCAACTAGTTTTACTTTGAAAGTAACTTGGTCACCTGGCATAACCATTTCTACTCCTTCATTTAGAGTCACATCTCCTGTAACGTCTGTAGTTCTGATGTAGAATTGTGGTTTGTATCCAGAGAAGAATGGAGTGTGTCTTCCTCCTTCCTCTTTCTTTAGAATGTAAACCTCTGCTGTAAATTCTGTATGAGGAGTAACTGTTTTAGGTTTAGCTAGAACTTGTCCTCTGTGAACAGAGTCTTTTGAAGCACCTCTTAGCAAGATACCGGCATTATCACCAGCTTCTCCTTGTTGTAGAGATTTATTAAACATTTCAATACCAGTAACTGTGTATTTTTGTGTTTCATGCAATCCTACACATTCAATTTCCTCACCCACTTTTACAACCCCTCTTTCAATTCTTCCTGTTACCACTGTACCTCTTCCTTCAATAGAGAAGATGTCCTCAACCGGCATTAGAAATGGTTTATCTAAATCTCTTACTGGAACTGGAAAGTATGTATCTAGTGCATTTGCAAGCTCTAGAACCTTTTGTGCCCATTCGTCTGTATTATCTTTTGATTCAAGAGCTTTTAGACCTGAGCCTCTAATAACTGGAGCTCCGGCACCATCAAAGCCTTGCTTTGTAAGTAATTCTCGAACTTCTTCTTCAACCAAATCAATAAGATCCTTATCAGGTACCATATCGCATTTGTTTAAGAACACTATAAGTTTTGGTACTCCAACTTGTTTTGCCAAAAGAACGTGTTCTCTTGTTTGTGGCATCACACCGTCAGTAGCGGCAACTACAAGAACAGCACCATCCATTTGAGCTGCACCAGTAATCATGTTTTTAATGTAATCAGCGTGTCCAGGAGCATCTACGTGAGCATAGTGTCTTGTAGGTGTCTCGTACTCGTTGTGAGAAAGAGCAATAGTAATTCCTCTTGCTTTTTCTTCTGGAGCTTTATCAATACCATCAATACCGACTACTTTCGCGTTGTAGCCATTACCTTGTCTTGAAAGAACAGATAGTATTGCTGCTGTTAATGTTGTCTTACCATGGTCAACGTGACCAATTGTACCTACGTTTACGTGAGGTTTTGATCTATCAAAATCTGCCATAATATTATTTAATAATTAAATTAATAATTGAAAACTACCATTTTGTCCCCCTTCGTGAGATATATCACAAGAAGAGAAGCGCCAAAAACTCAACGTTCGAGAAACCTGAATCCTTGGAACTTAACAAAAAATTGCCACAAACAAAAACACTCGTGACAATAGCAATATTAGACAAAAAAGTGAAAATAGTCAAATAATCTAAAAAGTAAACTTCTGATTAAGCTCCTATGAACAAATCCTTTTTTAAATTTTTTCTTTCTTCTAGCACTATTTCTTCAAAATTCGGTATCTTTTTTTGTAAAAATCCCAAAACATCATCTGGAGTCGTTGTGTCCTCATCTAACAATAGATCAAATTCCACTTGCTCTTTTTCGGATAAAATATCCAAAGATTTTACTAAAAGAGCTTGATAAATAATCTTACCTATTCTTTCAACCATCTCCAATTGTTTTTCGTAAGGTAAAGATTCCAAACCCCACTCTTTAACTATGTCACTTGGTAATATGTTTTTCATAAATTATATTTTTAAATCAATTTTCCCAGCTTTGATTAATTTGTTTACATATTTAAAAGCCCTTTCATAAGCATTATCTGCCAAAAGCCATCCACCCTTTAAATCACTATGAATTTTTAATTTTGGAAATCCTGAACCATCCACAATAGAAGTAGAACCAACCGCAATTTCCTTACCATTTAACAAAACTCTCACTGAATTAAGATCATTTGGTACATTATAGGCTATATATATCTTACCCCCCTCAAATGGAAGGGCTTCTGGATAAGGACCTATAACATCTGCTTTTACATCTTTTTCAAAAGCCCTAGCAAAAGCATTTCTTATATCTGCATACTGTTCGCCATCTTGATATTTATCATCTAAAGCCAATATCTTTTTATTACCCAAATCAACTTCTTGTCCTATTTTAATATCATTAAACGTAACTGACTTTTGGCCTTCAATATTTACAACATCAACAAACCTCCCGTCATCCAATGATATATGGCGCAAAGGTGGAACACTTGCCTCCTTCAATACTGATTCAGTATTCATCAAAACTTCTTCTGGGCGAAGATCTGTGTTTGTTACCAAAGGCTCTTCATAAGAAATATTAACTTTCTCTGGTAAATCGGTCTGACTTACTACATCTTGTGGTATAAAACTAACATTTGATCTGTTTACAGAAAATGGATCTTCTAATGAAGGGTTTTTCTCAAAATTTACAGGAGTTATATCATCACCAATTTTTCCATTTGGGTATAACTGTACATCTGGAGCATTTTTCACAACCATTTCACCATCAAAATGGTGAAATTCTCCGGTTTTTGCATCGAAAATAATTTGCTTCGTACCATCTAAATGTTCATAGTAAACATTACCTGTGCTATCCAAACCAATAGACTCACCCTTAAAACCTAATCCAGTAGCATTTGTTTCTGGATCATAAAAATGAAAAGCTTTTGCAAGTTCAATAGGAGTTTTATTCATTATTTGATTTAAAGTCTCTGGAGGCTCTCCACCGTATTCTGCTAAAATATTTGCTTTCAAATTATGCATATCCTGAATAAAACCTTTAGAAGAAAGTTCTACTTTTGTCTCTAAAATACCAGGTGATTCATTTAAAACGGGAGATTTCGATTCCACTAAATTATCTAGATTAGATTTTGCGTCTAGTACTTCTGGTTTTTCCATCAAATCAGAAGTCACACCAGTGTTTTCAACAGTATTGCCTATTGACCCAGATACACCTGGAGTTGGATTTATGTTATCAGGAATATCTGTCCCTCCTCCACCCCCAACACCCAAATTACTTGCTCCAGCAACAGCAGCCATTACCAAGCCTTTTTTTAATATTTGTCTTTTTCTTTCATCTTTTTGTTTGTCAAGAAAAGCCATCATTTCTTTTTCTTTCTGTTCGAAATTATCCAAATTTATTTGTTTTGCATAATTTTCAAAAACTTGGTCTTTGTTATCTCTATTTTTCTTGCCATAAAAAGTATCGAGTGTTTTACCAGCGCCTTGTGACAAAACCGCCCCAGCTACCGCCCTACCAGCCCTCATACCTCCATATACAGCTGCACTTCCTAAACCAAGACCTGAAGCAAGACCAGCAGTAAAAGCAAGACTGGAGCTTATAGCTATTCTCTGATAGCGAGGCATCGCTCTCCATTTATCAAAGGCCTTACCCAAAATACCTCTTTCTAGAGGAGGAATATTCTCCATCAATCTTTTTTCTAATTCTGAATTTTCAGACTCTATAGAAGATAGGAGTTGTTCTTTTTTAGAATTCATTTCTTCTACAGCAATACCTAAAGGCTTTTGACTTTGATTAGGCACATCAAAAATAACTCCAATTAAGTCTTTGTTTTTTGCCTTTTTTGCTTCTATATAGAGTCTTCTCGCTTCAACTAGTTCAACTGGTTCTTCTTCTGGTGGGAGTTGCTTATCTACACCCAAATCTTGCAAAACTTTTCTGAATTTACTCTTTTTTTCTCTTATACTATTTTTCCAAATAACCAACTGATTGGCGTATTCGCTTCTAGCTTTTTCAAGGTTTGCATCGATTTCTTCATTTGAATTAGGAATATTTTCTGGAGCAGGAGCTATTGTTGCATCTTTTATATCTTGAATACCTGAACTAGATTCATCTGGATTTAATTTTATTTTTTCTTGCTCTGGAGGGTTTTCTAAACCACTTGCTGAATTAATGGAGCTATCCAGAACTTCATCATCCGGAGTAGATTCTCCCTTTCTGTTTCTAAGTAATTGTTCGATTTTCTCTCCATAAATTTCATATATGGCTCTTTCTCTATCTGTAATTGACCCCGTGTTTGCTATTCTATTTGCAATATTTACAAGTACATCACCCGGAACATCACCTGTTTTTACAAAATTTTCATAATCATCATCAGAAATGACTTCTGTTTTTAAATCTGGTTCTATTTTATTTTCAACTTGTTCTGGTTTTTTTATTTCAACCTTATTTGCAACTTCTTCATCATCACCTGAAACAGCTTCTGCAGATCCATCATTTCCTTGATCCAAATAAACTCTTTGATTTTCTAAAACAATACTGAGTTGTTGATTATAAAAATCCATATTGTGAATTGTTCGAAGAAACTTTTTTGCAACAGAAAATTCTTTCTCTTTTACAAGTTGTTCTACTACTTTTTCTACTACCCTATGTAACACTTCTTCACTTTCTATTTTATTTACTAAATCCAGCGCAAGATCAAAATTTCCTTCATTCATTGCTTCTACAACTCCACCTTCCAAATCTAAATCATTTTTATTTTCCGGATTACCTTGATCTCCAGAAACACTTTCAACAGGACTAGGTTTATTATCTAATTTTCTTTTTTCTTCATCATCTAGTTGTCTATGTAAAATATCAAGATAGCCAACATAACCCTTACTTTTATCATCAGGAATATTCAATGGTAAATCAATAAAATCTTGATTAGAAGTTCCTGTGTTTTTTTTATCAGTATTTAGAAAATTACTTTCAGAAGTAGAAATACTCATAGATACATTATATCTTGTAGAAGAATTACTATCAAATAATTTATAGAAATATCTGGATAAAATGTGAATAAAAAAACAAAACCTCACTTTTGTGAGGTTTTGTTTTTTATTTTCTACTTTCTACAATTTGCTTCTCAACGTTTGGTGGTACCACTTCATAATGATCAAACTCCATTTGCACACTTCCTCTTCCTTGTGTCATAGAACGAATATCTGTTGTATAACCAAACATTTCAGACAGTGGAACTTTTGCATGAATAACTCTAAGCATTCCTCTTTCTGCCATCCCTTCTATTTGCCCTCTCTTTCCAGATAGTGAACCTGTAACATCACCCATGAATTGTTCTGGCATTATTGCTTCAACTTTCATAATAGGCTCTAAGATAACAGGTCTAGCTTTTTTGGCAGCCTCTTGAAAAGCTTGAGATGCTGCAATTTTGTAAGCGATTTCAGATGAGTCGACATCATGGTATGAACCAAAAGTTAAATCGCAAGAAACATTTACCATTTTGTAACCAGCAACAATCCCTCTCTCCATTGCTTCATAAACTCCCTTCTCAACAGCAGGTATAAATTCTTGTGGGATAACACCTCCTTTAATATTGTCGATAAATTCAAAATCCTCATATCTCTTAACATTTTTTGGAATCTTTTCACCCTCCACTAAAGGTTGCATTGGTTTGATTGTAAGTTTTACGTGACCATATTGTCCCTTACCACCAGTTTGTTTTATGTATTTATGTTCTGCCTCAGCTTCACCCAAAATAGTTTCTCTATAAGCAACCTGAGGCTTGCCTACATTTACATCTACACCAAATTCTCTTTTCATACGATCAACCATAATTTCAAGATGAAGTTCACCCATACCAGAAATTATAGATTCTCCTGTTTCATTGTTTGAAGAAATAACGAAAGTTGGATCTTCATCAGAAAGTTTTTTAAGAGCCATACCCATTTTCTCTTGGTCTGCTTTTGTTTTTGGTTCAACACGCAAAGAAACCACAGGAGCAACGAATTTAATAGGATCGAGAATTATAGGATTATTTTCATCACATAAAGTGTGAGATGTTTTAGCAGATTTTAAACCTACAGCTGCAGCAATCTCACCAGCAAAAACTTTTTTAACCTCTTCTCTTTTATCAGCTTGGAGTCTTACAATTCTTCCTAGACGCTCTTTCTCGCCAGTAGTAGCGTTATATACATATGTACCAGCCTCAATAGTCCCAGAATAAACTCTAAAGAAAGTGAGCTGTCCTACGAATGGATCGTTTTGAAGTTTGAAAGCAAGAGCTGCAAATGGTTCTGTATCAGAAGATTTTCTATATATTTCTTCATTTGTTTTTGGATCAACACCGTGAACAGGAGGAATATCTATAGGTGAAGGCAAGTAATCTACCACACCATCCAAAACCAATTGAACTCCCTTGTTTTTTAAAGCTGAACCAGCAAAAACCGGAACTAGTTTAACCGCCAAAGTCGCCTTTCTTAGAGTTTTTTTCATATCTTCTAGTGAAGGTTCTTTTCCGTCAAGATAAGCTGTCATAAGCTCATCATCATGCTCAACTATTTTTTCAACAAGCTCTGCTCTATATTTTTTAGCTTCATCTAAGTATTCTGCTGGGATTTCATCCTCTTTAATATTCATACCCATATTCCCCTCAAAGTAGAAAGCCTTCATTTTCAAAAGGTCAATAACTCCTTCAAATTTATCTTCAAGACCAATAGGGATCTGGACTCTAACTGCATTTTTTGTAAGTCTGTCTAAAATAGAAGCATATGATCTTTCAAAAGACGCCCCCGTTCTATCTAGTTTATTTATAAAACAAATTCTTGGTACATTTCCATCATCTGCATATCTCCAGTTTGTTTCTGATTGTGGCTCTACTCCAGCAACACCATCAAAAACCACAACCGCACCGTCTAGAACTCTCAAACTTCTCTTTACTTCAGCTGTAAAGTCTATGTGACCAGGAGTATCAATAATATTAAAACGGTATTCTGGTTTTGCCCCCTTTGGCATATATGTAGGATTCCAGAAACAAGTAATAGCGGCAGCAGTAATAGTGATACCTCTTTCTCTTTCTTGTTCCATCCAATCTGTAACTGTCTCTCCTTCATGCACCTCACCTATTTTGTGAGTCATTCCTGTATAGAAAAGAACTCTTTCAGAGGTTGTTGTCTTGCCAGCATCAATGTGAGCAATGATTCCAAAGTTTCTAACTTTATCCAATGTATAATCCCGATTCATAATAATTTTTAATTGTTAATTTTGCTAAAGTAAAGAAAAAAGCCGTTTGGCTAATTCAACGAAAACTATATACCAAAAATCACTTTTGAGCAAACGAAAAGAACCACACAATATTCATGTGGTTCTTTTGGGATAATGTTCCAGATGTTCAAGAAGCAAAGAAAGTCGGACAGGAGACCCTGCAGCATCTGCGATGCCAGCAAGATACCTTAGCTCATCACCCGTAATTTCATGGTCAGACAACAAAGCCCTTCTACCGAGTTTTGAAAGAAACATAACTCGATCAGCCGGGATATTGATGACTTCGGACACACGAACTGAGTATTTCTTGGGCAGAGTTCTTGTGCCATTCAAAACTTGATCATACATAGAGACAGAAAAACCCAGGAACTTACTAAACTCCCCTTTGGTTTCCCCTCGCTCTACCCTTTTTTCTTCAAGCAATCTTGCAATTTCGGTTTTCATCATCACCTCCTAAAAGAAAACTACCAAAAAAAATAAAAAAGTAAAGATTTGTTTTTACTAGGATTTTTGCGGTAATCCGCGAAGCAAACGAGCATCGTGACCAAGGTGTATAAAAATACTCCGCGAGAACGAGCGGAGTTTGCGACAAAGGAGTACGGCAAAAAGACAGTAAAAACTACCAGGCGAAGTGAGCGAAGGCCTTATTCGCCTCTGCCATCTTGTGAGTATCTTCTCTTTTCTTAACTGCCTTACCTTCGTTTTTTGAAGCTAGTATTATTTCATCAGCTAATCTATCAGTCATAGAAGCTCCCTTACCTTCTCTCGCTGCCCCTATTATCCACTTCATAGCAAGAAAAGATCTTCTTTCTGGTCTTACTTCTCTAGGTATTTGATAGTTTGCACCACCAACTCTTCTTGATCTAACTTCAGTTAGAGGGCCTGAATTCTTCAAAGCTGTATCAAAAACTTCCATAGGATCAGAACCTGTTTTTTCTTTTATTTTTTCAAAAGCACCATAAACAATGCCTCTTGCAGTTTCTTTTTGACCTCTCCACATTACATAGTTAATAAACTTTCCAACTTTTTCAGAGTTGAATTCCAAATCCTTGCCCACTATATTTCTGTTTGTAACTTTTCTTCTCATTTTTATTTAAATTTATTTACCTGCTTTTGGTCTTTTAGCACCATATCGAGACCTTCCTTTCATTCTTTTTTCTACACCAGTAGCATCAAGAACTCCTCTAACTATAGTGTAACGAATACCGACATCCTTTACCTTTCCACCTCTCAGTAGTACCACTGAGTGTTCCTGTAAGCCGTGCCCCATACCTGGAATATAAGCAGTAACCTCCATACCATTTGAAAGTCTTACTCTTGCAATTTTTCTAATAGCAGAGTTAGGTTTTTTAGGAGTCTTTGTTGTTACTTTTGTGCAAACACCTCTTTTAAAAGAAGAAGGATAAAATACAGGTCTATTTTTAAGAGTATTAAAACCACGAGTAAGAGCCACAGCTTTTGGCTTTGTTTTAACATTCTTTCTTTTTCTTTTAACCAACTGATTTATTGTCGACATAATATACGTAAGGGTTACTCTAATATATATTTGATAATATTGCAACTACTTATGACTAGCAAATATTAAAGCCCAGTTATCATACCAAAAGCCCAACCAACCAAAGGTATTATAAATCTCCACATAAAAAATATGAAGAAAATAAGAATAAATATACCGTTTTGTTCCATCCAATTTCTAACATAGCCCATATTGTAAGGCAAAACAGAGAAAAGTATCTTGGAACCATCTAGAGGCGGTATCGGCATAAGGTTAAACACGGCTAAAATCAAATTTATAAATACAATAACTGTTCCTATATATAGAAAAGATTCACCCAATGAAGAAAGTATACTTAATCTTATAAGAATTCCGAAAAATAAAGCTATTAGAATATTAGATAGTGGACCAGCAAACGCAACAATTGCCTCGCCCCATCTCTGATTCCTTAAATTATAAGGATTAAAAGGAACTGGTTTTGCCCAACCAATAATAAAACCCCCCAATAAATAAGACATTGCTGGTAACAAAAAAGAACCAAAAAGCTCTAAGTGATTTATTGGATTTAGGTTTAATCTGCCAGCATATTTAGCTGTATTATCTCCTAGTCTATAAGCGGCATAGCCATGAGAAAACTCATGAACAACAACAGAAAATATAAGTATTGCTATTTGAAATATAAAATCCAGATTCATTTATTTAATTTGCTTTTTAATATATGTATGCTAACATATTCGACACTATGGCAAAAGTATGTGACATAACAGGAAAGTCATCTCAATTAGGAGGTGGGTACTCAAACAGAACACGTGCAACCCAGTTTAATCCTACTGGTGTTAAAAGACGCTACCCAAACCTACAAAAAAAGAGAATTTACATACCTGAACTTAAAAAATCTATAACTTTAACTGTTTCTACTGAAGCAATAAAGACTATTCAGAAAAACGGAGCCTATGCAACCCTAAAAAAAGCAGGGTTAATATAGAATTCTCAAATTTGGCGAACTACTGGTTTCCAAATTAAAAATACACATCACCTATGAAAAAACGACCGGAACCACACAAATGGTCCGGTCGTTTTCTAAAGCTAGCTTACAGAAATCGGAGTTTCCTCTCCCCATGGTCCTCGAAGAGAGAAATCCTTCATGAGTGGATTTCTTCCATGAATCCTCTGGGCGACTTCCCTTGCCTCAGGAAGAACTTTTTCTTTCTCCCCAAAAAAATTCATAAACCCCGTCTTTATCTTCTCCTGACCAACCCGCCAGCGAAGCTCGTAACAATTTTCCCTCATAAAATCCTCCGGAAAACAATATAACACAAAAAAAGAAAAAACAGCCAAATCCTGGTTTTCAGGATTTGGCTGTTTACACTAGTTGGTACTAGTGCTTCTTCTTGGGGTCGATCGGCACCTCGCGACCATCCGGCATCCGAAGCCGGAAGTTCGACAAAGGCACCGTCGACTGCGACAAGTTCTCAACATGACGCCTCGCCAGAGGCATCGCGTCACTCGGAGAAGCGGAAAAAGGAAGTTCCACTTCCTCCGCCCCACCACGAACCCAAAGAAGGGTGTGCTTCATCTTACCTCCAAAAAAAATGTTAATATCTTTTATAAAAATGTCAAATATTTGTTTTGCAACCAACAATAGCTTGTTTTATTTTTTTGTTTTTTAAAGTAAATTTTTCTCCATCTGATTTAAAATTTATATTGCCATTATTGCAAGTACTATAAACAGGAATCCCTAAATTAGAAAAAATGTCTATAACTTCTTTATGTGGATGTCCGTGCGGATTATTTTCTCCAGCGGAAACCAGAGCAAAATCTGGATTAACTTTTGCTACATAATTCTCGATACTACTTGTTTTTGAACCATGATGTCCTACTTTTAAAATATCACTTTTTAAATAATCTCCATCTATTTCTAATAAATAATTTTCAATATTAGATAAGGAATCACCTTGCAATATCACATTTGTATTTTTATAAAAAAGTTTCATTACTATTGAACCCATATTAGGAGATACTTGTGAGACATTTCTATCTGGAAATAGAACTTGTAAATAGGCCCCGTCACCTATATCTATGACCTGTCCTCTACGAGCTAAAACAGTTTCAATATTTTTATCTTTAATTTTATTTTTAAAGACTTCGTAAACTGGATCATTTTTAATAACACCAGGTTCTATTAAAAGTCCTACAGAATACTTATCTAAAAGTTTTATAAAACCTTCATAATGATCTCTATCTGGGTTTGTAACAACTAATATATCTATGTGTCGGTCATGCCAAGGTATAACTTTTGAAATCTGTCTTGATAAATTATTTCCCGGGCCACCATCTACTAACACCTGAACTTTTGTTGGCGATTCTATAAATAACGCATCTCCCTGTCCAACATCTAACATAGAAAATTTTAATAAATTATCTTTTTTATCTAAAAAAATAGACCAAAGTAAAAAAAGACTGAGAATAAAAAAACCTATGATTAAGTACTTCTTGAGCTTATTTTTTCTTTGTAACACGACTCCATCCATGTGGTATAGTATACATACTAATTTCAATTTATAAATTTAAACATAAACTATGGCACAATTTGAAGAAAAAAAATTTAATATTGGGGAACTTAAAGGCATTTCAACAAAAAACATAGAAGAACATTTAAAACTGTATTCCGGGTATGTAAAAAATGCCAACCTTGTAAATCAGAAATTGTATGAACTTTTTATGGAAGATGTAGAAAAAAATATTTATCTGATTGGAGAATTAAATAGAAGATTTTCTTTTGAATATAATGGTATGAGAAATCATGAAATATATTTTGATTCTCTGTCAGATGGACCGAAAGAACTTTCAGATGAAGGGCTTAAAAAAGCATTGGAAGAAAATTATGGAACCCTGGATAACTTTCTTAAATACTTTAAAACTATTGCATTAACAAGAGGTGTTGGTTGGGCAATGCTTTGGTTAGACAAAAAAGAGAATAAACTTCTAACTTCTTGGGTTGATGAACAACATTTAGGACAGTTGCAAAACTGTACTCCAATACTTGCATTAGATATGTGGGAACACTCTTTTGTGTCTGACTATGAGCCAAGTGGTAAAAAACAATATGTAGAAGATTTTTTTACAAATCTAAATTGGAAAAAAGTTGAGGATAGATTTAATAACGCGTAATAAAATTAATTTTTAATTTTATAAAATAACCAAAATAACAAAATATAAATAAAAAATAAAAACACAGAAGAAAAAGCTGGTAAACTAATCACACCAAATGAAACACTACTTCCTATGGCAACTATTTTTAGTTGATACCATAAAAGCACGTATGTAAAAAAGGCTGGTACAAAAGCAAGATACATAGAAAATAAACCAAGTAATCCGGTAATAAACCCGAAAAACATAGTTATTGGTATTGTTCCCAAAATCAAAACATTAACAGGCAGTGAAACAAATGAAACTATACCTGTACTATATATAAGCAGGGGTAGAACAGTTATTTGAGTAGCTATAGTGGTAGAAAATATTTCTCTCATACCAAATTTCTCTGGAATATTTTTAAAATATTTTTCCAGCACCGGAGAAACAAAAATAATTCCTATTGTTGCCAAAATAGAAAGTTGGAAAGATGGATCAAATATCAAAAGAAGAGGGTTATACAAAAGCATTGCAAAAATTGTGAAACCTAAAATTCTATCTGACTTATAATCTCTATTGCTATGTTTTGCAAACAAAGCAATCAAAACCATAATAGATGCACGCACTCCGGAAGACCCAGAACCAGATAAAATTGTAAATAAAATTATTCCCACAGTACCAAAACCGAAAGATATATTTTTTGGTAAAAATTTAAAAAAATTAATTATGCTATCAGCAACTATTGCAATGTTGTAACCAGACAAAACAACAATATGAGAAATTCCTGTTCTTTGAAAATCATTTAATAGATCTTTTCCCAAACTTTGTTTTGAGCCAAGTAACAATCCACCAAGCAAACTGGATTCAGGTTGTGGTAAAACATTTTCAATAGAATTTGTGAAAATGTTTTTGGTTTTGAATAACCAATGTTTAATAATGTTTCCATTACCAGAAGATAGGGGTTCTGCTGTAGAATAATTTGAAGTGTACCAAATACCTCTCACCCTCAAGTAACCTTCATAATTAAAAATCCTTCCATCTTCATTTTCTATTAACTTTGGTTTTTGTAGTGAAACATTTACTTTTATTTCGTCTCCATAATTAAATTTTGGATAAAGAGGAAGTGTAACTAATATTTTTTCAGTTGTAACCAATCTAATATCTAAATTGTTGTCTCCTGATGGAAAAATTTTTTGCACCTCAATAGTATATTTTGTGTTGTTATCCCTGATGTCTGGTTCAGAAACTATAACACCTGAAACAATAATTTTCTTGGAATCAAAATCTTTTAATTTTGATTCAGAATAAAGATCTGAAACATTTATTCTGAAAACACCTAAAATAAAAAACACAAAAAATAAAGTAAATATCCAAAATTTTTCTCTTGAAACATTGCTTCTGAAATAATAAAAAGAAAAAGAAATGAAACCACCTAAAAACAAAGCTAAAATAGACCAGAAATCAAAATAGAAAAATGAAGCACTGGCAATACCTAAGATGAAGCCAAATGTGGCTGATAAAATCATGCCCCCACTCTATTCCTTTTTAACAATATTGCAAACACTTCCCAATCTTAAAGTCTTCAAATTAGTATTTCTTAAATTTTGTTGAACTATAATTTTTTAGTTGTTTTCTAATTACTCGCGAAATCTAAAAATACTAATTTGAAAACTCCTCTATTATCTCTTCCTCATTTTGTGGTGAAGTAGATTTTTTAAAACGTGCGCCACTTTTACCATTTACCCTTTCTTTACATTCATCCCAAGTTTTGTGAATTTGTATTTCTCCATCCACCATACTTACATACGAGTAAGCCTTGGATTTGCTTTTGCTTTCAGGTAGCCCGGTAGTTGCAACATTGTTTATAGCAACTCCATAACGTTCTCTACTACCTTTATATAAAACTGTGGGATTATTGTCAGCAAAAGAAGTTGCAATAACATCACATCTTTCGTTACCTGCATGTCCCGCATGACCCTTAACTAGATTCCAAGAAATATTTTTGTGTTCTGTAAGAGAAACTAGACTTTCCCACAAATCCTTGTTTAACACATCGTCTTTGGTGCTTGTCTTCCAATTATTTTTAACCCAACCTTTAACCCAGCGAGTGGCGCCATTTAGAACATATGCAGAGTCTGTAAATATTTCTATATTAGGATCAGTTGCCTGTTTAAGTGACTCTAAAACTGCAGTAAGTTCCATACGGTTATTTGTAGTGTCATCTTCTCTTCCACCAAGTTCAAGAACCCTATCTTCCATAACAAGTATTGCTCCCCACCCCCCAGGACCAGGATTACCGCGAGATGAACCATCAGTAAAAATTTTTATCATTTAATTAGTATAACAAATATATTTTTGCAAAGAGAAACCCGGGCCTTTTTAGGGGCCCGGGGTAGTACCCGATACTTAATTGTCTTACGTTCCGAGCAGTGCCCCTTGGGGATGCTCGTTCAAACACAATTATATACTAAGCATTTTTTTTGTCAAGTGTTAGAATATATCCACTATTCGCAATCTTAACTCTGGAAAATTCCGAAACTCTGATTTTTCTAGTGTGGCTACAAGGTTTATTTTATCCCCTACATTTAACGGCCTATCGAAACTTAGATCAGTTTTGAAAAATGCCATTGCATTCACATCTTTATTTTGAGAATTTTTGAGTTTAAGTTCTAAATGATTTTTCTCCTTGCCAAAAAGTTTAACTCCATGCAGTAAAACATCATCAAAAAGAAAAAGTGGTTTGGGGTTATCTAGTCCAAAAGGAGCAAACTTTTCTACACTACTGTATGTATCCCAATTCACATCATCTAGTGATAGTTTTTTATCTACCGTAGCTATCGCCTCTGATGTTAAAAAACCTTCGGCCTCTAATTCATGAAAAGCTTCGTTTAGTCTTTCTTCTAAATGATGTACATTCTCTTGAAGTATTGAAAACCCTCCAGCACCCTTATGTCCACCGAAGTCTACAAAAATATCTTTGCATCTTTCCATAAGTTTTACGATGTCTGTATCACCGCCACTTCGACATGAACCCTTTATTAGCCCCTCCTCTCCACTCTCACCATTTCTTCCCCAGAAAAATACAGGTCTATTATGCTCATCTGAAAAACTATTAGCGACAAGCCCCAACAGACTTGGTTTCCATTCTGGATTTCCAAACACAAACACATGTCGCATATCTTCCTCGCGTTCGTCCAGCCTTTTTTTTATTTCTCGTATCATACTACCTACCACACCCTTTCTCTCATCATTTTTATTATTTAAGTGTTCTGCAAATACTCCAGCCTCAACCTCATCTATGGTTGATAAAAGTTTAAATGCATCTAAAGGTACACCCATTCTGCTTGCTGCATTAATACGTGGAGTTATCATAAAAGCGATATCGTCCTCGGTAACTTTATTTTGATTTATTTTAAGTAGTGAAAAAAGTTTCTGTAGACCCGCTCTAGGACTTTTTTGTATTACTTTCATCCCATAGTAAGATAGTACTCTATTCTCTCCTAAAAGAGGGACCATATCAGAAAGTGTAGCTAACCCCACCATATCTAAAAACCATTTCTCCTGACCCTCTTTCCATTCAAACACACCATCTTCTTTTCCTTTTTTTATGAGAGCTTGAATAACCTTGAAAATCACACCGCTACCACAGAGCATTTTCTCTGGATACTCACATTTTTTTTGCTTTGGATTAATTATTCCAAAAGCCTTTGGAAGTTTTTTCCCTGGAATATGATGATCGGTAATTATCACATCTATTCCTAATTTATTTGCAAGATCTACTTGAGAAACATCTGTAATACCACAGTCGATAGTAATGAGTAGATTTACACCATCCTTACTTAATATTTCTACTGCATCGTTATTTAATCCAAAACCTTCTTCATTTCTAAGTGGTATATAATTTGTAAAATTTGTGTAACCAATTTTTTTAAAAAAATCGTGTAACGCAACTGCACCAGGTATACCATCTGCATCATAGTCAGAGAAAATCCCTATTCTCTCTCCATCTTTAATTGCTTTTAAAATTCTAACCACCACTTTATCCATATCTTTTAACAGAAATGGATCGTGAAGATGTTTTTCGTAATCAGGATTTAGAAAAGCGTTTGCAGTTTCTAAATCTTCTATACCTCGTGCATACAGTAATGAGCGCACAAGTGGAGAATGTACTTCAAATATTTTATCTATCTTTTCTGGAATATTCTCTCTAACTGAGTATTTTTTTGACATCAAGTAATTCTACCACGTCCCACACAACTAGAAACACTTCTCATCCTACTACGATATATCGTAGTAGGATGAGAAAGTTTGAGTCTATGTTAAAATAATATCTATGAACAACTGTATATTTTGCAAAATAGTTAAGGGAGAGATACCTTGTTATAGGGTGTATGAGGATGATAAATATCTAGCTTTTTTAGATATAAATCCCCAATCTCCTGGGCATACCCAAGTCATACCCAAAGAGCACAAAAGATGGGTTTGGGATGTAGAAAATGCTGGAGAATATTTTGAAGTGGCAAAAAAAATAGCTTTAGCCCAACAAAAAGCTTTTAACACTGATTGGATACTTTCTAAAATAGTTGGTGACGAAGTTCCCCACGCTCACATCTGGGTATTCCCAAACAAAGAAGTTTCTGGAACCCCAAAAGATTTTGAAACAAATCTAAAACTACTCAAAGAAAGTTTGATATAACTTTTTGTATACAATAACTCCTCGAGTGGCGAACCACTCGAGGAGGGACCAAGTGTCTAAGTGACAAGGCACAGAGTACAGTCACAGAAACAAAGGTCAAAAGATCACTTGCGAACGACGAGGAACTGATAACCGCGACCCCAGCAGCTGGCGAACCAGTCCAGGTCAAGGTCGCGCTCCAAATTGTCCCCACTTAGGTACGGAACGTGGCGAACGCCATCCAGAACACAGGATGATCCGAGAGCAACCACAGGGAACTCTCTCTGAACTTCTGGGTTTGTGACTCCGAATGAGAGGAGTTCTTCCAGAGTCGCCGGACGGAAACCGAGTTTCAACATCTCGACGAGAACGCTCTCCGAATAGGTTTGCCGATATATTTGTAGAAGCTCTACCTCCACCGTGAACTTCCCCGACTTGGTGCGGGGAAAGTTCTTGTTATTCACGTTTGAGTTCTTACGGTCGTACTTTCCTGCTGAGATCATCTTGGTGAGGCTCATCGTGTAGTCGACGAGGAGAGGAATAGGGGGTGGTAAAATTCCGAGAAACTTCTGAAACTCTCGGCGATTAGGCACAGTTCCAAGAACCACCGCCTCGGCGATATCTGCGAGAATTCCCCTACCCAAAAGCTCAGACTGGATGAGTTCGGGTGTTAGCCCTTTCTCTTCCAGAGTATTCGCAATCTTCACTACCTGACGAAATGAGGTGCTCATGGCAGTCTCCTAACAATTACCAGTCTGCCACAGGCAGGTGGTAGTCAAAGAACCCTTCCACAACTATAAAGTAAAATATAAATAAATCAATAACCTACTTATTTAAAACATCAATTCCAGGGAGAGTCTCATTGACCAAGTAATCCAACATCGCTCCTCCACCAGTGGAAATAAAAGTAAAATCATTATTTAGACCAAGTTTGTTTATAGAAGCAATAGTGTCTCCACCACCCACTATAGAAGTTATTCCTTCTTTTTTTGTTAAATCAGCCACCATCTTTGCCAAAACTTCTGTTTTATCCTGAAAACCTAATTCATAGTTACCCAAAGGACCATTCCATAAAATAGTTTTTGTACCATTTAAAATATTTTCTAATTGTTTTATGGTTTCAGTGCCTATATCAACTATACACTCATCATTTTTTATTTCATTTGTTTTTCTATTTAACACCTCACCTTTTGAGTTGGTGACTGTTACATCTATTGGAGTAATGACTTTATCATTATTAGATAGCTCACCAAGATCTGCTTTAGTTTCCGAAACCAAAGATGTCCCCAATTCTAAACCTCTCTCTTTGAAAATATTATTTGCTAAAGCCCCTGCCAAAAAAATTTTATTTGCTTTATCTAAAAATTTTTTAATAAGAGGCATTTTGGTTTCAAACTTTGCGCCACCAAGTACAAATAAAAATGGATGCTCTGGATTAAAAGCTTTTCCCAAATGTTCAATTTCTTGTTTTAAAAGTAATCCCGCATATGAAGGTAAAAATTTTGAAACCCCCACAATAGAGGCGTGCTTTCTGTGAGAAACTGCAAAAGCATCATTAACATAAATCTCTGCCATCTGACTTAACTTTTTAGCAAATTCTTCATCATTTTCTTTCTCCCCTTGATTTACTCTAAGATTTTCAAAAAGTATCACTCCTTTGTCTTCAAGTTTTGAAATCTTATCAATAGCTTCTGCTGTAAAATATGTAGGTGAAAATTCTAATGGGAAAAACCCGTTTAAGTAGTGCCAGACAGGAACAAGAGTTTTATCACCACTTTCTATATGAGAAATGATGATCGTTCTGGCTTTATTTTGTCTTAAAAAATCAATTGTTTCTATAACCCTATCTAATCTAAATGTATCTGTAACTTCTCCATTTATAATTGGAACATTTAAATCAAGTCTTAATAATACATACTTACCTTTCAAATCTTTTTCTGTTAAATCACTGAGATATTTCATAAATTATTTTATAATTAATACTATATAATATAAGTTTTAGTTACTGATAATTTATAAATTATCAACTGAATTTATAATTTGTATAAAATCTTTTGGTGTGAGACTTTGTCTACCAACAAGAAGTCCTGAAACATTACCTTCTTTTACTAAAGTATCTGCGTTTACACTATCTACAGAACCACCATATATAATTCTCACATCTTCCGAATAAGAACCGAAAGTATCATTAAGAACTTTTTTTATAAATATAGACATCTCATGTAAATCTCTGGATGACATAGCTTCTCTAGCTCCTATGGCCCAGATTGGCTCATAAGCTATGACTATTTGATTTAAAATCTTTTTAGGAACATCATTTAAGGCTTCTTTTATTTGTTTCTTAATAAACTCCAAATAATCACCATTGTGATCTCTGATGCTTTCACCAACACAAACAATCGCAGACATGCCTGAATTTACTATTGATTTAACTTTTCTGTTTACGACTTCATCTGTCTCACCCATTTTTCTTCTTTCCGAATGTCCAACTATTACAAAACGAACACCAAATTGATACAACATAGAAAAACTCACTTCTCCAGTAAAAGACCCTGAAACTTCATAATGTGCGTTTTGACTGCCCAATAAAAAATTTTTACTTTTAGTTTTTGTAAAAAGAGGTAAATATAAATGTGGAGGACAAATAATAACTTGAGATTTTTTTAATTTTTCACTCGCCCTTTTAACTTTCTTTACGATATCTCTAGCATTATACTCATCTATTGGATTCATTTTCCAATTCCCCACAATCAGTTTTTTCTGTTTTTTCATACCAAACATTGTACCAAATTCTACTAAATTACTGAAAAGTCAATTTGGTTTCTGGAAATTTCATAATTTGAATGAAATCCGATATTGAGAGTTTTAAAATATGAGGAAACTTACAAGTAGTAAGGTGACGAACATTTTGAAACTTGAGAACGAGAATTTCGCCAAATTTGAAAGTTCTACAGTTCTTTCCAGGAGACGATCTGGTATTGGTCAGAAGTTAGAGGAAATGAAGGAGGTGGAGCATAAAGCAAGTTTGCATCATATATAATGTCTCTTTGGCTATAACCTGTTCCATCTGTATAAGCAAAACCATACCTTTGATTACTTGCGATCATTCCATACAAAGTAATAGAATTTCTGGTATAACCCGTACCACAACTAGATGAGTAATAGTACCTACCAACTCTACCGTTTTGAGCTACCAAAGCCGCGTCTACTCGAAGATTATTTGCACTAGATAAGCCAGTATTAATATTTCCTTGAGCAATAAGAGAAATAACGTCCTGACCATCATAATTCGTATATAAAAGATTATTATTAACCATAATGTTTGGTCTAGTTGTAGCATTATCTGGAAATCTTCCCGCAGCTATAGTTACTCTGGCAGAATTTATTTGTCCCTCAACCCAAACATGATCCTCTACAAAGATTAATCCGTTTGCTGGTATAGCATAGTTTGCCAAAAATGTTTGAGAACCTCCGGTAGTTCTTATACTCCAAGTTCCCCAACCTGTTGTTGTTTCTGTACAACTTCCTCCCGCAGAGGTTAATTGATTAACCCTATACAAATCAAAAGTATCATCTGTTCTTAGAAGAATTCTGTAACCAAGTGCTCCTGAAGAACCAAAATATCTACCACTTGATTGAGCGTCTGATTTTATTTGTGCCAAATCAGTCGTAAAACCTAAAAAATCAATAGCTGGCACCGGAAAAAGTCTACCAGCAACAAAAACATCTGGACGACTTGGAATTGTGTTAGGTGGAGCTTCATTTGGACGAAATGTATTATTTACACCACTACCCGGAGGAGGGTTAACATGAGTATGAACACCAAACTCATTTCCACCTGTATGATCTGGATCATTATAATCCTCTCTAGAACTTGTAACTAAATTATGAGCAATACCATCAAATCTTATTCCACCATTTGAATGTATAGGACCAAAAACCTCTGTTCCTTCTCCAAAACGAATATCACTATTAGAAGCTATTGCGTACCTAGCCAAAGAAGGTATAGCCAATCTTGTCTCAATTGTTCTAGATACTGTAGGATCTTCTATTATTGTCCCAGTAGACCTTATCACCACCAATGTAGAACCAACTGGTGGTGGTATTATTTCCAGAGAATATTCACCTATTTTTATTCCATCTTTATTGTGAAAATCATGAATATATGGACCAGGGAGTCCTGTACCATCTTGAAAATCATTAGGTGCATGTGCCAAATGCCATCTATAATAATCTACCCCCGCCTCAGCAATCTGCAGTGCCTGCTCTCTATACATTGAAACCTTCCCTGCTTTTATATTTACTCCAGCCCAACTTATTAAAGCACCTATCATAACAACAGCTATAGAACCAAAAACTATAGCTTGTATCATCAGACTACCTTTATTTTTTTTAGTATAAAAAAATTTCATTAATAATTATCTTTAAGGTTTCTAAGGCTCACTTGAGAAGTTGTGATTATTGGAACCGGAGATCTATTCGGATCTGTATCAATTATAACAGTAATTTTTATCAATCTTATTGTGGATATATCTATAGGAAAACTTAATGGTGATGTAGTGCCAGAATAATTTGAATCATAATATTGGAAAATTGGTAAAGTAGAACTTGCAATAACATAATTTAAAAGTGTTGTAGTAACTTCGTTACCTAGATTATAAACAGGTGGATTACCTGTTGGAGTCACAACCCCCTTTCTTATTGTAGTGTTATGTAAATAATATCTTACTCTTTCAATAGAACCGTTATTGTCAATGTCGCTATAAAAAGTAATCCCTGTTGAGGAAGCTAGTTCAATAGGATAAGAACCTAAAGCAGAATTAGTTGTTCTTCTAAGTTCTGAAACCATTGTTTTTACCAAATGCCTAGCTTCTAGCTGAGCGTTCAAACTGCTTTGTAAATTTAAACTGAGTGAAAAAACATCTTTTTGAAAAGTGTTAACTGTAACCGCTAAAAAGGAAAGAATTGTTATACTTATAATGAATTCTGCTATAGTAAACCCTTTTTTTAAATCTTTATATTTCATATTAATTAGGTAATAAAATCACACTTTGGCTCTGCCAAGGAGAATTGATGTTAACTGATATATCGGTGGTCGTATAACCAGATTTAGATAAATTTAAATTATAAACTCCATCTGATAAGCCTGAAAAACTCACTTGTCCTGGAGGTGTACATAAAGAAGTAAAAGTAAAAGATACGTCACTTATATTAGGAGAAGTAGAAGTTGAGATTGTATCTAAAAATAATTTATATCTTAAATATCTTTTAGCATTATTTATACTGTGAATATTTTGATTTGTAGTTGTGTAATAAGAACCGCTTGTTCCATCCGGACCAGTGAACTGCCAGATGCCACCATCATCATTGGTCGCGATTTGAAAACGAACGTTAGGATCACCTGATTGTATCGGCTGATCTATAGGGGTCCAGTATATCTTTTGAAAATTACTTAGAGAGCCTACATCAAACGAAGAAGATTCCAGAATTCCAGAACCAACATACTCTCCAAAAACTTGCCTTAATGATAATTCGCCTGCTGGATTATTATTTTCAATGTTTCCATCTGACGAATAATACATATTAAGTATTGTTGAAGTTGCTTGTCCCGAACCAGAAGACCAGTCTGTTTGATTTATAAAACCTTGACCTGTAGATTTGGTAACTGTAGTAAAACCAGATCTGGATAATTCAACAGATACATCAGATAAAGGCAGGCCTGTCGCCCCGTCAGTAACTATAACAACCAAAGTATTCGGGTCTTTCGGAGCGACAACCAACTGAACTGTTTGATTACTATCTGGAATTAAATTTATAGGAGAAATTGGATTCCAACCTATAACATCATAAGCGCTATCTATACCGCTAAATACATAAGAATCCCATTCAAGATTATTTATATTCAAAGACCCTGAACCGTTAGTAATTTTGTTTTCGTTGTACTTCAACACATCAGGAGAAGAACCGATCAACTTACTTCCTCTTAAGTTAAAATCAAACGAAGGAATTGGGGTGCAAGTTTGAGTTACCGAGCTTACATTAAAAGTACTAACCCTATCTATAACAAAAGAAATTTGAGTAACTTGTTGTAATAACACAGTAGCTGGTGGTTTACTTGGATTTGGATTAGATACATCAATGCGATGGGTCCTATCAGACGAGTACCCACTTTTTGTTACTGTAATATCATAAGCATTAACGCCCGGAGGTGCATCTACTATTTGTAGCATGCCATTAGCATTAGTCACATCTTCAATCAAAATAGAAGGTATGGTTTGATTATTTTCGACACGAACATTAGCTCCTTGAACTGGATTACCGTTTGCATCAAAAACTCTAATAAATAATGCTCCGTTTGTAGATGCTGTTTCAAGATTTCTCGGAGCAACACGAGTAGTAAAGAACATAGGAATAAAATTTACACAAGTAGAACAATTTATCTCTAGTTCAACTAATTTATAATCAGCAGGTGAAAGATCATTTGGAGTACCTCCTAAAGTACCATCAAAAGGATCATCAATATTTCTTACTGTAGTTCTTATATTAAAAATATTTGAACTTTTAGATAAATTTTTTTCATAAACCAATACTCCACTAGGAATACTGCCGTAAACACCAACATCAGCATAAGGAAGATTTCTTATTATCTCAAACTGCTCATTTGCTAAGTCTACAGCTTCGAGTCTACTTCTACTTACTTTTACTACATCAAAAATACTTATATAACTTGTATAAACAGAAACGCTTATCAAAGTAAAAACTGTTACCCCCACCAAAAGTTCAACAAGTGAGAACCCCTTTTTACTATTCTGTTTTAAATTTATCTTATTCATTTTTCTTGTATCAAAAACAAATTAAATTACTTCAAACGCTAGGGCGCAGGATGTTTTGAGAGCGAGCCGTATAAAAATACGACAAGCGAGCAAAACTGAACTGCAACAACGCAGATGAGGAAATTTTATTTTGTTTTTAAAGGGCGTCTGCCAGAGAGTAAGTCGGTCCAAGCATCGAAATCGCAAAAAATCCAACTCCAACACCTATAAAAATCATAATTACAGGTTCTATGATTGATGATAAATCTTTAGTTTTTTGATCTACTTCATCTTCATAGTAAACTGCTATACCCAAAAGCATCTCACCTATTTTACCGGTCTCTTCACCAACTGAAACCATTTCACTTACAAAAAGAGGGTATAAATTACTGTTTTCAGCAAAAACAGTTGATATTGGTTCTCCTTTTTGGATTATGTTTTGAATTTCTAACAAAACTTCTTTGTAGTAAGAATTCTGTATAACGTCTCTTGTTATACCTATTGCCAACACAATATCAACCCCAGACGAAAGAAGAGAAGATAATGTTCTTGCTGTTCTTGCAGAATTAACTTGTTTAACAATATTTTTTACCACCGGTATATGCAAAAAAACAAAATCCAACAATCTTTGTCCTTTCTGTGTTCTTAACCACCAAAGGGCAAAAAAAGAAAAAATTAAAAGTCCAACAGCCATAAAAACAATATAGGATTTCAAAAAATCACTAATCCAAATAATAATCCTAGTTGATAATGGCAATTCTACGCCAAGACCGATAAAAGTAGAGGTAAGAGTTGGCACCATGTAAATCATCATTAGAACACCGATTACAATCATAAGAGAAATGATTACAGCCGGATACATCATTGCTCCTCTAACTTTTTTAGTTAGTTGATATGATTTATCCATTTGCTCGCCAACATTTTGCAATGAAACAGATAGATTACCAGACTCTTCTCCAGCCTTAACCATTGATACAAAAAGTGTAGAAAACACTTTTGGATAAGCTTTCATGGAATCACTTAAAGTATTTCCTTTGTTTATAGAATCACTAATTCCGACAAGAACTTTTTTGAATTGGCCTTTTGCTTGACGCTCTAAGATAGAAAGTGCTCGGGTAATCGGCAAACCTGCTTCGGTCATTTTTGCCAAATTTTTTGCAAAAACTATTTTATCCCTTGTTTTTACCTTATCAAACAAAGCTCCCAGAAATGGAATTTCTATTGCCTTTTTATCTTTTATTTCATTGGCTGAAACAACCGTAGAGCCATCTTGTTTAAGACTATGATATAGGGCAAATTTATCCTTTGCTTCCATTTCACCTTCCACAACCTTCCCTTCTTTATTTAAAATTTTGTAATGAAACAACATATAAACAATTGTTAGTTTCTAGTTTTTAGTGTTAGAAAAAAAATCATACTATATACATTCTATCAAAATAAAAATAAATAGTTTATAGTTTTAAAATAAAATTGTGAGTAAGTATTTTTAATTTGGGAACAAGAAATTCACCGAATTTGGAATTATTCCGATATAACACGTAAGACTTCTTCGATGGTGGTATACCCTTGCACCGCTTGAAAAATTCCATCTTCCATCATTGTTAACATACCTTCTTGTTCAGCAATTTTTTGAATATCATCTGTTGTTCCAGATTTTAATATTGCTTCTTTGATAGCTGGAGAAACTTTAAGTATTTCGTGAATACCAGATCTTCCAGAAAAACATTCCTCTGGATTAACACCTGTTTTTGGACGATAAAAAGATATGTCTTCCCATTTATCACTTTTACCTATTATCTTTTCTGATTTTAAGGCATCCAAAACCTTATCTAGATTTATTGATTTACCCAAAGTGTCTATTTCTGCTTTAGTTAAATTATATTTTTCCTTTTGGTCTGTTAATTTTCTTACCAATCTTTGTCCAATAATTATATTTATAGTAGACACCAAAAGAAAAGGTTCTACTTTCATATCTATAAGTCTGGGTATAGCACCTGCAGCTGAGTTGGTGTGAAGTGTAGAAAGAACTACGTGACCAGTAAGTGCAGCGTTAACCGCAAGTGAAGCTGTTTCGCCATCACGAATTTCACCGACCATGATAATATCTGGGTCTTGCCTAACTAAAGTCCTAAGCCCAGAAGCAAAAGTGAAACCTATCTCTGGCCTAACTTGAGTTTGATTAACTCTTTTCATTTGATATTCAATAGGATCCTCAATGGTAGATATATTTACATCTGGAGTATTTAGAATATCTAATACAGTATAAAGAGTTGTTGTCTTTCCAGAACCAGTCGGACCAGTAGTTAAAATCATCCCCGTAGTAGATTTAACCGCTTTATGTATCCTATCCAAACCTTCACCATGAAAGGCCAGAGATTCCAAAGTAAATCCGGATACATTTTCACGTAAAAGTCTCATCACGATTTTTTCACCATAATAAGTTGGTAGCGTTGAAACACGAAAAGAAACCTTTTCACCATCTGAATCTATTTTAAATCTTCCATCTTGCGGAAGTCTTTTTTCATCGAGTTTAAGAGAAGACAATACTTTTATACGAGCAACAACACTAGGTGCCATATTTTTAGGCAAAATCATTGCGTCATGCAAAAGTCCATCAATTCTATATCTAATCAAAAGTTCTTTTTCTTGTGGTTCTATGTGTATATCTGAAGCGTTTTGAATAATAGCGTGTTTAAGTAAGGTATCAACTATTCTTATCATTGGCACATCATCTGCCATTTTCTTCAAGTCTTGTTCATTTAAATCAACGTCTCCATCTCCATTTGGAATATTTTTTATATTACTCACATCTTCCGCAATAAGATCTCCGAATTCAGCTTTAAGGCTTTTTTGATACTGCAAAATAGCGCTCTTCATTGAATCATCATCGGTCAGTCTAGGTAGAATTTTCAAACCAGTCTTCTTTTTTACAAAATCAATAGCGGTCAAATCTTCTGTATCAAGCATGGCAACCTCCAGAGCGGAATCGCTTTTTTTAAAAGCAACTATATTATGGTTTCTAGCAATTGGTTCTGGTATTAAAGAAAGGACATCAAAAGGTAATTTTTCTTTTTTTAAATCAACAAAAGGTATACCTAATATATATGCCTGCATACGACGAAGATCGTCCTCTGTAAGTTTGCCTTTGTTTACAAGAATCTTTCCTATATTACTATTGTTTTCTTTTGCTTCTTTTTCAGCAGACTCTACATCTGTCTTTGAAACAAGACCAGAATCCAAAATAAAATTTTTTAACTGTGATTCTTCTATGTGCATAATGGGTTGAATAAAGAATTATGAATTACTACATTTTGTATAATTCAATATTAGTTATGATTTTATCACCATTCTTTCATAATATTATATCAAAATTTTTTTTGTAACGCTCCAAAAATGTGTAAAAGATTTCATAAATAAAAATTTTTTAGTATTACCGCCAGAGACTTACATATAATCTGAGGCAAAGCTTCGATTGACAAAATTATACATAGGGTGTATTATTATTTTATTGAAGTTCGCCACAGGGCGGGCCATTTTTTTAAGAAAAAAATTAAAAATTAATTCAAAAAACTTTCAAAAATAATATGATTGACTTAAAAGTAATAGGTAGTGTCCTAACTCAACTAGAAGAAGAGAGAGGTATCCCTCGAGAAAAAATAATCGAGGCTATTGAGCTTGCACTAGCTACAGCATACAAAAAAGAATACGGTAAAAAAGGACAAATAATAAGAGCAAAATTCGATATGAACTCTGGAAAAACAGAGATGTTTCAGGTCAAAAAAGTGGTTGATGATACTACTGTTGTTATGAACGAAGAAGATTTGCCGGAATTTGACCCTTCAGCAGAAGATACACAACCTACTGTAGATTTATTTAATCCAGAACACCATATAATGATAGACGATGCCAGAAGAATCAAAAAAAATGTTACTCTCGGAGAGGAAATGATTTTCCCTCTTGAAGCACAAGATGACTACAGCAGAATCGCAGCTCAAACAGCAAAACAAGTTATTATGCAAAAAATAAGAGAAGCGGAAAAAGTCTCTATAATATCTCAGTATGGTGAAAAAGAGGGAGAAATTGTTACTGGAACAGTTCAAAGAATAGAAAGAGGTAATATATTTATTGATATGGGACGAGCAACTGGACTTCTTCCTTATGAAGAACAAATTCCTGGAGAGAGATTTGGTCAGGGAGAAAGAGTTAGGGCTTACTTATATAGAGTAGAAGAATCTGGGAAAGGAGTATTTCTAAGACTTTCACGTTCACACCCTAAATTTTTAGAAAAACTTTTTGAAGCTGAAACTCCAGAAATTGTTAATGGAACAGTAGTAATAAAATCTATTGCAAGAGAAGCAGGGTCAAGGACTAAAATAGCAGTATCTTCGACCGATTCACACATAGACCCAGTTGGATCAATGGTTGGTCAACGTGGTGTTCGTGTTTCTACTGTTATGTCAGAACTAGGAGGTGAAAAAATAGACATAATAGAGTGGTCTGAAGACTCTAAGAAATTTATTGAAGACGCACTATCTCCAGCAAAAATCCTTGATGTAAAAATAAATGAAGAAGAAAAACAAGCAACTGTAAGTGTATCTGAAGACCAACAATCTCTTGCTATAGGTAAGGGTGGTCAAAATGTACGTCTTGCTGCCAAACTTACAGGTTGGAAAATTGATATCCAATCTACTGGGAAATCAGAAGAAGACAAGAAAAATGAAACAGAACCTGAAATTGTTATTGAATAATTGTGTTAGTATTATTAGATTAAAAGAATCTTTTTCATAATTTGAGACAAAATCACTTATAAGTTTTTAAAATGTAAGAAGCCTTACAGGTAGTAAGGCAACGAATATTTTAAAAATTTAGAAGATGAGATTGACCAAATTTGGAAAAGCTAAGAAAATTAACTTTAATATAATATGAATTTAATAAAGGAAATAGATCCGGGTACAGCTGAAAAAATAAATGTAATTATAGAAATCAATAAAGGCAGTAAGAATAAATACGAAATAGACAAAGAAACAGGGCTTATAATGTTAGACAGAGCTATGTACACCACTCAAGATTACCCTTTTGACTATGGTTTTGTGCCTCAAACTTTGTGGGATGATGGCGATCCATTAGATGTTCTTGTTCTAACAACTTACCCTCTTTTCCCTGGAGTTCTAGTTAAAGTAAGACCTGTAGCAATAGTAAATATGGTAGATGATGGAGAATCTGATGCAAAAATAATTGCCGTACCAGTAAAAGATCCTAGGTTTGACGATATTAATGATTTAAAAGACCTAAATAAACACACACTTAAGGAAATTGAGCATTTCTTTACTACATATAAAAATCTTCAAAATAAAGTGGTTGAAATAAATGGAATAGAAGGAAAAGATAAGGCAATGCAAGCTTTCAAAAAAGCACTAGAAAACTATAAAAAGTCTTAAAAATTACAAAACCCCACCTTGTGTATTACAAGATGGGGTTTTGTTGTATTTGTTGTATAATTAACAAGTTAGTCATTTAATAAAACAAAAAATCAAAATTCAATTAATTATGAAAAAATTTATCTTAAATGCATCTATAATGGCCATGACACTGACAATGTCTACTGCTGTGTATGGTCAAGATGTTAGTAATACAAAAAATCCAGAAAACTCTGTTAATAGACCTGTAAAACAACAACAAGTTTCTCCAGAATTGATGGAGCAAAAAAGAGCAAAACTAGAAGAGTTAGAGAGGCAAAAAAATGAAAAGTTAAATAACTTAAACAACACAGAAACAAAAAGAGCACAGGTTCAAGAATTAAACAAAAAATTAGAGACATCCTCTCAACAAAAAAAGGAAGACTTGATAGAAAGAAAGTCTCAAATGGGCACTAGCTCAGAAAACAGAATTGCTAACGCAAGAGAACAATTAAATAGATTGTTTGTTAAAATGCTAGACAGAATTCAA
Organism: uncultured Candidatus Saccharibacteria bacterium; assembly: GCA_964391455.1. Lineage (GTDB taxonomy): Bacteria > Patescibacteriota > Minisyncoccia > Phycocordibacterales > DATDWN01 > C7867-006. The sequence continues at coordinate 49,834 of CAYMJQ010000002.1, read as the reverse complement.
GCTACTATACAAAGACAAGAAAAAATAATCGAAAGAATAGAGTCTAGAATGGATAAAATCAAAGAAGACGGTGGAAACACCACAGAAGCAGAAAGATATGTATCAGATGCTAAATCTAACATTCAAAAAGCTAGAAATTCATTGACTTCTTTAAGAAACACAACTGCTTTGGGAATGCAAAATATTTCAACAACAACTGGTGCAATAAAACTAGAAACTATGACAAAAATGAGAAGTGAAGTTGGTATGATTCAAGATTATCTAAAAACATCTCATAGATCTCTAGTGAATGCTATATCTAGTCTTAAAGGATTGTCTACAACAACAAAAACCAATTAAAATTAAAAAATAATATAAACGAAAATATGCAACCAAATAATGATATGAATAATATGTCTCCTTTAAACAACTCAACTATGGGTAACTTTCAAAACAATGGCCTAAATGAAAACAAATCTTCTATAGGATCTATAATTGGAACAATAATAGTAATAGCTGTAATAATACTAGGTGGATTATATTTTTGGGGAAAAAGAATAGATGAAGCAAAAATGAGACAGGAACAAACACTAACAGAAACCCAAGATATACAAGAAAGCAACGACTCTGAAATAAATTCTATACTAAATGTAGATTCTTCTGATGACCTGAATTCAATAGAAGCAGATTTACAGAGTACAGACCTAGACGGACTAGGGGCAGAACTTGAAGTAGAATTACAGTAAAATAAATTTTCAGTTCAAATTAAAAAATTGCCTTTATAGGCAATTTTTTAATATTGCCAAAATATGCCTTATAATATAGACTCTTTGAATATGTCTAAAAACTATAAAAATATAAAACTAAATCACCTACCAGAAAGAGAATTAGAAATATTAGGGACGATAACAGCTGAAAAAATGAGTTTAATGAGGGAAAAGGCTCTCAAAAAACTGAAAGAATCAGTTGAACTTCCTGGATTTAGAAAAGGAAATGCTCCTGATTCTTTGGTAGCGCAAAAGATTGGAGAAGGCTCTTTACTTGAAGAAGCGGCAGAGATTGCTCTTACAGAAGAGTATCCGAACATTTTGGAAGAACACAACATAGATGCTATAGGCAGACCAGAAATAACTATAACTAAAATAGGATTAGGTTCAGATATGGAATTTAAAATCAAAACCTATTTAATGCCAGATATAGAATTAGCTAATTATAAAGATATTGCAAAAAAGCAACTCTCTGAAAAAAAAGAAACTGTAGAGGTGCTTGATAAAGAAATACAAGAGGTAATTGAAACCATAAGACATAATCTAGCTCATGAAAAAGTTCACGCTGAAGCGGGAGGAGGTGTAGAACATAATCACAGGAAAATAGAAGACAGCGACTTACCAGAAGTCAATGATGATTTCGCAAAAATGCTAGGTAATTTTGAAAACCTAGAAGATATGAAATCTAAAATAAAAGAAAACCTTGCAAAAGAAAAAGAACTAAAAGAGAAAGATAAAAGAAGAACTAAAATTCTAGAAAAAATCATAGAAGATTCAAAAATAGATATACCTAAAATAATTGTAGATGGTGAGATGGAAAAAATGCTTGCCCAATTTAAGGATGATATAGCAAAAAGTGGTATCTCTTATGAAGATTACTTAAAACATATAAAGAAAACAGAGGAAGATATTAGATTAGAATGGAAAGAACCTGCAACAAAAAGAGCAAAATCTCAAATAATTTTAAATGAAATTGCAAAGAAAGAAAAAATCGCATCAAAAGAAGAAGATATAAAAAGAGAAATGGAACATATTCTCTCTCACCATAAAGATGCAGATAGATTCAGAGTAAGAATGTATGTAGAAACTTTTCTTACGAATGAACTAGTATTCCAGTTTTTAGAAAAACAAAAATAAAACCTCTTTCTCACACATACAATTTTTTAGACTGCTCAATCTCTCCTGCGGAGATTTCGCTTTGTCCTAGGTCAAAAAAAGATATGTGCTCGACGAGATTTTATAAAATCAACAAACTAGATATTGCTATGGCTGCAGTTTCAGCACGAAGTATCTGGGAGCCTAGAGAAATTGCTGGAACATTATAGGATTTCAATAACTCTATTTCTTTTGGACTAAAACCGCCTTCTGGACCAACAAAAACAGCAAATGATTTAGTTTCATGTAACCCACTTAGATATTTTTTAAGCGCATCCCCCTCTGGATGCAAAACTATTTTTTCTTGTGGTAATATTCCCTTTTTAAAAACTTCTTCTATTTTCATAACTTCATGAATAGTTGGAATATCTCCCCTGCCTGACTGCTCTGAACTTTCTAAAATTATTTTGTTTAACCTATCCATATTTAATTTTCTTTTTTCACTTCTTTCACAAAGTATTGGAACAATGTGTGTGACACCTATCTCAGTAACTTTTTGTGCTATTAATTCAAAATTATCTTTTTTAACTAATGCCATACACAGATACACATTATTTCTATTCATACCGACTTCTTTATTTTCAATTACTTCTAAAGTTGCTCCAAGATTTCTGAGCGAAGTGATCATGCACAGGTAATCAACGCCAGAACCATCAAATAATATTACTTGTGAACCCACGTTGTAACGAAAAACTGATTTCCACTGATGAATCATATCTCGATCGGTGATATCAAATTTCTTTAAGGTTATAGGAGTGCTTGTATAAAATCTATGAACTCGCATAAAATTTGTTTTATGAAACTATACCACAATTTTACAAAAATGCACTTTCTGGTATACTCATAAAACAAATTAATTTTATAAAAAATGCTTATACCAACCGTAATAGAAAAATCACAATTTGGCGAAAGAGCGTACGACATATTCTCTCGACTACTTAGAGATAATATTATTTTCCTAGATGGTCCAATAGATGACCATGTAGCTAACCTTATTATTGCCCAAATGCTATTTCTTCAATCCGAAGACCCGAAAAAAGACATTTCTTTTTACATAAACTCTCCTGGTGGATCAGTTACGGCGGGGTTAGCTATTGTAGATACAATGAATTACATAAAAAATGATGTTTCCACCGTCTGTGTTGGGGTAGCCGCATCTATGGGAGCTGTAATCTTATCGGCTGGTAAAAAAGGAAAAAGATTTTCTTTGCCAAACGCTGAGGTTATGATTCACCAACCACTACTAAGAGGCCTTGAGGGACAAGCTTCTGATATTGAAATTGGGGCTAAAAATATAATCAGAATGAGAGAAAACTTATACAAAATACTGTCTAAAAACACAGGTCAACCTTTTTCAAAAATAGAAAAAGATGGAGATAGAGATTTCTACATGACGGCTGATGAAGCAAAAAAGTACGGTATTATAGACAAAGTCCTAAACTAACTTCGTTAATACATTTTTGACTTATTCCCCTGTTTCTTATATAGTACGAGTATTACTTAAATTAATTAAATAACCGTTAGTTTTTGTCTTTTCTTGATTTATTCTGATTATTTACTGAAACTCTGAAACACAAATTGAAAATTTTAAAGTATTTCCAAATAATAAATATTGAAAGTATTCTATAAAAGTCTCGAGAAGCAGAAAAAGGGGGTTCCGAAAAAATGTCATTAGAAAAATTAGGCCTATTGTTAGGCGCCGCATCACTCACATCAATGGTGATTGGTTATTATTTGCGTATTTTAGTCGCAAAAAGCAAAAAGGGTTCTATGGAACTAGACATCCAGCAAATGATGTTGGTTGCCAAGGATAAAGAACAAAAAATAATAGAAGAAGCAGAGAAAAAAGCAGAAGAAATAATAACGACAGCAAGAGCAGAAATAAAGCAGAAAGAAGAAGATGTAAGAAAAAATGAAGAAAGGCTTATCAAAAAAGACGAGCTTCTTTTAAAACGTCAAGGAGATTTAGATTCTGAGGTTGAAGAGGTTAAGAAAAAAATTCAAGAAATCAAGCAAATACGTGAAAATGCAGAAAAAATTGAACAAGAGAAAAAAGAAGAACTACAAAAAATAGCTAATTTAACCAAGGAACAAGCAAAAGAAGAAATATTAAAAATAGTTGAAAAAGAGTCTGAAGAAGATATTTTGGTTAAAATGAGAAAGCTGGAAGCTTCCGGAAATGAAAAAATAGAAGAAAAAGCTAAAGAAATTCTAGCAACTTCAATACAAAGACTTTCTAATTCTGTAACTTCAGACATGCTCACAACTACAGTAAGCATTCCAAACGACGAGATTAAAGGAAAAATCATAGGTAAAGAAGGTAGAAATATAAAAGCATTTGAAAGATGCACTGGAGTAGAAGTCATTGTGGATGACACACCTGGCTCTATAACCATATCTTCTTTTGACCCAGTCAGAAGACAAGTAGCTAAACTCGCCTTAGAAAAACTTATTACTGATGGAAGAATACAACCAGCAAAAATAGAAGACATGGTAAAAGCTTCTGAAGAAGAAATAAACAAAATAATCAAACAAAAAGGAGAAGAAGCTGTATATGAGACTGGAGTTTTAGGTCTTGATCCAAAAGTTATTTCTATATTGGGAAGACTACACTTTAGAACAAGTTACGGACAAAATGTGTTGGCCCATTCAATAGAAATGGCTCACATAGCTGGAATGTTGGCTGAAGAAATAGGAGCCAACGTTCAAGTGGCTAAAGCAGGAGCTTTGGTGCATGACATTGGAAAAGCATTAGATCATGAAGTTGCTGGAACTCACGTAGAAATAGGTAGAAAAATCTTACAAAAATTTGGAACTGATGAAAGTATTATAAAAGCAATGCAAGCACACCACGAAGAATACCCTTATGAAACTATAGAATCAATAATAGTTCAATCAGCAGATGCAATATCTGGAGGAAGACCTGGTGCAAGAAGAGATAGTATAGAAAACTATCTAAAGAGATTAAAAGATTTGGAAGCAGTGGCAAATTCATTTAAAGGAGTAGAAAAATCATACGCCCTTCAAGCTGGAAGAGAAATAAGAATATTTGTAACTCCAACTGAAGTAACTGATTTAGAAGCAAAAAAAATGGCGAGGGATATTGCTGTAAAAATAGAATCTGAATTAAAATACCCTGGTGAGATAAAAGTTAGTGTAATACGTGAGTCACGCACCATCGAGTTCGCACGCTAGGTTACCAAAATCATTTCATCTACGTTGTTGCTGTTCAATTTTACTCATTCACCTTACTATTTGTAAGGCTCAATCGTAAAATCTCCAGCGCCTAGTATCTAAAATAATTTTATCAACCTAGTATAAGGTAATTTTCTGCAAGTTTTTTGGTAATGTGTCAAGGTATTGCCCTAAAAAGTCCTTACTGTATACTATTTACTAGTAGATAGTGGATTATTAGTAGGTTTAATAATTACAAAAAACTATGAATAAAGCAGGTATTGTGGATGCGGTACATGAAAAATTGGGCAGTACAAAGGTCCAAGCTGAAGAAGTAGTGGATTTAGTAATAGATTCTATAGTAAACACCCTTAAAAAAGGTGGTGAGGTATCTATAGCCGGTCTTGGAATCTTTTCAACAAAGACAAGAGCTGCAAGACAAGCAAGAAACCCAAGAACAGGAGAAACAATCTCTGTTCCTGCGATGAAAGTTCCTAAGTTTAGAGCAGCTAAGGCTCTTAAAGAAGCCGTTAAGTAAAAGTTCTTAAATCTGACACAGATGTCTGATTTTTTCTAGAAGAAATCAAAAAACACCTTGTAACAAGGTGTTTTTTGATAATATAAAAGGCTGAGAGCTGCCGAAGCAACTCTCAGCCGGTGTTCTTTGGGGTGCAAGTGCACCGCGAGTCCACATTTATTGTGGTCCTTTATCCGGAAAATCCGGACCAGTTTTCACTTAGCGTGGACTTGAGCACAGTGGCTAGACCCCGATGAACCTCCGTGTTAAATATTACTCCTATCAAAAATTTTGTAAAGTCCCTGGCCCAAACTTAACCAGAATAGCTCCTAATAAAGGTAGTAGTAACACTAGAAGTGATGAATACTTTTTGAAAAATCCGGCTTCTTTTTTATTAGTTGGAACCCTTGGTCCTAATCCGAACATGGCTCTACCATAATGAAATATGCATGATGTATCAAATTGTCTACTTGGATCAATTTTTTTTCTTAAACTAAATTCCCACTTAGTTAAAATACAATATCCTAGAAAAATTTCAGAAAGAGCTGTTATTGAAAGTAGAAATAAAAATAGATAAAACAAAGAAGGAAAAGCCCAACCAATACAAACCACCAAAACCAGAAATAAATGCAGTAGAAAAACTACATTAGCAATTAAATTATAAAAAAACTTTTGACCGGAGGTAATTGTATTCACAATTACCAAATTATAACACAATAAATGAAACTGTAGAGAACAACCTCGACTCACGACCAGTTCTGCTGAACTGGTACCCGCTCCGTCTTTCGATTCTGGACGCAAAACAATGTTTTGCTTATTCCACACACAATAAAAAGCCCTTTCGGGCTTCTCGTGTGCGGGATACCAGATATCTCACTCCTTGGAAACCCTCGGTTTTCCAACACTCGCTCCGCTCGTTGCCTTCCTCCACGGGAAAGACTTTCTTTCCCGAACTCTATCTAGTTCGATTCTGGTATCCTCAACATAAAATCCCCATTCGGGGATTTTATTTTGTGCGGGATACCAGAATCGAACTGGTGTATACTGCTTGGAAGGCAGTCATTCTACCACTAAACTAATCCCGCAATTAAAGAGTATCTTACCAAAGAAAACAGTTTACAGCAATTATTTTTTTCTTAATGTTATAATCATAAAATGTTAATTAAGACAATAATTTCTATCATATTCGCCCCGATAATATTCATTGGGCAATTATTCAACACGTCTCCAAATGATCCTGTTTATGTAGCACCAGAAAAAGAAACTTCAATAAGTGAACCGGTTGTAGAAACAAAGGCAACAACAACTAAAAACACAGAAAAAGAAACAAACCTGGTACCAAGACCAAACTTAGAAACAAATACAAATAAAACAGAAACAAAAACCGAAATAAAAATTGAAGAAAAAATAGAAATCCCAGTCAAAATAGAACCAGAACCATTACCAGATTTTGAAAAAATAAATACTGAGGCTAGAAAAACAACAATAAATATTTTATGTACAACAAAATACAATGATCTATCCCCTATATCTGGCACGGGTGTATTGATAAATTCACAAGGTTTAATCCTAACCAACGCACACATAGCACAATACTTTTTGTTAAAAGATTTTGGAGAAAAGGACTATCTAAAATGTATAGGTAGAACAGGAAGTCCCGCATACCCAAAATACAATTTAGAACTTGTATACATATCTCCAAACTGGGTAGAAGAAAATAAAGCGATATTAAAAGACAAAGACCCTCAAGGCACAGGCAAAGATGATTTTGCGTTTATAAGAATCACAGAAACTTTAAATCCTACAAAAAACGAAACAATCCCTTATATACAACCGAGTATTAGAGAAAATATTAAAATTGGAGAACCGGTCTTACTCGCCTCCTACCCTGCTGGATTTTTAGGAGGACTATCAATACTTAGAGATTTAAATATTGTAAGTAGTATAACTAATATTCAAGATGTATTTACTTTTAAAGAAGAGACTATTGATGTAATCTCTGTTGGAGGAACTGTAGTCTCACAAAAAGGTTCTTCTGGTGGGCTTGTTGTAGATAAAAATTCTTTACTTATTGGAATAATAACCACGAGTTCAAATGGAGAAACCACTAGTACCAGAAACTTGAATGCTATCACAACTCCATATATAAACCGATCCTTACAAAAAGAAATATCTTTAGATTTGATAAGTTTTTTAAACCTAAACCATGAACAATTTGCAAAAAACTTTCAAAACACAAAAGGAGCTGAACTATCAAAAATGATAATTGATGAATTAATCAAATAATTTTATTTAGGATTAGCTGAGACTTGAATTATCATTTGAAAATTATCATTTTTATTTGCCTTATTTGTTTTCTCAAAACCACATTTGGTGCATTTATGTAAAATATTATATTCTCTCCCCTTCTTCTCTATTCCAACCGGCTCCATCATACCCTTACAAGTATTTAATCTATCCCCTGGATAAATATCTACATGTTTGGACCACAAACATTCTGGGCAATGATTAGTATAACCATCCCCCACTACTTCATTACCGCACTTCTCACAAATAAAATTTTCTGTATTTTTTATAAACGGCATTTTAGAAATATAACATATTTTGACAAAAAAAGTATATGTTGTACTATTTTTTATGGAGGGAAAAATGACAGAAATTGTTCTTTTTGTAATCGCTTTTTTCGCTGGCGTTCAGTACGCCAAGTGGAAAAACCGATTTGCAAACAGGAAGCGACGAACCGGAAAATGGTATGCTGGGATAGTCACCTAGCACACCTTACCACCAAACCGCCGAATCTCACTTTGTGAGGTCGGCGGTTTATCATAAAACTCTTGTCGGAGTGCCGAGATTCGAACTCGGATCGCCTGTTCCCAAAACAGGTATGATAGCCGTTTCACTACACTCCGTTTATTGCCAACTGTTTTTCTCCCAATGTGTAATCCTGTGACAATTAGCACATAATATAGCACACTTTTTTATTTCTTGCCTCATTTTATCCAAACTAAAACTATTATTCCTCATATAAGCAATTGAAAAATCTTTATCCTTCTCATATAAATGATGAAACTCTAGAACTCTATAATCACTATTACCACATAATTTACACCTTCCCTTTTTCTTAAAATTAAGAAACCAATCTTGATTCTTTCTTCGAAGCTTCTTTTTTGTTTCTTGATAACAAAACTTACACTTATGTCTATAATAAATTTTATCTTTAGTGGTGAGTGCTACTCCAAAATGTGACTCAGGATATTTATTTTTACAATAACGACATTCCTTCATATCTAAATTATACAATTTCGAACCACAAAGAAATAGTTCGAATTATAGGACAATGTCTTCAAGAACCTCTACCCTATTAAGTCCTTTATCTAAATCTATATACACAGTAACTAGATCAAACTGCCACTCTGTTTCATCTGAAACACTTCTATCCAGCAAATATGACTGTATTGTTCTGGTTAACCTCTTGAGTTTCCAAGGGTGCATATTGTCTTCGGGATTATAAGAGTCATTATGTTTATAATTACCGTTATTTGTTACATGTGTAACACTGTCAAAATTCCTAGTAACTGCTTTTACCTCAACAAAATGAATTATATTGCTTTTTTTGGAAACTATATCAATCTCTCCCCACTTTTTTAGATAATTTCTCTCGACTATTTTATAACCTTTATTTTCAAGATAATTACAGGCAATATCTTCTCCCATCTGGCCAATTTTCTGTTTATCTGTAGGTTCTTTGTGAAATTTTTTATTAAACATAAAGAAAATATACTCCTATATTAAAATAAGTAAATATTGGTTACATATGTAACCAATTCTAAATAAATATTTGTTACATATGTAACTATTTTATATATTTCACGTGAAACTTTTATAAAAAACGTAAAGAACAGACCTTTAATAGCCATGTCTATTGAAAAATAGACTTATTTTAAGCCATATAATAAAAATATGTACTATAAGGTCCTTAAATTTGACAATAGTCAAAGACTTGTCTTTAATACACATGTCCCCAGAGTTATCCACAATTGAACAAAATTTTGTCTGATAAATTAAAAGCTTTTATTTTTATAATAATTGTTATATGATAGTAAATATCAAATAATGCGGTCATGGTTAAGTGGTATAACAGCTCCTTGCCAAGGAGCAGTCGGGGTTTCGATTACCCCTGACCGCACAAAATTTTGTCTTTTTCATGTTATTATTAATAAGCTCTCGTAGCTCAATGGATAGAGTACCGGTCTTCGGAACCGTGGATGTGGGTTCGATTCCTACCGAGAGCACAATTTTATTTAGATGAAACTAAATATTCCAAAAGAAATAACTAACATAACGAAAAAACTAGAAAAAGAAGGCTTTGAAGCTTTTCTTGTTGGTGGTTGCGTGAGAGATCTTATGCTTGATAGGGAACCGAAGGATTGGGATATAACAACAAATGCTAATCCAGAACAGATAATAGCCTCGTTCCCAAATACTTTTTATGAAAATACCTTTGGTACAGTAGGAGTTGTAAATGAAAATGTAGAAAAAGAAACATTGAAAGTGGTAGAGGTAACTCCGTATAGATTAGAAGGGGAGTATTTGGATAATAGGCATCCTAATAACGTTATTTTTAGCCAAAAAATAGAAGATGACCTAAAAAGGAGAGATTTCACTGTGAATGCGTTAGCCTATTCGACATCTAAAAATGAATTTATTGACCTTTATGGTGGAGAAAAAGATTTAAAAGACAAATTAATAAGAACTGTAGGAGATCCTGTATCAAGATTTAATGAAGATGGACTTAGAATAATTAGGGGAATTAGACTTTCTGTTGAGTTAAGTTTTGAAATTCATCCAGAAACTGAAAAAGCTATGTTAGAAAGCTCATCTTTGTTAAAAAATATATCAAAGGAAAGAATAAGAGATGAATTCACTAGAATAGTAATGTCAGATAACCCAATGAAGGGACTTTTGATGCTTAAAAAACTTAACTTACTAGAGTATATTTCACCTGAACTACTAGAAACCGTAGGGGTGGAACAAGGGGGAGTACATGCTTATGATGTTTGGGAGCACTTACTTAGATCACTACAGCATTCAGCTGATAAAAATTACCCTTTAGAAATAAGGCTTTCTGCACTTTTTCATGATATTTCTAAACCAGAAACAAGAAGAGGTGGTGGGAAAAATAAAAAATGGACTTTCTTTGGCCATGAAGTTCTTGGAGCAAGAAAAACTAAAAAAATTCTTGAAAATTTAAAATATCCTACAAAAATCATTGATAAAGTTGTTTCCATGATACGCTGGCATATGTTTTTCTCTGACACAGAGCAAATTACGCTCTCTGCGGTCCGTAGAATGATTGTAAATGTTGGACGAGAAAATATATGGGATTTAATGAATCTACGCATATGCGATCGTATAGGAGCTGGTAGACCCAAAGAAGACCCCTATCGTCTCAGAAAATATCATTCAATGATTGAAGAAGCTCTCCGTGACCCGATTTCTGTAGGAATGCTTAATATTGATGGTAAAAAAATTATAGAAATAGGCAAAATTCCTCCTGGACCGAAAGTTGGTTTTGTTTTACACGCACTTCTTGAAGAAGTATTAGAGGACCCTAGTAAAAACACAGATGAATATATGGAAAAAAGAGCTTTAGAAATGTTGGAATTACCAGAAAATAAATTAAGGGAATTAGGAGAAAAGGGGAAAATGATAAAGGAAGAAGTGGATGAAATAGAAATAAAGAAAATTAGAAAAAAACATTACGTACAATAAAAAACAGCCCCAATTAGAGAGCCATCTCACGAAGGCAAATCTAGGGACTGTTGGGCGCACAAATGTGCGTAGTTTGGAGAAGGGCCACCCAGTACTTACTAGGGCAGGGGGTAGTAACGAATGCTCAAAAAAATATAGTAGATAGTGAGGAGCTCGTTTACACTCTTTCCCAGGGAAGACCAGGGGGTCTTCTAAAAGAGAGGAATTCGGCCGATTCCCAAAAAAAAGAACTATTACAGAACGTCAATCCAATACAGGGTTTATTGTATCGGACATTTAATCTGCGTTCTGAAATAAGTTTATGTCTTTTATAAAAATATGTAAAGGACATTTTATAAAAATATTGTGGATAACTAAAATTCAATTTCAATTGATACTGGACAATGATCAGAGCCAAGTATGTCCGGATGGATATCTGCTTTCTTAACTTTTTCCTTCAACTTTTTACTTACAAAAATATAGTCTATTCTCCAGCCCACATTCCTAGCTCGGGCTCCACCAAAATGACTCCACCATGTATAAAAACCATTTCCTTTTTTAAATAATCTTAGGGTATCCACAAAACCAGCGTCAATATACTTTTGTATTCCTTCTCTTTCTTCACTTGTAAAACCTTTTTTACCTATGTTTTCTTTCGGTCTAGCTAAATCATCTTCTGTATGAGCCACATTTAAATCTCCACAAAACATAACGGGCTTATCTTTTTCTAATTCCTTCATATATTCTAAAAAAGCTGGGTCCCATGACTTGTGTCTCATCGGTATACGAGTTAAGTCATCTTTTGCGTTAGGGGTATAAACAGTAACTAAATAAAATTTTTTATATTCTGCACAAATTATTCTACCTTCTGTGTTGGTATCACCATACTTATCAGAAAATTTATATTTTTTAGCTATTTTATCTGGAAAATTAATTAAAACAGACAAAGGTTCTTCTTTTGTAAAAATTGCTGTACCACTATAACCTTTTTTCTCTGCAGAATTCCAATACTCCTTGTATTCTGGTAAATCTACCTCACTTTGATCTTTTTGTGCTTTGGTTTCTTGTAAACACAGAATATCTGGTTTGTATTTTTCAACAAAAGGAACTAGTAAACCCTTTTTATGTACAGCGCGTATTCCATTAACATTCCAAGAGATTATTTTCATAAAAACAATACTATCATAAATTAACTTTTTTTATGGAATTTTTTGTGAACTTCACGCAGGTGTTTATCTGTGACATGTGTATATATTTGAGTTGTAGAAATACTTGAGTGACCCAAAAGTGCTTGTACTGAACGCAAATCAGCTCCGTTAGAAAGTAAATCTGTTGCAAACAAATGTCTTAATGTATGAGGAGTAACTTTTTTAGACACACCAGCTTTTATCGCGTAATGCCTGACTATTCTTTCTATAGACCTTCTATCTAGATTATTTTTTTTATCTATTGTTGTTGTTTTAGAACCTTTTTTATCTAAATCTTGATTTATTCTCACAAAAAGGCCGTCGTTCATATCTTTTCTTTTGTCTAAATAATTTTTTACACACCTTTTGGCTTCTTCTGATAAAAATACTACCCTTATTTTTCCACCCTTACCTTTCACAGAAAGCTCATCCGAACGAAGATTTATATCACGAGGTAGGGAACATAGCTCCGACACACGAAGACCTGTAGAAAAAAGAAGCTCTAGTATAGCCTTATCTCTTAAAGATTTTTCATCATTTCCATTGGGCGCCTCTAAAATCCTATTTAATTCTTCTTGGGTTATTAAATCCAAAGACCTTTCAGTTGTTTTCGCCAACTCTATTCTTTCTGCTGGCATTGTTTTTATCTCTTGCCTAGCTAGATACTTCAAAAATGCCCTTAGGGCAATGAGATAATAGTTCTGAGTCTTTCTGGTTACTGTTTGACCATGTTTACCAACAGGACGACGGTTAAGCCAGAGACGAAACATCCTTACATTTTCATCTGTTATGTCTTCAGGCTTATCTTTTTTTAAAAATTCAAGAAAAACCGATAGGTAATGGTCGTAATTCTCTATTGTTTTCACAGAACGACCTCTTTCTATCTCAACATATTCTAAAAATTGTTGTTTAAGTTGTTTTAGTGAAGCCATGAGGTAAAGTTTCTAGTTATCATTTTATAGTTGTTAGATGAAATTATAACACAATGTCGCACAATATAGGTTATACAAACAAGATTACTTGTCGCATAATCTGAAAATATTTTGCGAAACTAAAATAATCGCAAAATATTTTTCAAGATATAAAAAAGAACGCTCCTAAAATTTCTAGAAGCGTCCAAAAACGAACAGGGTGGTGGCAACACCCACCCAGAACCCAATGATTTCCCGGCGGTAGTTCCGCCAGAGCCATCCGAGAGACCTGACCACCTGTCGGCGGATCAGGTTGCTGGCCGACCTCCAGAGTCGACCAGCCAAGGGAAGCCCGCCAATCATGACGGAAATCCCAGTCGCCACCACAAACATAACCATGATGGCGAAAACGAGCTGCTGCACCTGTGCCATTTGGCACCTCCTAACGTAAATTATACACCTAAAAATGTATTTTGTCAATATATAAGAGTATAACTTGAGACTTAAGACACTTCCTCTAAGAGCTTGCAAATATCAAGCTTTTATGATATCCTTGTAGGACAATGCTTACAAAAACAAAGAAAACAAGGGTTATAAAAGAAGTCCAGGTACATGAAAAAGATACCGGCTCTCCAGAAGTCCAAGTAGCTATTTTGTCTAAAAGAATAGATGAATTAACTTCTCACTTAAAGAAAAACACAAAAGATAACCATTCTAGAAGAGGTTTGTTGCAAATGGTTGCAGATAGAAAAAAACATTTAAAATACCTAGAGAAGAAAAACCCGAAAAGATACGGTTCTCTTACTAAAAAATTAGGTCTTAAAAAATAACTCTTGAAAGCAACCGTAAGGTTGTTTTTGTTTTTAGTGGCATTAGATTTTAAATAAGATAAAATTAGTTAGAAGTTTTTATATTTTTAATATTAAATTACATACAAATGTCAGTCATTAAACACAAAGATCAAAGAGTTGGTGTATTTATTGATACCCAAAATTTATACCACTCAGCGAAAAATATTTATAATACAAGAGTAAATTTTGGGGAAGTAGTTAAAGATAGTTTAGCCGGAAGGCAACTTATAAGAGCTGTTGCTTATGTTATTACTACAGAAGCCGGAGATGAAAAAAATTTTTTTGATGCATTAGAAAAAATGGGTATTGAGACAAAAACAAAAAATTTACAAATATTTTCTGGTGGCGCAAAAAAGGCAGATTGGGATGTTGGCCTAGCTGTAGATGCTATAAAACTAGCCCCGAAACTTGATGCAATAATTCTGGTTACTGGAGACGGCGATTTTGTCCCTCTGGTTGAGTACTTAAAAGTAAATGAAGGTTGCCAAGTAGAAGCAGTTTCTTTTGGGAAATCTTCTTCTAGTAAACTCATAGAAGTCTGTGATGACTTCATGGATCTAGATAACAACCCGAGTAAATATCTTTTAGGTTACGGAAACAATAAAAGAAATAGAAAAAATACAAAAAAATAGTTTTTAATTAGTAAAGATTTTGTTACAATTAATTCGCAGATTAAATTTGGTATACAACTAAATGAATCCTGAACAAAATCAAAAAACAAACAACGAAGAACAAAAAGAGACTCTTAAGAACGAGAGAGTTCCTATAAAATCTTTGAGAACCTTCCAAGGTGATGTTCAAGAAGCTATTTCAAAAAATAAATATTCAGCCACAACTGTATTGGTTTCGGAACAAAAAAGAAAAATAGAGCGACCAGAAATCGCAGATTTACAAAAAAAATCTGAAGTAAAAAATAAAACATATCTAGTGCTTGGAACCACCTTTATATTATTGGGAATAATTTCTTTTTTAGCACTGTATATAATAAACCCAAATGATGGTATAAACATAAATCAAAATCCAAAAACTCTTGTAACTTTTTCTGATGAGAGAAATATTTCTGATACTGAATTAAACAGAGAAAACCTAATAAATCTAATTACCGAAAATAAACAATCTTGGGGTAGCACTGTAAATTCGGTTCTTTATATAAACACTTCTTCCGAAAAACAAGAGGGGAGTATTGAAAAAGTAGTAAGCATAATTGGACCAAATATGCTTCCTTCACTTCAAAGATCTTTTGGAAAAGATTATATGTTGGGAATATATTCATTTGATACAAATGAAACCTTCATAATACTTACTGTAGATGATTTTCCTTTAGCTTATTCGGGAATGTTAAAGTGGGAAAGTGATATGGCATACGATTTAGATGGATTTTTTGACATTTTAAACGAGAACTTTGATGAATCATCTAATGTTTTCATAGATGAAACAGCAAAAAATAGAGATATGAGAATACTGAAAGATAAAAATGGAAATCCTCTTGTTTTATATTCATTTATAGATAGACAAACTCTAGTTATAACCAGAAATGAAGGTATCCTATCAGCTATAGCTGGTAAAATAGTGTTAAACAGACAAGTAAAATAGTACTGATTGCGAGTAGAAATATCTCTGATACAATAAAGAAATGAAAAAAGACGCTGAACATTACAAAAATTTACTAGAAAAAGAAGTGGCTGAATTAGAAAAACAACTTGAAACACTTGGGAGAAGAAACCCTGATGAAGTTGGTGATTGGCAGGCCACAAAAGAGGAAGGGGTTGTAGATGAGGCAGATGAGTTAGATGTGGCTGATAGTATAGAACAATACGAAAATAACAATGCCGTATTAGAAAATCTAGAAACAAGACTCCATGAAGTAAATCATGCTCTAGAAAGAATAAAAGAAGAAAAATACGGTGTATGTGAAGTTTGTGGAAACGAAATAGAAGATAATAGACTAGATGCAAATCCTGCAGCTGTTACTTGTATAGCTCATATGTCTTAATTTTTTAAAGACTTGCAAATTAAAGTCTTAGGAGTAGAGTAACGGTTAATGGCCGTATCAAAAATATATTCCGCACAGACATCCCTTCTATCCGCACAAATAATAGATTTGGAAGTAGATATATCTAGGGGACTACACTCATTTTCAATAGTAGGCCTTGGTGATAAATCTGTAGATGAATCCAAAGAAAGAGTTTCTTCAGCTATAAAAAACTCTGGTTGGAAATCACCAAAAAATAAAAATCAGAAAGTTGTGGTTTCTTTAGCCCCAGCCCACATCAAAAAAGAAGGTCCGTTTTTTGATTTACCCATAGCTATAGCTTATTTAATAGCTTCAGAAGAAGTAGAAGCTGATACAGAAAATAAAATTTTTGTAGGAGAACTTTCTCTTGATGGGAAATTAAGACCTGTTAATGGAGTTCTGCCAATAGTGCAACAAGCAAAAAAAGATGGGTTTAAAGAAGTATTTTTACCCATTGAAAATGCCGAGGAAGCCTCAAACATAGAGGGAATAAAAATATTTGGAGCAAACTCTTTACTTGAAATAATAAAACATATAAATACAAAAGATTCAGACAACGAAAATCTTAAAAAAGAAACAATAAAAGTATACATAAAAGATAAAAAAGATGAACCCAAAAAAGAAATTGACATAGATTTTGCAGATATAAAAGGACAAGAGTCAGCAAAAAGAGGGTTAGAGATTGCTGCAGCTGGTGGGCACAACATAATAATGTATGGACCGCCTGGCACAGGAAAAACCATGCTCGCAAAAGCATTTTCGCAACTACTTCCAGATTTGTCTTTTGATGAAAAGCTGGAAGTAACATCAATTTACTCAATTGGAGGCATGTTAAAAAATGGGATAATAAATGAAGCCCCTTTTAGATCTCCTCACCATACAGCTTCTTATGTTTCTTTGGTCGGAGGAGGAACAAATCTAAAGCCAGGAGAAGTAACCCTTGCTCACAAAGGAGTTTTGTTCCTAGATGAATTCCCAGAATTTGATAAAAAAGTAATAGAGTCATTAAGACAACCGCTAGAAGATAGAGTTGTTACAATATCTAGGGCCAAGGGAAGTGTTTGTTATCCGGCTCATTTTATTTTGGTAGCGACCATGAATCCCTGTCCTTGTGGTAATTTAGGAACAAAAGGCAAAGAATGTGTTTGTTCAGCTATTGCTATAGAAAAATACAAAAGAAAACTCTCTGGACCAATAATGGATAGAATAGATATGTGGGTAGAGGTAAGTAAAGTTGAATATGAAAAATTAACTGAAGGAAGAGAATTTCACGAGGGAACAGAAAAAATAAAACCTAGAATAGAAAAAGCTAGAGAAAAACAAGCAAATCGATTCAAAAACCTAAAAATAAAAACAAACGCTGAACTTTCTTCAAAAGATTTAGTAAAAACTATTCAATTGGAAGAAAGAACAAAAAAACTTTTAAACGAATCTGCAAAAAAACTCGATCTATCTGCTCGTTCTTACCATAGAGTGATAAAACTTGCTCAGACTATAGCTGACTTAGATGAATCAGAAAAAATCCTAGAAAGACATTTGTTGGAAGCACTGCAATATAGACCGAAGAAATACTAGGGGTAGTTTTTAGTTGTTAGTTGTTAGTAAAATTTTTAGAAAGGATTTCGGGCACCACGAATCTCAAAGTGTAAATGTGTACCAGTACTTCTCCCTGTACTACCCATTTTACCTATAACTTGACCTTGAGAAACTTTACTTCCAACACCAACATTTAACGAACTCATATGAGCATAAAGTGTTTGTGTACCGTTTCCGTGTTTTATAACAACATAAGTACCATAACCACCATTCCATCCAGTTCTAGCAATAATAACTTCTCCAGAAGCAGAAGCTAATATATTAGCTCCATAGTAAGAAGCTAGGTCTATAGCATTTTTCCCATGAATTCCTTGTGTTTTTATTCCCCCAACAATAGGTCTTATATAGTAACCACTATAAGCAGGAGTGCTTTGACTTATTGTTACAGAAGTTCTTGTTGTGGGGGTATGAGACACAATCTCTCCATTTGGAACTATAATAACATCACCTATTGAAAGTTTTGATGAAAGCGTTAAATTGTTGTACTGCAATATCTCATCTAAATCACCTTTATGTTTTTTCGCTATACCTTGAAGAGTGTCTCCTGATTTAACAACGTGTTGAACTCCAGAAATTGGCAATATAACCAACACTTGTCCGGGTATTATTTTATCACTTTTCAAATCGTTACCCCATTTTATAGTATTAACAGAAACTCCAAACATTTTTGCAATTAAAGGTAACGTATCTCCACTTCTAACTTCATAAACACTGATTTGTTCATCTTCTATAGTCTTTATATCTTCAGCAAATCTTTGATTTTCTGGAGAAATAAAAACATCATTAACTATGGCAATCTCATCTGTTGTAGTAGAAATACCTTGAAGGGGAGAAAGGGTTGCTTGTAACAAAGCTATATTTTGAGAATTCATAGACACAATTTCCTCTGCCTGAACCCTATTGCCCCCAGAAAAACAAGACCTCAAATCAAAAATCCCACAAGCTGATGCTTGCAAAGGTATAACCACCCCCAACAAAATAGCTGGATTTATAACAAGAGTGTAAAATATTGTCACCAAATTCTCTCTAGATCCCATCTTGCCTACTTTATTTACAAATATGGCAACGATGCTTTTAAGACCCGAAATAGAATCTGGATCATGTTTAGACCCCAAAATAGTCTTAAATTTAATACAAATTCTGAAACTCTGTAAATAAATATGGCTTTGTTGAGCCGTATTATTTTTCAACCATTACCGTACCTATCCATTATATATAGTACCTAAAACCGGTCAATAGAAGTTGTTAACATGATACAAAATGGAGTTTTAGACAAATGCTATAATCAAATCTTAATAGAAAACAAAATTCCTCATTTAAAAATAATGGATTATCTAAAAACCCTTAATTCTGAACAAAAAAATGCAGTTATGACAGTAGATGGTCCAGTTTTAATAGTGGCTGGAGCTGGAGCAGGAAAAACCAAGACTATCACCCACCGAATACTACACATAATAGCTGGTGGTATAAAACCAGAAAATATATTAGCTATAACATTTACCAACAAAGCAGCGAGAGAAATGAAAGAAAGAGTTGTTGATTTGTTAAAACAAAACTCAATATTATTAGGAACACAAAAAAAACTGCCTTTTGTTAGCACCTTTCACTCCCTTGGCGTACAAATAATCAAAGAAAATGCAGAATTACTAAAACTCCCAAGACATTTTAATATTTTTGACAAATCAGATTCCAAAAAAGTAATAAAAGAGGCAATATCAAACCTTGGATTGGAACCAAAAGACCATTTAGATAAAATAAGTCATATTATTTCTAATGAAAAAAGTAGGGGAGTAAATTTAAGTGAATATCTAGAAAGAGGGTCTTATGACCAAACTTCAGAATTAGTAAAAAAAGTATGGTCAAAATATGAAGAAGTGTTAAAAAAAGAATCTGGACTGGATTTTGATGACTTACTATTAAAAACTTTAAAACTTCTTAAAAAATACCCTGATATATTGAGTAAATATCAGAAAAGATTTTTGTATGTTCATGTAGATGAATACCAAGATACAAATAAAGTCCAAAACAACATAGTAGAATTATTAGTAGAGAAACACAGAAATATTTGTGTTGTAGGAGATACAGATCAAAATATTTATAGTTGGAGAGGTGCTGAAATCAAAAATATGCTTCATTTTGAAAAAGTTTTTCCAGAGGTAAAAACATTTTTTCTAGAACAAAACTATAGATCTACAAAAAATATTCTTGATGTAGCAAACAAAATAATAGAAAAAAATAATTTTAGAATTCCTAAAAAATTATTTACACTAAATGAAGTCGGTGAAAAAATAAGTCTGTTTGAAGGAAGAAGTGAAATAGATGAAGCGTATTTTATAGCTAATAAATCAAAAGAAATTATAGAAAGCGGGGTTAATCCAGAAGAAATAGCTGTTTTATATAGAGCAAACTTCCAATCTCGTGTTTTAGAAGAAGCTTTTCTTGCAAATACAGTTCCGTATCAAATGCTTGGAACAAAATTTTTTGAAAGAAAAGAGATTAAAGATTGTTTGAGTTATATAAAAGCATCTTTAAATGAAAGCTCTCTTAGTGATTTTGCAAGAATCATAAATGTTCCGACAAGAGGCATAGGAAAGACAACTTTACAAAAAATACTCCAAGGAAAAGAAGGTGAATTGCCTGTAAACATGCAGATAAAAATAAATAATTTTAGAAAAATGTTAAGTGATTTTAAGAATGTTTTATTAAAAGAACCTCCTTCTGTAGCAATAAAATATATAATAAAAAACTCTGGTATGGAGGATTTCTATAAAACAGGCTTAGAGGAGGACACCGAGAGACTAGAGAACATAATGGAACTTGTGACTATGGCCACATCATATGATTCTTATGATAAAGAAGTTGGTATAGAGAATTTCTTGACTGATTCGGCACTAGCATCAGATCAAGATTCTTTGGATGGCAAAAAAAATGGAGTAAAATTAATGACAGTACACTCTTCTAAAGGTCTAGAATTCCAATATGTTTTTGTTTGTGGTCTTGAAGCAGATCTATTTCCACACAACAGAATGGATAGAAACAAAAAAACTGGAGAAGACGCGGAGGAAGAAAGGAGGTTGTTTTATGTGGCAATAACAAGAGCTGGCAAAAAACTTTATTTGACCCATGCCAAAGTACGTACTATATTTGGGAATATGGAAATAAATTCTCCATCAGAATTTTTAGAAGATATACCTTCACAATATTTACAAACTGAAAATTCTGAAATATCCAGCAATAGATCTCCGTTATTTAGTATAGATTTTTAAATTTATGTTTAAAAAAAAATCTCTTGGCCAAAATTTTCTTAAATCAAAAACAATTGCAAAAGATGTTGTTCTTTCTGGTAAACCAGAAAAAGATGAGCTTATACTAGAAATAGGACCAGGTGAAGGATTTTTAACCGAAGAAATACTAAAAATATCAGATAATGTTTTGCTTGTAGAAAAAGACCACAGACTTATACCTTTATTAGAAAAAAAATTTGAAAATTATATTAAAAATAAAAAACTAAAAATAATACAAAAAGATATTCTGGAGTTTGAAATATCAGAAAAAAATTTAGGTACTAAAAAATATAAAGTTATAGCCAATATTCCATATTACATAACAGGGTCAATAATAAGAAAATTTTTAGATACAAATCTTCAACCAAAAGAAATGATTCTTATGGTGCAAAAAGAGGTTGCTGAAAGAATTATGGCTAAAAACGGAAAAGAAAGTCTTTTGTCTTTGTCGGTAAAAATATTTGGAAACCCTAAAATAATAAAAAAGGTTCCAAGAGGCGCCTTTAGCCCACCACCAAAAGTAGACTCCGCTGTAATAAAAATTGATAATATCTCAAAAAATAAGTTTAGAGAAATAGATGAAAAAAATTTTTTCCAAATAATTCATGCTGGGTTTGCTCACAAAAGAAAACAATTGTTTTCTAATATATCTTCTGTTTTTGGAAAAGAAAAAGCACAAAATGTTTTTAATAAATTAAAAATAAATCCAAAGATAAGAGCTGAAGATTTACCTATGTCTTTATGGATAGAAATAACAAAAAACCTAGTATAATTAATCTATGATAGATACATTAATATCAACCATAAAAAAACAAGAGATTACATTAACTTCTTGGGTTATGGGCTTTATTGGAATTTTATTTGTCAGACTTCTCTTAGAAGGTCTGTCTAGTCCTACTTTATCTGGAATAATACACACAGATTCTTATGCAATAACACATGTTGGTTTATTTTTCTTGTCAGTAACACTGGGAACTATTTTTATTTTTGGATATTTTACAAAAGATTATGTAAACGCTTCTAAAATCATTCTGTTTGGATTACCTCTTATTTGGTTAGCCCCAATTATAGATATAGTCATAAGTAATGGAAAAGGTTTAAAAATGTTATACATTTTTAGTAGTGGAAAAGATTTAATTTTAAATTTTCTAACTTTTTTCGGACCAAACATATATTCCGGAGCAACACTAGGAATTAGGGTAGGTATAGCCATATCTATATTGGTTATTGGATATTTGATATGGAGAGAAAGTAAAAATATAAAAACAAGTTTATTAAGCATGTTTTTTATATATTTATTTGTCTTTTTGATGGCAACCATACCAGGACTTATATACACGATAAGTCACATAAAAAACCCACCAGCACAAAGTATTGAAATAGTCTTATTTTTAGAAAAAATAATCTTAGAATCGACAATCTCACACAATTCACTAAGAGAGGGTCTGGGCTCCGTAACAAGAGAGAGATTTATAGAAATAGGTTTTGCAAAATTTGTTTCACAAATATTGTTTTTAATATCTATATTCATATCTATTTTAATACTTTGGAATATAAATAAAAACAAATTTTTATCAGTAATAAAAAACATAAGACTAGAAAGAGTAAATTTTTATACAGCATCTCTTTTCTCTGGAATTGGATTTGCTTATATAAATGGTTTAGGGAATAAATTTGTTTTTATAGATATATTTGGAATTTTATCCATAACAATAGCTTGGATAGCATTATGGATGCATGCAGTACATCTAAACGATATAAATGATGTAGATATAGACAAAATTTCAAACAAAAATAGACCTCTTGTAAAAGAAGATTTAACCAAAAAAGAAATGTTGGATATTAGCAATATCTGGTTATTTATAGGTCTTTTGGGAGCTTTTTTGGCCGGATTTTATCCGTTTTTTATGGCACTAATTTACTTCTTTTGTTCTTATATATATTCAGCACCACCACTTAGACTTAGAAGATTCCCTTTGATTCCTTCCTTTCTTATTTCAGTTGCTTGTCTTTCTACTATTTTAGCTGGATTCTTTTTTGTGTCTGTATATAAAGAAATATATGTATTTCCGATACTTTTAAGTCTTGGAATAATAATCATGGTAACACTAGCTATAAACTTTAAAGATATAAAAGACATTGAGGGTGATAAACAAAACGGAATAATGACAATCCCAACAATGTTCCCGAAAAATGGAATAAAAATAGTAGCAATTATGTTCAGCTTAAGTATTCTTTTAATACCGTTATTTTTATCTTTTTATCTGCTATATATCATATGTATCCCCGCATCAATAATAGGCTATAGACTTATAACCAAAAAACCTTATGTAGAAAAACACATATTCACATTAAGATTTTTTTTGTTAGCAGGAATCGCTATTTCTTATATTTTGATTTACTTCATGGCTGGTGTTTATAACTTGTTATAAATCAAGTAATAAAACATGTTAAGATTTATAAAATGCCTAATAATAAAATTATAGCTACTTTTATATTATGTTTAGGTCTAGTTGTTTCTGTTTGGTTGTCTAATAAAAATTTAAATAATGAAAAAATTACTATAAAAAACGATGATGGTGGAACATTGATGCCTGCAATACAAACAAAAGAAAACTCCGATGTTGATTGGAAAAAAATTCTAAGTACTGTTGAACAAAAAACCCCATTTCAAAACCTAACTTTGGACTTAACTGAAACTGAAGGAGCGACATTAACAGATCAACTTTCTAGAGATTTCCTATCTCAATATTTACTAACTGTTAGAAATGGCGAACAAATCACCGAAGAAAAAGCTTTTGAAATAGCGGCCAAAACCCTTTCTTCTCCTGAATACAACCAAAAACCAGTAACATACATAAGACAAAACCTAAAAGTTACAACAAAATCAGATTCTGAAACAATGAAAAGATACAAAGAGGGTGTAAACGAAGCAATACAACCTATATACTATAGTATCTATGATGATCCTATTTTAGTATTTGCAAATGCTGTAAGTACAGAAAATAAGGAAGAATTAAAGAAACTTGACTCTGTAATTACAATCAACAAATCAACTATAAAATATCTACTGAACATGGAGGTGCCTGAAAAAGCTATTTCTGTACACTTAGAGTTATTAAATATATCCTCTGCAATATTGTTTAATTTAGAAAATATGAAGATTGGATTAGATGACCCTATAAGACTTTTTGATGCATTTGGTAATTACACCCAAAATTCATCTATTTTTATAAACATACTAACTAAAATGAATGACTTTCTGATAAGGAACGCTTAAAAAATTAGTTTTCAACATAATTTCTTTTTTTTTGAATATATATCTAATATAATAATGTATAATTACTATGTAAATTATACATAAACGTATTCTAAGATAATTATTTTATGAAAAAAACTTTATTAATAATGATAATGGCATCACTATTATCATTATCTTCTCCAGTAAAAACCAACGCACAGTATGTAGATATTGCTCAAAATTTAAAAGAATTCGCCCTTGATGGAGTTGCTTACCAAGTTTCAGCCATAGCATTAAAAAGACTTACCGCCACAACAGTAAACTGGATCAACTCTGGTTTTAAAGGAAACCCTCTATATGTACAGAATCCTAGACAATTTTTCTTAGATATAGGAGACGAAACTGCTTCCGCTTTCTTATCTCAAGCAGGAGTAAATCAATTATGTGCACCGTTTAACGCCCAAGTAAGACTGGCTTTGGTTAAAAATTATATAAACCCAGACACCACGAATTACACCTGTACACTAGATATACTTAGAAATAATTATGAGGCTTTTACCAGAGATTTCTCTCAGGGTGGTTGGCAGGGATGGTTTGAATTAACTCAAAACTCTCAAAACAACCCTTATGGAGCATACCTCGAAGCCCAAAACACTTTATCTATGAGAATAAGTGCAGCTCAAGCCACAAGACAAAGAGAATTAGATTTAAGTGGTGGTTTTCTAAACGTAAAAAGATGTCCTAGAGGCGCAGAGGTGATTGATCCAATATCTCAACAAACAATATGTACTCAAGAAGAAATAACAACCACCCCTGGGGTCCTTATAAACGATCAATTATCAAGAAGTCTTGGTTCAAGTTGGGAAAGATTAAATGCAGCTGATGAATTCAATGAAATAGTTACTGCCTTGCTTACACAATTGGTAGAAAAAATAGTTGGGGGCGCTGGAAGTTTATTTACTTCAAGTGAAAGAGATGCTTCCGGAAGAGTTTTTACTAATAGTTTAAGAGATGAACAACAACCAATAACAAATTACCGGATCACAGCAACGGCTCCATCCATAAACTGTACAGCAACAGGTGGAAGTGGTGGAGATGGTGGTGACCCAGATGGTGGGGGTGGGGGTGGAGATGGTGGACAAGCAAACTGCAGAAGCACCCCAGGAACAGTTGGAGGTCTTCCTCCTTGGCCACTAGGAGCTGGTGGAGGAAGTGGTGGTCATTGTCCAGCATACACACCAGATCCAAACGTAGATTGTACAACAGTAAGTAGTAGTGCTGTTTTATCTGTATTAAATGGTTATCCCGCTTCTAATTACGGTATGCGACAAGCAGCTCCGATAATTAGTAGTAGATTTGGAGGAGAATTAATGGAACACCCAATAAGATTAGATAAGTTTAATTTTGGTAATGGAATGATTGTAGATGTAATGATTGGTGCTGTTGGAAATGAAGGTCCGGACGGTGAATACTCTATAGCAGAAGGTGGTTGGGGTTGGTTGGTTGAGTGTGCTTGTAACAGAAACCCAGCCGGACACGAAAACCCAGCACCACCAACACCTCTTCCAGGTGTTGGAACATACACAGTTACATTTACTGTTTCAGGTGTAGGATCATTGAGCGACGGAGTA
Source organism: uncultured Candidatus Saccharibacteria bacterium (assembly GCA_964391455.1). Taxonomy (GTDB): domain Bacteria; phylum Patescibacteriota; class Minisyncoccia; order Phycocordibacterales; family DATDWN01; genus C7867-006. The sequence continues at coordinate 23,776 of CAYMJQ010000002.1, read as the reverse complement.
GATGAGTTGAATTCAGTTACTATGGCTTCAACAACAATATCAAAAGTCTATCCTAGAGGATCACACCAGTCTATATCAGCAACACCAGGCATAGGTCACACTTTTGTTGGTTGGGGTGGAGCTTGTGCGGTATTTGGAACACAGCCAACTTGTTCTGGAATCGTATCTGCTGATGGTTCTGTTTGGGCAATATTTAGACCAATATAATCATAATGAGAAGGTTTTTTCCTTACATACTAATACTAATTCTGTTTGTGGGTGTGTTTACACCTTTTACAGCTGATGCTTTTTTCAGTCTAGGAAATGGTTGTGCCCCACAAACTTGGTATGGTTTCCAAACTCCGTTTCCAAATGTACAGAACTGTCTTACTGCAATAATCTCTTCTATATTTTATGGAATTCTAACAATCATGGCTTTATTGCTCATGATATTTGGCCTATTACTTGACTTTGTTATTGAATACTCAATTTTGGATATTAAAGAGAATTTACAAAGTCTCACAGGAATAAACACAGCATGGAAAATACTAAAAGACCTAATGAATATTGCTTTTATATTCATACTACTTTTTGAAGCAATAAAACTCATAATTGGTCAGGGAAGTAGAGAATATATAAAAAGATTTATTATAGGCATAGTTCTGGCTTCTATACTTATAAACTTCAGCCTATTTTTTACAAAAGTGCTTATAGATGCTTCAAACGTGGTTACTGTTGGTTTGTATGAAGCCATAATAGACAGAGGAAATGTTACAGCTGGAAACGTCGAAATAAGAGGTGGTTTAACTGTGCCTTTTATGAGAGCTGTTGGAATAACTTCTTTTTATTCAAACAACGCATTTGAAGGAATGGTAAGTTCTGCGGGGGGTAGGATTAATTTAATATTTATTCCTCTTTTAGGTATATTTCTATTTCTAATTCTTTGTTTTGTTTTCCTCGCCATATCAGTAATGTTTATTGTTAGATTCTTAGCAATACTTGTTTTACTTGTTCTTTCTCCAGTTGCGTATATGGGATTAGCTTTGGATTTCATGAAACCTTATGCTTCTCAATGGTGGAATGCTTTGAATAGCCAGCTTATATTTCCACCTGTTTTTATGCTAATGATGCTTGTATCAATGACTATTTTTACGAGCCCAGGTTTTATAACTGTGGGGGGTAATTGGGGTGGTGTAATAAGTGAAAACCCAGCAAATAATGAAGGTTTTATAAATTTATTATTTAAATTTACCATAATTATAGGTTTGTCCATTGCTTCACTTATAGTATCGGCAAACATGTCCAAAAAAGGATCCACACACATCGCAACAGCAACTAGTAAGTTTAGTGGTTATGCTGGTGGAGTGTTTATGGGAGGGGCAGGAAGGTTGGGTAGAAGCACAATTGGAAGATGGGGTGGTAATGTAGCAAATGATGAAGATCTCAAAGACAGAGCAGCTAAAGGTGATATAAGAGCAAGATTAAAACTTTCTGCTGCAAATAGACTTGCAACAAGTTCTTTTGATGCAAGGGCCACAGATAGTTTTGGCACAGTTGCCAAAGCAACTGGTTTTGGAAGTGATTTTGGAAAAGTAGACACCAAAAAAACAAACTATAGAGCAATTACAGAACAAAGAGCAAAAGATGAAGCTGAAAAAGTAAAACAGTATTATAAGGTAAATGATGATGTTATCGAAGAAGCAAAGAAAAAAGACAAAGCAACAAAAGAAGCTGAAGAAAAATTAAATTCTGAAGGCTTTATAAATGAAGAAAATAGAATATGGCAACAAACTGAAGAAGGAAAAGACGCAACAGAAAAAGAAAAACTTCTAAACCAAGCTGTATCTGCAAAAAATGAAAATGATCAAAAAATAGAAGAAAATAGAAAAAAACTAAAGGAATTACAAAAACAATTAGACTGGACAGAAAGCCAGGAAGAAAAAGTGAGAATCCAAACAGAAATGGATAATATTAGAAATGATGACTTAAGAAGAAAATCTGAGATTGAAAATCTAAACAAGGCAATTGAAGACCGAAAGAAAATATATGAGGAAGCTAAAAATAATCGTTCTAACTTCAAATCAGATGAACGAAGAAGATTGGAAGAAATTACAGCATTAGGAAAGGACAATGAGTCAAAATTGAAAGAAAGATACAAAGAAAGAGTTAATGATTATGCAAATAGAATAGAAAATGGTGGAGTAATGTATAGATATGGTTCAGTTTTAGCAAAAATTACTGGGGGCACAGTTTTAGGTGGGGTGGTTGGTGGAATACCTGGGGCTTTTGTAGGTGGAGGGTATGCACTTTCACAAACCGAACAAACTAACAATGCATCTGATAGAAGAGTTATTGCAAGAAAAATAAGAGGTTTAGCCACAGAAAAAAGCAAAAAAGAGAAAGCCGAAGAAGCAACAAGGGAATATATGGAAGAACAAAGGAAAAAAGAGGAAGAGGAAAAAAATCAAAAAACAGAAGAAAAACCAGAGGAACCTACTGAACCAAAAGTAACAACATAAAATATGGACAAAAATACATACAATAACTACATAGAAAATCTACCTAAGCCTATTAAAGATTTTGTTTTTAATAGTGATTGGGAAGAAAAAGTTATAGAAATATGTAAAAAATACGGACTTAATGAAGAACAAACAAACAACTTGACTGATTCTGTTGTACTTATTTTAGTTGGACTAGAAAAACCCAATAATTTTTTATCAAATATGATTTCTGACTTAAATATATCCAAACTTCTTGCTGAACAAATCTTGGAAGATTTAGAAAATAGAGTGTTTGACCATGCTTTAAAACAAATAGAAAAAGAAGGGTTAGAAAAAAATTCATCAGAAAATACCGAAAACAAAGAAAAATTGATGTCTTCTAGTACCCAGCTAGAGTTAAAACCTGAAAACCTCCCTATGATAGAAGAAAATGAGCCTTTAAGAGTTAATCCTGTACCAAAACCAGTATTTCAAAATGAAGTTTTAGACAAACAAACAATCGGTGTCCCTAGATATGGACAACAAGCAAGTTCAAATATTCAAAACCCTATATTAGAAAAAAAATTAAACACCACAACAAATTCCGCAGAATCAATTAAAAAATATGAAAAGGATCCTTACAGAGAGCCGCTGGAATAATTGTTTTTATATAGTAATTAATTTTTAGTTTTTGTATATCCACTAGTCACCAGAAACTAAAAACTGTAAAATTTATAATCATGCGATATCAAGTCCCACAATTTATAGATGTAGAAGACAAAATCGTTGGACCTTTCACCATAAAACAATTTGTTTATTTAGCTGGTGGTGTTGGCATGTGTTTTGTTGTATACAATTATTTACCTTTTCTATTAAGTATTTTAATTATTGCAATAATAATCCCACTATCACTGGCTTTAGCATTTTACAAAATAAACAACAAACCTTTCATAGATTTTCTTGAAGCTGCTTTTGTTTTTTACACCAAACAAAATTTATATATTTGGAAAAAAGAACAGAAAAAAATACAAAAAACAGAAGATGTTATAAAAAGCCAAAAACAAGTATACGTTCCTAAACTTTCTGATAGTAAATTAAAAGAAATGTCTTGGTCATTGGATGTAAATGAAAATTTAAATCCTTTAACAAGTAAAAGTGGTGTAAAAACAAAATAAATTATATTTTACTGTGTTATAATAAATTTTATGGCGGTAAATGCTAAAAGTACACAAGAGTTTGTCCCGATAAAAGAAGTCAGAGACGGTATCGCTATTTTAAAAGATGATACCATGAGGGCTGTTATCCTAACATCTTCTCTAAACTTTAGTCTCAAATCTGAAGATGAAAGAAGGGCCATAATTCTACAGTTCCAAGATTTTTTAAATTCACTTGATTTCCCCGTGCAAATATCAATACAGTCAAGAAGACTGGATATAAGGCCCTACATAGCCCTACTTGAAGAAAGATACAAAGAACAAGTAAATGATTTAATGAAAATCCAAACTAAAGAATATATAGAATTCATAAGAAAATTTACAGAAACTACAAATATAATGACAAAAAGTTTTTTTATAGTTGTTCCTTATGACCCAGCACTTATAAACATAAAGGGTGGCACACCTTCTTTTTTCAAAAGAACATCTAGTGAAGAAGAAAAAATGAGAAAAGAAGCTACTTTTGAAGAAAACAGGACTCAATTAGAACAGAGGGTTTCTGTCGTAGAACAAGGTCTTTCTCGTTGCGGTATCAGAGTTATAAGACTTGGAACAGAAGAGGTTATAGAATTATTTTATAAAATATTCAATCCTGGTGAAACAGAAAAACCAATAAAATCACAATAAAAATATGGGAATATTTGATTTTTTAAAAACAAAAAAAGAGGAAAGGGAGATTTCAACAATCTTGCCTCAAGAAATATATGATTCAAGCAGTCTTGAATTAAAAGATGTTATAGCTCCAAGTGCTTTAAAAGTATCACCTAAGGAAATTAACCTCGGAGAGAAAGTTTTAAGAAGCTTTTTTGTCATATCTTATCCAAGATATCTTTCAGATAGTTGGTTTGCGCCAATTATAAATCTAGATAAAATTTTTGATGTTTCTATTTTTGTAAAACCAATAGATACAGCAAACGTTCTAAGAACTTTTCAAAAGAAAGTGGCTGAAGTACAAAGTCAGATAAACGCAAGAGAAGCCAAAGGGCTCGTAAGAGACCCTATGCTGGATACCGCATATCAAGACCTAGAAAATCTAAGAGACAACTTGCAACAAGCACAAGAAAGGTTGTTTGATGTGGGTCTTTATATAACAATGTATGCAAATACAAGTGATGAGCTAGATAAAGTAGAATCGGAAATAAAATCTATTCTAGAAGCAAAACTTGTATATCTAAAGCCAGCACTCTTCCAACAAGAACAAGCTTTCAAAGCAGCAATACCAATAGCTACAGACGGACTAGAGGTTTACAGCAAATTAAACTCTTCTCCACTATCTTCACTGTTTCCATTTATATCATTTGACCTGACCTCAGATAATGGAATACTTTATGGTATAAACAGACACAACTCTTCTCTGGTTTTGTTTGATAGGTTTACACTGGAAAACTACAACTCTATAACTTTTGCAAAATCTGGTGCTGGGAAATCTTATGCAACAAAACTAGAGATACTAAGAACACTGATGTTTGATACAGATGTGATGGTTATTGACCCAGAAAGGGAATATGAATATTTATCAGAAGCTGTTGGTGGTAGATATTTTAACATTTCTCTAAACTCTGAACACCACATAAACCCTTTTGAAATACCAACACCAGGAGAAGATGAATCTTTTGCAAGTGTTTTGAGATCAAATATTATAAATTTGGTTGGTTTGTTTAGACTAATGATGGGTGGGCTTACACCAGAAGAAGATGCGATTATAGATAGAGCTATAACAGAAACTTACGCCTTGAAAGATATTACGGCTGATTCAAATTTTGAAAACATAGAGCCTCCTCTACTTTCTGATTTTGAATTGGTTTTATCTGGTATGGAAGGTGGTAGTTCTCTAGCACAAAGACTTACAAAATACACCAGAGGAACATGGGCTGGTTTTATAAACAGACCTAGTAATATTGATATCAATAAAAAGTTTATAGTTTTCTCTCTGCGGGACATGGAAGATGAATTAAAACCTATAGCTATGTACATAATCATGCACTATATATGGAACATGATAAGAAAAAAACTAAAGAAAAGACTCTTGGTTATAGATGAAGCTTGGTGGATGATGAAATCCGAAGACACTGCATCTTTTTTGCTTTCTTTGGCAAAAAGAGGAAGAAAATATTATTTGGGTCTTGCGACCATAACCCAAGATGTTGATGATTTTATGAAATCTCCATATGGAGTTCCTATAGTAACGAACTCATCAATACAAATACTTCTAAAACAATCTCCGACTGCAATAGATAAATTACAACAAGTATTTAGTCTTACTGATGAAGAAAAATATCTTCTTCTAGAATCAGATGTTGGGGAAGGGATATTCTTTGCTGGGCTAAAACATGTAGCTATAAAAATAATAGCTTCTTATACCGAAGACCAGATTATAACCTCTGACCCATCTCAGGTTTTGTCTATAAAAAGAGCTAGAGCAGATTTAGAAAATAGTAGTTAAATGAAAAAGGAAACACAAATAAAATTCGGCACGGGTTTTTTGATGACTCTTACAGCGTTATTTTTTGACACCCTTCAAGCTTTAACGGGTTGGATACCACTTGTGGGTAATATACTTGCAGCTATTGTAAGTTTTTTTGTATTTATGACATTTTGGTTATGGTTCCATATGTATGGAATAAATATGATAACCTTAAAAAGACTAGGTTCCTTAGGTTTAGGTTGGTTAATTGAAACCATACCTTATATAAACATACTTCCAGGATGGACCGTAGCTGTAGTTTTCTTAATAGCAACAACCAGAGTAAAAGATTTAGCAGAAAAAAACCCTTTGTTAGCAAAGGGAATTAATGTGGCAACAAAAAATATCAAGAATTAATTGTGAATAACAAAAAAACACAAAATTTAGACTATGATATTATTATAAACATGAGATATTTTTCTATTTTATTTCTAATAACTGTATTATTTTTTGGATTAAATAGTACGGTAAATTCTCAAGTTTTTAGTAATTCGGACACAAACTTAATCATTGAATTTGTTCCGGAAATACCAAAAGCAAATGAACTTGTTTATGTTACCGCAAAAAGTTTTTCCTTAGATGTTGATTCTTTAAATTTTACTTGGAGAGTTAATGGAAGAGTAATAAAAAGTGGTATTGGTGAGAAAAATTTCAGTTTCACAATGGGGAGAGAAGGGGAGAGAACAAATCTTGATATAACAGCGACTGGAAGCTCTGGCTCTGTTATAGAAAAAAACTATTCTTTTGTCCCAACAAGTGTAGACTTAATATGGCAAAGTAGTGGTTATGTTCCACCATTTTATAAAGGAAAAGCTCTTTTTTCACACCAAAACACAATATCAATAATAGCCATACCGCACATAAGAAATGAAAATGGTGTAGAAATGAATCCTAGAAATATGATTTACCGGTGGACAAGAAACGGATCCTTTATTGAAAGTGCTTCTGGATTCGGTAAAAATGTTTATACATTTGAAAGTCCTTTAATATCAAGAAATATCAATATATCTGTTGAGGTTACACCTCAAACTGGACCTGGTTTAGGTTTTGCAAATATTACACTAATACCAAATGAACCAACAATACAGTTTTATAAAAAAGACCCAGTCTATGGTATACAGTTTCAAAAAGCCTTAGTTGCGGAAGAAGATTTTGGAAATTCCAACGAAATATCAATACACGCTGTTCCTTATTTTTTTGATAACCAAAACAACGATCAGTCCATGCTCTACAAATGGTTAATAAACGGAACTCCTGTTTCTGTTCAGGGTGACAGAAATCAGACATTTAGAAAACAAGAAGGGGTTTCTGGAACATCTAACATATCTTTGTCTATAGAAAATTTAGAAAAACTACTCCAATCTTCAACAAGGAGTGTAAATTTAACATTTAAAAGATAATGAAAAATAATTTAACAAAAAAAAGTTTTTTTATAAAAATATTTATAGCTGTTTTTTTGTTTTTTAGTTTGTTTTCTTTTTCTTTTGCACAAACAGAGCCAACAGGACCAAGAGATTATGAGGTTATAGCACCTCTTCCAGGTATAGGTGCTGAAAACGGAAGAACAAACCTTAGTACCTACCTGCCAGCAGCGTTTAATTTAACTGTTGGAATTGCTGTTGCTTTGGCTTTTATTTTTATTACATTAGGTGGTGTTCTATATGCAACATCTGACGCTTTAAGTGGCAAACAACAAGGAAGAGAATACATAGAAAATGCGGTTCTAGGATTGCTTTTGGTGATAGGTTCATATGTTATTCTTAATACAATAAACCCCCAGATACTAAGCTTTAATATTCTTATAGAAAGACCTACTGTCGAGCCGACAGATTCACCTGTAATCCCTGTTATACCACCGACTGGGTGCCCTGGTGGATGTGTTCCTTTTGCTGGATCAGGATTACCCGCTCTTAGAGCATCTCACTCTGGGGTATCAGCAGGAATGATGCAAAATCTTCAAAATTTCCACGCATTAATGGGGGAAGGTACTTGGTATATAACGGAAGGTGGTTATAATCAAACGGTACAACACCAATCTGGTTGTCATAGTAATGGGACTTGTATTGACGGAAACCCGATAGACAGATCTCCTTCTGGTTTAAATAATTTTTATGAAAAAGCTAGACAAAGTAATATGTATCCGGTATTTGAAGTAGCAACATTTGAAGAGTGTCGGAATCTAATAAGTACAGTAAATATTGATGGTAGAACACCGAGAAGAAACCCTGATGGTACACCTTTTGTTCCATATAGGGGACCGATACGTGTTATAGGACCTGACCCACAAACAGGTAGACCGAGAATAACAGCACCTCATTTTTCAGTATATAATTATCAGGTAAATGCACCTAATTCTTGCACTTAAAAATCATGTCAAAAAAAACCTACATTATAATATTTGTTGTACTAAGCATAATACTTGCTGTACTTATAGGGTATTATTTTACAAGAACAAGAAATCCCCAAACAGATGGGGGTATCACAAATGTATTTAAAAACTTTTTCCCATTCGGGGGTGAAGATGGTGGATTAATAGATAATAATAATTTTCCAGAAGAAAATCCAATAATAGACGAAGAGGAAAATACGGATTTCCAAAAAAGACTGAGAAAAATATCTTCTGAACCTGTAGCTGGGGCAGGAGTTTTGGATATAAGAGCAGGGACGATAGTTCGTTATATAGAAAAAGCTACCGGACACATATTTGAGGTAGAATTGTTCTCTCCAAGACAAGGCAGGATATCTAATACAACAATACCAAGAATTTATGATGCTGTCTGGGGAAATAATGGAAATTCCATAATGGCAAGATACTTGAAAGATGATGATGAAACTGTAGATACTTTTTCTATAACACTTGGAGAGATAAGCACCACTACTGAAAATACTGTATCTGGAATAGCATTCCCGGCAAACATTTATGATTTATCTGTTTTTAACAATAGTGTATTTTATATAGAGAAAAGTCAAAATGGTTCTATTGGGTACACATCAAATTTTAGTGGTGGAAACAGAATACTAGTAATTAACTCTCCTGTAAAAGAATTTAATTCTCAATACGTTAACTCTAGAATTGTTGCACTAAACACAAAACCAGAAGAGGGAACTGACGGGTTCTTGTATTTTTTGGATGTAACAAACGCTTCTTTTAGAAAAATACTAGGCAACATAAAAGGTCTTTCTTCTTTGGTAAATAATAATGCTTCAAAGATTTTATATTTAAGACAAGGATCAGAATTTAATATGTTTTTATACGATAACAACCAGAAAACAAACAGTCTCTTAACCCCAGAAACATTTCCAGAAAAATGTGTTTGGAGTAACGAAGACACAAACATAATATACTGTGCAGTACCTAGGGATGTAATAAGGAGTGGAAGTCTAACAAATTGGTATAAAGGTTTGGTTCAATATAGTGATGATGTTTGGGTATTTGATACTCTAAACTTAACTTCCCAAATAATTTCAAACCTTGAATCAGAGGGGGGTGAAGCGATAGATGTAATAAAACCTATACTTTCAACAAACGAACAGTTTTTAGTGTTTATAAATAAAAGAGATGGATCTTTGTGGAGCTTAGATTTGACCAAATAAACTAAACAACTGCAATAGATTTGTGATATTTTTGTTTTATATAATACTCTTGAACAATAGAGAATATGTTACTTACCAAAAGATATAGTGCTACCGCTGAAGATACGTTGTAAATAATAACAGCAATAAGTGGTGGTAAAAAATACTTCATTTGAAAAGACATTGCTTTTGCAAAATCCCCCTCTTTATTTGTTTGTTTTTCTTCTCCGGACTTAGAAGTAGCCAAGCTTGTTTGTAAATAAGTTGTTACACCAACCAAAACAGCTAGCACAATACTTTTTTCTGATATATCTATTAAACCTAAAAACAACATATTTATGGATGACGGTATTTCTATAAAACCATACAACCAATCTGTTTTTATTTCTGGAAGATTTAAAAACACTCTATAAAGACCTATAAGAATAGGAATTTGTATAAAAACAATAAAAATAGCTATAAATGGATTTATTCCTTTTTCTTTGTAATAATCCATTATTTTCAAACCTTGTTCTGGGCTATCTTTATATTTTTCTTTTATAAGATTTATGTCTTTTTCAGCATTTTTCATCTCTAATTGAGATTTTGATGCTTTTATTGAAAGAGGTAATAGAACTATTTTTGTTAGTATTGTAAATATAATTATTACAACACCCACATCAAAAAAGGGCATTTTGTTTATTAAAAATATAAGAGTGCTATAAAGAGGTTCGGATACAAGTGTGTTAAATATTGTAATCATGATGACTATATTAACACACCAGATGAAGAAAGTAACCCCTTAATATCTTTTTCTAAATCTGAAAATTTTTCATGAAATCCTTTTTTAAAAACAAAAAAACAAAAAAATCCGGGTTTTATTTTTTCCAAATCATTTTTTATAACAGAATAAGCCCTTCTTCTTTGTTTGTTTCTTTTTACAGCAGATTTAAGTATTTTTTTTGATATAGAAAAAGAAAATTTACTAGGAGTGGTATTGTTGTTTATTTTTGATAAATATAAAACAAAAGAGGTTGAGTGATACCTCTTTGATTCTGTTATTATTTTTTTAAAATACGACCTCTGTATTCTTCTGTTTTTTTTTAACATTTATTTTATACGGCTTTATAGAGCCTTATAATTAAACAGTAGATAGTTTAGCTCTTCCTTTCCTTCTTCTTCTTAAAAGTGTTTTTGAGCCTGTTTTTGACTTACTTCTAGTCAAAAAACCATGTGTTTTTGATCTTTTTCTTTTTTTTGGTTTGTATGTGAAAGACATAATATTGGTTATAAAGTTATAAAGTTGAAAGTTTAATTAATAAATAAATAAAAATCAAAAGCGACAAGAATTGTTTACTTTACACACCTTTAATTTTATGAACTTGTAACTTGTACACACCCTATACACACATTATTAACATATATTGGTACTTTTAACAAGTGCTATCTTTTTTTCTTTTCTATATAATATCTAGACTATGATGGATAACAAAAAACTATGGGATGCAGTTTTGATTGAAATGGAATTAAATCTCTCAAAACCAAATTTTAATACATGGTTTAAAGATACTTTTATAGTTAAACAAGAAAACGGTACTGTTTATTTAGGTGTTCCTAATACTTTTGTACAAGACTGGCTATCAAGTAAATTTCACAACGTAATACTAAAAACTCTTCGTGGAATATCTAGTAATATTCAATCTCTTCAATATATTATATCTAGAGAAGAAATGAAGGAAAAAATTTTCTCAGAAAAACCCCAACAAATAACAAGAGAGCTACCTATTGCTGATACATATATAAACAAAGAAGATAATCTTAATCCAAGATATACTTTTGATAATTTTATAGTTGGTCCTTTTAATGAGTTTGCTTATGCAGCTAGTCAAGCTGTAATAAAAAAACCTGGTATAGTTTATAACCCATTATTTATATACGGGGGAACAGGTCATGGAAAAACCCATCTTATACAAGCAATAGGGAATTACTTAAAAAGTTCTGGTGGAAGAAGAGTTTTTTATACAACTTCCGAAAAATTCTTTCAGGAATTTTTGAATGCACTACAATTAAATAAACCTAATTTTTTCAAAGAAAAATATAGAAAGTATGATGTTTTAATTATGGATGATGTTCAATTCTTTTCTGATAAAATGAAGGCTCAAGAAGAATTGTTTCATTTATTCAATCATTTATATGAAAATAATAAACAAATTATTTTTTCATCTGATAAACACCCGGCTTTGATACAAGGTTTGGAGGATAGACTTAAATCCAGATTTAGTGCTGGTATGAATGTTGATATTCCTACACCAGATGGTGAGTCTAGAATGGCTATAATAAAATCTAAATTAAATTCAAGTGAATATTCTATGTCTAAAGAAGTTATAGAGTATCTAGCTATTTCTATAAATGGAAACATAAGAGAATTAGAAGGTATAATAAACTCAATAACATGCCAATCTCAATTAAAAGGTAGAGAGCTTACTTTATCTGAAGTTAAAAACTTTGTAAAAAACAACACAAAACCTAAAAAAATAGTGTCTATAAAAGAGGTAGTGAAAACAGTTTCGGAATTCTATAATATAGATGAACAATTAATATATGATAAAACAAGAAAAAAAGAGATTATTAAACCAAGACAGATAATAATGTATATATTAAGAGAAGATTTTAATATATCTTTTCCTGCGATAGGGGAAAAATTAGGTGGGAGAGATCACACTACAGTAATGCATTCTTGTGAAAAAATAAAAAATGATATAAAAAACAATGAAATGTTGGTTCAAGAAATCAATCAATTAAGATCAATTTTTGTGTAAATTTTGATTTTAGTTTTACAAAACAGTTAATATATTGTTCAATTAAATTAATGTTAAATAAAAGTGTATAGTGTGTGTATAAGTTATTTATATTTTTGTTTAATTTGTGGATATATTAATTAAAAATTTTGTTGTTATAAAAATATACAATAATTATCCACAAGTATAATTTAAAAATATGGCTTATATATTAAATAAAATACACTTTTCCAGTTATACACAGTGTATATAATAATAATTCTTTAAATAAAATAAAATACTATTATGAACATAGAATGCATAAAAGAAAAACTTTTATATTCTCTAGGTAAAGTAGAAAAAATAACAGGTAAAAATATAACTTTACCAATACTTAATTGTGTTTTATTAGAAGCATCTGATTCTATTTTAACAATAAAAGCAACAAATCTTGATATAGGTATAGAAGTTAGTATTCCTGTTAAAGTTAATAAACCTGGAAAAGTAGCTGTTTCTGGATCTATTTTATATAACTATATATCAAATATATTAAATGATAAAAATGTAACACTAGAAGATATTGGTGGTAATTTAAAAATATCTACCAAATATTCTCAATCAGTAATCAAATCTTTTTCAACAGAAGAATTTCCTAATATCCCAAAAGTTTCAAATAACAATTCTTTTGCTTTTAATGTTCCTAATTTAATAAAAGGTTTAAAATCTGTAATGTATAGTGCTTCAGTTTCATCAATACGACCAACACTATCAAGTGTTTTAATTTTTTCTGAAGAAGATAATATAGTTTTTGTTGCCACAGATTCTTTTAGATTAGCAGAAAAAAAAATAGCTATTAAAAAAAACAAAGATTTTAATCAAATACTTATACCGGTTAAAAATATAAGTGAAATAATAAGGGTTTTAGAAGATATAAAAGATGATGTTGAGGTTTATTTAAATGAAAACCAAATTTCATTTTCTTATAATAATATATATATAACATCTAGAGTTATAGATGGAGTGTTTCCAGATTATAAACAAATAATACCTAAAGAATTTAAAACAGAAATTGTTTTATTAAAACAAGATTTACTAACATCACTTAAGGTCTCTAATATTTTTGCTGATAAGTTTAGTCAGGTTGTTTTTGAGGTTTCAATTAAAAATAAAAATTTAAAAATATCTACAAAAAATATAGATGTTGGAGAAAATACTACTTATATTGATTCTGTTGTTAAAGGAGAAGATATTTATATAAGTTTTAATTATAAATATATAATAGACTGTTTTCAGTCTATAGATTCTGACAGTGTGTCTTTGTTATTTTCCGATGTAAATAAACCTATGGTTATAAAAGGTATGAACGACAAAACTTTTTTGTATTTAGTGATGCCAATGAATAAATAAATGTTTAATATATCAAAATATTTAGAAAACTTTAAAAAAAATATAAGTTTTAATGATGATTTAAATATCTTTATAATAAAAAATATAAAAGATTTTACAGGTATAGTATTAAATATTAATAATATTGAGGTTAAAAATAATATTTTATATATAAAATCATCTCCAGCTGTAAAAAATAAAATTTTTATATATAAAGAAGATATTATAAAAAACATAAATAGTATTTATAATAAAATCATATTAGATATAAAATAATTTATTATAAACCTCTACTTTGAGCCCATAATCTAATAGGGTACTCCCATCTTTCAAATTGAGGATCATTTTCCGGAATAACTTCAGAGTTTCCTCTAGGGTCATCTTTATTTAACCAATAAAGTATAGAATGAACACCACCAGAAAGAGTTTCTTGAACAGAATTATAAGGTATTTCATTTTCAGAAATATTTATTAGGTTTGATATGCCTCCTTGCCATTTTCCTCTAAGGACAGGTTTTAAATCATAAGAATCTTCTATTTGGGGTTTTGTGAAATTTTCAACAGGAGTTACTTTTAAAACTTCATCCATAAAAGCTCTCCACATAGGAGCCACTATAAGACCAGAAACTTTTCTTTCCATAGGTGAATTATCGTTATTCCCAGCCCATGTTCCAACAACAACATTTGGGGTGTATCCTATTGTCCAAGCATCTCTAAAATCGTTAGTTGTACCTGTTTTTACAGCAACATCTCTATTTGAAAAATATATTATTGAGTTCGGTCCATATAAGGGTGTTCTTGCTATATTATCAGACAATATATCAGATATATTTCTAGCAATCTCTGGTTCCATAACCCTTAATGATGTTGTTTTGAATTCTTCTAAAATATTTCCATTATTATCTTCAACTTTTAATATACTTACATAAGGATTTCTTATTCCTTCTGTTGCAAAAACACCATAAGCAGAAGTCATTTCAAGAAGAGACACTTCTCCTCCTCCCAAAACAAGAGTTAATCCATACAAATTTGCATCACCTAAACTAGTTATTCCCATACTCCTAGATAAATTTATTGATTCCCTTATTCCAGCAAGATAAAGTGTTTTTACTGCCGGTACGTTTATAGATTGAGCCAAAGCCTCTCTTAGTGTCATAGGACCTCTAAAATTATCATCATAGTTATTTGGTGAGTAACAATCACCATCACTCGTCATATTTTCTTTAGGACACCTTGTTGAAAACTGTGTTTTTAAGTCAAAAAGAACTGTTTCCGGGGTATAACCTTTTATTAAGGCTTGGGCGTAGACAAATGGTTTAAAAGTTGATCCAGGTTGTCTTTTGGCGGTTGTGACGTTAAAGTTCCCATCTATTTCTTTGTCAAAATAATTTCTTGAACCGACCATAGTTAATATTCCACCAGTTCTTGGATCTATAGCAACAAAAGCCGCATTTTCTCCATTAAAGTTTTTTTCATTTATTTCTGCATATCTTAATGCTATTTCTTCTGCTTTTGATTGTAATTCATAATTTAAAGTTGTTGTCACCCTAAGACCCCCTTGTTCTATTACATCTTTTCCGTATTTTTTTTCAAGATAATCTTTTACAAACATAACAAAATGAGGAGCTTTTATTCCAAAAGTGCTTCTGGGTAGAAAAACAACATTTTCTTTAACTGCCGAATTGTATTCTTCTTCAGTTATTTTTTTATCTTCAAACATTTCTTTTAAAACTAAATTTTTTCTTCTATCCAAAACTTCTTTATTTGGACCATACGGAGATAGATAAGACGGTCTTTGAGGTATTGATGCTAAATAAGCCGCTTCTGCCAGATTCACTTCTTTTGATGATTTTCCAAAAAAAGCCTGACTAGCTTCTTCTACACCATAAATAGTTCCCCCATAAGGATTTTCATTAAGATACATACTTAGAATTTGTTCTTTAGATATTGTTTTTTCTAACTTCAAAGCTAGAGCAATTTCTTTTAATTTTCTTGTTATTGTTTTATCACCAACAAGAATTGAGTTTTTAACTACTTGTTGGGTTATGGTTGATCCTCCCTGAGCGAATTCAGCAGATAGTGTGTTTATTATGAGTGCTCTTAAAAACGAAGTTATTTTAAAACCTTTGTGGGTGTAAAAATCCTTATCTTCTATAGATACAACAGCGTCTTTTATGTAAGGTGATATTTCTTCTATGGGAATCACTGTTCTTTTTGCATTTTGGTATACATCATACAGAAGAATGTTTCCTGTACTATCATATATTTTTGTGGATTGACTTATTTTTCTTGCTTCTATAGTGTCCAGAGAAGGTATTTTAAAAGTAGATACCCATATTAACGTTAAACTTGCCAAAATTATAAGAGAAGATAGAAAAAAAACAAACACGTTTCTTGCCCCATGTTTTTTAAAATGGTGTAATATGTGTTTTTTTACCATAATTCATATTCTATCATATTTGTGTTAAAATTATTAAATGTTTAGTTTTTTTGGAAAAAAAGTCATAGTTGATGAAGAAAAAATAAACAAACTCTTATCAAAAGGGGTTGATAAGATATACCCATCTAAAGAGTTGTTAAAAAAAGAGTTAATGTCTGGTAGAAAGTTTCGTTTGTACCAAGGATTTGACCCTACAGGCACACAGCTTCATTTAGGACACATGGTTGGTTTAAGAAAACACAAAGAATGGCAGGATTTAGGTCATGAAGTTATATTTCTCATCGGAGATGGTACGGGACAAGCTGGTGATCCAAGTGGTAAGAAAAAAACAAGGGAAAAATTTTTTACAAAAGAAGAGTTAAGAGAAAATGCAAAAACTTATATAAATCAAGCTTCAAAAATAATAAATTTTAAAGGTAAAAATCCAGTAAGGGTTTTATATAATAGTGATTGGTTAAATAAATTAAATTTACCAGATATTTTAAACATAGCTCAAAATTTTTCTGTACAACAAATGATTGAGAGAGATATGTTTCAGGAGAGAATAAAAACAGGAGAGTCTATTAACATGAGAGAATTTCTTTATCCACTTCTCCAGGGTTATGATTCTGTTGCTATGGATGTTGATTTGGAGATTGGTGGAACAGACCAAACTTTTAACATGTTAACCGGGAGGACTTTGTTAAAGAATTTTAAAAATAAAGAAAAATTTGTTATGACTTTGCCTATATTATCTGACTCTAAAGGTGTAAAAATAGGAAAAAGTGAAGGCAATGTTATTGGTATTACAGATAAACCAGAGGATTTGTTCGGTAAGATAATGTCTTTAGGTGATGATTCGATTAAACCAATGTTTGAGTTGTTGACTGATTTTTCAGACGAAGAAATTAAATTTTTTGATATCGTGGGTGAGCCTTTAAAACACAAAAAAGAAGTTGCAAAGCAAATAATTTCACAACTTTATTCTAAGGAGGAAGCTGATAATGCTGAAAAAAGTTTTGAAAGAACATTTTCAAAAGGCGAGGCACCTGAAGATGTTGTAAATGTTTCTGTTGATATAAGAGAAAATCTTGTTGATGTGTTAATATCTAATAATATAATTACTTCTAAATCAGAATTTAGAAGACTTGTTTCGGAGGGGGCTATAACAAATATTACTAAAGGAGAAAAAATATTTAGTTCAGATTCTAAAGTTTTTTCAGGGGTTTATAAGATAGGAAAAAAAAGATTTATAAAAATAAATGTAATATAAAACACCAGCTACAGCTGGTGTTTTATATTACCACATGTCTTCTGGTTCTATATCGTCAAAAGAATCTTCTGGAAGAATAATATCCTCATCTTCAGCTAGCGCATCTAGAGAATCCTCATCCTCTAAGTTTTTTTTACCTTTTTTGTCGCCAGCCAATACATCTTCGTCTTCTATGTCTACATCCTCGAGATCTCCCAAATCCTCCTCATCTAGATTTATAGGTCTCAAAGAATCATCATCGTTCATATTTTTTATTAAATTTTATAACTTAATAATATAAAACCATATTTACTGCAAATATATAAAGTTTATTAGCAGGTTTGAAGTAATTTGTATCAAATTATATTTTTTTTGCAAATAATAACAAATTTGTTTTTTGTGGATAAGTATAAAGGTTCTTAAAACCATAAAAACCTTGATATTGTTTGTAATAAGTTAATCTATTGTGTAGAGTGTAGCTATGTTTATAGATGAAATAACATTATCCATTTATTCTGGTAAGGGTGGTGACGGTATAGTTTCTTGGATGCACCAAAAGGGTTTAGATCATGCTGGACCTGGGGGTGGAGATGGAGGAAAGGGGGGAGATGTTTATCTTCGTGGTGTTCGCAATATTAGTTTACTTTCTAATTATAGGTTTATTAAGGATTTTAAGGCTGATGACGGAAGTCCTGGAGGGAAGAATTGTATGACTGGAAA
Source organism: uncultured Candidatus Saccharibacteria bacterium (assembly GCA_964391455.1). Classification (GTDB taxonomy): domain Bacteria; phylum Patescibacteriota; class Minisyncoccia; order Phycocordibacterales; family DATDWN01; genus C7867-006. Next base: position 5,533 of record CAYMJQ010000002.1, on the reverse strand, counting down.
ATCTGGAAAAGACCTTGTTTTAGATCTGCCTATAGGTAGTATTGTTACTAACATTGATACGGGTAAAGAAGTCGAGATTTTAGACGAAGAAAAAATTTTCTTTTTGAAGGGTGGAAATGGTGGGTACGGTAACAATCATTTTAAAGGTTCAAAAAATATAAATCCAAAAGAATTTACTTTGGGGAAGAGTTCGGAGGGAGGTGTTTTTAAAATAGAATTAAAACTGGTTGTTGATATTGGTATGGTTGGTCTGCCGAATGCGGGTAAATCTAGTCTTTTAAATTCTTTAACCAAAGCCAAAGCAAAGGTTGGTAGTTACGAATTCACAACACTTACACCAAACCTCGGTGATTTATACGGTTTCGTTATTGCTGATATACCAGGTCTTATAGAAGGAGCTTCTGTTGGTAAAGGTTTGGGATATAATTTTTTAAGACATATATCTAGAACAAAAGCTATCATGCATTGTGTTTCGGCTGATAATAAAAATCCTATAGATGATTATAATATGGTGAGAGAAGAGCTCGGTAAATATAATGAATCACTTTTGGGTAAAAAAGAGATTATAGTAATAACAAAAATAGATACAATAGAAAAAAAATATTTAGATAAACTTGTTGAATTGTTTAAGATAAAAAACGATAACGTTTTTGTTGTTTCTGTGTTGGATGATTTTTCTTTAAAAAAATTAAGCGATGAGTTGGTGAAAATCTTAAAAAAACTGTAATATCTATAATTATGGATAAGTATAGAATGACTATAGGTTTGGAAATACACGCTGAACTTAACACAAAAAGCAAGATGTTTTGTTTGTGCAAAAATAGCTCTTTTGATAAAGAAGAGGTTTTGCCAAACACTAATATATGTCCTGTCTGCATGGGTTATCCAGGAACATTACCTGTTATAAACAAAGAAGCTGTTAAAAAGGTGCTTATGATAGGTAGTGCTATAGGGGCAAATATAGCAGATTTTACAGAATTTGATCGTAAAAACTACTTTTATCCTGATATACCCAAGGGTTATCAAATAAGTCAGTATAAGTATCCATTAATTTCTGGTGGTTATATAGCTGGAGTAAAATTAACTAGGATACATTTAGAGGAAGATACTGCTCGTTCTTCGCATGATACAGGAGAAGTCAGTTTGGTTGATTATAATCGTGCTGGGGTGCCTTTAGCAGAGCTTGTTACTGAGCCAGTCATACACAGTTCTGAAGAAGCAATGAATTTTGCCAGAGAATACCAGTTGCTCTTACAATATCTTAATGTATCTCTTGCAAATATGGAAAAGGGAGAAATGAGAGTTGAAGTAAATATTTCAGTTTCTAAAGACGATAATTTTGGAACAAAAGTTGAGGTTAAAAACATAAACTCTTTTAAAGCTGTGGGGAGAGCTATTGAATATGAATTTAAAAGGCAGGTTGATTTATTAGAGAGAGGGGAAAGTGTTATCCAAGAGACTAGAGGTTGGGATGAAAACAAGGGTATAACTTTTTCACAAAGAACAAAGGAAACAGCAAATGATTACAGATATTTTCCAGATCCAGATCTTCCAAAACTTATAATATCTGAAGTCCCAGAATTTTCAGCTTCTGAGTTAGAAAAAATTATTCCAGAAACACCATCTAAAAAAAGAGAAAGATTGTCTAAAAATTTTGGAATCAAAAGTTCAGATATAGAGATTTATATATCAAACATCGATGCTTGTAATTTTTTTGAAGAAGTTGCCATTGATTTGATGGGGGACAGAGAAGTAATCCAAACAGCTTCAAACTACATAACATCAGATTTGATAGGTTTTTCAAAAAGTCAAAAATCAAATTTTACACTAGGTTTTGTTACAAAAGACAAATTCGTTAATTTAATCAAGATGTTTAATCGTGGGGATTTATCGTCTCGTGGAGTTAAAGATGTTTTAAAAATTATTTTTGAAGTTGGTGGAGATGTGGAAACGATTGCAAAAGAAAAGGGGTTGATGCAGAAAAATGATGTTGAAGAAATTAAAAAGATTGCAAATAAAATTATAGATGAGAACGAATCGGTTGTTGTTGAATACAAATCAGGCAAGGAGTCCCTTCTGCAGTTTTTTGTTGGTCAGGGGATGAAGGAAAGTAAAGGGTCTATAAACCCAGAAGTTTTTAAAAAGGCAATTATTGATATTTTAAAAAATAAGTAATTTGCAAAAATAATTTTATACAAAAAATAGCTATTGACCGAGCTATTTTTTTGTATTCTATAATTAATCTTTTAAGTGCTTAACAATTAGTTTATGAACTTCTTTTTTTGTGCTTTTTCTCATGCCCGCATTTATTTCTATTTCATTTATAACTTTTTCTAAATCCTCAATTTTGTAAACTCTATAATTGTTCATTGGGTGTCTATGAGCTTTTAACTTACCGTTGTTGTCCCAGTTTCTAAGAGTTAAGGGGGACACACCAAGTATCTTGGAAGCCTGTTTAATTGTTATATATAAATTTGCCATATATAGATTTAAGTTTAATAAACCTTGATAAGAATATGAGTATATTTTATTAAGTTTAATAAAATATAGCAAGGTTGTGGGTGTATAAGTTATATTATTTTAAACAAAGGTTTAAATTTATCTGTGATTTTTTGTACTGACAATAATAACTATATTATTAAAATTAAACCAGGTTTTTTGTTTGTATTTTTGTATAAAAACAAATTAAGCCCCTAATTAAAGCTATTTTAGACACACTAAACAATACTAGTGTATATCATAATTTTTTATACATTCGTATTTATTAAACACCAGGGTGAATACAGTAATATACTTAAAAAACATTAGATACAACATATGTTAACTAATATTTATTACAATTTAATACGAGAATAAATCCGATAATTTGGATTATATCAACATATTTTGAGCAAATACTATTTACCTTTAAAGTAGAACGATATAATATATTATTATGACACTTAAATATAAACATTTAACAAATGAAGAAAGGTTTCTAATTGAAAAGATGTTGAGAGAAAGAAAGAGTATAAGCTATATAGCAAAGCTAATAAATCGTTCAAAATCATCTATCTCAAATGAGATATCTAGGAATAGAGGAATGGGTCGTTATAAGCATTTAAAAGCTATAGAAAGATATAATAGAAAGCAGAAACTGAAGAAAAGAAAAAGTAACGCTGTGGTTAGTGATCCAGTCAGTAGAAAACGTGTTGATAGAATGATAGCAAAAGGCATGTCACCAGAAATAATAAGTACTAAGTTAATGGAGCATAAGAAGTCGGTAATAATAAGTGCAAAAAGTATTAGAAAATATAGATTAAACTATTATAAACATTAATAAACTTATATAATAAATATATTAATATATTTATACTTTTAATAAGGTTTATCATTATTTTATTTTTTATAGTTTTTGTATAAAAATTATATGCATATACTATCACTGAAACATACGTTATTTTTTTATTTATTTAGCTTTATTTTTGAGCATTTTTACTAGTATTATTTATAAATAATAATTAACTAAAAGACTTGATTAACTCCATTTTTTGATTAATTAAAAAAATATTATTTATTATTTATTTTTTATCCAAAATCTCGGATAAGTTTAATTATCTCGGATAACCGAGAAAGCTTTATTTATCCACATATTTTTGCTGATTTATATTTTTTTTGCAGATATAATATTTGTAATGGTTTCTGACATTTTTTTTGATAACAAAAAATATATTCCAGTTAAACAAGCTTCTGTTTTAACTGGATACTCAAAAGATTACATCGGTCAACTTTGTCGAAGTAATAAGGTTCTTTCAAGAAGGGTTGGGAGAGTTTGGTATGTTGAAGAAGATTCACTTTTAAAATATAAAAATTCCCCAACAACTTTTGATTTTTCAAAAAATCTATATTCGACAGATAATACCAAAACTATAAAGGAGGTGGGTATAAAAACCGAAACTGTTTCAAGAAGTTCTATTGTAAAAATTCCCCACAAAGACAAGACAAGCAAACTAGATTTTCTGTACGAGGCAATTTTTGTTTTTGATTTAAATTTTTCTAAGAAAATTATTCCTATTGTTTCCACTCTTCTTATTCTAATAGGGGTCTTTTCTTTTCAAGTAGATTTTGGTGAATTTAGACAAACATCTTATTTTTTAAAAAATAAATCAATAGATTTTATATCTGTCGTAGGTAAAAAAATTTCAGACTCACCTAAATTGGTTTTTGATTCTGTTAACGATGTTGTTGATTTATACACTGGATCTTTTGGAGAAGTGTATTACAAGATTAATAATCAAAATTCTTTTTCTAAAAATAAAAATCAAATTGCCACAGCTCTTAGTGCCACAGGAAAACTAAATCCAGTAGATCACTCAGGTCTTGTTGTTTATAGAAAAGTTAATAGTTGGTTCGATAAGTTTTTTTATTCAAAAGTTGCTAATTTTGTTCCCGTAACACCAACAACTATTATTAACAACAACATTACTCAAGTAGAAAAACCAGTAATACCGACTTCTACAACCACAATTCAAACAAGAGTTGTAAGAACGACAAATGTAATAGAAAGAGTTGTTGAAAGACCTGTTTCTGGTTTTGTAACAATTGCTGATTTGGAGCTCGGTTTGCAAAAGTTAAACAACGAGCTTTCCTCTAAACTCTACTCACTATCTACTGGTAGTGGTGGGAATATTACAAATGTTTATCAACAAATAGCCAATACTCAAAGAATAGACCAACTAACAAATACCACACTTAATAATCCGACGATAAATAATGCAAACATAAACGGACTAACTGTTTCTGGGAGCTCTTCTTTTGGTACAACGAGTTTTACAAATATTTCAGTTTCAAACACCTCAACCTCTACATTTTCAGGAGGTCTTTCTATTACCGGAGGATGTGTTTCTGTTGGTGGTGTCTGTTTGGGCACCGGCAATGGGGGATATAATTTGGTTCAAGATGAGGGTGTAGATTTGCCAACACAAACAACAATTAATTTTGTCGGCGCTGGTGTTACGGCATCAGACTCTGGTTCTATTACAACAGTTACAATAAACGGAACTTCTTTTACTGGGGCACCTAATTCTATAATCACAACAGATTCTGCTGGATCTCTTGTTGCTACGGGAACTCAGCTTACAGTTGGAAACATATTGGCTACAACTACAGCTACATCAACTTTTATTGGAGGCATAAGCACAAATCTTTTATCTGTGACTTCAACTATTTCAAGTTCAACTTTTGCTAACGGTATAAATTTAACCGGTGGCTGCTTTGCTGTTAATGGTGTTTGTTTAACTTCTACTGGAGGTTCTGGTACACCGGGTGGGGCTTCTGGTGAATTACAATATAATGCATCAGGATCTTTTGGTGGGGTTGCAACATCAACACCAACAATAGGTTCTTCTCTGTCTTTCACAGGCACCATCGGAAGCTTGGTAGGTGGAACAAGTGGTACACTATCTCTAAACCTTGCAAACTCTAACACTTGGTCTGCATTACAAACATTTAACTACTCAAGTACAACATACGGATCATTCACTACAGCAAGTAC
>CAYMJQ010000001.1:0-95727 GCA_964391455.1 uncultured Candidatus Saccharibacteria bacterium | reverse complement strand
ATCGAAGATTTAGAGGATAGATTGAAACAATATCAAAAATATAAAAATCTAAGTGTACATTTAAGAGAAAGATTTGGTATCAACATAGAGTACTTAAGACTTCCTAGTAAAGAGAAAAAAATTATTTTTACTCCCGATAAAAATATCTCACTTGATAGGATATTTGATACTGTAAAATTTGTTATTTCTAATATCCCCAAAAAAGAATTTGTCCCAAAGGCTGTAATACAGAAGGTCATCACTCTTGAAGAGATGATGGAAAGTTTAACTCTCAGAATAACTAAAAGTATGAAGATGAGTTTTAAGGATTTTTCAGGACATGGTAAAGCAGAAAAAATAAATGTTATCGTGAGTTTTTTAGCTATGTTGGAATTAGTAAAGCAAGGGATAATAAATGTTCGTCAGGATAGTGATTTTCAGGATATAGAGATAGAGACACAATCCGTTGGTGTTCCAAGATACTAATTTTTTCCACACATACATTTTTTGAAAAATAGACTATATTTTCTAATAATTCTCTACTAACAACTAACCACTAACAACTATAAACTTTTTCTTATATAATAAGAAAATATGGAATTAGAAAAACAAATAGAAGCCGTTTTGTTTTACCTTGCAGAACCTGTGAAGATTTCTTTTTTAGCAAAAGTTTTAGAAGTATCTATGGAAGATACAAAAAGTGCTTTAGATTCTCTCACAAAAGCACTAGAAGGTAGAGGTCTTGCTATAATAGAAAATAATGATGAAGTTTCTCTCGTAACTAACTCTGCTTTTTCTACAATAATAGATAAAATTATAAAAGAAGAAAGAGAGAAGGATCTAGGTAAAGCGGGGATAGAGACACTTACTATTATTGCCTACAAAGGTCCAGTTACAAAAAAGGAGATAGAGTATATAAGAGGGGTTAATTCACAATACGCAATAAGGAATTTACTTTTAAGAGGACTTATAGAAAGGTCAGTTAGTAAGACTGATGAAAGGATGGTTGTGTACAATATAACTTCTGATACAATAAGATTTTTAGGTATAAAGAGTGTAGAAGACTTACCGGAATACAAGGAAATGAGTAAACAACTTAATCTTCCTGAAGAATTAGAAGTTGCAGAAGAATAGCATGCAAGAAGAACAAAAAATTCCAAAAATATTACATATTTTTAACATAATACTTCTAGGGGGTGTGTTTTTTATGGTCTTTATTTTGAATCAAAATTTTCAATCAAAAAAAGAAGAGATTTTAATTGCTGAAACTCAAGCAAAAAAACTTTCTGTTTTTGAAAATATTGAGACAAAAGCTAGTGCAGTATATGTTTATGATTTATCCCAAAATAAAGCTCTATATAAAAAAAATGAAACCGTTCAGCTTCCTCTTGCCTCCATAACCAAACTTATGACTGCTTTGGTGGCAGTTGAATTATTACCAGATAATTCAAAAATTACGATAAGGAGTGATTTTTTGAAGGAAGAAGGGGATAGTGGTCTTTTGGTTTCTGAATCTTGGAACATGAGAGATTTGTTGGATTTTTCTTTAGTGACTTCTTCTAATGACGGAGCCAGGTCCATTGCTTCTGTTATTGGGGCTGTTAATTTAAGCACAGATGATTATGATGTTGGAAGAAAAGAGTTTTTGGACAAGATGAATAAAAAAGCACAAGATATGGGACTGACTCAGACATTTTTTGTTAATGAGACAGGTCTTGATATAAGTTCTGATATAAGTGGCGGATATGGGTCTGCTGTAGATGTTAACGAAATAATGAAGTATTTGATTTTGAATTATCCAGACGTATTGGAGCCAACTAAATATCAAAACATAGAAGTCGTTTCTAATAGTAAAAATCACCGAGGCAGGAATACAAATAATTTTATAGGCGAAATACCAGGGCTTATTGGTTCAAAAACAGGATTTACTAATATGGCTGGAGGGAATTTAACTATCGCTTTTGATGCTGGTTTAGGACAACCAGTTATAGTCACTGTTTTGGGGTCTACGCAAGAGGGAAGGTTTGAGGACGTTAGATTATTAGTAGATGCTACTTTAAAGTATCTAGGTCAGTAATCTCTAAGTTTAATTGGGGGTAATTTTGTATTTTTGGACTTATTTTAAGGCATTGGATATAATCAAGGAATGTGTGGAATATCGGGTGTTGTAGGCCCAAATATAAAGGATAAAGAGGCTATTATAGGTAAAATGGTGGATAAAATAACTCATCGTGGGCCAGACGATGATGGTTTTTATGTAGACAAAGATGTTGCCATGGGTATGAGAAGATTGTCTATCATAGATCTTTCTACCGGACGACAACCTATAACAACGGAGGATGGAAAGCTGATAATTGTTTTTAATGGTGAAATATACAACTATAAAGAATTAAAAGAAGTTCTGATCTCTAAGGGATATAAATTTAAAACAACATCTGATACAGAAGTGATACTTAAAATGTACGAAGAGTTTGGAGAAAAGATGTTGTTAAAACTTAGAGGGATGTTTGCATTTTCTATATATAATACAGAAACAAAAGACATTTTTATCGCTAGAGATTTTTTTGGTATTAAACCTTTATACTATCTGATACAAGATGAAAAAATTGTTGCTTACTCTTCGGAGGCCAAAAGTTTTGAGGGTTTTCCAGGATTTAAGACAGAGATAAATAATACAGCTGTTGTAAATTTTCTTTTATATCAGTATAACCCTTTAGCTGAAACATTTTTTAAAAATGTTTATAAGCTTCCACCAGCACATTATTTAAAAATAAATGTAGAAACCGGTAGTGTTGATATAAAAAAATACTGGGAGATGGAATTTCATCCAAATAGTTCTATACCAGAAGAAGAAGCCAAAAAAGACATACATGATGTTGTGAAGGATTCTGTGGCTCACCATATGATAGCGGACGTTCCTGTTGGAGCTTTTTTATCTGGAGGTTTGGATAGTAGTATTATCACAACTCTTATGCAGGAAATAAGGGGTGATAACAAAATAAAAACATTTACAGTTGGATTTAACACTCTTACAGAAGGTAAAGAAGCTGAAGAAACTTCTAGTTTTTTGGGCACAGAACATACTGAAATAAACATAGGGCCAGAGGAGTATTTCTCTGTATTATCAAAGGTTGTTTATCATTTTGATGAACCTATAGCAGATCCTTCTGCAGTAGGACTTTATTTTGTTGCAAGAGAGGCTAGAAAACATGTAAAAGTTGTGCTTTCCGGAGAAGGAGCGGACGAGCTTTTCGGTGGATATAATATTTATCTTACTCCAATGGAATCTAGAAAATTATTTTGGTTACCAAAATTTATATTAAATATTTTTACTAATCTTCCTTTTGAGTTCTACGGGAAGAATTATTTAAAAAGAGTTTCTATGAAAGTGGAAGATTGGTATATTGGTCAAAAATATTTTAATGGTTCAATTTTTACCAAAGAGGAAATAAAAAAATTATGGAAAGGTTCTGATGAAAAATACATTTCTCTTAATTCTCTATATAAAAATACTAAAGGATTAAGTGACTCTACAAAAATGCAGTATGTAGATATAAACACTTGGCTCGTCGGAGATATTTTGGCAAAAGCAGATAAAATGACGATGGCAAACTCTCTAGAATTAAGAGTTCCTTTTCTTGATATGGAGGTTTCTAAAATGGCAGGAAGAATGCCCGATAGACTAAAATGGAACAAAGGAGTGTCCAAGTATATTTTAAGGGAAGCTTTTAAAAATGTTATTCCAGAGACAACAAGAAATAGAAGAAAACTAGGCTTTCCAACTCCTGTGAAAGATTGGTTTACAGGGGATAAAAAGGAAATCTATAGAAAGATATTAGAAAATAATTATATATCTTCTAATATGAATATTGAATATATTATGGAAATAATAAAACAACATGTTGATAAAAAAGCTGATAATTCTAGAAAGATTTACACATTATTGGTTCTGGCTTTATGGTATGATGTATTCATCTTAAAAAACTAATCTCTCATAACTAATCACCAAAAACTATTTCTATGATTGATGTAATAAAAGTTGTAGTCCCATCAGTTCTATCATTTCTTATCGGTATTTTTATAACCCCATTTTTTACTGATTTTTTCTATAAATATAAAATGTGGAAAAAGTCACCAAGGACTGAATCAGACATAACAGCAGTTGATTTTTCTAAGATACACAATACTTCTGCAGAAATTTCAACTCCAAGGATAGGTGGGGTTATAATCTGGGTTTCAGTTCTTCTGACAATGCTTATAATTTATTTATTGTCTGTGTTTTTTCAGACTGAAATAACTGAAAAATTAAATTTTTGGAGTAGAAGTCAGACTTATGTGCCGATAGGAGCTCTTATTCTAGCTTCACTTATAGGTTTATCTGACGATCTTTTGCAGATATTTGGCAAGGGTTCTTATGCAAAAGATCCTCTAATATATAGAAAGATAAAAATATTTTTTATTACCATGATTGGTCTAGGTATATCTCTCTGGTTTTACAATAAACTTGAGTTTACTTCAATTTACATTCCTTTCAATGGCGATTTTGAATTGGGTATTTGGTTTATACCTTTTTTCATAATAGTAATGCTGGGAGTTTTTTCTGGCAGTGTTATAGATGGCATGGATGGCCTCTCTGGCGGAGTCATGTCTATCATCTTTACTGCGTATTCTCTTATTGCTTATGCGAACAATCAAATTGATATTGCTGTATTGTGTGCCGTAATAGCCGGCTCTACTTTGGCATTTCTTTGGTTTAATATCCCACCGGCAAGATTCTATATGGGTGAGACTGGAATACTTGGCTTAACAGTTACATTATCAGTTATAGCTTTTTTGACTAATTCAGTTTTAGTTTTACCTATAATAGCTCTTCCTTTGGTTGTGACATCCCTTTCTGTTGTTATTCAAATTATTTCCTATAAATATTTTGGGAAAAGAAGAGTCTTTAGGGTTGCGCCACTACATCATCATTTTGAAGCTTTAGGTTGGCCTAGAACTAAAATAGTCATGAGATACTGGATCATAAGTTTAGTTTGTGCCATATCTGGAGTAATAATTGCAGTTATAAGCTAAAAATTTTAAATTAATATTAAGAAACACAGAACACAAAGAAAGTTGTATGTTATTTGTGGTATAATTTCTCATTGAAATAAATGAAAAAATTTAAAGTTGATTTACCATTTTTAATATCAGTTCTAATATTGGTGATTTTCGGCTATTTGATTTTTAGATCAGCTTCTTTAGGTCTTTTATCTAAACAACCCATAAAATATGCTGGGGTCGCGTTCAATCAGACTGTTTTCGGTCTTATACTTGGTTCTATAGCTTGTTTTATTACATCAAAAATTGATTATAGAATATATAGAAAGTATGCCTTTTTTATATTTTTGTCTTCTATAATCCTGACTTTGCTTGTTTTTGTTCCTGATTTAGGATTCATGCATGGAGGTGCTAAACGCTGGATAAGATTAGGATCTTTGTCTTTTCAGCCATCTGAATTCTTGAAAATAGGTTTTATTATCTTTTTATCGGCATGGATAGCTTCAGTAAAAGATAGGGTCCAAACAGTAAAATATGGACTTTTACCTTTTTTGGTACTTACTTCTATTGTTGGGGTAATTTTGTTATTACAACCCGACACAGATACTTTTATTATCACAGCTTTTGCTGGTGGGGCCATATATTTATCTGGTGGAGGTAAGTGGAAACATTTTTTTGTTTTAGGGTTTATGTGTATTTTAGTTGTATCTGCTCTAGCAATGAATAGACCGTATTTAAAAGCAAGAATTATGACTTTTATAAACCCAATGGAAGATTCTCTTGGTAAGGGTTTTCAAATTCAACAATCTCTTATAGCTGTAGGTAGCGGAGGTCTTTTTGGTAGAGGATTTGGCCAGAGTATTCAAAAATTTAACTTATTGCCAGAACCTATAGGAGATTCAATTTTTGCCGTTGCTTCTGAAGAATTTGGGTTTGTGGGAGCGACAAGCATTATCTCACTTTTTATATTTTTCTGTGTCAGAGGTCTAAAAATCGCTTCGCGAACTACTGATACGTTTGGTAGACTAATGGTTATCGGAATTGTTATAATTATATCTGTCCAAGCTTTTGTAAATATAAGTTCCATGATCGGGGTTTTGCCTATATCTGGGGTAACTTTGCCATTTATAAGTCATGGTGGAACAGCCTTGTTCATGACACTAGCAGAAGTTGGAATAGTTTTAAACATTTCAAAAAGTAGAAGACTAACCAATAATAAGTAATATAAATGAAAATAATACTAACTGGGGGAGGCACAGGAGGTCATTTTTACCCCATAATAGCTGTAGCAGAAAAAATAAATGAAATAGCCAAAGAACACAGACTACTTAAGCCGGAGCTTTTTTATATATCTACAGATCCATATGATGAGAATCTTTTATTTGAAAACAGTATAACTTTTTATAAAGTTAGCGCCGGTAAAATAAGAAGGAAGAAGAGTGTTGAAAATATTATATTGAATTTTTTTGATTTATTTAAGACCTTATCTGGAGTCCTATCATCTATTTGGAGGGTTTTTGTAATTTATCCTGATGTAGTTTTTGGCAAAGGTGGTTATGCTAGCTTCCCAGTTCTTTTTGCAGCAAGATTACTTATGATACCAGTAGTTATACATGAGTCTGATAGTAAGCCTGGGAAGGTTAATTCTTGGGCTGGTAAATTTGCAAAGAAGGTGGCTATCTCATACCCAGATGCAGTTTCTTACTTTAAAAAAGAAATAACTGCCTATACTGGAAATCCAATAAGAAAGGCTATTCAGGAAAAACAAGTTTTAGGTTCTCATGAATTTTTTGATTTTGATAAAAATATACCAACAGTTTTTATTATAGGTGGTTCATTAGGTTCTAGATTTATTAATGAAGCGATAATGGATTCTCTTGGAGAATTGGTTGAAAGGTATCAAGTGATACATCAGACTGGAGAGAAGAATTATCCTGTCATTTTAGAGACTTCTAAAGTTATTCTAAATGGCAATAAAAATAAAGAGAGATACAAAGCATTTCCTTATATGAATGATCTTGCTTTGAGAATGGCTAGTGGAGCATCTGACATTATAATTTCAAGAGCAGGGTCTGCTATATTTGAAATAGCTTCATGGGGCAGAGCATCCATAATAATACCTATTCCAGAAGACACCTCACATGATCAAAGAAGCAATGCTTATTCTTACGCACGAAGTGGAGCATGTTCTGTTATAGAAGAAAGGAACCTGTATCCAGGACTTTTAGTTTCAGAAATAGATAGAATCCTACAAAGAGATACTAAAGAAAAGATGGAACAATCCGCACTTGGTTTTGCCAGAAAAGATTCAGCTCATCTTATTGCGGAAGAAATAATTAAAATAGGTTTAGAGCATGAAAAATAATAATTAGTTATGAGTGATTCAAATAAAGTTGTAACAAGATTTGCCCCAAGTCCTACAGGTTTTATGCACATAGGTGGTGTTAGAACGGCTCTTTTTGCTTATCTTTTTGCTAAAAAAAATAAAGGAACTTTTATTCTTAGAATAGAAGATACTGATAAAGAAAGAGAGGTCTCGGGCTCTATAGAACATATCAAAGAATCTTTGAAGTGGCTGGGAATAGATTGGGATATAGGTCCAGATAATCCTGGAGATTTTGGATCAACTATACAATCAGAAAGATTATCAATTTATCTAAAGTACGCTAATAAACTAATAGAAAAAGGTTTGGCTTATCCTGATCCGTATACAGAAGAAGAATTATCAAATTTTCGTAAAAAGGCCGAAGAAAACAAAAAACCTTTTTTATATAGAAACCATAGACCAGAGAAATTTGAAATTTGGGATGGTAAAAAACCATTAAGATTAAAAGTTCCAGAAATAAAAAGATATAAATGGAACGATCTTGTAAGAGGAGAATTAGAAGCGGGAGAAGAAGCTTTGGATGATTTTATTTTAATAAAAGCCGATGGTTATCCAACTTACAATTTTGCTCATATAGTAGATGATTTAGAAATGGGAGTTACTCACATAATGCGTGGAGATGAGTTTATTTCTAGTACCCCAAGGTTTCTTTCTCTTTATGATGCCTTAGGTTTAGAATATCCAATATTTGTTTCATTACCTCCGATACTAAGAGATGACAGGACAAAAAAATTAGGGAAAAGAGACGGAGCTAAAGATATTTTAGAATATAGAAATGAAGGATATTTGCCAAGCGCAATGATAAACTTCCTTGCTTTTATTGGGTGGAACCCGGGTACGGAAAAAGAGATCTTTACTAAAGATGAGCTAATTGAAGTTTTTGATATAAATAAAATTCAGAAGTCTGGTGGAGCTTATAATGAAGAAAAGTTAGATTGGATAAATAAAGAACATTTAAAAATGATGCCGGAAGATGAAGTTAATAGAAATATTATTTCTAGATTGCAGAACAATGTGGACATCAGGGATTTAATAAAAAATAAAGATGTGAATTTTTTAAATAAAGTATCAAAAATAATTTTTGATCATATTTCAAAATGGTCTGATGTTGATGATTTGGTTAGGGAAGGGGAGTTATATTTTTATTTTAGTATTCCAGAGTATCAAAACTCGCTTCTTTCATGGAAGGGGGATTCTTTAGAAAATTCTAAAAAACATTTAGAGTTTATTAAAGAAAAAATAGAGTCTGCTCATGACTCAATATATTCTGATACTGAAAAAATAAAATCCTTAATCTTTGATTATGCGACAGAGAATGGTCGAGGTAATGTATTGTGGCCACTTAGGGTTTCTTTATCTGGAAAAGAAAAAAGTCCAGATCCTTTTACTTTGATTAGTGTATTTGGCAAGGAGGAAACTATACGTAGAATAAATAATGCGATTTCAAAAATTTTAAAATAATGATGTTGAGAAATATTTTTACAACCATAATATTAATTTTTTCTGTAAATATACTTTGGAGTATTGATGTTTTTTCTCAATCTATTACAAATCCTGATGAATTAAAAAATAAAATTGAAGAAAGGAATAATCAAATAAAAAAATTAGAAGAAGAAATAAAGCAATATAATCTTGAAGTAGAAAATGCAAATAAACAAGCTAAGACCCTTGAGACTACCATAAAAGGTCTAGATCTTACTAGAAAGAAAATTACAACAGATATAAATTTGACTGAAAATAAAATAGTAAAGACAAATTTAACAATACAACAGATAAGTGAAGACATAGATGAAAAAGAAGAAAAGATAGAGATTAACAGACAAGCAGTTAGAAATGCATTGAAAAATGTTCATACTTTAGAAAAGAATAGTTTTGTAGCTATGGTTCTTAATAACAAGAGTATAAGCGAAATATTTGATGAGGTTTCTGATATTGGTCAGATAAGAGAAGCCATTATAAATAGAACTAAAGAATTATCTAATCTAAAAAAAGATTTAGAAGATAGACAGATGGACCTAACTGGTCAAAGAAAAGAATTAGTTGTTTTAAGACAAGATCTTTCTGGGAAGAAACAGGCTGTTGATTATACAGTGAAAGAAAAAGCTACTATTCTTAATCAAACCAAAAACAGAGAACAAACTTTTAAAGAATTGGTAAAAACTAAAGAAGAAGAAAAAGCTCAATTTGAAAAAGAACTTTTTGAATATGAATCTCAATTAAGGTATCTTATAGACCCAAATAGTTATCCAAAATCTAAAAACGGTATACTTTCTTGGCCTTTAGATAATGTCTTTATTACTCAAAGATTTGGTAGGACTGTAGGTGCTGAAAGACTATATGCTTCAGGTTCTCACAATGGTGTTGATTTTAGAGCAAGTGTTGGGACTAGGGTTAAAAATGTTCTTTCTGGAGTTGTTGTTGGAACAGGTGATACTGACATATACCCAGGATGTTATTCTTTTGGTAGGTGGGTTATGGTCCGTCACGATAATGGTCTTTCTACTATATATGCTCATTTATCTGTAATAAGTGTTACAAATGGACAAAAATTAGAAACAGGAGATACTATTGGATTTTCTGGAAATACAGGGTATTCTACTGGACCGCATTTACATATAAGTGTTTACGCGACACAAGGAGTAAGAATCGAGAGATATGTAAATAGTCGTGGTTGTAAACAAGCTATAATACCTTTAGCTGATATTAGGGCCTATCTTGATCCTATAAAATATTTTCCAACCTTGTATTTATAGTGTTGATAAGTTTAAGGCTTTATTAGTTTTATAAATGATAACATTAAAGTATTAATAAATAATACTTTGTATGTTTTTTATCGCCGAAATTTTTTTTGGGACTTTCTGGAATTTTGTTTTATTGGTTTGTGTGGTTGTCTTATTTATTAGAACGTCTAAATTAAAAGATAGATTAAGTAAGTTAGAAAAAGGTGAAAAAAATACTGATAAAATATCTGTTCCAAACCTAGTATCTAATGTTATAAATGAAGATTATAGATCATTATCTAGCGAAACACAAAAATATACAGAAGAAAGTAAATTAGAAGATAATCTGAAAAATAAAGAGGAGTTTGACCCATCTGGTTGGTTTAAGGAGAATTTGCTTCTAAAAGTTGGTATACTCATGATACTTTTAGGTTTTGGGTGGTTTGTTAGTTATGCCTTTGCGCACAACTGGATTGGTCCTGTCGGTCGTATAACTTTAGGTATTTTTACTGGTGTATTAGTTACTCTTTTTGCGAACTTTAGGTTTAAAAAAAATCAAATACAAGGCAGAGCTTTTACTATTTTAGGTACTGCTTTAGTTGTAATATCTGTTCTTGCTGGTGAGTATTATTACAGTTTCTTTACTTCTGAAGTTGTTCTGGCTCTTGTTTTTATAATTTCTCTATACACCACATTAACTTCAGTTGTTTACGATGATGAGAAGTTGGCAATTTATGGTATTACAGTATCGCTTTTTGCTCCATATCTTTCACACACACTAGGTATGGATAAATTTACTTTATTTTTCTATTTATTAATTGCTTCATTTGCTGTAATATGGGTCACTTTGTTTAAAAAATGGAAAAGTGTTAGCGCTGTGGGACTTACGGGTATATTTTTATACAGCTTGAATTCTATATTTCTTAGTGATATTAATTTTTATGAAGCTAAATATGGGTTGTTACTTTTGGGGTACAGTATATCTTTTGTGTATTTGACCATAAACATATGGGGTATGGTTAAAAATACTTTAGGCGCAGATGTTAAAGATATCTACTTATCCATTTTGAATACTATATTAATTTTAGGGTTTACCATACAAATAATACCCAATATATATCAAAGTTTAATTTTAGTTGCTTGGACTCTAATCTACATACTTACAGGATTTTTTGTTTTTATGAAGACAAAAAATAATAAATTGTTTTATATGCATTCTCTTATCGCAGTTTTGTTTCTTGGAATCGCAACTTCTATTGAGCTTAAAGGTCCAACTCTAGTTATTGCATTTGCTATTGAGTCTGCAATGTTGGTTTTAGTTTCTTATATTATTACAAACAATATAAAGGTTTCAGAGTCTGTTTTTCCAGTTTTTGCTTTGCCAATAGCAATGTCTATTCAGAGCGTATACTCTATAAAATGGCGTGATAGTATTTTTCATTCAGATTTTGTAGTTTTGTTTTTATTGGCACTGCTTCTTTTGGTGTTAGGATTATTCTTTAAGCTCAATGACAGAGAAGATAAAAAGGATTTTAAAATTTACCTAATCTCGCTGATTATGTCTTCTGTATATGTATTTATATTGATATGGTTGTGTATTCACACTATAGTAGTTGATACAGATACCGCGGTATTTTTCTCACTATTTATTTATACAATAATTGGTCTTTTCACTCATTTTTATGGCTTGTTTAACGGAAGTGATTTGTTAAGAAAATATGGTATGGTCGTGCTTACACTTATTGTGGTAAGACTTCTTTTGGTTGATGTTTGGGATATGGATTTAGCACTCAGGGTGATAACATTTATTGTTTTAGGGGTTATGTTTATAGGTTCAACTTTTATTTCTAAGAGACAAAATACAATATAAAATGAAAATAAAAATTATAAAATTCATATTTTTATTTACTTTATTTTTTACTTCATCTACTGGCTTTACTCAGCAACTAGATTGGGAGCCAATAAAAAATCCAGATCCAAAATTGAATGATGATATAATAAAATCTTATACTTCTGTAGCTGAAGTTCCTGAACAAAATTTTATTGTGCCAACTCTTGTCGATGTTGATTTTAATGCATCTGAAATATATCAACTTGATTTTGCGGTTTACAATGAAACTCAAAAGCAATTTGTTCCAGTTGCTTTTTTAAGCAAGGGCCAAGAGCCACCAAAAATAATACAAGTTGTTGATGTGCTCAGCTCTAATTTTTATTTGCCAATCTATGATGGTAACCAATCTACATTTAAAGATGTTCCTTTTAATCCAGAAAATAAAAATAATTATATAGATCTATTTGTATCTTTTGATAAAAATATAAATTCAGATAGTTTTACTTTAGATCTTCCAAAAAATGTTACAATTCCTGATTATGTAGGTGTTCAAGCATTGTCTGGAGGTAATTACAATACTGTTGTTGCGAAGAAAGAAATGTCTAGTAATACAGTAAGTTTCCCTAAAACAAGCTCAGATTATTGGAGAGTTCAATTATACTACTCTCAACCACTAAGAATTAGTGAAATTCGTTTTAACAGTACAGATAATGTAGCATCAAAGAAAAGTGTTAAATTTTTGTATCAACCAAATAATGTCTATAAAATATATGCGAACCCAGAAAAAGTTGTTTCTAATTATGTAGATGGCAAAGCTGGTAATTTAATTTTTAACAATACAGGTCTAAAGAATTTAGGCACACTAACCCTAATGCCAAATATTGCATTTTCTCCTGCTGATACAGATTTAGACGGTGTGATAGATAGTCAAGATAATTGTGTTTTGATTCCAAACCCAGACCAGAGTGATTTGGACAAAAATGGGGTAGGGGATGTTTGTGATGATTATGATAAAGATGGTGTTATTAACTCAAAAGATAACTGTCCCAACATACCAAATCGTGACCAAATAGATACAGATGGTGATGGTATAGGAGATGCTTGTGATACAGAAGAAAGTAGATTAACAGAGAAATATCCAATTATAGTTTGGGGGGCGATTGGTTTTGCAAGTCTAATCCTTATTATTCTATTGTATATGGCTTTTTCTAAAATAAAATTAAACAATGAAGAAACATCACAATCTAGCGTAGATTCAAACGAATTAAAATAATATGACTAATCAAGGATTTGTAGTAAAGATTGTTGTTATTGTGATTGCTTTAGTTTTTATAAAATACTATTTTGATTTTGATATTGTTGAATGGTATAACTCACCCACAGGTCAAAAGTATGTTGGAACTATTTGGGAAATGATAAAAAGTTTTTATATCTGGGTTGATAATTATGTGAGGACTAAATGGTTCAGTTAAAATAATTTTTAGAAGCCAGGTAGAAATCAGGGCAGGGGACTTCCCTACTATAAAAGCAGTTTTAGTTGATAGTTTTTAGGTTCTAGTTTCAATAGGGGTGCATACTTGGTACCTAAAAAAGAGGATTGGAGGCGAATAAAAAAGAGACAGGGAATTAAGGCTGGTATAAAATCAATATCGTTTAGGCGTTAAGACGCAAAACAATATTGAGCGATGTTTTGTACTGCATCTTCCTATAGAGATGTAGTACAAAACATATATTGTGCGACATACTTATATACTACTTCCCTCTGAATATAAACATCTAAAAACAATACAATATATTTCATTTAGATAAACCACTTCTATTCCCTACAAATATCATTTAATGTTTTTAAAATATTTTTTGATTGTGTAATTGGTCTACCAATTACAATATAATCAGCCCCAAACTTAAATGCTTCAAATGGACTCATTACTCGATTTTGATCATCCTTGACTTGATATGATTTTGGCCTTATTCCAGGAACTATCTTTATTAGCTTATTTGATCCTTTTATGTCTTTTATTGAATGTAACTCATGTCCGGACAGGACTATTCCATCAACTTTTGATTTAATTGCATCTTTTACTAAATCTATAACTTCATTTTTGTATTTTAATTCTTTTGATGTTAAAACAGTTACAGCAACTATTTTTGATTTTTTTGATGCTGATTTTGCAGCTTTCATCATCTTTATGCCTCCACTTGAATGAATAGTTATAATGTCGATATGTAATTTCGATAACCTATTTATAGTGTTTGATACAGTATTTGGTATATCGTATAATTTTACATCAACAAATATTTTTCCATATTTTTTAAATTCTTTTATTACATCAAGATCTTCATATAACAAATCATTTATCTTAAATCCCCACACTTTACCTTTAAGTATTCTTGCAATATTTAATGATTTATTAACACTCATACCATCTAATGAAACAATAATCCTATTCGAATCAAATTTATACTTTGTGGCCATACTCTATATCCATTGTATTTTTACGAATAATATATGCACTAATTATTATTCAGACATTGTATCTCATTAAAATATATAAATGATTATATCAAAATCCGCTTATTCTGTTGAATAAGCGGATTTCCCGGGTTCACATTTGTTTGAAGACTTTCTCAAGTTTCTTGAGACAAGCTTCGCAGTTTGACTTGTCTTTTTCAGCTACGACTGTCCAATCGTTACCTTTCGGCCAATTGACCGGCGTTAGGTATGAAAACCCGCACAATGCTTTACCATTGTGAAGAATGTGAATAAGCATACACCCCTCCTTCTAGATTATGATTCTACATTAATTAATAGAATTTACAATAAATACAAAAAGCCCTTTCGGGCCTTTTGTCTAATTATTATAGTAATATTATTTTATACAAGCAATAGGACTTATCCACAGTGACAAAAACCACCTGTTAAAGGTGGTTTTTGTGTTTTTTATTTGTTTAATGCTACTTGACTACTTGAATCTATCAGATATTTACCCCAACAAGGTTTTGATGAATTCCAAGGTCTTGTACCTTCTCTTTCATACAAATCTCTTGCATAAGCCATATTGCCTTCTAGAGTGTAGATGTCCAAGTTTTTCTTGATAGCTGTCTCTCCGTGGTAATACTCATTGATCTGCATTACCCCAAGATCAGATTTATTAACTCTACCTCTGTGTATGTTACCATCTCTGTCCAAATGTCTAAATGTTGATTCACATCTAGCAATTTGAATCATAATCGGTATATCTTTGAAGTATTCTCTAACATACTTTTCAGTACTCATTAATTCTTCAATTTCGTTGTTTTTGATTTCTCTAACAACTTTATAAGAAGAATTTTCTACTTTTGGTAATGAAGTTATGTTTGGAGTTGTCGTACCTGATATTGTTGAAAGGAACATAAACAAACTAACTGCTGTAAAATTTAAAATAAATCTTTAGTTAAATTGTAATTCTGTCGTGGTTAAAGTTTTTTAAGAACTTTAACAGAAAAACTCAGATAATCTGAGCTGTATTAAGTATAGCATATCTTGATATTAATGTCAATACAATACAATCATTTTTTGACCATATCAAGCCTTAAAAAACCTATATTTATAGCCATATAATCGTATTTTTTATTAAACAAGAAAACCACAAATTTTGCAACTTGTGGTTTTCTATAACCTATATTTGAGAGCTCTGACTATATTCCAAGGTCTCTTAATGATTGAATTATCTTTTTTGCGTCTTTTGGTAACTTATTTGGGGTTATAATGTTGGTTTTTATAAGAATATCACCTCTATACCCCTTATCATAAGGCACTCCTTTACCCTTAATTCTTAATATTTCGCCATATTTTAAGCCTTCAGGTATTTTTAGACTAATATCTCCATCTAGTGTTTTTATAACAGTTTCTGCCCCTAATAGAGCATCAGTTAGCTTGACATTTAAGTCCATTACAAGGTTTTGACCTTCTTTTCTAAATACAGAGTGTTTTTTTACATATATCTTTATATATAAGTCACCAGATATACCTCCTGAAATAGCTTCACCGGCACCAGAAAGCCTTATCATTTCCCCATTATCTATGCCCGCCGGTATCTTTACCTTTATTTCAGATTCTTTTTTTAGAACGCCATGACCGTGACAAGTAGTACATTTTACCTTAGGTACTTTACCTATACCATTACATGTGTCACAAACAGAGGTTGATTCAAATTGACCAAAAAATGTTCTTTTAATCTCTCTTATATTCCCTTTTCCATTACATTTTGTGCAGGTAGTTTGTTCTGTTCCTTTTTCAGCTCCGGAGCCATTACAGGTATCACATTTGGATACTTTGTTTAACAGCACTATTCTTTCTACTCCAAAAATAGAATCTTCAAAAGATAATTCTATATCTATTGATATGTCACGACCTCTTTTGTTTTGACGTTTACTTCCCCCTCCAAAGAAGTCTCCGAATATATCTCCAAAATCAAATTCTACTCCATTACCAAAACCTCCTTGAGTAAATTGTGAGAAGTCAAAACCATCAAATCCTTGCCCTCCAAACCCATTTGTGCCAGCCTGACCAAATTGATCATATTGGGCTCTTTTTTTATCATCAGAAAGAACCGAATATGCTTCGTTTATTTCTTTGAATTTTGTATCATCCCCTGTTTTTTTGTCAGGGTGATATTTGTGAGCCAGGGTTCTAAAGGCCTTTTTTATTTCATCTTTTGAGGCTTTTTTATCAACCCCTAATACTTGATAGTAATCTTTTGCCATATTTTTATTATAAGGATTTTAAGGTTTAAGTACAGTTGACTTAAGTTGCCTAATTAAGTAGTTTATTCTTGGAGGTTTCTTATGAAGAAGAAAGTTTTTGGCGATTGGGCTATGGAGATCCACGTGGAACAGTGTGAAGACATTGGAGGTCGACGTGTCACCATAACGACAAGTGATGGTAGCATAGATCTTCTTCTTCGCTTAAGTTCATCTGAAATGATTATTGTGCCAATGACTGGAGAGTTTGTTGTTGGTAGTAGTCATGATTCTGCAAAACCTTCAGTCAAAATCACTAGGAAGAAAATTCCGTAAACAAGTCCGCGATAAAGTTCGTTCTTAACGCGGACTTTATCGTTTACTAACAACTATAAACTATTCCGGTTTTTTTTCTTCAAAATCTGCATCTCTCACATTTTCTGAATTAGGAGCATCTCCAGTCGGTGGAGTCTGTGTAGACTGCTCTGCACTAGCTTTATTCACAGACTCCCCTATTTTTGAAGTCTCATTTGAAAGCTCAACTGTAGCTTTTTTTATTGATTCTAAATCTGCATTTGTATTTGCTAAAACATTTTTTAGATCTGTAACTTTATTTTCTACCCCTGTTCTTATTTCAGGAGTTATTTTATCTCCCGCATCTTTCATTGCTTTTTCTGCTGTGTAGATCAGTTGTTCACCAATGTTTCTAGCTTCAACAATTTCTTTCTTTTTAGCGTCTTCGCTTGCGTGCATTTCTGCATCTTTTTGCATTTTTTCAATTTCTTCTTTTGAGAGACTAGATCTTGCTTCAATCCTAATAGACTGCTCTTTACCAGTTGCTTTGTCTTTTGCTTTTACAGAAAGTATGCCGTTTGCATCAACATCAAACATAACTTCGATTTGTGGCATACCTCGTGGTGCTGGTGGAATACCATCCAGAATAAATCTTCCTAGAGATTTATTATCATTTGCCATTGCTCTCTCACCTTGCACAATATGAATCTCTACTGATGTCTGGTTATCTGCTGCAGTTGAGAAAACTTGTGAACGAGAAGCTGGTATGGTTGTGTTTTTTTCCACCAGTTTTGTAGCAACACCTCCCATTGTTTCTATACCTAGAGATAGTGGTATAACATCAAGAAGTAATACGTCTTTTACGTCTCCAGCAAGTATTCCTCCTTGGATAGCTGCTCCCATCGCAACTACTTCATCTGGGTTAATAGATTTGTTTGGTTCTTTGCCAAAGTATTCTTTAACTTTCTCTGCGATTTTTGGCATTCTGGTTTGTCCTCCTACTAAAATTATTTCGTGAATATCAGAGGTAGAGAAACCAGAAGCTTCCATTGCTCTTTTAGTTATAGACATTGCTCTGTCTATAAATTCAGAAGTTAGTTCTTCTAGTTTTGCTCTAGTTATTTTAATAAGAAGGTGTCTTGGGCCAGAAGCATCACTTGTTATAAATGGTATGTTGACTTCTGATTCCATTGCTGTAGACAGCTCAATTTTTGCTTTTTCAGCTGCCTCGTCTAATCTTTGTAAAGCTAGAGTGTCACCTCTCAGGTCTATACCTGTTTCTTTTTTAAACTCATCAGCCAAAAAGTTTATAATCTTTTGATCAATGTCTTTTCCTCCCAAATGTGAATCACCATCTGTAGATTTTACTTCTATAACAGAATCCCCCACTTCTAGAACTGAAACATCGAATGTTCCACCACCGAAGTCGAATACCACTATTTTTTCTTCCTTTTTACCTTTATCAAAACCATAAGCAAGAGCTGCTGCTGTGGGTTCATTGATTATTCTTAAAACTTCCAAACCAGCAATTGCTCCAGCATCTTTTGTGGCTTGTCTTTGAGAGTCATTGAAGTAAGCAGGAACAGTAATAATAGCTTGTGTTACTTTTTCTCCTATTTTTGCTTCTACATCAGATTTTATTTTAGAAAGTATCATTGCTGATATTTCTTCAGGAGTATATTCTTTGTCTCCCATTTTTACCCTAACTCCTCCTGTAGCTCCTTTTGATACTTCGTATGGAACAATAGACTTATCTTTTTGTACGGCTTCATCATCAAAAGAGTGTCCAATAAATCTCTTTATACCAAAAACAGTGTTTTTAGGGTTGGTTACTGCCTGTCTTTTTGCTAAAAGACCAACAAGCCTTTCTCCTGTTTTTGATATTGCTACTATTGAGGGAGTTGTTCTTGCTCCTTCAGAATTTTCTAATATTTTTGGTTGCCCTGCTTCAATGATTGCGACAGCAGAGTTTGTTGTTCCTAGATCTATTCCTATAATTTTAGCCATATAATTTATTAGTTAATTTTACAGAGCTTTCAACTTTGGATTTTATCCAAATTATGAAAGCGTGTGGTTATTTTAATAATGTTAATAAAGTAACAAAATTAAATTAAAGTTGGTGCGCGAGGTTTAGAACCGAGAAAGTAAACAGTTGCTAGTTGATAGTTTCTGGTTTCTAGTGAAAATCCAAAAAATTTAAATACAGTCTCTAGGTTGTCTTTCTTAAATATTGAAAGAAGTAGTTGTCTGCCGTTTAATAAAATTTGCTCTGTTAGATAGACAAAATCAAGTAGTCTGGCTTTTATTCTTCCACCATTTTCATACACAAAAAATCTTGCACGAATAAGTTTACCTTCTTTGTCTCTAAGAACTTTTTCAACAATATTTCCTTGTGATTTTATTATATTCATATATCTACGAATGGGATGTCACTCGGACTTTGGGTGGGCGTATCTCCTTGCCGTTTAATTCATAACCAACTTGAATTACATCTAGTATTTTACCATCATCTTCATTACTGTCAACTTTAACCATTTCTATAGCTTCATCTCTCTTTGGGTTATACATCTCACCTACGGGATTTATTTCATTCAGACCATGATCTTTTAAGGTGTTTTTAAGTTTGGTATATATATATTCAATGCCAGTTCTCCAATTAGGGTCGACTTTTTCCCAAGACTCTTTGTTTTTCATTGCGCTGTTAAAAGCGTCCAAGACTGGTAAAATTTCTTCAATCAAATCTCTTTTTGCAAATTTAATAAATTCTTTTTTCTCATCATCATCTCGTTTTCTAGAGTTTATAAAATCAGCTTTATCTCTTTGCCAAGAATCCATTATTTCTGCGTTTTTTTTCTGCAGTTCTTTTATTTTTTCTTTTAATTTATTTGTGCGATCTTTTATCTCCGGTGCAAGGTTTTCTGGCATGTCCTCTAAGGTAATATCCTCCACGTCCAAATCTCCGTCCCCAGGGTCAGTATCGATTTCTTCTTCATGTAGTTTTTTGATATCATCATCCTTCATAATAATAGTTTTTAGTTGCTAGTTGTTAGTTTCTAGTAAATAACAAATGCATTTTAACACAAAATTTTAAGCGGTCAAACTCGTTGAATATATCTTTAAAGATTTAAAATCATTCCTTTCCGACCCTTTTCTAACTCCACAATGGAGTAAAAGAAAAAACCCCATAAAAGGGGTTGTTTTCTATCTCTTGTCACGGATATTTTGTTCGCCGTCGCTCACAAAATTCTTCGACCCCGACTCGATTGTTTTGATTGGTATCAAAACATATCTCCGTCTTCGAAGAGTAAAGAAAAAACCCCATAAAAGGGGTTGTTTTCTATCTCTTCGACCATTGTGGAGCTTTTCTTGCTTTCTTCAAACCAAATTTTCTTCGTTCTTTCGCTCTAGGGTCTCTTTTTAGATAACCTGCTTTTTTCAATGTTTTTCTTAGCATTTCATCATTTCTAACTAAAGCTCTTGCTATACCATGTCTTAATGCTTCAGATTGAGAGTGTACCCCACCACCAATTATTTTAGCTGTAACTTTAAACTTTTCAGAGTTATCAACCAATGGTTGTTTGGCTATAGTTTGTAATTCTTTTGTTTTGAAATAATCATGTAAATCTTTTCCATTTATTTCAAAAGAATTTTTTGAACTAGATAAAATTCTAACTCTTGCTATAGAAGTCTTTCTTCTACCAACTGCTTCTATGTATTTTTCTTTCATTTTAGTTTCCATTTTATTCTGTAATAATCAAATTTTTTAACATTTTTGCTCTTAGTTTGTTTTTTGGCAACATACCAGAAACAGCTTCTTTGAAAATTTCCTTATGCCCCTTTTTTGCAATAACTTGTTCCATTGTTGGTTGTTTTAAACCACCAGGGTATCCAGAATACCTGCTATATGTCTTTTGATTCTTTTTGCTTTCGGATATTAGAGCTTTTGAAGTGTTTTTTATTTCAACTTTTATATTAGGAGTTATGTTCTTTGCAAAGTCTGATTTATTTTTACCCATTAGAAATACAGCAGCTTCTGTAGCAACTCTTCCTATTCTCTTATTTTCTGCGTCTATTGTGTATTTCATATTTGTTAAAATTACTTATTATACTAATTCAATTACCGCCTCCAAACTTCCATCAGAAAGTCTTCTTGGGAGTTTAGTTATTCTGGTATAACCACCTGATCTGCTTTCATATTTAGGTGCAATTTCTTTAGCTATTTTTGTCGCTCCAATATTTCCAATTTTTGATACAAGGTTTCTTCTTGATGCTACAGTACCAAGCTTACCTGAAGTTATAAGTTTTTCAATCATAGGCCTTAATTCTCTAGCTTTTGCATCAGTTGTCTTAATTTTACCTTCCAATACCAAAGCAAGAGCTAGAGATTTCATGAGCCCATTTCTAACTTTTCTTTCTCTACCGAATTTTCTTTTTGCTTTGTGGTGATTCATATTGGTTTATAAATTTTATCTTTATTTTTGACTTATTTTTGACTTATTTTAATGTTATACCAAATGTTTCTAAAACTTCTTTTATTTCAGCTAAGCCTTTTGCTCCCATACCATCTATTTCTAGTATATCTTTTTCCTTTTTTCTAGCTAAACCTCCAACTGTTCTTATGTTCGCGTTAGATAAGGCATTTAGAGTTCTTGCTGATAGATTTAGAGTTTCGATCCTTGTTTTTAGAGAGTCTTCATCAGTTTCTGTTTTAGTAGAAGAAACTTCTGGTTCAGAAGGTGATAATATTACATCTTCTTCTTTGAAACCAATTATTGCTTTAAGTTGGGTTATCATTGTCTCTATAGATCTTTCTAAAGCTTCTTTTGGTGTAATTGTTCCGTCTGTTTCTATGAACATTCTAAGTCTGTTAAAGTCAGTTCTATCGCCGACACGCATGTTTTCAACCTCATAACTAGCTCTTCTTACTGGAGAAAATATAGCGTCAACTGTTATCGAGCCTATGTCGACTCTATTTTTTTGTAGAACTTCTTTAGGAACAAAACCTAATCCTTTTTCTACTGTTATTTCCATATTTAATTCAGCATTTTTGTCAGTAAGTGTAGCTATGTGAAGTTCAGGATTTAATATTTCAATTCCACCTTGAACTTTTATATCTGAAGCTTTTACGTCTTTAGCTCCCTTAACCTTTAAAGTAAGAGTTTGAGATTCATTTGAGACCATGTTTAGTCTCATTTTTTTAAGATTCAAAAGAATGGTTATTGCATCTTCTTTTATTCCAGAAATAACAGAAAACTCATGATCAATTCCTTCTATTTTTACAGAAGTAACAGCCACTCCAGGCAAAGAAGACAGTATGATTCTTCTAAGAGAATTACCAAGAGTGTGTCCATATCCTGGATATAGACCGTCTATTTCATATGTTCCACTAAAATCAGTTTCAGATACGATTTTAGGTTTAGATGGGATAACAATTGTATGGTCAGACATATAGGGTATTTTAAGTTTATTTTATAAAATTTTAATAATTAAAGCAGTTAATAATATACACTAAATCTATTAATTAATCAATACCTAACGACTATAAAACTCCACTACCGTGTTAAGGTCAAACATATTTTCTGTTTTTACAAAACCAGGTTTACCTTGTATTTCTGCGGTCTTTTTGGTCATATCAAATTTAATCCAAGAAGGCATATTTGAATTTTTTAGTCTTTGATCCAAGTCTTTGAATAGAGCTTTGTTTAAAGACCTATCATTTATTTCAACTTTATCCCCCATTTTAAGTCTCATAGAAGGAATATTTACTCTTTTTCCATTTACCTTTATATGACCATGAGATACCATTTGTCTTCCTGCTAATCTGGTGTTTACAAAACCTAATCTATACACAATATTATCAAGTCTTGATTCCAAGTATTCAAAAATTAATTGTGGAGCATTAGATGTTTTTTTATCTAAAGCTTCTTTAACATAGTTTGAAAACTGTTTTTCTGAAATACCATAAATAAATCTTGCTTTTTGTTTTTCATTTAGTTGTATTCCGAATTCTGATTTTGGTTTCAAAAAACCTTTTCTGTTTTTAGATTTTCTTTCTAGATTGATAGCATACTTTTGAGTTTGAGTTTTCTCAAATATTGGAGCCCCTAATCTTCTAGCTATTTTATATTTTGGTCCGGTAATCATAATTTTATTTTATAAATTTTAAACTCTTCTTGGTTTTTTAGGTTTTGGTCCATTGTGTGGAACAGGAGTGACGTCTTTTATTGAAGTTATATTTATACCTTTAGATATAAAACCTCTGATTCCAGATTCTCTTCCAGATCCGACCCCTTTCACAATTACTCCAACTTCTCTCATACCCATAGCAGAAGCTTTACCTCCAACTATTTCACCAACTTTGGCAGCAGCAAATGGGGTACCTTTTTTCGCTCCTTTAAATCCAACTGAACCAGAAGAAGCTGTAGTTAAAACGTTACCCCTTGAATCCGTTAAGACGATTTGAGTATTGTTATAAGTAGATTGTATATACAGATTACCAGAATCTATTTTTTTCTTAGATACAGCAGAAACAGTAGGTGTTTTTATACCTGCTTCTGTATCTCCTTCTGTTTTTACAATTCTTTTTTTACCCATATTATTTATTATTTTTTATCAGCTGTTTTTCTTCCTGTTCCCATCGTTTTTTTAGCACCCCTCTTTGTTCTAGCATTTGTTTTAGTTCTTTGACCTCTCACTGGGAGATTTCTACTGTGTCTACTACCTCTATAGCTTTTTATATCTTTGAGTCTTTTTATGTTACCTGCAACCTCTCTCTTTAAATCTCCTTCTATTTTTAATTTTTCTATTGCCTTTCTTATTGCATTTTCCTGATCTATAGAGATATCTTTAGGTTTAGTGCCGTAATCAACTTTGGCTTCATCAAGAACTTTATGTGCTAATGGACGACCGATGCCATAAAGGACTGTTAATCCTATCTCTATTCTTTTCTCTTCTGGTATTGTAATTCCTAGGATACGCATTGTATTAGTTTAGTTGAATTTTTTCTGTTTAATTTTTATCCTTGTCTTTGTTTGTGTCTAGCGTTAGCTTTACATATAACATAAACATATCCTTTTCTTCGGACTACTTGGCATTTTGGACATATTTTTTTTACAGAAGCTTTTACTTTCATGTTTTTTAACTCAAACCTTTATCCTTATAAATTTCCATATAGAAACTTATACTCTTTTAACTATTCTGCCTTTACCTCCATATGGGTCTATCTCAACGGCAACTTTGTCTCCAATCAATACTCTGATTCTGTGGAGTCTCATTTTACCAGAAAGATAAGTCAACATTTCCTCTCCGTTGTCAAGTCTTTTAACTCTAAAAAAAGTATTAGGTAGAGCTTCTATAACCTGAGCTAAAACAGCATCATCTTTTTTCTTTTGATCCTGCATTAATTTTATTCCCAAATGTAAAAAACCTTAAATAACGGCATAAATTAGTACAAAAAGTATCCTAACAGAAACTCGACCACAAAGTCAATAGCTTTATTGTTCATTAGTATTAGATGTATTTATTAATGTCACTTTCTCCCCATCCAAAGGTATCTTTCTGTTCCAAAAAGGCTTAGTTTCTATAGAGGCTTCGGTTATAGACGGGTAATTTTCAATAACTAACAAGCCGGATTTTTTAGATAAGCCCAGGAGATCTTCTTTTAGTTTATTTTCATCAAAAACCCATATTAAGTTAGCTTGTCCAGATATAGAAAAGGAGATTTCTTTGTCGGAAGAAATTATGTTTTTTACTGGTTTAAATTCCAAGTCTTCTATATTTGATATTCTAACTTGTCCTTCTTCAATTTCAGGTATTGTTTTTGTAAATATTGTTTTGGTTAGTACACCTTTATCAAATATAACGGCAGTTGCTCTGCCTTTCTTTTTTAGTATAACCTCATCATCTCCTGATGCCGGCATTTGTGTTGTTTCATCTAATTCGTAAATTAAACCATCTTTATAAGATACAAAATTTGCTGGGATTTGAGCTTTTATGTCTGCCTGTAAGGATGTTTCTAGTAAATTTTTTAACTCTTCTTCTGATGCATCTAGAATATCTTTTGATACTGTTTTTTGTAGTCCAGAAAAACCACCCGTCATTTCTGTTTTGGATCTTGCATAGATAGAATTAAACCTTGGATCTCCATTAAATCCAGGTATTGTGAAATCTTTAAGTCCTATATTGTATGATACACCTGGTTTATCAGCTTCTACAAGAACCTCAACACTCCCAGGCACTGTTTTTCCATCCTTAGTTTCCCTACCTGGAACAGTAACCGGGTTTATTAATCTGTATATAAGACCTTCTGGTGTTTGAAACCTTGTTGTAGCAACTAATCTCTGTGATTGTGAAGAAAAATTGTTGTATATGACAATCGTTCCCCTACTTTTTCTTTCCACTCTTTCTTCACCTGTAGATTTTACTATTTTTTCCACCTCTTTTGATACTGAGACTGTTTGAAACCCTAAACCAGTTAAAACATCTTTTGTAGCAGTAAAGTTTTCGTTTATACTTCTGCTTTCTTGTTTAGGCGTTACTTTTATTTCTGCACTTTTAAAGAAAGTCGAGATTCCAAATGCTAAAGAAATTATTAGTATAGAACCGAACAAATAAACCCATTTTTTTGATTTATTGTTATTGTCATTATATTCATACTTATAATCAGTTGTTGGAATCGTGGATTCTAGATTTTCTCTAGGATTTTCTATTTTTATAGGGGCCTGTATTGGTACAGGTCGAATAAAATCTTTCTCGTCATAATTATTTTTAATAGGTTTATCAATATCTTTTAAAGAACTTCTTTTAGGAGGTATTTTTATGTTTCTTATGGATTTTTTAGGTGGCATTACATCCTGTACAATATTTTTTTTCATCAACTATATTTTAACTCTGTGTAAAATATTTGTCTACTCACAACTAACACCAACTTTATTTTTGTGTAAAAATCTTTTTATAAAAAAGAGTTAAAATTACAATAAATTCATCCAGGTTAAAACCACTTTTATTTTCATAAAATGACTGTAATTTTTCTAAGTCTATTCTTTCAATTTTTAAATTTTTTCTAAATATAGCAGTAGAATCAGTTTTTTGAATTTTTAAAAATTCTTCATATATACTAAAAATATTATGATCTGAGGTTAAAAATAATGTCATTGGTAGATGCGAATCAGACAACTCCAATAAAGCATTTTCTAAATATATAGACCATTCTTTTTCCACCTGTATAAGAATCTCTGAGACTTTTGAAGAAGCTTGTTCGTCTAATTTTTTATCTATAAACAATTTTAAAGTAGATTCTGCTATTTCAAACGGGATTCCAAGATTTTTTGATATTTGTCTAATTATAAAATTTTTTCCAGAAGGAATAGAAACTGTTTTCTCTACAGAATTTTCTCTCACCAAAGTTATATCCGTTATTTCTGAAGTAATATCCATAATTAAGAAATCAGGTTCGTGAGTAAACAAATCTCTAAATACTGTAAAGCTTACTAAAGGAAATGAATTTATGTGTATTTTGTTCCTACTTAAATGAGTGTGTTTATGTATTATTTCTAGTAAATTTTTCAAAAACAAATTATGCACTACGGATACATACACCGAAAGGTCTAGGATCTTTGTTCTTTTATTTAATGTATTATCTAGTGCATAACCATTAATTTTGCTATGAATTACACTTTTTTCTATAGCCTCAAATTGTTCACCATTGTATTCTTTTTCTAATTCCTTTTTAAATACTTCTATTTCTTTATTTAAAACATCTTCCAAAAAATTTTTTGTCACTATAAATTCTTTACTATTTGATATTTTTACAAATCTAGTTTTTGATAAAAACCAAGGAGAAGAGAAGGAAATCAAGACTTTATCTATTTTACCAAGACCTTTTTTATTTATATTGTCTAATGTTTGATTTAAAAGATCTTTCATCTCTATCTCTAATTTCTGAGATTCTAATTTTTCATTAGCTGAAAAAAAATTTCTAACTATATACAAAAAAAGTGGTTTTTGATTATCTTTAAAAGATACAACTGAACCAGTGATACTACCATTTCCAACATCTATTAAAATAGATCTTTCTTCATTTTTGTCTTTAGTAAAAAACAACATAATATTTTTTATTATAGCATCTAATTTAATCTTTAATAAAAGATTTTTATTCTAATACAGCTTTTATTCTTCTTATCCCTACAGAGACCGCTTCTTCTTTTATAATTTTAAACTTACCCAAGATACCAATATTCTCTACGTGCGGTCCTCCACAAAATTCTTTTGAATAAGCGCTTTCAATGGAGTCTCCTATATAATAAACAGTTACTTCATCTGGATATTTTTCCCCAAAAAAATGAAGAGCTCCTATTTTTTCAGCCTCATCTTTTTTCATTAAAATTTTATCTACTGGAAGTTTCATTTTTATTTTTTCATTTACAGTATCTTCGACTCTTTGTTTTTCATCATCTGTCATTTTTCTTGGAAAAGAAAAATCAAATCTAAGTCTTTCTGGTGTGATATTGCTTCCTTTTTGTTGCACAGAGTCACCTAATATATCTCTTAACACTTGGTGTAGTAGATGTGTTGCTGTGTGATATTTCGTTTCCATTTCTCCAGTGCCAGAAAGTCCACCCTTGAACTTCTGTTCACTTCCTTGCCTTGAAAGCTCTTGGTGTTCTTTAAATTTTTTATCAAAAGTATCTTTATCTATTTTTATTCCATTTTCCTTACCTAGTTCCAAGGTCAGCTCAATTGGGAATCCATATGTGGTAAATAGTATAAAAGGGTCTTCTCCTTTTTCAAATTGTTTTAAGCCAGTTTCTAATGTTTTAGAAAATCTATTAATTTCTTCTTGAATAATTACATTTACTTTATGTAGATTGTTTTTAATTTCAGGATAGCTAGATTCATAGACATCTGAAATTATATTAATTAGTTCCGAAATTTCTTCAAGGTTAATTTTTGAACCATCGGATCTTTTGTCCATTTTGACAACTGACCTTCTTATTAGTCTTCGTAGAATATATCCTCTATCAGTATTTGATGGAACCACACCATCAGTAATCATAAAAACTGCAGTTCTAAAATGATCAGCAATTATCTTTTGATTTTTCTCACTTGAAGATAGTTTAGAAGTCGTTTTAATAATGTTTTCAAATATATCAATTTCATATACATTAGGTTTACCTTGTACTACCGCGACCACTCTTTCAAAACCAGCACCTGTATCAACATTTTTTTTTGGAAGCTCCCCAATTACATTTCCATCTTTAGACAAATATTGCATAAAAACATTGTTCCATATCTCAACAACTTTTTGTTCATCATCGGCCTTTAGATATTCGTCTAACGTCATCCCAGAGTTAAGTTCACCAGTTAAGTCGTAAAACATTTCTGTATCAGGACCACACGGACCATTTGGGCCAGCAGACCACCAATTTTTTTCTTTCGGTCTAAAATAAATTCTTTCTCCAGTTATGCCATTTTTTTCAAAAATTTCTTTCCAGATTTCTGCAGATTCTGTATCTTTGGGAACATTTTCATTTCCTTCAAAACAAGTTACATAAAGTCTTTGTGGGTCCAAACCAAATCCTTCATCTTTAGATGTTAGTAGTTCATAACTCCAGTTAATAGATTCTTTTTTCCAATAATCTCCTAACGACCAGTTACCCATCATTTCAAAAAAGGTAAGATGAGTATTATCACCCACTTCATCGATATCATTCGTTCTAACGCATTTTTGAATATCTACAAGTCTTTTACCTTTAGGGTGTTCTTGTCCAAGTAAGTAAGGAACCAGAGGTTGCATGCCTGCAGTGTTAAATAATACCGAAGGATCATTTTCTGGTATAAGCGAAGCCGAGGGTATTATTGCGTGACCTCTTTTTTCAAAAAAATTTAAAAATCGTTTTCTTATTTCTTGTGAGTTCATATTTATAATATTACACTACTTTTTAGATATAAGTTTTTCAAGTGTCTTAATGTCATTTTCTATTTCTTTTATACCACTACGCCAAAATTCTGGGTTTTTCAAATCTAATCCTATTTTTTTAAATGTATCTTCTGGAGACATAGAACTACCAGTACTCAAAAATTGTTTTATTTTTTCAATGAATGTTTTATCTTGTTTATACTTATTAAACAAAGCTTTACTTGTTAGTTGTCCGAAGGCATATGAATAAACATAAAACATGTATCTAATATGAGGCCAACCGACAAAAGAATACCCATCTTTTGGTCCAAAATTTACATCTCCTATGTAGTTTTTCATGTGTTTATTCATAATAGAAGCAAGTTCTTCTTTAGATAGGTTTCCTTTTTGGCGTATCAGGTTATGCATTTCTGTTTCAAAATTAAAACAAGCTATTTGTCGAAAAATTGTTGAAACATCATCCTGGATTTTATCATGGAGAGCTAATATTTTTTCTTCATTTGACATTTTTTCAAATAATTCATAGAAAAGTAAAGATTCAAAAAATGTACTCGCTACCTCAGCTGTAGACATTGAGTATCCTTCATATATAGATGGTTGTGATTTTGCAAATTCAGAGTGTATTGCATGACCCATTTCATGGGCAAAAGTAGACAGTGAATCAGCTGTATTTGTGTGGTTTAGCATAACAAAGATGGGCATTCCGTGTTGGTGAGAACAATATGCCCCA
Organism: uncultured Candidatus Saccharibacteria bacterium; assembly: GCA_964391455.1. Classification (GTDB taxonomy): domain Bacteria; phylum Patescibacteriota; class Minisyncoccia; order Phycocordibacterales; family DATDWN01; genus C7867-006. The sequence goes on along the minus strand of CAYMJQ010000001.1, from coordinate 66,108 downwards.
CCTTTTTTGCCAATTTTTGGATACACGTCTATTTGGCCATTTTCTACAAACTTTTTTATTATTTGTGCAAATTTAGGGTCAGTCTTATTAAATAGCTCATATAGAATTTTATAAGAATCTTCAAAAGAATACTTCAAATTAATCTTCCCCACTTTGGCTGATCTGTCAGAGTAGTTTAGTCTTGAAACATTAAGCATTTTTGCTTTGATTTTGTAAAATCTGTTAGAAATTTTAAAATTATCTGTTACTGTTTTTATAAGACTCTTAACAGTTTCTCTCTCATTCTCGTACGCAATTATGGTTGAATCAAATACTTCTTTGAATCCTCTTAATTCGTCATTTATTTTTTTATCTATAACAATAGCGTTAAGTTCACTTTCAGCAATTTCTGAAATAGAATAATATGCCTCCATAATTTTATTTTGGAGTTCAAATCTATTTTTTTGTGAAGGCAGTTCGTTTATAATTGATACTGCTTCAGGGATTGATATCTGTTTATTTTTATATTCTATAGTTTTTTTGCTTTTTATATTTTCTACTGCTTGAACCCACATACTACTTGAGGTAATTGATTTCAGCGAAAGTATTTTTTCTTCAGGCTCAGTTAATAGATATTTTCCATTTTCAAAAATTTTTTTTAGAAAATATTTATATTTTTCAAGTTTTTTACTTTTTAGAAATATTTTTTGTTGTTTATTTGGTATTTTAGAAAGATTAAGTTCAAAAAAAACAATAGTGTTAGATATTTCTTGTATTTTTTGTGATACTAAATTTCTTTTTGCTTTTATGGATTCATCAAAACTATTCAAATCTCCAGCAAGATGAAGGTAAAAATAAGTTTTTGATCCCGGTAAGTCATTTAACTCTTCATACTCTTTAAGTGCATTTAAAAGTGAATTTTCTTGAGTTAAATATTTGTTATTTTTTTTATATTTTTTGGCAAAATTAATATAAGCATTTTCAGTTATAGAAATATCTTTATCTATCTGAGAATCTTTTGGAGATTTATATAATTGTTTTAAGTCCCATTCTGTTTTTATTTTGTTTTCAGTTTTTTTTGTCATTATTTTATATATTTTGTTAATACTTGGAAATCTTTGAGAATAGTTTCTTTGTTTGATCCATCGTATAGAGAAACTGCTGGGTGGTAAAGCGGTATTATACTTATTGGACCGTAGTTTGTTTGAGCCACAAATTCTTTCCCATGCAACTGACTTATCGGACCTATTTTGTCACTTAACCCAAATCGATTCATTATATAATTCATGGAAAATCTTCCTAGAGTAGCTATAACATTTGGTTGTATTATATCTATTTGTCTATCAAGAAAAGGTGCGTATAACTTTATTTCTTCTTCAGTGGGGTCTCTGTTTTCTTGTGGTCTGTCTTTAACTATATTTGTTATATAAACATCACTTCTATTCAATTTAATAGATTCCAACATATTATCCAAAACCTTACCAGATTTACCAGAAAAAGGCCTGCCTGTCTCAGCTTCATTTTTTCCAGGAGCTTCTCCTACAAACATTATATGAGCAGTATGACTACCTTCACCTACTACAGGGAAATATTTGTTTTCAATTCTATACTGATACAAGGGAGATTCTTTGAGTTGTAACAGTTCGTCTCTTATTTGTTTCATTTTTTCAAATTTTTCTTCTAGTGTTAAACTCATAGTTTTTTCTATTTAGTTTTATAAATATTTTTTATTTCTAATAACTGAATCTTCTGGAAACCACCAATCACTTGAATCCGCTGACATTATAGCTTTTGCTATGTCTTTAGCAAAAGGAGTTTTTAATCTATTTATTGCAAACTTAATCCATTCTTCAGCTCTTGTATTCCCAGTATCTATTTCCTCTTTTAATGAGGTAATCCATTCTAATGTATCTGCATCTTTTACTAAAATTGCTTCTTTTGATTCTTTTTTTTCATATTCCAAAAGAGTTAAAAATATGTCTTCTCCGAATGGTATTGAGTCTGATATGTCTTTTACCGCACTATGCTCTTTTCTTTCGACATATTTTTGGTGTATATGATTTAAATCTGATATACGTGTTTCAGATATATCATGAAATAAGCACATTTTTAATACTTTTAAAACATCTACAGTACCATCCATTTGAGCCAAAGAATATCCGATAAAAGCGGTTCTGTTAGTGTGCTCGGCAACAGATTGCTCTCCAGTACCTAAAAAATGAAAACCACTTCTAGGTGTTTTTGCGAGCATTCCAACTTCAAAGAAAAAATTAGCTATACTTTTATCGGTTTTTATTTTTTGATTTTTTTTATTACCTTTTGCCATTTTACAAAGATTCTATTTCTTCCAAAACTTTTGTAATTTTTGAATTTTCTAAACCAATAGATATTAGGATGTCTTTATTTTCTGAAATAGTTTTACACAAAACAAATCCTTTATCTAATAATTCTTTCTTTTCTCTTCCAGTTAGTGTACTAAGACAAGTTACAGGGTGTAATTTTGATTCAAGAATCATATCGTGTAAATTCCCCACAGGAGGATAATTCCAACCTATCATTCTCATACCTCCCTGACAAGAGCCGTACTCTATTGCAGTAGAAGTAAATTTTGTATTTGTTACAAGCCATCCTTCATCTAAGTGTCTTTCTTTGTTTCCGTATCTATAAGAAACTTTTTTTAGATCATCAAAACGAGCTTTTACATACAAAGCAATTTTTAAATCTGATTTAATGCCAAGCTCATTATGAAATTTAGCTTCTACCATAATTAGTTTATTTTCATTCCAAGCCACAACATCAACTTCATGCTCCACACAAAATCCTCTAACTATTTTCCCTGTTTCAGCTTCAAAGCCTTTTTTCCTTAAGACTTCGGCAATGAAATCTTCAAAAGGAAAACCTGACGGTCCTAGATCCATTATGGCTCTTTTTAAGGAGTACTTAAGAGCTATTGGTTTTTCTTCCTTATGTAAAAGATCAAAAGCTTTTTTGTATATATCTTGAGTGGTTATTTCTTCAGAAATACTAGATTTTGTTTTGTCTATTATTTCAGATACTGTTTTTGTAGAAGCTCCAGCTTTTTTTAATGATCTTTCTAATTTGTCTACATCAAAAAGTTCTTTTGTGCCATCAGATTTTACTACGTAAAAATTACCCATATTCGTATTATCTCATAAGTATTTTATATCGTAAAACCAAAATATAAATTAATAAGCTTTTTCTATTATTCCACCGCCTAAACAAATTTCGTCTTGGTAAAAAACAGCGGACTGACCTACAGCAACGGCTTCCTGGTCTTCACAAAATTCAATATAGTAGTTGTTATTTTCTTTTTTTAGCAGAGATTTTTTCTTTTCTTGTCTGTACCTTATCCTTATTTGTAAAGATAGTGGAGTTTGAGGTTCTTTGCCTGATATAAAATTAACATTATTTAAAAGAATTTTTTTTATATTCTTTATTTTTTCTTTTTGAACTTCTTTTCCGGCAACTGTAATAGTATTTTTTTCTAAATCTTTACTTATAACTATATATCTAGGATCATTTGGTGTCTTTTGAGTTATATTAAAACCATGTCTTTGTCCAATTGTATAAAATATGGAACCATCATGTTCTCCAATAACTACACCATCTGTATTTAAAACATCACCTTTTTTAGTTTCTATATAATGTGATAAGAACTTTTTTACATCTACTTTTCCCATAAAACACAATCCTTGACTATCTTTTTTAGTGGCATTATGTAATTTAAATTCTTCTGCTTTTCTTCTTACTTCTGGTTTGGTTAAATTACCTACAGGTAAAATTATGTGCTTTAATTGATTTTGAGTTAACGTATATAAAAAATAACTCTGGTCTTTTTCTTTATCTAAAGATTCTTTTAATTCATAAGTACCGTCTTTTTGTTGGTGATTTATTGCATAATGTCCTGTAGCAATAAAATCAGCCCCTAATTCTATAGCTTTTTTTAGAAATACGCCAAATTTTACATACTTATTACAAAATATATCAGGGTTAGGTATTCTTCCAGATTTATACTCACTTATCATATAGTCAACAACTTCTTTTTTGTATTCCTTCTCACAATCTAAAGTTATAAAAGGAACATTAAGAGTTGCACAAACTCTCATCGCAGAAAGTCTTTCTTCTTTCCAATCACAAGGCATAAAATCTGGATACCAAACTTTCAAAAATACACCAGTAACATCAAACCCTTGATTTTGAAGCAAAGCCAAAGAGACAGAGCTGTCAACTCCACCAGAGACACCTACAAAAACCTTAGGTTTTTTATTCATTTTTTCAAAATAACACAAATATTATAAGTTGTAAAAATTAAATGAGATTATTTTAAATGTAGTTGTTTTTTTGTTTTGTGCTCTTCAAATGTTCTAGAGTAATACATTTTTCCATCCTTACCTGTTAAAAAGTAAAGATATCTTGTTTGGGTAGGATTTAGTGCTGAATTTATTGCGTTTAAACCTGGGTTACTGATAGGGCCAGGAGGTAGGCCTTTATATTTATAAGTATTATAAGGAGAATCTATTTGTAAGTCATCCAAAGTTAATTCGAAAGTATTTTTACCATTTACATAAGAAAAAGTCGCGTCTACTTGAAGAGGCATTCCCACTTCTAATCTCTTCCACAGGATACCAGAAACTATTTTTTTACTCTCCATTGTGTTTGCTTCCCCTTCCAATATAGAAGCCATTATTATTATGTCTTCCAAGTCTCTGGTAGAAGTTGCAAGTGAGTTTACATTTTTTATTTTGTTTTCAAAATTTTTATTCATCAAATTAACAATGAATTCAGGCCTTGCGGTATCTTCTATAAAATAAGTGTCTGGAAAAAGATACCCCTCTTTTTCTTTGGCTATTCTTATAAATTCATCTTTATTAAAATTTTTTATATTTTTTTCTAAATGATCTGCTATCTTAAAAATATTCCAACCTTCCGGAATTGTAATTTTCAAAATGTCAGTATTAAAATCACCATTCATCAATCGATAAGCCAAAGTTACAGGATTTTCTTTTTTATCTAGAAAATAATTTCCTGCAATTACATTTCTTTCTCCCCCCATTAAAATAACAGCACTTCTAAATACTAATGGATGTTTGATTATATTATTTTGATATAAATTATTTGTTATATTTTGCAATGATTGTCCTTCATTTATTGTAAATACTGTGTTTATGGGATAATTTCTCGGAGGGTTTTTTAAAAAAATATAAAAAGATAATAGAATCAAAATTACTACAAAAAAAGAAATTAAGTATTTTTTAATAATTGGCAAGTCTTTAAATTTTTTTATAAAGACTTGCAATCCATTTGAAATAGAAAATTTTATATTTTCGTTGTTCATTTTAAATTTTGATTTTTTAGTAGCTTCATTTAAACAGGAAGATTGCTTGGAGCCTCTGCTTTTTTAGATTCAATTCTAGAGAATGTTGGGGTAACTGAAACTCCTCCAGGAAAATGAAATATTGTTGCTAATTCTTCTGAATTCAAGACGAAATGAGGACTTTTGAACGGTTTATGAAAATAAGCTCTTCTTTTGTACTTATCTAATAAATCAGCCTTTTCTTCATGTTTCTTTTTCTGACTTCTATCTTTCCAGGCAAGCAGAAAGAAACTGTATTTATCAGAAGATCCTCTCGCTGGTTTAAAACCATTTAAACTTGAATTAAAGTGAGTAATACCTCCAATTATGCCACCAATATTACTTGGGTTAAACGAATCTTTCGGGGTTATGTACACCGCTCTCATACCGACATCAAAGCCTTTTTTAGAAATACTTCTACCTAATGCATTTATGGTTTCTTTCTCAACATCAGTTAGTTGTCTTCCTGTTCCAGGAACCAATTTTCCTTCTTTATCTTTTTCTCCTTTTGCACTAGATATAATTTTATCTATTTCTGTCTGAGCTGCTTTTGCCCAACGTAAATCAACTAGTTTTCCAGTTACAGGATCTTTGTTTTCTTCTTTGTGAGCCCTAACGAGTATCTGTATCCATACTTGTTGATCTCTTGGTATAGATCCCAAAAATTCTATAAGAGGAGTTAGTGGATCTATTTTATATTCTTCTTCCGGGTTTTTTTCTAATCCATAATCAATATATGTTTTTATTGGAAAAACATCTGGTTTAGTTAAATCAAATTCAGTTGCCCAGACAGTATTTATTTCAGGATTATATGATACTGGTAAAGTGTAATCTTCAGTCTCATATACCTCTATTCCAGGATATTGTGAATATAGGTTTGCTTCTATAACTGCTTTATGTCCGACTTTTGTCCAAATAAAAAAATGTACTGCACCGTTTATGGATGTAATTTCAAGAGAAAACCAAGATCTAACTTGTCCCTTCCAGTATTTTTCATACCAGTTGGATTCACCGCCAGTTTGACTAAGGCTGTTTATAAAAAATTCTGCAGCTTGAGGTGACTTAAAAACTTCTCTAGGAACTTTTATCTCAAGCAATACATATTTTTGTTTCGAAAAAAATATAGCTTGTACATACCTTACCCAAAGCTCCCAAGCTATAAATAAACACAATATAGGAAACCATATAAAAGCAGTTTCAAATAATATCCTAAACACAGACAAAAACATTGGATCAGTAAAAAGATCAATGAAAAAATCTATCATAAAACTAATTATATCTTATTAATTTTAAAAAACCACCCCAAATTAAGGGGTGGTTTTTTAAACTTTTAAACTATACTATATCTACCATCTTTTGATTTTTTAAAGAATTTTGGATTCTGAAGATTCACCATTATAGTATTTTCTTTCACATATCTTTCTTTAAGAACCTTGTTTATTATCTCTTCTTTTGTAAGTGGACCATTTTTTTCCAAAATACCTCTTATAACATCTCTTACAACTCCACTCATATAACCCCATTCAGAAAGCGCATAAAGTCCCCTACCAACCAAAACAAAGCGAGGATCTTTTATTAGTTCGTTATGTGTTGTAGCGACGTGTGCTTTTTTATTAAATAATTCTGTTATAAGTTTCGCTACTTCTCTAAAGTGTATAGGTGATCCATGTCTTCTTATCACTAGATAAGCATAGTCTCTCATACCCTTAGCATTAATATTTGGTGAAGTTGTTTTACCCCACTCTCCAAGAGGGTTTTTATCAATTAATTTTGATAAAGCAAGCCATCTTCTTGCTATCTCTTCATTTTTATATTTTTCAGAAACATCCTTTATATTATTCAAAAACTTTTCTATCATATCTGATTCTAAAAGAATCTCGTCGTCTGAAATAGAAGAATATAACTCTTTAAGAGATGAGTGAATTTTCTTGGACAGTTCTTTATCTACTGACCATCTATGCTTAAATTCAGGATCTTCTTTTTCTTTTACAAAACTCTCTCCTATTACCAATAGAAAATGAACATGATTTTGAATAGATTTATCTTTAGATATATGTTTTAAAAGATGATCTTCAGAAACAGTAGACCCCATCTCTGTTATCAGTTTTAATAATTCATCAAAAGCTTCCTTCTCTTTTGCGTATTCTTTTGATTTTCTTATGTTTATAATTGAGTAGTTTTCAATTTGTCGCACTCTCTCTCTGGTAATTTTGTATTTTTTACCTATGGCTTCAAGAGTCATTCTTTTTGTATCGGAACCTAGTCCAAATCTAGATGTGAGCACATCTTTAGCTCTATCACCAACAACAGAAAGTAATTTTTTGACCACTTGTTTAGGTTTGAATTTTATTATTGTTTTTTCACTCATGTTTTTAATAAAAAGTCTTTTATGTAAGTTTGTAAGGACTTAATATAAGTATATTTGTATCACTATAGTTAGTTTAAGTCAAGTCTTGACCTAATTGTCATATTTTTTGTTTAAAATATGACAAATTATCTAGTTAACCACAAAATTCACCAGTCTGTTTTTAACAAAAACCACTTTAATTATTTCTTTACCCAATAGCCATTTGTTTATAGAAGGAAGTGATTTTGACCTATTTACTATATCTTCCTCATTCTCTTCAAAGCTTATAACCATTTCGTCTCGCACTTTTCCATTTACTTGTATGGCGATTTTTACTTCTAGTTCTTCTAATTTTTTAGGATCTGCTTTTGGCCATTTTTCTAAACATAGTAATTTTTTATTACCAAGATTTCTCCAAATTTCTTCAGTTATGTGTGGAGCAAATGGAGACAATATTTTTAGAAATATCTCAAAATCCTTCTTGGAAATTTCTTCTAGTCTTTCCATTTCATTTAGCAAAATCATCATAGCCGAAACAGAAGTATTGAAAGACATATTTTCTATATCTTCTGTAACTTTTTTAACAGTTTTATTTAGGAGAATTTGAAATTTAGAATCAATCTTAACTTTTTTACTACTTATTTTATCCGAAACTCTCCAAATTCTTTCCAAAAACCTTCTTACTCCAAAAATATTATCTTCGTTCCAGTTTACAGATTGTTCAAATGGACCCATAAACATTTCGTACATGCGTAATGCATCAGCCCCATAATGTTTTATTATTTCATCCGGATTTATTATATTTCCAAATCTTTTACTCATTTTTCTTCCATCAGAAGCTATTATAAGCCCGACATTTTGTAATCTCTTAAACGGTTCTTTTGTTGAAACAACCCCTATATCATAAAGAAATTTATGCCAAAACCTTGCGTAAATTAGATGTCTTGTAGCATGTTCTGCTCCACCTACATAAATATCAACCATATTCCAGTATTTTTCTCGTTTTTTATCAACAAGATTTTTCTTATTTTTTGGGTCCATATATCTTAAGTAGTACCAAGAAGATCCTGCCCATTGAGGCATGGTGTTACTTTCTCTTTTATAAACCTCCTTTCCAATTTTTACGTTCATAAAAGAAGAAATATTTGCTAAAGGAGATTCAGCTTCACCAGTTGGTTCATAAGATTTTACTTTTGGAAGCTTTACAGGAAGATCTTTTTCCTTAACAGGTATTACACTGCCATCTTTTGTTCTTAAAACAGGAATTGGTTCACCCCAATATCTTTGCCTACTAAACACCCAGTCTCTAAGTTTATATTTAGTAACAAACTTACCTTTAACAAATCTGGTAATTTCAAATCTGGCTTTTTCAGTATGATATCCTGTAAAATTTGCTGAATTTATCAAAATATCATCTCTAACAACTTCTTTTATTGGAAGATTATACTTTTTTGCAAAATCGTTATCTCTATCATCATGAGCAGGAACTGCCATAATTGCACCTGTTCCATAAGTAGATAGAACATAGTCGGCTATCCAGATAGGTATTTTTTCTTCTGTAGCTGGATTAACTGCATGAACTCCTTTGAGTTGAACTCCAGTTTTTTCTCTATCATCTCTTGTTCTATCTACTTCTGTTTTATTTTTTATTTCCAAAGCATATTGTTTGATTTCTTCTTTATTCTCAACTAAAGGCCATAATTTTTCTATAACCTCATGCTCTGGAGAAACCACAACATATGTCGCCCCAAAAATAGTATCAGCTCTAGTTGTAAAAACTTTTATTTTTTCACTTGTTCTCCAAACATCAAAATCTATTTCTGCTCCAACGGATTTACCTATCCAATTTCTTTGACTTTCTTTTATTGATTCTGGCCAATCTAAATCATTTAAATCAGATAAAAGTCTATCAGCATAGTCTGTTATTTTTAAAACCCATTGTCTTATTGGCTTTTTTATAACAGTTGCACCACATCTTTCGCACTTACCACCTTCTACGTCTTCATTTGCTAAAACAGTTTTATCAACAGGGCACCAGTTTACGGGCTCATTAGATTCATAGGCTAAACCTTTTTCAAAAAGTTTTAAAAATATCCACTGTGTCCATTTGTAAAAATTAGGATCTGTAGTATTTATTTCTCTTGACCAGTCATAGTCCAAGCCAATTTTTTCTAATTGTTTTTTAAAATTAGCTACATTTTTTGATACAGAAACAGCAGGGTTGGTGCCTGTTTTAATAGCATAATTTTCGGCAGGTAAACCAAAAGCATCAAATCCCATAGGGTGAAGCACATTAAAGCCCTGCATTCTTTTCATTCTAGATATGATATCTGTCGCTATATAACCTTTTGGATGACCAACATGAAGGCCTTCTCCACTTGGATAAGGAAACATATCCAAAACGTAAAATTTTTTCTTTCTAGATTTATCTTCTGTTCTAAATGCTTTCTTTTTGTTCCACTCTTTCTGCCACCTTTTTTCAACTTCCAGATGGTTATAATCTTTCTTGATTACTTTAATCATTTAAACATCGTAACAAAAAACAATTAAGTTTTCAAAAACCCCCGATTTAAGTCGGGGTTTTTGTTTAGATTCTTGGTTTAGGATATAAGTTGGTATCTATTTTCTGATCAAAACAGTGATAACCTTCTGGGTGTGACCACATCCCTTCGTAATACGGGTAAGACATTCCTGCTCTAGTTTCCACAGAATTCATATTGAAGTTTGCACATACTTTGTAAGTTAAATCACCTGTCTTTTCATAACCATAAGGAGTTTTTGTTTGAGGATCCAAAAAGTCTGACCGGCTATAACTGATAGACTTTATATCATCCAGATTCTCAGGAAGTTTTGAATTTATAGAATAATAATATTCTACCTGACTTTTCATCATTTGAAGATCATTTATTTTTCTAGAATCTTCTTTATATAACCTTTGTGTTCTTGGTGAACCCAAAACAGAAAATCCCCAAATTATTGAACCTAAAACAAGAACAAGAGCAAAAATACGCCACATATTTCTACTCTTAGGTGTAAGTGTTCCTCTTATATCAGAAATATAGTAAGCAAATACACTACCTGTAATAACTAAAAGAGAAAGCACCTTCAAAAGAAAAGCTGTAGTGAGTTCTTGGCCGTCTATGAAGTAATATAAAACTGTTATAAAATTACCCGCCAAAATAAGCCCAGCTATAAACAAAGTAAGATATGTCAAAAATTTATGTATCTGACTTACATTTTGTTGATTGGAATATTCTTTACCTAAAAGCCACATTAGAGAAATAAATATTGGGAAAAATATCACAAGTATAGCTACTGGCCAAGAAATAGAAGTGCTTGAATAATAATTATAACCATTTGTAATTTGAGGATAAGCACTGTTTATAACAGAAAACAAAAGTGAAACAAGACTTCCCACAAGTATATATAGAGAAATTGTAGCACCTAGATTTATAAAGATATCTCTTATTTTATTCTGTTTTAATTCTTCCATAAAATTTTAATTAATTTTAATTATTCAGTTGTTACACCATCAAAATCAGCTTCGTTATCCATTGCTTCTTGTTTTGTCACTCTTTCTATACCATCTTTGTGATGAGCTGGACTGTATATAGTGTAGAATCTTAGACGTTCTTCTCCTGTATTAATTACATTATGAGTAGCGCCTTTAGGTACCACCACAGCGTCTCCATCAGATACCTCATATTCTGTATCATTTATAACAACTTTTCCAACACCATCTTCAAATCTAAAAAACTGATCATTATCTGGATGAACTTCACTGCCTATGTCTTCACCGGGAAGAAGAGACATTAAAACTAGTTGACTTTGCTCTCCTGTATAAAGAACTTTTCTAAAACTATTATTTTCTTCTGTTAATTTTTCTATATTATTTTTATATCCCTTTTTCATATTCTCGTATTATACCATAAAATCAAAACCCCACCTATATACACAGATATAGATGGGGTCATGTTCAGTTCTTCACACTTCTTTCGATTTGAAGTGATCCAACTGGTTTATATTCATCTCTTTCAGAGACTACAGCTCCTTTTTTTATCATCAAATCTCCGAGTGCAGATTTATCATCGTAACCTTTACCAATCACATTTGGATCCTCTGGGGAATACACATAATAGTAACCATAATCCCAATACCCAATGTACCTCATACTGAGACCTCCGAGTATTTCTTATATTAAAAATCATATTTAATCAATATTTTTAAAAGAACAAAGCCGGCACTTAGTGTGCCGGCTGGTTCTTGATGTAGAAAAAATCTAGCTGTACCGTGATCGGAATCCAACATTAAAATTGGTCCTGGCTAGATCACGGGTTTTGGCAATGCTCCCTGAAAGTGCAGCGCTGTTTGATGATTTTACCACCCTGTTTCTTTTTGCTTGAAGCACACACTCCATCGCGTTCTTGGAAGCTTCCCATGCATTGCGAAGCTCACCAATATCGACTTTGTATACTTCCGAAATCATCTGAAGTTTTTCTTCTTTAGGGAGGGTAGTAATATCCCGAAGACCCTCCCAATTGTTTACCGCAGAAACTGAAACTCCTAGGAGTTTAGCTCTACATGCAACAGTTGTGTTGCCTCTGTTTCGAATCAAAACATCGGCAAAGGCGTTAATTTTTTCAATCATAAACTTCCCCTCCTAAAATAGACTAGCATATTATAATCAAATTTTGAATTCAATCGAATATAGAATTAATAATTTGAATGAAATTCGAGGCGGACAAGAAAAATAAACCGAGGCTTATAAGTATAAGGTGAGCTTTATTTTATTGAAGTCCAACAAAGAAGTTCGTCAAATTTTGAATTCTATAACGTCGCCGTCTTTAACTATATACTCCTTACCTTCTGTCCTAACTAAACCTTTTTCACGAGCAGATGAATAAGAACCAGCTGATAGTAAATCACTACAATGTACCACTTCAGCCCTTATAAATTTATCTTTAAAATCTGTGTGAATTGCTGTTCCAGCTAAAGGAGCTGTCCATCCTTTTTGTATAGTCCATGCTCGGGTCTCATCTTCTCCTGTTGTAAAATAAGTTATTAGATTGAGTAATTTATACCCTGCTTTTATAAGACTATCTATACCATCATCCTTTCCTCCAAGTTCATTTCTAAACACTTCCTTTTCCTCACCATCTAAATCTTTTAATTCATTTTCAATATTTGCATCAATAATCACATATTCATTTTTATTTTCTTTGAAAAAGTTTAACAAACTAGTATATCTTTCGTCATTCATCTCGTCTAAATTTTTCCCTCCGGCTTTTTTGTTTAAACCATACATTATAGGTTTGAAAGTAAGAAGATTTAGCATTTTTACAGTCAATCTTTCTTTTTCATCTAATTCTAAACCATTAACCAACTTACCCTCTTTAAGATGTTTTAAAACTTTTTCCAAAACTGTATTTTCAAAAACTGATTCTTTTTTGCCTTGTTTTACTTCCCTACTTAAATTACCAATTCTTTTTGTAACAGTTTCAGTGTCTGCCAAAATTAATTCAAAATTAATCACTTCTATATCAGAAAGCGGATTAATTCCTCCATGAACGTGTATTACTTTATCATCTTCAAAAATTCTAACGATTTCCAGTATGGCATCTACCTCTCTTATGTTTGATAAAAATTTATTTCCCAATCCTTCACCTTCTGATGCCCCTTTTACCAAACCAGCAATATCTACAAACTCTATAACTGCTGGAATAGTTTTTTGAGATTTAGAAAATTCAGAAAGTGCCCAAAGTCTAGAATCTGGAACTGCAACGATACCAACCGAAGGATCAATCGTACAAAACGGATAATTTTCTGCCGGTACAGTTTTTTTTGTTAATGCATTAAAAAGCGTGGATTTCCCCACGTTTGGAAGACCTACAATGCCTATGGATAATGACATGTCCACATTCTATATCATTTTTATTTATTTATCTAATGATAGAATAATCTCATGACTTTATTTACGGAATTTAGTTTGCTTATTGGAATTGCGTTTGTTGTTGCATTAATAATGCATTTATTAAAACAACCCCTTATAATCGGTCACATAATAACCGGTCTTATAATAGGTCCTTTAGTCGCAATACAAGTTTCCACAGAAACATTTCAACTTTTTTCAGAAATAGGAATAGCTATTCTTCTTTTTACTGTCGGGCTTAACCTAAGTCCAAAAGTTATACGTGAATTTGGAAAAGTAGCAGTCATAACTGGTCTAGGTCAAGTAGTCATCACGTCTTTTGCTGGATATTTTACAGCACAACTACTTGGTTTTGATATTGTCTCATCACTTTACATATCTGTAGCTCTAGCTTTCAGTAGCACTATTATAATAATGAAACTTATCTCCGATAAAGGAGATATGGAAACTTTGTATGCAAAAATTTCCATAGGTTTTTTGCTGGTTCAAGACTTCATCGCTGTAATATTGATATTTATAATTCCACTTATATCTATTGGAGAATCTAGTTATGAAGAGATTGCTTACATTATTACACGAGGGTTTGTTTTAATCACTGCAATAGTAAGTTTTGGATTATACGTAATTCCAAAATTAAATAAATTTTTGGCAAAAGACATAGAAATATTATTTATGTTTGCTACTGTTTGGGGTTTGGGGATAGCCAGCATCTTTAAATTAACTGGTTTTTCTATAGAAACAGGAGCTCTTATCGCCGGAATAGCTCTTTCTACACTACCAAGCAGACATGAAATCAGTGCAAAAATGGCGCCCTTAAGAGACTTTTTCATTGTCATATTTTTCATAATACTAGGTTCTCATATGAATTTTGACATACTGGGAGAACAACTACCGAAAGCTATAATATTCTCACTTTTAGTCCTTATCGGTAACCCTCTTATACTTATGGTTATTATGGGTGTCTTGGGTTATAAAAAAAGAACTAGCTTGCAAACAGGTTTTACCGTTGCTCAAATAAGTGAATTCTCTCTAATTCTTATCGCTATGGGAGTGGCTTATGGTCATGTAAGTAATGAAACCTTGGCTCTAACTACTCTTATTGGAATTATCACTATATTTGTATCTACTTACTTTATTTTGCACTCTGATTATATTTACAAAATACTATCTCCGTTTCTAGGAATTTTTGAAAGAAAAAACGCCTTTGAAAAAAATGAAAAAAATATCAAATATCCTGTAATTCTTTTTGGTGGCAATCGTGTTGGTTATGACTTTATTGAAGAATTTAAAAAATTAGGCAAACCATTTTTAGTTGTGGATCATAACCCTGAAATTATAAAAGAATTGGAAGAAAAAGGATTAAATGTTGATTACGGAGACGCGACTACTTTGGATTATTTGCAAAATCTAGATTTCTCTGAAATAGAGACTATTGTATCCACAATACCAGATCCAGAAGCAAATTTTTTAATCAATAAAATAGTTCGCGAAAATAATCCAAATGCTTTGGTGATGGTTGTCTCTCACAAAATACAAGATGCTTTAGAACATTATCAAAACGGTGTAAATTATGTAATCTTACCTCACTTTCTGGGTGGTAAATACGCAGCGGAAATAAGTATTTCATTACATAAAAATCCAGAAAAAAGAGAAGAGTTAAAAAATAAACACATTGAATCAATAAATTACAGAATAAAAAGCGGCCACGAACATCCGAAAATTTCATAATTAGAAAAACCCCCAGCCCGCACACATACGGTGCGTAGCTGAGGGTTGTTGTTGTCGTCGGTGTTACTGACGACGTGTTACTTGCCGGGAGGAGTCATCTCCATGTGGTCATGGTCGTGGCCGACCATTGCTTCCCACACTTCCGGGGTGATTTCCGTGAGTGGAATCGTCCCGTATGTTGTGAGGATGGTGATGGGGTATGAACCGTAGTAGACACCCTTCTTTGTCGCCCCAAGGATCATGTTCCCCAGGCCGACTGTGCAGAAATGCGTTGGAAACCTTGCCGGACTGTTGGGTCCGTGGTTGTGCGGAGCCGATGCCACGAAATGAAAAACTCGAGGCGTCAGCACAGCAATGTGAGTCCAGACGGGAATTTCCCCACCACGACGGAATCCCGTAACGTGCGGGGTTCCGGAAGGGTGATTGTAATCCCAGAAAAGCATCACCCGCGACTCACGATCATACCAAAGCATGTCGTTGGGACGACAATTGCCCCGGGGGATCGTGAGCATCACGTCTGTGGTATCCATGTAGACCAACGGGACGTCCCCATCCCAGTGAGCCCACTCACTCATGTTCTCGACGCACTCGCCTCCGGGCGGTCCAGGAGGGCCTTCGGGCCCCTGGGGACCCGGATCCCCCTTGGGTCCTTCGGGCCCCTGTGGACCAGCCGGCCCCGGA
Organism: uncultured Candidatus Saccharibacteria bacterium; assembly: GCA_964391455.1. GTDB lineage: Bacteria > Patescibacteriota > Minisyncoccia > Phycocordibacterales > DATDWN01 > C7867-006. The sequence goes on along the minus strand of CAYMJQ010000001.1, from coordinate 50,070 downwards.
GGGCCCTGGGGTCCCGGCGGTCCGGGAGGCCCTGGGGCGGGGGTGGGTTCCGTCGGGGGCTTGCAACCCCCTTCGGTCCCAGTGACACAGGTGGTGTCCAGCTGGACACCGCCGATCTGGGCCTTGACGTCGCCCTCCAGAGCAACGAGAAGACCCAGAACAAAAACACACCAAACGATGTTCTTCACAAAAAACCTCCTTGCTGTCAGAAATTGACAGCTCTTATATCATACTATCACAATTAAATACTAATGTCAATATTAAAATTAGTACACTTTTCTTCCGTATTCTTTAAATTTTCTTAACCAAGAATTTTTCTTTTCTTCAGAAATTTTCTTCATCGGTCCAACTTTTGTGATTTTTGTATAGAAGCCAGCGAACCACAATATCCCGTCTTGAATTTCATTTGTATTATCTCCTTGTAAAAATCTAGCGATGAGAGGATGTGAATCTGATGTTATAAAAACCCTAGCCGTTCTACCCCTCAGAAGTCTTCTCCATCCTATACCGCTTGGCAAAAATTTAAATGCAAAACCAGGAAGCCAGACTCTATCAAACAAACCTTTAAGTAAAGCGGGCATTGTAGACCACCAAGACGGGTAGATAATCACAAAATGATCACACCATCTAACATCCTCCTGAAATTTAATCAAATCCGGTTCCAATTCTTGAATTACTTTGTAGCCTTTATGTAATATCGGATCAAATTTCATTTCAGATAGTTTTGTAAGTCTAACAGAGTGTCCGGAAGATTTCGCACCGTTTGCATAAGCAGAAGCAAAATCGCAACACATACTTTCGGTATCAGGATGACCAGCTAAAATAAAAACTTTTTTAGGCATAATAAAAATAATCAGATTTTATAAAAACTACATTAAACCTTTTAGATCCTTTTCATATTTTTTAACCACGTTCATAGTAGCAGTCATTTGATCTATTCCCTTTTTCATTTCTTCTTGAACTTCCAAACCGATCTTTTGAAACAAATCAGGATTTTTCTCAATCATAGAAAATACTTTTTCTTGTTCTGCTTGTGGAACATCTTTCATTTTAGAGGCAAGCATTTTTTTCATCAAAAATGTTTTTATAGACATAATTATATATTATCAACAAAAAACATTCTCGTCTATTTTTATTGTGATACAATAAAAATATGTCTTGGAGAACAACTATAATATTCTTTACTTTGTCTGTAGGAACTCTTATTGGAATGTTAAGTTACCACAATATAGACCTTTCTTTACTAGGCACACTTTCTTTTTACCAAAATCTTGCCAATCCTTCAGTAAAAATAGTACGTATACAAGAAGGATTAAGAAAAGAGGAAATAGCAGAAATAGTTGGCTCAAAATTAGGATGGGATGATAAAGAAAAAAATAGTTTTATAAACGCTCACCTAGCCCTTAATACAAATAATTTAGAAGGAAAATACTTTCCAAAAACATATCTTTTACATAAAGATGAAGACCCTATGGGAGTGACTGCAGTAATGCTAAAACAATTCTTAAGAGAAACTTCTGCAGTAAGGAAACAAAAAAGAAAAGAATTAATAAACGAAGATACTGCTTTAAAAATAGCGTCCATAATACAACGAGAAGCTGCCGGCAAGCATGATATGAGACTTATATCAGGTGTAATCTGGAACAGAATCTGGGCCGGAATGAAACTTCAGATGGATGCGACACTACAATATGCTAAAGGAAATGAAGAAGATGGATGGTGGGGACAAGTAGAACCGAGTGATAAAGGAATAAATTCTCCTTATAATACATATAAAGAAACAGGGCTTCCTCCTAGTCCGATAGCCAACCCAGGACTTTCTGCTATTGAAGCCGCCTATAACCCGCAAAAAACAAACTGTATGTTCTACATACACGATAAAAAAAGAAAAATTCACTGTGCCAGAACATACGAAGAACATAAAGCTAACATTAAAAAATATTTACAGTCTTAGTTTACAAATACAAAAACCGGTTCGCCAAAGCGACCGGTTCTGTTTGTTACTGTGGCAGGTTAGGAAAAATTCCAGCTGTCATGGAATCTTTACTGTGACCTAACACAGTTTGAATTGTCTCAAAGAACACTAGGAGGGTGTTCTCGATGCCCGAAAAAATTTTCGGGGTTAGGAACTTCAGCATGATAATTAGAAGTCCCAGCGCTACAACTTTTAGTATTTTCATACTATTTTTTGTTACGAGAAGGACTTAAATACTGTACTGACTAAGTACAGTATTCTGGCTAATTACCAGACTGCCCCCCTCATTTTTTTTGACCAAGATTGATCAGAAAAAATGAAAAGAGGTTCCAATCTGTTAACCTTATTTCAAGGTGCCTCACACCCTTATATTATAACAAAATATTGTAATAAAATCAAGTAAAAACTACTGCTGATTTGGTTTAGGAATAAAATCAATCGATTCTATTAGTGGAGAAAAGTCTCTACGAATTTGTGAATCTTCTGTCATAAATTGACCAGTTATAACATATATATTTTCTCCATGAGTAACTACCACATTTTCTGAAGCATAAAGTCCATCTGCCATGTATCGTATAGCATTTGCTCCTCCTACAACATCTTCCATAACATCTCCAAATTTAAGATTTATATTACTATATTGAATATTTTCATTGGCCCAAATTTCTGGAAATTGTTTTTTGTTATTATTAAAAACACTTATCGCTATGACAGCCGGACCCTCACCTCCTTCAGGAGGAATTCTTCCCGCATCTTCTGTTGATATAAGAGTAATAACTTTAATTAAATTTTCTGTTTGAGACAAAATCCTCTCTTCCAAAACATATCCATTTGGGCCAGCACGATAATCAAACTGTATTCCAAGTTCTGAATTACTATAAGTTGTGTAATCTCTTGATATTTCAGATTTATCTACTCTTAAAAAATAGTATCCCGCAATTACCAAGACAATAACACCAGCAATAAAATATAAGGTTTTTTTCATCAAACTAATTTAACATTTTTAAATGTTTATTTCAAACCCTCTATTTCTTTCAAAACTTTTTTTAGCACAAGTTCAATTTCCTCCAATTTTTTTCTATCTTTTTCACTAGAAACATCCTGGGTTTCATTTTCTTTTTCTATTTCATCAACATCATGCTGAATTTCTTCAACATCTTCAGCTATTTCATCAACATCATGCTGAATTTCATCTATATCATGGGAAATCTCCCCAACATCTTCTACAATTCCTTCTAGGTCTTCCTCTACTATTTCTAGACTTTTAGTATTTTCATTTACAGTCATTTGTATAAAAATAGCAAGATATATCGCCTCTAAAGAAACAACTGTAGTTAGGACAAGAAGTATCGTGTCAGCTTCAAAACCTAAAAATATAAGAGAAAACATCACAACAAAAAAGACTGTGTGTATAAAGACAGAATTCCTTGAACCTACCCATTTTGTAAATTCTTTTTCCCAGCCCATAAAATAAGGAAACAATATAAACTTTTTCTAATTTAATTTCAAGATCCTCTTTTTTAAAAATAAAGATGTAAATATTGCTCCGAAAATAAGTATTAAATAAACGCTAAATATCTCTGTATAAGTATAAGGAACCTGTTTTAACATCCCTAGTATAACTGTAGATATCCAAGAAACCATAGATATAGCGCCAGATACCATAATAAAAGAAGATTTTTTTAGAAAACTCTCTGATTCCCTAAAGTTCAATCCTAAATGTTTTTTAATGTGTGGTAAATGAATTGAGTGAAATATAATTCCATTAATTATAATAACTGCAACGATAGTTACTTTTACTAAAAATTTAGATGAGTTCATATAGCCCTCTGGATTTGTGAGGAACAAAAGAATTCCAGATATCACAAGGATAGCCAGTCCAGTCCAAACTATTTTCCCTCCAAGCTTCATAAAACTTAATTCAGTGCTTTCTATAACCCCATCTTTTATTGTTTTAAAAAACATTGCATCACTGACAAAAGCTCCACCTGCACCCAAAATTGCACCGAAAACATGTGCTATTAAGTATAAAGTTTTTAATGTTATAAATTCTGGCAACATGTTTTTTAATTAATTATTTAAAGTTTTATTTATATCAAAATTTTTTATTTCATCTCCAACGATATAACAAATTCTCTGAAGAGGTTTGTATTTAGAAACAAAATCTTGTTCCTTTACTTCTCCATTTGGATAAATAATATCGTATTTAACATTTGCTGTATATCCTATTTGTGGAGTGTTCATACATTTAGTTTGACCCTCCTTTAATTCTGGCACCCATACATATTTAGTTGGTAAAATATCTTTAATATCAGAAACCACAACTTCAGATGTGCTTGCTAGCCTTCCATCATGTGTCCCGTATATCTCAAATATAGCATTTAGATTTTCTGTCCAACCTTTTATCATTATCGGATTAGGAGTGTCATTAACAAACTTAACATCTGGACCAGGATCGGAGTAAGTAGCATCCAAACCTGTGTCATAATAGGACACAGAATAACTATGATTAGCTCTTTCGGTTATTGGTAAAGCTGAGCTCATAGCTGCTCTAAAAATTAAAGTAGAAACCTGACAAAGTCCTCCACCCACACCCTTAGTTACTTCGCCATTAAGAAATATTCTTTCTTCACTAAAACCATCTTCCATAGATACAGACCCGAGAGCTTTTTTGAAGGAAAATTCTTCTCCAGGTTGCAAAACTAAACCATTTATCCTAGATATTCCTAATTCTATGTTTTTGTGGCGACCTTCTGTGCCACCAGCATAAGAAAGTTCTGCTCGACCAAGCAAATCATCTCCAATATAAATTTCTTTTTTAGAGACTTCTTGTAAAGAATCTAGAACTAATGCTGGAATTTTATTATCTATATTTTTTATTTTTTCAATATCAAAAAAACTAAAGACAAAAAGAAAAACTATACAGAAAATAATAAGAATTAGATAATTTTTAACCGACATAGATTGATTATATCAAAATTTATGATTTATTTTAAAAAACCTATCCAATCAAGTTTTCATTAAGTCTCTCAGAAAAAATCTAGCACAAAAACTATAAGTTAATTTGGATGTCTATCTAAAAAATCCTTAATCATTTCTTCTTGTTTTATTTTGAAATTTGGAAAATTTTGATCTTCAATAAATTTTCTTAAAAATCCAACTTCTGCTCTAAGAGCCATAAGAATACCTTTTTCTTCACCAAAACGCTTTATTAATTCTTTCACAAATTCTTGATATGTCATATTATTATTTATTTAATTTATTTTTCATAAAATCAACTTCAACCTGTTGCCCTAAAATAATATTACTACAAAGTTCTTTTATCTCAGCATCTTGTAATTTTGCTCTCTGACACATAAGAATAGCTCCCGCATGATGAGGTATCATTGATTTCAAAAACTCATCATCATAAATTAAGTTTTGATTTCTTATGGCAAAGAAAAAACCAAATAAAGCAATTACACTGGTAATAAATATCATTATATTTTTCTTTCTATCAACATACATTGAACTCATAATAAAAAGTTCTATTACAATCATTGATGCTGTCATAAGCCCCGCCATATAAAACTGATTTATTCCTATGTAAATATTATCAATTGAATCTACCATTGAAAACATAAGAAAATACATTGATATAAAAGATAAAATAACCATTATCAGTAGCCTTTTGTATTGAGATTTATGCATATATTTTTAGTATATTTATTAACTTAAAAAGTATAACATTTTATGTTATCATAAATCTATGAAACCCGTATTTATTAAATTACTAACTTCTTTTATCTTTGTTAGTTACTTGTATCTTGGATTATTTACTCTACTATCTTTATCCGAGCATAACCACCACAATCCAATTGATAATTGTCCTTTTATGATTGGTAGCATGGTTTTATGTCAAATGAATATTTTCGAGCACATTACTTCATGGCAATACATGTCAATTACATTACCAATTAAATTTTTATATTTTATTTTAATAATAACCTCACTTGTCTTATATAAGTTTTGGTTAATACATCTATTTGACCCACCTGATAATTTTTATAAATTAAAGTTTTTATATTTTACTAATACCAAAAAAATAGTTTTTTTAAATTTTTTACTTAAAAGTACAATAACCCCGCGTGCACCATAATAGTTTTTTGTTTTTTGATTTTATTTAACAAAATAACTATTAAAATATATGGAAAATACAAAAAATAATTTCTTAATTATTGTTTTATTAACACTTATACTTGGCCTCACAATAGGTTACTACACTGGCACAAACACATATCGCCCTTATAGAATGATGGATGAATATTATTCTCAGAATAAAGAAGTGGATGGTTTTGTTGGTATGCACGGTGCAATGAATGGAATGATGATGGGTTTATCTGGAAAGACAGGAGATGAACTAGATTTAGCATTTTTGAGTGGAATGATAATCCACCATGAAGGAGCGATTGAAATGTCACAAACACTTCTAAAAAACACAAAAAGGCCTGAACTTATAAAACTAGGTAATGACATTATAACAGCCCAAACAAAAGAGATAGAAATGATGAAAGAGTGGCGTAAGGAATGGTTCAATTAATAATATTATGCAAAAAAACTATTTACTCATAGCAATTTCTATCCTACTTCTCTTCGGATTAATTTTACTCTTTAACCCAAAAGAGAAATCAGCACCCAATAACAACACCAAAGATGAACTCAATCCAGTATCGTCTTTTAGTCATTCACATGGCATAGCTGTTGATATAACTGACCCAAACAAAGTCTACATTGCGACTCACGAAGGTTTATTTATTCTGATGGATGACAAAGATTTATACAGAATTGGCAATACACAATATGATTTGATGTCATTTACTTCACACCCAACAGAAGCACAAACCTTCTTTAGTAGCGGACACTCATCACTGGGTAGGAATATTGGGTTTCAAAAGACAACGGATGGAGGTATTTCATGGATACGAGTATCTGACGGTCTTCAAGGACCCGTAGATTTCCACGCAATGACCATTAGTCAAATCAACCCAAATATAATCTATGGCTTTTTTGCAGGAAGACTTCAACGAAGTATAAATGGAGGTGTTTCATGGGAATATACAAAAAGCAATATTGCTCCTATATCACTTTCATCTGATCTTGAATACGAAAACACTCTTTATGCTTCAACTCAAGATGGAATAAAAATAAGTAAAGATGGAGGAGAGACATGGCAAAGTTTATCTTCTCAACTTGAAGGAGGTTTTGTGACTGTTTTTTCTATTGACCCAACCAATACTTATTCTCTCACCTTCTCTGAAAGAATTGGCGGAATGGGGAAAAGTATTGACGGTGGCATCACCTGGCAAAAAATACAATACACATTTGATGGAGAAATTATATTGTATATTTCTTTCAGTAAATCAGAATCAGGGATTGTATATGCACTAACTAATAAAAACAGTATTTACAAAAGTATAGACAGTGGAACTTCTTGGAAGAAGATAAGATAGATATAGATTATCTAATCTAAAATAAAAAACTCTGGAACTAACCAGAGTTTTTTGTATTTTGTGGACCCGACAGGAATCTCTCCCTCGACTCAAAAATTTCTCGTCAGAAATTTTTGGTCTGGGCACCGACTCGCGTTTTGATTTTGCTAAATCAAAAGTCGCTCCGTCGTTAGAGTCCTGACGTAAAGCTTCGCTTTACTTCGGGTCACGAAAAAATCCGCACAAGGCGGACTTTTTTCTGTGGACCCGACAGGACTCGAACCTGCCACCCCATCATTGCAAATGATGTGCTCTACCAGATGAGCTACGGGCCCAGTATTAAATTGTTAGAACATTTTATTTGTGCAAATGATGGTCACAATAATTTTTTGTTAAAAATTTTGCGACCCCACCTCGGCCCGGCCAGCCTCCGATCTTGCGATTGGTTCCCTTACCCAATCTCACTCTACCAGATGAGCTACGGGCCCATAAGACTGAAATGGACGAGACGACGAGGTCGACGAGCAAAATATATGTGACCATAACCCCCAGAGAAAAGATTACCAGATTTTGAATTATCTTACAAATTATTTATAATCTTCTAAAATATTCGGGCCTATAGTTAAGTGGTATAACATATCCATGGCATGGATGTAGCGGGAGTTCGATTCTCCCTAGGTCCACTGTTTAAATCATAGACAAAACACATAATAAATGCTTCTATACCTTACAGATCAAAAGGAGGATAGAGATGCCGAGTTATTTCAAGATAAAAAGACTGCGGGAACACATGAAGAGACAGGGATTCTTCCCTGTCACCCAAAGTGATCTCGTATCCGGCAAACAGCTTGTTCAGATTGAAACAAGCAAATGTCAGATTGGTCTTCACAACACCAATGTCCCAGAAATTGGGACCGCCGGTGCTACAGTAATACAGCTTTGCCAGAATCCAGTAAGGAAGAATCCTTGGTATTCTGGTAATGTTGTGTTCTTTTCGTACGTCCAGCCGGCCTCGACCGTAACAGGTCAAATCCCCATTGAAGAATTTTTGGAAGATGAGTATGTACCCAGAGACAAAAGGGCGCATCTTCCGATTCGCTACTTTGTAGCGAGGTAACGCAGGCCTAACGAGAGAGAAGTTGACCTCTCTCGTTAGGCTTTTTAATACCTCAAAGTTAAATCTAATATATGATAAATAAAATCTTTTATAGAAGAGCCGACAGAATTTAAAGCTTTTGGCATTAAGGATTCTTTTGTTAAGCCCGGCAATGTATTTACTTCCAAAAAATAAATCCCTCTTTTTGGAGAAACTATAAAATCCGACCTAGAATAATGTCTCAAACCTAAATTTTTATGCACGGTTGCAGCAATTCTTTCTATTTCTTTTTTTTCTTTCTCACTAAAATTCCCAGGACATATTTCTTCTGTTTCTCCATTGTATTTAGAATCAAAATCAAAAAATCCACTATCGCTTTTATGTCTTATTTCTATAGGTGGAAGAATATAAATATCTTGATTTCTAAAATTATCTATAACTCCAACTGTTGCTTCTTTACCTTTAATATATTCCTCAACCAAGGCATCACTGCCCGAAGATAAAATATCATAAAGAGCTTTATATAAATCTCTATAATTAGAAACTATTTTTATACCCACAGAAGATCCTCCTTTCACCGGTTTGACTATAAGTGGATGCGGAATATTTAAAAATATTTCTTTTGATTTTTCTTTTAAATAATCTGTCTGTCTTACTAAATGAGATACTGGAGTTTTTATACCAAATGGTTTTAAATGCTCTTTGGTCAACCACTTATTCATAGCCAAGGAAGAAGGATATTTGTGCGAACCAGTAAACTTAACTCCATGATGATGTAGTATTTCTTGAACCTTTCCATCTTCACCAAATTCCCCATGAAGACCATTCCAAACAACATCTATATTTTTTAAAATCTGACTTGGGGTTTTCTCTAGGCCATACATATGCCACACTCCATCTTTTGAAATAAAAATATCAATTGGTTTATGGGTCTCAGAAAGAATTTCTAATACATGTCCGCCTGTTTTTAAAGAAACATCGTACTCAGATGAAGGTCCGCCTCTTATTACTCCTATTCTAAGTGAGTCAGGTATATTGTACATAAAAATATTATATCAAAATATTACACAAAAGCACTCGCAAGAATTACTATCGTGTGCGAGTGCTCGATTGAAACATCGTTGGACCCACAAAAAAGGGTCCCAGAAAATTTTTCGGCCGAAAAATAGAAAGAACATCTGCGTGTAACCTGTACACGCAAGTTACAAATATACTAGATTTAAAAACAATAAACAATGTGGATAAATACTATTAAAAAATCTTTCTTCTTAACTGTTTGTGAAAATTTATAGCATATCTATGAGCCTCTGCATTTGAAAGTAATATTTCCCTTTCAAACTTAAGCCATTTTTTATCTCCCAAAATCTCTTTTGGTTTATGTCTTTCGTCTTTAACTACGGAAACTACTGGGATTTTTTGATGATTTTCTTTCAAAACCCTTTCTACTACTCTTTTTTGAGCAACCCCACCATCTACAACTATTAAATCTGGAAATCTCCATTCTATATGGGCAAATCTACGGGTCAAAACCTCAGACAAAGCTTTAGTATCATTTATTCCAGGATCCTCTTTTATCTTAAATTTTCTATACTCTTGTTTTGATATTTCACCATTTTCTATAACAGTCATAACTCCAACAACATTTTTCCCAGACATGTGAGCTATGTCGTAAGATTCAATGCGAAAATTGTTACTATAGTTTATTAAACTTTCTTCTTTGATAAGCGCAACATCTTGAATATGGTTTAGTGTATACAATGTACGTTTAGTAATGTTAGCTTCTTCAAATTTTTTTTGTTTAGCGAAACCTTGCATTTGTTTCTCAAGGTTTTTCAAAAGTTGTTTTTTGTTTCCTTCAAAAAAAAGTTTTATATTGTTTATCTGTTTAGCATAATCTTCTTTTGAAACCTCTCCAGTACAAACACCCGGGCATAAACCTATCTGTCGATTAAAACATGGTTTACAATACTTTGTACTATTGTTCTTATTAATTTCTTTCGATATATCGAAAGAAATTAACTCTTTATTTTCTATAACTTTGCAAGGTTCACATTTATCTCTAAAAGGAAACATTTTGCGTACTATTTTCATAGCCTCTTTCAATTGTGATCCGTTAGGAAATGGGCCGAAAGAATACGATATTTCATAATCATTTTTATTTAAAAAATGATTGTTTAATAAATCCCTGCCTCGCATTATCAAAACCCTAGGAAAATCTTCCTTTGTTATGACAACAAAATTAAAACTTTTATTATCTTTTTCTTTTATATTGGCTTCTGGTTGATGTTTTTTTATTAAATGTGCTTCTAGAACCAGAGCCTCAAGAACAGAATCGGTTTTAATGTGCTCTATTTTATTAAACGATTGCAACATTCTATAGATCAAAGGAGATCTGTTGTTTACAACATCTTTGTTAAAATAACTCCTAACCCTATCTTTCAGTGATGTTGCTTTACCAATGTATAAAATTTTATTTCCACGTTTAAAAATATAGACTCCCGGACTACTAGGTAAATTAGATATTTCTTTTTTGATTATGCTCTTATCCACAAAAATGCTTGACTTTTTATCTATTTTATTATACAATATGTAGTGGAGGTGTCAATGCTGGAATACAATCTTCCGGCACTCGTTCTGATTGGAGTCGGCGCCATCTACCTCGTGAAAGAGGTGGTGGTGGAGCCGATCAGCGAATTTTTCCACCTCGTGGACGAGGTGGATCCGTTCAAAAAGGAGGGCTATCTGTGAGGTTCCCGTAGCTGGCGTCGATTCGTTTCGGCGCCAGTTTTCATTTTAATAAACTATTTTCTATAAGCCCTATACTGTTTAAGCGCCTTTTTTAAATACTTTCCAGTATGACTTTTTTCATTATTGGCGACCTCTTCTGGGGTCCCTTTTGCTATAAGTTGACCACCACCTTCCCCACCTTCCGGACCAATATCTAAAATATAATCTGCTGATTTTATAACATCCATATTGTGTTCAATAACTAAAACAGTATTTCCTTTACTTACCAGTTTTTGCAGTATTTCAATTAATTTTTTAACATCTTCATAGTGTAAACCTATAGTTGGTTCGTCTAAAAGATAAATTGTTTTTTGTAAATGTGGCCTATAAAGTTCAGAAGATATTTTAACTCTTTGGGCCTCTCCCCCTGAAAGAGTTGTCGCTGACTGACCCAACTCAAGATAACCAAGACCAACATCATCTAAACATTTTAATCTTTCATATATAGCCGGTATATCTTGAAAAAAATCCAAAGCTTCTTCTATGGTCATTTTTAACACATCATGAATATTTTTCTTTTTATAGTGAACCTCCAAAGTTTCTTTCATAAATCTTTTTCCTTTACAAACATCACAAGGCACATAAACAGTTGGGAGAAAATGCATTTCTACCTCTATCATCCCATTACCCTGACAAGTCTCGCATCTTCCACCTTTAACGTTGAAAGAAAATCTACTGCTTTTCCAGCCACGAGCACGAGCTTCAGAAGTCTCTGCAAATAAATCTCTAATAAAAGTCCATGCCCCAGTATATGTTGCTGGATTGCTTCTCGGGGTTCTTCCTATAGGTGATTGGTCAATAAGTATTGCTCTACCCAAATATTCCGTACCAGTAAAAGATTTACAATTATATATTTCCGCGGAGCGATATTTTCTTTCAAAACGAGCTTGTAAATTCCTATGTAGTATTTCATAAACAAAAGAAGACTTACCTGAACCAGAAACTCCGGTAACTACAATAAACTTTGAAAGCGGAATATCAACATTTAGATTTTTAATATTAAATATTTTCCCTCCACGTATTTGTATCTTACCTCTTTCTTCTTCCCTACGATTTTCTGGAACTTCAACTATCTTGTCTCCACGCAAGTAATCCAGAGTTATAGAACCCGATTTATTTGTTTTTGCAGTTAAAAGTTCATCTAATTGCCCAGAAACTACGACATTACCTCCATGAACTCCAGCACCGGGGCCAATATCTACTATGTAATCAGATGCAAATATAGTATCTTCATCATGTTCTACAACAATAATAGTGTTGCCTAGATTTTTCAAATCTAACAGAGTTTGGATTAGTCTGTCATTATCTCTACTATGTAGACCTATTGTGGGCTCATCTAAAACATATAGAGCGCCAACCAAACCAGAACCAAGCTGTGAAGCTAGGCGGATACGTTGCGCTTCACCTCCTGACAAAGTATGAGCTCTTCTGTCTAAAGATAGATACTCAATCCCGACATTTATCATAAACAAAAGTCTTGCTTCTATTTCTCTCATCACCACTTTAGAAATATTTTTTTCTCTTTCAGATAGTTTTATTGTATTAAGAAAATCAAAAGCATCTTTTATGGACATAGAGGTTAATTCCACTATGTTTTTTTTGCCAATCAAAACATGCAAGGCTTCTTCTCTAAGACGAGCCCCTTTACACTTTGGACAAACTTCTTTTCCGAAAAAATGTCTAGTACCTAGACCATTACATTCTGGACAAGCACCATAAGGAGAGTTAAAAGAAAAAAGTCTCGGCTCTACTTCTGGATAAGAATATCCATCTTTCGGACAGGAAAGTTTTGAAGACATAAAAAATTCAGTCGGGGCTTCAACTTCAGATTGTTTATTGCCTTCGCTTCGCTTCGGTGTAAAATCGTTAAAAATAATTCTAACTTGACCATCTGATTCGTTAAGTGCTCTCTCCAAACTCTCAGCCAATCTTTCTTCACTACTTTTTATATCTGTTTTGAAATCTAAAATAGAAATACTATCAACTAAAACATCTATGTTGTGTCTTTTGTTTTTTGAAAGTTCCACTCTGTCTCGCAAAGATTTTTTAACTCCATCTACAAGAACATATGAATAGCCTTTCCCTAGCAAATCATAAAGTAATTGGTAGTACTCCCCTTTTCTACCTTTTACCAACGGTGCATATATTTCTACATAAAAAGGTAATGGTATTTTTGCTCCAGAAACTTTTACATTTTTTATTTTCTCTAAAACAAAATTTTTTATCTCTTCATTGGATAGTTTCGTAATTTCATCTCCACAAACAAGGCAGTGCGGATGCCCCACGCGAGAATACATAATACGCAGGTAATCATATATTTCAGTTATAGTAGCTACAGTTGAACGCGGGTTATTTGATCTAGATTTCTGGTCTATGGAAATTGCAGGAGACAACCCTTGTATTTCATCTACATCTGGTTTTTGCATTTGTCGCAAAAACTGTCTTGCATATGAAGAAAGAGACTCAACATATCTACGTTGGCCTTCAGCGAAAATAGTATCAAAAGCAAGAGAAGACTTACCTGAACCAGAAAGCCCGGTAAAAACAATCATTTTGTTTCTAGGCATCTCCACAGTTATATTTTTTAGATTATGAGTCCGCGCCCCTTTTACAACTATTAAATCAGTATTACTTTGTTGATTTTTTTGTTTCATTTTTTGTTTGGATTTATACGAAAAAATAGACCTCCGTTGGCCCTATGGGTTATATATAGAACAATATAGTAACATATAAACGAAAACCGGCAAACCTGAAAGGTCCGCCGGCATACCAAGACTACGCTCTTGTGGTTTTGAAAGTCATAAACCCACAAAAGACAAAAAAACAAAAAACGATCCCTAATGCGACACAAACAACCATGAACACCTCCTAATATAAAATACAATGCTAAAATAAAAAGTCAAATATAAACTACATAAGCAAATCTTTATTTCTAGGATTTTTCACTTTTGCTTTTTTATCTTCTTTTGCTTTCTTTTCTAATATTTTTTGCAATTCTAGTATCTCGTCTCGAAGTATTGCTGCTGTTTCAAAATCTAATATTTTAACACTTCCTTCCATTTGCTTTTCTTTTTGTTTGATAAGTCTTTCTGGATCTTTTTCTAACATTTTTTTATCAATCTGAAGTAATCCATCAACTGTTTTTCTGTGTTCTGTTTTTATTTGCTCTGTGATATCCTGTATCTTCTTTATAATAGTTTTTGGAGTGATACCGTGCTTTTTATTGTATTCTAGCTGTAAATTTCTTCTTCTTTCAGTTTCCTTGATAGCATACTCCATAGAACCAGTCATATTATCTGCATACAGTATTACTCTTCCTTCAGAATTTCTAGCTGCACGGCCTATTATCTGGATAAGACTTGTTTCACTACGAAGAAATCCCTCCTTATCTGCATCTAATATTCCTATCAAAGTTACCTCAGGTAAATCCAATCCCTCTCTAAGAAGGTTTACCCCTACAAGCACATCAAATTCACCTTTACGCAAAGAAGTCAAAATTTCTATTCTTTGTATGGTTTTTATGTCACTATGTAAATATTCTGCACGTATACCTTTTTCTTTTAGGTATTCCGACAAATCCTCTGCCATTTTTTTAGTAAGAGTTGTCGCAATAACTCTTCCACCTTTTTTAATAGCTTTTTGTGTTTCATCTATAAAATCTTTTATTTGTCCAGGATATTTACCTTTTTCAATTATTGGTTTTACATCTACAACTGGATCTATAAGTCCAGTAGGTCTAATAACTTGTTCAACTATTTGTTCGCTGTGCTCTGTCTCGTATTTACTTGGAGTTGCTGATGTATATATAACCTGACCTATTCTTTCTTCAAATTCATTAAATTTTAGAGGTCTATTATCTTTAGCGCTAGGCAATCTGAAACCGTAGTCAACCAAAGACTGTTTTCTAGAAGCATCTCCTGCATACATAGCCCCTAGTTGTGGGACAGAAACATGCGACTCATCTATAATGGTCAAAAAATTTGGTTTTCCATTTTTATCGTGTGGAAAATATGAAAGTAGAGTATCCGGAGCCTCACCCTCCTTTTTGCCTGAAAAATGTCTGGAATAATTTTCAATTCCATTACAATATCCCATTTCTTTTATAAGAGCCAAATCATAAGTGGTTCTTCTTTTTAACCTTTCTGCTTCAAGATTTTTACCTTGTTTTTCTAATTCTTTTAATCTTTTTGTAAGTTCAGCTTTTATAGTTTTAAAAGCCATCTCACTTTGCTCTGGAGTAGAAATAAAGTGTTTGGCCGGAAAAAGAAAAAATACCTCCACTTCTTTTACTATTTCTCTTGTAATACTGTCTATTTGAAATATTTCTTTTATACTATTTTCAACTATCTCTATTCTATAAATAACTTTTTCAGAGACAGGCATAATTTCTATCATATTTCCGATAGCTCTAAACATGCCAGGGGTTAAATCTGCGCTAGTCCTTTCAAAATGTATATCTATCAGTTTTCTTATAAAATCTGCTCGAGATATTTTTTCTCCTTTTTTTATTTTTAAATTAACTTTTTCATATTCTATAGGAGACCCCAAACCATATATACAAGAAACCGAGGCGACAACAATAACATCTTGCCTTGTGAGAAGAGCTTGGGTTGAAGCATGTCTTAGTCTCTCTATTTCTTCATTTATCATTGCTTCTTTTTCTATATATGTATCAGAAACAGGCATATAAGCTTCTGGTTGATAATAATCATAATAAGAAACAAAGTAATGCACGGCGTTATTAGGGAAAAATTCTTTATATTCTTGTGCTAATTGAGCCGCTAAAGTCTTATTGTGAGCTATTACTAAAGTTGGTTTTTGTACTTCCTGTATTACGTTAGCGATAGTAAAAGTTTTTCCACTTCCAGTTACCCCCAAAAGAGTTTGGTGTCTCATCCCCTTTTTAATACCGTCGGATAGCATTTTTATTGCTTTGGGCTGGTCTCCGGCTGGTAAAAAATCATTTTTTATTTTAAATTCCATATAATTACTAAATTATACGATACTTTTTAACATAAAATTAAAAATTCAAATAATTTGACAGAAATTCTTTCTTATATTTTTTAAAATCACCACTCAACATTTCTTCTCGTATTTTTGAAACAAGACCTGATATAAACTGAATATTGTGTATAGATGTTAGTGTAGAAGCAAGCATTTCTTTACTATGAAAAAGATGGGCGACATAACTTTTAGAAAAATTCTTACATGTATAACATTTGCAATCATCATCAATAGGGCCTAACTCATCTCTAAATCTTTCATTCATCAAATTTATCTTTCCATTTTTTGTATAAGCCCCACCATTTCTTGCAATACGAGTTGGAGCAACACAATCAAACAAATCACAACCATTTTCAACTGCCATAAAAAGATCTTCCGGTTCTCCTATACCTAGAAGGTGTCTTGGTTTTTCTTTTGGAAGTATTGTGTTTACCCACTCCACTGCTTTATTCATATCCTCTTTATCAAAAGAACCTCCAATACCAAAACCATCAAAATCTAAACTGCCGATAAACTCAGCACTCTCTTTTCTTAGCTTCTCACTTCTACCACCTTGTACAATCCCAAATAGCGCCTGAGTCTCACAATTTGGTTTTGATTTATGATATTCAAGTGATTGTTTTGCCCATCTTTGTGTTCTATCCAATGCTTCTCTTTGATAATGGTCAGTTTCATTTGGTGAAGTGCATTCATCAAATGCAAAAATAATATCCGCTCCTAAAGCGTGCTGAATTTCTATAGATTTTTCTGGAGTAAAATAATGTGCATCGCCACGAGAGTGGTCTCTAAACATAACCCCATTAGGATCAATTTTAGCTATTTTAGGTTTATCGTTTTCTTCTTTTGTATCAGACAAAAGAAGTTCATTTGTTTTACCATGAGCAACCTTACTAAGACCTGCTCCATACGCCACACCAAGTGAAAAAACCTGAAAACCTCCAGAATCAGTCATAAGAGGTCCTGACCAATTCATCATCTTATGAAGCCCACCCATTTTTGCCACATTTTCTGGTCCAGGTTCTAAATAAAGATGATAAGTATTACAAATAATAGTTTGTACGCCGGTATCTTTAACTTGTTCTGGAGTAAGTGATTTTACAGTCCCTTTTGTGCCAACAGTTACAAAAGCTGGAGTTAGTATTTCTCCATGAGGTGTTGTTATTGTGCCAACCCTCCCTAATGAATCAGGTATTTCCTTTTGTATTTCAAACCTTAAAGGTTTATTCATTTAAATAATCTAACATTATTAATTTTTTTTATAAAGAAAAACCCCGTTGCCGACAGTACCTTTCGGTACCATCGGCCACGGAGTGCAGGACCACTACCCAGTCCCTTTGAACGAGCTTGCTTAGGGCTCGAACTTTGGGCATAAAACCTGGCGAGAATCCTCCTCACCAGATTTTTGTCTGGACGAGGATGGATTACCTTGGCCCCTAATGGGGACCTTGGCTCCTCTGGAGAGCAGGCTCTGGCAACGAAACAGGCCGCTTGGCCCCGATCCAACGAGCAGATTGGATCTACCCGACTTACGGGCGTGTATTATAGCCCTCCTTAGCAGTCCGTAAACAGTGTAGCATATCCAAAAAAATTTGTCAAATATTTTTGGATGCAAAAAACAGCTTATTTTAAGCTGTTTTTTGAAATGTATTTTACTACGATATATCGTAGTAGGAATATTTTTTTAAAATAAGGGGGGTAATAAAAGATATTTATCTATCTACCCTAAGTAATTCAATTTCAAATATAAGAGTTGATCCAGCTGGTATTGGTCCATAATCCTGAAAACCGTAACCAAGCTCCGGTGGTATTGAAAGAACTCTTACACCACCAACTTTCATCCCCTGTACACCTTGATCCCAACCTTGAATTACCTGTCCAGCACCCACTGTAAATTGAAGAGGTTCGTTTCTGTAAAGAGAACTATCAAAAATAGTCCCGTCAGCAAAGCTTCCAGTATAATGAACCACAACTCTATCGCCTAACTTAACTTCCTCACCCAAACCCATAACCACGTCTTGGGCCATAAGTGGCAAATTTTGAGTTAAATTATTATTAGAGTTAGAAAAAAAAGATAAAAACCAATTCCCAAAAACAAGAAAAAAACCAACCACAAAAACAGAAACTGTCACAGCAACCCATTCATTTTTATTTAATCTCTTCATTACCTTTGAGACAAAAGTCACTTATTTATTCATGACTTCTTAAATTAAATGTTTTATATATTTATAGTATATACTGTATACAATGAAAAGCAAAACCAAAAACAACACTTCCGAACCCATAAGAATCAATAAGTATTTATCTAATAAAGGTATTTCCACCAGAAAGGGTGCCGATGAATTAATAAAAAACGGAAAAGTTTTTATCAATGGCAGAATTGCTGTTCTAGGAGACAAAGTCAATATATCAGATAGTGTCGAAATAAAAGATAAAATTAAAAAAAATAATTATGTATATCTTGCATACAACAAACCTAAAGGAGTGGTGAGTACAAACCCACAAAATGATGAAAAAAGTATAATGAACACAATAAAACTAAATAAAAAATATACACAGAAAAATATTTTTCCGGTAGGTAGGATAGATAAAGAATCTCATGGGTTAATGATACTTACAAATGACGGCAGAATAACCGACAGACTTTTAAATCCAAAATACAATCATGAAAAAGAGTACATCGTTAAAGTAGATAGAAAATTCAGCCCATCTTTTGTAAAACACTTAGAAAATGGAGTAGATATTGGGGATGGAATTACTAAACCTGCCAAAATAAAAAAGATAACCGAGGATACTTTTTCAATAACCTTAACTGAAGGAAAAAATAGACAGATAAAAAGAATGACTGAAAAACTTGGTTATACAGTCAGGGATCTAAAAAGAACAAGAATACAAAATATATACTTAAATAAAATTCCTCCAGGAGAATATGAAGAGATAAAAAATGATGATAAAGAAGTTTTCTTAAAAAATCTAGGTTTAGAACAATAAACTCAGGCCCCCTTGCTTGCCAAAAACAAAAGCTCAAGTAAAATAGTCTTTATGAGCAAAAAAATAATAAACACACCACCCAAACAATGGCCAGTGGAGATACTTACAAGACAACAACTTCACGATACAGCCGTAGAGAGAGTCCATCTTATATCCAAAGAATTTACTGATGCCTTTAATTTTTTGAGAAAATATCCAAAATCAGTCACCTTTTTCGGAGGAACTCGCTTTAAAGAAGATTCTCCTGAGTACCAGAAAGCTATGTCCCTAGCTTCTAAAATATCAGACAAACTTAATTACTCCATAGTAACTGGTGGAGGTCCAGGAATAATGGAAGCAGCAAACAGAGGTGCTTACGAAAGTGGAGGGGCTTCCATAGGTCTTACTATTGAATTATCAGAAAACCAAGTAAAAAATGATTACCTTACTGATAATCTAGATTTTTATTATTTTTTTAGTCGTAAGGTTTGTCTTTCTTTCTCTGCAGAAGCATATGTATTTTTTCCAGGTGGCTTTGGCACTCTAGATGAGTTCTTTGAAATAATAACTCTTGTCCAAACTAAAAAAATTGAGAAAGTTCCTATTATTTTAGTCGGATCTGATTTTTGGAATCCCATACAAGAACTAATGAAAAATGAATTATTTTCAAGAAAAACAATAGATGAAGAGGATCTTAGTCTTTATTGTATAGAAGATGATGAGGATAAAATTGTAGACATAATTAAAAACTCCCCAGTTAGAAACGGTATCCAATTCAATCACAATCACAACAACCACGAAAACAAATAATTTTAACTACTTCTGTATTTCCTTTTTAATTTCCTTAAATTCATTCTCTATTTCTAACAATCTTTCTCTAGATTGTTTTATTAAATCTGCACCCTCCTTTACATTTTCTAGACCTTTTTCTACATCTAATTCAGACTGATTCTCAAACCACTCTGTAATAGCAGCTAGTTTCTTTAATGTCTCATTCAGATTTGTTTTATTTTTATCGTTTTGTTTTTTTATCATATTATTTTAGTTATTATGTTACCATCTGATACTGTAATATCCAACTCATCGCCCTTTTGCACATCCTTCACACTCCTTAAAACTTTTCCTTTATTTCTAACAATACTATAGCCCTTTTTTAACTGTCTTTCTGGATTAGATATTTCTATCAATTTACCAGAGTTTTTCAATATTTCTAAAATCATAGATACTTTATTTTCAAAACCCGTTAAAATATCTTTAGTATATTGTGATATATTGTCTTCCATCCGAACAATTGAAGACTCTATCCTGTCTAAAGATCTAAGTAAAGTGTCCTCTGCCTTTTTAAAAACATCTACTAATTGACCAAAACCAGTAAAAATCTTTTCTTGATATAAATTAACTTTATACAGAGCTTCCACCCAAGAAGAATTCAAAAGATTAGCAACGGCTGTTGGAGTAGAAACATTTTTATCGGCGACCATGCTGACAAGTGTTAAGTCTTTATCATGTCCTATTCCAGTAATAACAGGTACTGGAAAATCAGCGACTACACGTACCAAAACTTCGTTATTAAACGCTTGAAATGATTCAAGAGAACCGCCTCCACGCATAATAACAAGTAAATCTAAATCTTTATTTTTCAAAATTTCTATAGCTAACAATAAATCCTTTACCGCGTCTATTCCTTCAACTTTTGAATCTACAAAAAGAATTTCATACCCAAACTTTCCTATATTAGTAAGAAAATCATTTATAACTGCCCCGCTTTTTGAAGTAATCACTCCTATTTTATGAGGATACTCTGGTAATTCTCTTTTTCTTTCTGGAGAAAATAGACCTTCTAATTCTAATTTCTTTTTTAATTTTTCATAGGCTATTTGCAAAGCTCCTTCTCCGACAAGTTCTATTGTTTCAACTTGTAGAGTAAACCCTCCATTTGGTTTATAAACACTAGGATATGCTGTTACCACTATCTCCAAACCGTCCTTAAGTTGCACCCCTGAAATAACAAAATCCCTCTTCCACATAAAACACTTCATCGTGCTTCCATCTTTGGAATCCTTAATAGAAAAATATAAATATGAACGACCTGGATATTCTTGTACACCAGAAACCTCCCCTAATATTTTTGCCTTCTCAGATTTTAAGACCAAGTTAACTCTGTCTAAATACTGACTAACTGTTACTATTGTCTTTTCTTGCATCTTATTTATACTTACTTTTCAAAATACTATCTATTTTTGCTTTATCTATACGAAATTCTTGTATTCCCAATACATAAGGTCCGACTTGATATTGTCCAAAAATAAAAACCACATCATCATTTGTCAGATACCAAGAACGGTAATTTTCATGAACAGGTCTTGTGCCATCATCTATCATTGTTGGATTTTTGTATTCTCCTAAATTAATATAGAAATAATCTCTTGCCATAGGTGCAATAACTGAAAGATAATTAGTATCAAAAACATCACTTTCTTTTAGTAATTTTCCATTCTCATCATATGTAAAAGTATAAACTCCAGTAACACCGTGAGCCCCTCCAGTATATTGGTAGACATAAAGTATATAAGTGATGGTCTTTTCAGATTTTTCTATTTTTGTATTTACAATAGTTTCATAAGGACTAGATGAATCAATATACATTTCCCTTGCATCTTCTTCTGTAAGTCCACCATAAGCTTTTATAAAATCATTTTTTATATCTCGCACTGTTAAATAGATTTCAGAAAATTCCGTAGGGGATGATTTAGGGTAGTTTAAAGTAATACTTGTATAAGTTGTAGAAGAATATTCGGAAATAATAGGGACTGGTTCAAAAACAGACACTATAGTTTCTGGAGTTGTGGTCGCATTTCTATTTTCAGATCCAATTTCTTTTTTCCCGTAATAAAAAATCCCAGCTATTAAAATAACGCACAACAAAAGTACTGTAACCTCTTTTTTCATATATATATATTCTACCACAACAGAAAAAGCACGCTTGTTTAATGTATAGATGGATCTACTCAATAAAAGTATAGGCCTTACCGGTTTTCCCTGCTCTCCCTGTTCTTCCTATTCTGTGAACATAATCTTCGTATGTTGCCGGAATATCAAAGTTTATAACATGAGAAACACCACTTATGTCCAATCCTCGTGCCGCCACATCTGTTGCTACCAATATCTGAGTTCTACCCTCCTTGAAAGTTTTAAGAGCTCTTTGTCTTGCACTCTGGTTTTTGTCACCGTGTATCGACTCTGCTTTAAAACCTCTTTCTTTTAAAATATTTGTCAGTTTTTCTACACCATGTTTTGTTCTGCCAAAAATTACAACTTTATTAAAATCAGGTTGTATTAACATACTATACAGTACATCAATTTTATTTTCTCCTTTTTGTACCCTTACAACATCTTGGTCAACATTTTTAGAAGTATCACCCGTTTTTACAGATATTGATACTGGATTTTTCAAAAAATCTTTTATAAGAGCTTGTATTTCTGGAGAAAGTGTTGCTGAAAAAAACAGTGTATGTCTGTCTTTTGGCATTCTTTCCATCATAAACTTCATATCATTTATAAATCCCATATCTAACATTCTGTCAGCCTCATCTAACACAACAGTTTTAAAATAAGAAAGATTTAACACTTTTCTTTCTATCAAATCTTTTATTCTTCCAGGAGTTCCGATAACAAACTCATTTCTGTATTTCAGATTTCTTATTTGAGCTCCAATAGGTGAACCACCCACACACACCGTTGAAAATAGTCTCATAACACCAATAAAACCTCTTAATTCTTCTTCTATTTGTATTGCTAATTCACGAGTAGGCACCACTATAAGGATATTCTCTTTCTCATTGCTCAAAACTTTGTGAATAAGAGGAATAAGAAAAGCCGCTGTTTTTCCTGTACCAGTATTTGCAATACCAACAACATCTTGACCTTTTAATATGTGTGGTATAGCCCTGTCTTGAATTGGAGTTGGTTCTACATATCCTTTTGATATTATGTTAGCCTTTAATCTTTCATCAATTAGAAAATCTGCAAATCTATATTGAGGAACAAAAATTTCAGCTGTTTCGGTTATAACTGCTTTGTTAACAAATCTAGAAGGATGGATACTTTGACCGAATCCTCCACGATTTTTTTTTCTTATTGATTGTTTAGTGCGTAATCTAGCACCTGATCTCATAATTTTATTTCCTGTCCGTCTAAAAACTCTACGGACACCTCCGCTTGTTGAATTTATGTGCATTATATTAATTGAGTTGTTAAGATTAAAATAATCTTCATCTCAATTAACTAATAAAAATTAGAGAAGACTCAATATAAACACTATATACAAAATGATACATAAAGTCAACCCAATTATTGACTTTATATGTAAAAATGATATAATTGTAATAGAGATGGCTGAAGGTTATACTTCAATTAAGGAGTATACTAAGAAGCCTTAGAAAGATGATTATGAAGATCCTACTATTGCTGGTGGTGATGGTTGTCACGATCGGCTGCGAAGGAAGGACGTACGGCCGTACCGACGCTGACAGGTACGTTCTCGGCGAGAACCCGGGGTGGTTCATCGCCACGAAACCCTTAAACGCCAGGCCTCAGCACTTCGATGTGTATGTCTTGTGCAAGCCGGATACCGGCGAGGTCAAGGTGGTAGACCTTGGTGTCCTAAGGAACGGAGAACCTGTGGGGGCTTACTCCCGGAGGGATCCCCTGGAAATGAATCTCCGGTGCGGAGAAACGGAGCAGGAGCAGGCTCAGAAATGAGCTAGCTCCCGACGAGTTTGAGCGGCAAGACGTCTGTCTTGCCGCTTTTATTAATACCTGCCGGTTTTTAGTATGTAGTAATCCAAACCTATGTAACCAGCAACTTTATGTGCAGTCATAACTAATATTGCAAGTAGTAGTAAAACTGGGTTTGAACTCACTGTTCCGGCAAGTAGAAAATTCATATTCATAAAAGCACCAAAAAAAGCTGCGAGAAAAGTAAAAGCACCTAGAATCAAACCTATTCCAACAAAAAATTCTCCATACGCTATAGCATGTGACCAACTGTCTGCATTTGGCAAAACTACATTTTTTAAAAACCATGCGTACCACATAGAAACATCAGGGTGATCTCCGACTGTTTTTGTCAAAGCTCCATTTACAAAACCAGTTAATGCTCCTCCAGCATTTTCCCCAACCCAAACTGGATTTGTTATTTTTCCATAACCTGCCACCAGCCACTCGTATCCCAAATATACACGAGCGATAGTCCATACTGGAACCATTTTTTTACTAGAAAAAACTGTATCGTAAATTGATGTTAAAAATGATGGTGTTCTCATATTTTTTAATTAATTTATAATGACTTATTATCTAAAATAATATTCTGATAAATATC
Source organism: uncultured Candidatus Saccharibacteria bacterium (assembly GCA_964391455.1). GTDB lineage: Bacteria > Patescibacteriota > Minisyncoccia > Phycocordibacterales > DATDWN01 > C7867-006. The sequence continues at coordinate 25,393 of CAYMJQ010000001.1, read as the reverse complement.
TATTAATGCAAAAAACAAACCAATAATTAAAGGTCCGAAAATAAAACCAATTGGCCCAAAAACTGACAGACCTCCCAAAACTGCAAAAAGCATAATAAGTTGATGTACTTCCGTACCTTTTGAATACAAATACGGTCCCATAACATTATCTACAAGACCTACTATAAGTGCCCCCCACAAAAGTAGCCCTATGGCAAAAGGTATATTTCCGGAGATAAATAGGTATGCAACAACAGGTATAAAAACTAGTGCTGTTCCTATGCCAGGGACAAGAGAAGAAACAGCCGAGATGCTCCCCCACAAAGTAGCATTAGGTATACCAAAAACCCACATACCCAGACCGGAAAGAATTCCTTGGGCAATAGCAATTAAAATAACACCTCGAACCACTGAATTTATAGTCTGCTTTATTTTTATAAAAATTTCATCATCATATTTATCTTTTAGAGGGCTTAAGTTAACTAGTATTTTTTTAAACTTTGCCCCATCTTTTAGGAAAAAATATAGTGAAATAAAAATAAGAAAAATTCCAATGAAAATGTTAAGTAAACTAGACAATATAGCACCTAAATGTACTGTTATCCAATCAGCAAATAATTCTGCATATTGTCCTATATCAACCGAAAAAGAGGGGTAAATTTTTTGAATCGGCTGCTCAATTGCAAGAGTCATCTTTTGCAAATAATCAACTTGTGAATCAGAAGTTAATTGACTGTATACATCCCTTGACTCATCAAAAATCTTCATTGTTAAAAATATTGTCGGTGTTATAACTACAACAGCAAAAAACAAAAGTACAATGAGAGCAGATAAAGAGCTCCTGCCTCCAACTAATGGCAAAATTCTTCTGTGTAGTGGGGTAAGAACAACACCAAAAATAGTAGACAACACCAAAACTTCAAGAAACGGCAAAAACAAAGCAAAAACTAAAACAGTAACAATTAATAAAATACTTACGAAAAAATATGTTTGTAAGTGATTTTTATCCATTATTAAATTATACCACAAGAGAAACTAGTTTCTAGTTTTTATCAGTTAACGAATTCAAAATTTTAGAAGATGAGATTGCCCAAATTTGAAAGTCCTATAACAAACAAACTGAGTTCAAACAATACCTCTTTCCAGTCCCTGTCGGTCCATCTGGGAAAACATGACCTAAGTGTGAGCCACATTTACTGCAAGTTATTTCTACCCGATGCACCCCTAAAGTATTATCATCTGCTTCTATGACACTTCCAGATACAGCTCTATCAAAGCTTGGCCAACCAGTACCAGAATCAAATTTTGCATCAGAACTAAATAGATCTTGTCCACAAACTTTACATTTATACATACCATTTCTATCATCGTGTAGTAATTTCCCAGAAAATGGAGCTTCTGTACCTTTTTCCCTTAAAACAAAATACTCCTCTGGAGTTAGTTTTTTCTTTAATTCTTCTTCATCTATTTCCATAATATTTTTTATTTATTTTTTAATAAATTTAAAAAATCTTTTTTGACCTTTTCAAGTTTAGGGTTGATTACTAGTTCACAATACGAATCTTCTTTATTTCTTTCATAATAATCTTTATGATAATTCTCTGCTTCAAAAAATGCTATAAATGGTAAAACTTCTGTAACTATAGGTTTACCTTCCTTACTTGATTCATTAAGTTTTTTTATAAAATCTGTAGCAGATTTCTTCTGTTCTTCCGTCGTATAAAAAATTACAGATCTATATTGAGTACCAATATCTGCGCCTTGTTTATTTAATGTAGTTGGATCATGTGAGCCAAAAAACACAGTGAGTAAGTCATTATAACTAATTTCCTCTGGATCATATTCTATTTTTATACATTCAGCATGACCTGTATCTCCCATACTTACCTCAGCATAAGTCGGATATTTAATTTTACCACCAGAATAACCAGGAGTTACAAAATTAACCCCTTTAAGCATCTTGAAAACTGCTTCAGTACACCAAAAACAACCCCCCGCAAAGATAGCTGTTTCACTTTTCATATTATAATTATACCACTACTTTTGTTCCGTATCTACAAAATATTTAAAAAATGCTTTAACTCTATTTTTTATTTTTTCAAATATTCCAATTGTCTCATTTTCATCTTCACTTTCATATTCAGTAGATGTAGGGGCCTCAATACTAGCCATCATCATTACTACACCATCTTCAATTTTTGGTTCTGACACATCTTCGTCACTTACCATCTGCACAGAAAAAGCTCTCATATCAAAAGTTTCCGAAGGAGAAATATTGTCACTTGTATTTTCAATAGAAGTAATCTGTCCAGTATTATTTTGATTAAAGTTTAGGCCAACCACCAAAAGCACTACAACCAAAGCCGGTATTAGATATGTACTTTTGTGATAGATAAAATCAAATTTAGTAAATACTGATATTTTTTTAGGATTAGTAATTGGGTGAGAATTTGTATATGAAATAATTTTATTTTTTATTTCATTTTTTTCAGACAAACTTAAAACAACTTCTTTTGCAGAATCTATTATCTTTTGCTCTTCTTTTGTTATTTTAAAATCATCCATTTTCTTTAAATAATTCTCTTAATTTATTTAAACCCCTATGGACATGAACCGATACTGTATTAACTTCTTCTCCTGTTATATCTGAAATTTCTCTCAACTCTAGGCCAGAAACCAGTCTCATATACACAGCATCTCTATAAGGATTAGGTATTTTTTCTAAAAGTTTTAATGCTCTTGCACCTTCCATTCTGTCGTTCGCTGTAATCCCTTCTTCGGCTTGTGGATCAAAACCATCTTCAGACAAGACATCGAGAGATACTAGTTTTTTCTTTCTGTAATGGTCTATAACCAGATTGTTCATTGTTCTGTATAAAAACGCTTTCATATTCAATATTTCTTTGCCTTTGGCCAAATAATCCCACGTTCTAGTGAAAGTTTCTTGAAGGATATCTTTTGCTAATTCTCTATCATGAACTTTAAAAAAGCATTGTCTAAAGAGCGCATCCGCATTTTCTTCGTATGCAAGCATAAACTCCCTATGTTTTATATCCGTATCCATAGACGTATAAGTATTATACACGTTACATCAAAACCTTGAAAATAAATTTGGAATTAAGACGATAATTTATTTCTATCCAGCAAAAATTTTACCAAAATAACAATGAGAGCTACCAAAAGTACAGGTAATGGACAATACTGTCTTATTATAATCAAAATTAAGATTATAAATGAAATTACTGTAATGGAATATATGTAGAACAATCTTTTTATTTTATGTTCAGGAAGTCCTTTTTTCTCGTATTTTTTCCTAACAAAGAAACTCCATACTAAATAAAGCAAAACTAATAACAAAAGTGATAGCAGACTACACATTGAGACAATTCCTCCAAAATCAGAAAAGATTACTGCTGCTAAATTTGATTCATTATTTGATGAAGCTTCAGGGTTATCTTCATTATTAGAAACATCATTTTGATAAGAATTCTGAGTATTTGTCTCTGTCTCGTAACTATTATTTGACCAATCAATACCTCCAGCCGAAGATATGCTGTTTTTATTTTTCAAAATAGGAACTATAAATTTATGCTCATAACTTATTGTAGGTGGAGAGGCTCTTGAGACAACACGATAAACATAGGTTTGACCTGGTATAAGTCCAGTTATTAAAACAGAATGATTGGTAACTTTAGTTAAATCTTCTTCAGTCCAAAAAGGATAACCGAATCCAGGAAGATTGTTTATATCGAAAGTATAAACTCCAGTGTCTGGTCCATAAATCACTTGAGAAGTAGCTGGAATATTTGTATTCCAAACTATAGTAGCAGAAGCTGTAGGTTCTGGAACAAAACCTTCTCCGACATCTTGTACGTTTTCATTAAATATTAAAAGTGATTGTGGTTGTAGTGGCCCATTTCCCCCACCTCCGGAAGTTGTAGTGGTATTACCACCACCGCCACCCCCTCCGCCGGTCCCTTGCTCACCGCCAACAGAGGTTGTGTTTGTACAATACTGATTCCCACCAGAAAAACCAAAACAAAGATTAAACCCGAGAGTTTTTCCTTGATAATCATTATCTGTTGAATCTATGAAAGATACTCTAAATTCATAATCCTTTACCTGTCCAGAAGAAATGTTACTAAGAGAAACAGGACCTGCGTTTAAAAAATCTTCAAAAGAATCAGTATAAATCTGATTTACTCCATCAAAAATTCTAAAAAGCATCTGGCTAGCGAGATTATCTGGATCTACAACAGTCACCGCTTCAACATAAGCAGATTGTGTTGTATCACTATTGTTTTTTATTTCAACAGAAGCTGTTTCAGTGTCTCCGGGAAGAAAATTAGAAACATTAAAAAGTGGATTACTACCGAAAGTTATTTCAATAACAGGAGTCTGTGCCAAAGCAGAAGATGAAAAAAATAAAATTCCCAGGATCATCATTCCAAAAAATTGAAATGCTCTACTTAAAATATTATTTTTTATAATTAAATTTTTCATATTATTCTATTTATTTACCAAACTATTTCCGGTAATATCTCCTCTTTCGGAGTTTCTACAACTGGAATTTCTGCGAATAAAGTTTCTGGTGCTTCGGGTATGAATACGACTTCTTCCTCCTTGATTACGATTTCCTCTATCACAGAATTAGTTTCTGTACTTTCTATATTATTTTCAGTATTTTCTATCTCAAACATTTCCTCCTCTTTGTATGGAGGAACTTCGGCCACAACCTCTTCTGCTTCTAGTATTACTAAGTTAGGTTCATTTTCTTCTGTAATTTTCTGCGGTATTTCATTCTCTCCTTCTACAAGTGATGGTTCTGTACTTGTAGAAACCTCATCAAGGATTTCCGAATCTTCTTCTGTAACTTCTTCTGTTGTGTCTTTTATATTCTCATTTGAAAGAGAAACTTCTTCTGTAATATTTTCAGCATGAACAACTTCTTCAATAACTTCTTCTGTACTTGTTGCTGATTCTTCTGGAATTTCAGATAATTCTAAATCTTCTATTAACTCATTTGTAATATCTTGCATATTACTTTCTTCATCTTGAGAAACTATTGTGGCATTTTTCATCTCTGCTAAAGCAATAATTTGTCTTATTGTTTCCTTATCTAAACCAGAATTTTCTAAATCTTCCAGTGAAATAACATTTGAAATTCCCGGTGTTGGCTCTGGATCTATCCAAAAACCAATACCGTCAGGAAATCTTACAATTGATTTCCCTTCTGGAACAGCTGGGTATGTATAAGCATCTTGCAAAACATTATTATTATCATAAAGTCTAACAGTATCCCCTGAATTATTTAAAGTCGTACCATCACTCAAATTAAACACAAGAAAACCTAAAGGAGGTAGAACTGTGGAACCACCAACAGATATGGCTGTATTTGGACCTGGTGTTGAGGTTATTGTATAAAACTTTTCTGAAGTGCTTGCCATATCAGATATTTTCCATCCAGCCAAATCAACCGGTGTAGAACCGTTGTTATATAGTTCTATATACTCCTGACTAAGTTCTGGCAAACTTCCATCTGGTCTTGGATATATTTCATTTAACACCACCATTTTTGCCTTGAAAGAAAAAGATATTTTTTCTGTGTCTGTAAATACACTTTCTTCTGGAGTCTCTGAATCTGCTCTCCAACCAAAAAGTATTGCTTCTGCCTGACAAATGTCTCCATGAGAAGCAACTGTTTCTGGTGGCATATCAAATAGAAATTCCCATGTTCCAAATGTTGTTGTGGTGCTGTTTATAAGACTTGAAAATGGACCTGAGTATTTTGTTAAACCATTTAATTTAGCTTCTACAAAAAGCTTTCCACATAACCCCGCATCTTCTTTTTTAATAAAACTATTTAGTGTGTACTTTATTGGCAAACTTCCATTCGTTGGAGCCATAACAGAAACATGTGTTTTTTCAGCCAAGACCTCTGGACCTATAGAAGCTTCAAATAATTTCTTTTTTATTACAAAATCTAATATCCCAGCAGTCCATATATTTCCAACACTTTTTTCTATATCATTATAATAAGCATTTGTAGTAGGGGCTAAACTTAAAAAAGACAGAGAAAAAATCAAAAACAGAGAAAAAGTTTTTGCAATTAAAGACTGTGTAAGTATTTTATTAAAAACACTCACTTTTCTTTTTGAAACTTTTCTTTTTTTAGGTATTTTTTTAACCATTGTTTTCAGTATTTTCTATATCTTCTTCTTTTTTCTTTCTTAGTTTTTTTACTTCAGCTATAATTTTTGATACTTCATCAAAAATTATGTAAGAAACTGGTATACCAACTAAAAAAGCAAATCCTAGTGGTTGTTTTGCAAAGTCGGCAATATATCCAGCATATGGTATATCCAAAATAACTTTTCCGAGAACATCATTTTTAGAAACCTCTAGATTATCTACATTTTCGTTAGCATCTCCTTTGGTTTTATAGTACTCAACCCCGCTTTTTACACTTACATCAATTATTCTATGAGTAGTAGGAATCCTGCTTGTTCCTCCTCCAAAAGTTATTACGTCTCCAGATTTATACAAATCAGTTGGTCTTACCAAAACCATACTTCCTGTTTTTATTGCTGGTTCCATAGAACCAGAGGTTACGATAAGTGCTTTGTATCCACCCGGTATTGGAAAGATTGTGCTAAGTAGAAACAGAGCTATAGCAATAACCCCACCAAGAAAAACCCAATATAATAATTTTTGAAGAGCTTTCATTTATTTTTCAATTCTTCAGACCAACCTCGATTACCTACCTGAATATTTCAGGTAGGTTACGAGGTAAGTCTAAATTTTTTATCTAGATTTAACTCTTAACTTTATGAATTTAATTCTTCATCTAAATTAACAGTTGAACACTCAAATTCATCATTATTTCTTGTTTGAACTGCATATGCAGTAAGTGATGCTGCGAATGAATCTGATTGTGCATCATTTTTCATACCACTTGCGTCACACTCAAATACTCCATTATTTTCAGTAAGATCTCCTGCACACCACGCTAGACCAATGTATTTAGTTGTAGTTGATGTTAGGAATTTACCATTTGTAGCATCAAGATTCATTATGCTTGTAAGTGAAGCTAATGATCCACTACCCAAAGAATCCTCAGTATTTGGGTCATAAGCACCATCGTTATTTAGATCGTGCCAAGTAAATACATTTAGATAATTTGATAGCTCTCCATATCCAGAAGGGTTTCCTTGATTAGGAAGATCTCCTGCTTTTTTCTCTGGATCATAGATGTTGTTTTCTTGATCATCTTTATCGTTAACAATCAAACATGCATAAGCATCATTTGTTGAAACGTGCAAAGAGATAACATTTGTTCCAAAATCTCCTGGTTTTACATCTCCAAAATTGAAGAATGTATCACCTTGTTCAAGATCTTTTTCAGTCCATAGACGACAAGCATTTTGGAATCCCGCATCATCTTCACATGCTTCATTTTCAATACTTAAGTAGTATAGAAGTCCTCCAGGATTTGAACTTGGTGTACCACCTTGTTGTGCATGGTTTCTAACAATTATTCTAAGAGTGTTGTTTCCTAGTTGAAGTGCATTCTTAAATTGATTTTCCAATCCATTAAGTGGTTGAATTGTCGCATTATAGTTAACTTCATCATCAAGATTGTCAACAAGCAATGTATCGTTTACAAAGATAGCATAACCGTTATCAGATGCTAGAGCCATATTAAATATGACATCACCTGGAACTCCGTTCCAATAAAAGTCTCTTTCAAAAGAGTACTCTACATCTATATTCCCAGAATCATTATTTGATGTTGATGATTCTGCCCATACCCATTTGTAACTCAATGGATCATGATCAACCCAGTTGTTGTGAGGATTAGATACTAACACTGCTGGGTATGGAAATCCTGTTTGAACTGTTGCGTTTGGACTTGAGCTTGCAACTTTAGTTAAACCATCACTTGAAAATAACTCCAAGCTACATGTCTCACAATTCATCCCATTATATGTTTGCTTTAAGTGATCCACTTTTAGGTCTATTGAACCTGCTGTGAATATGTTGCCACTTGATGTTTCAGCATCGTTATAGAAAGCAATTGTTGCTCCCGCGATAGCTCCACCGACGACAATCAAGGTAGCTAGACTTAATAATATTTTTTTCATAATTTTGTTTTTCTAATAATAGAAATTTATTTTTTATAATTATGCTTGTCCACCATCTTGAACATCCTCTATAGGGACAACTGGTTCAGGGACAACACATTTGAAATCTTCATTATTTCTTGATTGTACAACTTCAAATGAGAAATCAGCTTCCATACTGTCTGTTTGAGTTTCATTACCTGATGTACTTGGCAATTCCCACATTACAGACAAGTATGCTGTGTCTCCAGCTGGTAGTGGACCTCCTCCAGTTGTAGAATCATAAAGAGGCCACACACTGTTTGCTGGGTTGCCAGATGCCAATGCGACTTCTGAACCATCTATTACACCGTTACCGTTATAATCCTTCCAAACTGTCCAAGTCATTGTACTTGATAGCTCTCCTTGAGTTGGACCCGTTGTATTATCTACGAGTGCCTCTGGCTCAGTTTGGCCATTTTCATAGTCTGTTAGATTTGTAACAGCGGCACAAACCCAAGAATCATTGTTCTCAACGTGGATAGATATTACATTCTTTCCATCGTCACCTGGTTTTATATCGTCAAAATTAAATAATTTGTCTACAGTTTCTAGATTCTTAATTTCCCACGATCCTGTACAAGGTGTACCTGGAACTGGATAAGAAGCATTTCCTGTCCAGTAATAACCTGCTTCTTGTGTGTCTGTTCCCTCAAGATAAGCACACTCATTACCATTGTAATAAGTTTTTGAATCTATTTTTAAATCTATTGCTCCAGCTGTAAATGTATTTCCAGTTGAAACTTCTGTATCTGAGAAAAATGCACCTGTAGCGCCCCATACAAGAGCTCCAGCAAATGCAAGCATTCCGATACTTCCTGCTATTCTTTTCATAATTTTTAATTTTAATTAATTAATATTTCTTGATAATAATTTGAAACATCTTCTATATTCTTTAATCCCCCTTTCTACACTCAATTTCCATTAAGTGTACATAAAAGAGACTAAAGAACTAAAAAATTTAAAAGATTACCGACCTTTTGAATTTTAAATATAAAATTCAAACCCAAGCTCTCACTAAAAAAGCTTGGGTTTAAATTCTATTTTTTTATTTGAAACACCACACACATAAAACATCAAAATTAGTATCAGTTATTAATGTTATTAAAAAGTATAAATACCAAATAGGATCAATCTAAACGAAATACTATGCTCATCAAAAATAATGTCAACTTTACAAACCGCCTTAAATTAATCCTAATTCATACCTCATAAAGAGTAACACGACGTTTTTTAATAAATGAGAAAAAATATAAAAAAGTGTATAAATTGTGGAAAAAAAGTGCAAAAGTATGGAAAAAATTGAAAAAATATCAAAAATATGGCTAAAAATGAAAAACACAGAAGAATTTGAAAATATCAAAAAACACTTGACTTGTATAAGAATAATAAAAAAAACAAAAACTGCTATTTGGAGCAGTTTTTGTTTTTTGACTAAGGAATTTATATTATCTACTATCTTTTCCTGTTTGTAGGTATCTCATACATTGACCTTGATTTTTGAAATCGTAGTTTTTCCATCCACCATCCTTACAGTCCTTTTTTTCTTTAGGATGTGATACCGGTTGCTCTAAAGTAAATTGACTTGTTTCTCTTAAATTAGGATCTCCCGCATCTTCACTTGGATTAAATACAAAACAATATACCCCTGGAGCATCTAGAGACATATCTATACTTGCTGAGAAATTAGAACCATTCCATGTAAATGGTGTATTTTTACCATCAACATTTCCATACACAGTGCCAACACCAGATGCACATGTTCCTTGTCTAACTGCCCACTGAACTGGGTCGTTACCGTCCTCATCATTATAAACAGCAGTAAAATTAACAACACCACTTTGAGTAGAACCATTAAGTGGCGATGTTATTTGGGCTGTCGCAACAAAAGGTTCAAAATCATATGTTGTTACCTCTAATCCTTTTGACACAACAACTTTATCTAGATAACCATCAAGACCAACATCATTTGCAGATGTATCACCAACATTTATTGCGAATGCTCTTATATTTGATCCTGGACTTAGACTATCCATATCCGCAGGAACTGAAGGACAAGGATGAGGTGAGGCACTTGCACCACCTCTAGTTGTCACTGGATATGATTGTGTTGGATCAAAAGTGACTGTAGTAAAACCAGCAGTTGAACCAGTTGTAGGAACTATATTGTATCTACAATCATAGAATTTTAAATCGTCTGATTCTCCGAAATTAGCATACACATTCATATAAAATTGCTCCTCTTGAGTATCTACTCCATTTGGACCAATTTTAAAATCATATGAAATGTAATTTACTTCATCTACAGGTGCGTTTATAAAGTTTTCTGCTATAAATTTATCAGAAGCATTTGCACCAATAGGTAACACATATATACTTCCCGTACCAATACTAGCTGCGCCTGTATTGAAGTCAAAAGGTGTAGCAGTATTAGTGTCTCTATTAAACATCCAACCAGGTTGATTTTCACCAAGAGAAGTGTTGCCAGTTACCACAATTGTAGAATCTGCATTTACACTAAACGGAAAAGACAATGCCAATAAAGACAGAACTAGAAAGCTTGAAAAAAATTTCTTCATAAATAATTTTGTAACTTACTTTAACGAATAATAATTAAACTAATAATCAGAGCACTACTAAATTTTATTATTCATTTTTAACTAAATCAATCAAAATTATCCAGAAAATGTATAAAAAATGAAAAAGCTACAAAAATATAGCTATTTTTTATATTTTTTTACAAAAAGAACACATTTTTTATAAAAAGTATATAAAACAAAAGGCCTAAACTAGATCCTCTTTAGATAATTCAAATTTTGAACCTTTAGTTATACTTCCTTCAATAAGTTTTCTAGCAACCACTTCTTCTACTTTTTCTTGTATAGCCCGATTCATAGGTCTAGCACCGAATTTTGGATCTGTTCCAAAAGAAACAACATAATTTATTAAATCTTCATTTACAGTCAGATCAACACCTCTTTCTTTTAATCTTTCATGCAAATTGTTCAACATAATTTCAGCTATTTTCCTCAAATGATTTTCGGTTAACGGGTGGAACAAAACCACCCCATCAAAACGATTTAATAGCTCTGGTTTAAGTATTGCGTCTCTTATAATACTATTTATAACCTTATCTTTTATATCTTTTACGTCCTCACCATTTTGCATAGAGTTCCATATGATCTCACTACCAGCATTGGATGTTGCCACGATAATAAGATTCCTTGCCATAACCTTCTTGCCATTCATATCTGAGAAAAAACCCTCATCTAATATTTGCAAAAATAAATTCATGACCTCTTTTGTCGTCTTTTCAAATTCATCTAACAACAACACGCCGTATTGATTCTCTCTTATCATTGTGGATAGAACTCCAGACTGTTTTGTTTCAAACGAACCTATTAGTTTCTCTAGGGCATCAGAACCTGAATATTCTGACATATCTAGTCTTAGTATATGGGCCTTATCACCAAAGAACACATCAGCCAGAGCCTTGGTTGTTTCTGTCTTACCTACTCCAGTAGGACCTAGAAAAAGAAACGATCCTAGAGGCCTATTTGGGTTCGTAATGCCACTCCTAGCACGTCTTACGGAATTACTTATAGTTTTTACGGCTTCATCTTGGCCGACTATTTGTTTATGCAATACATCTTCAAGTTTCAACAATTTATCTTTTTCAGAGCTAGAGACTCCAGAAACTGGTATACCTGTTTTTTCTTCTATAAGTTCTAATATATCTTTACTCTCTATAATATATTTTCCTTTTGAAGCTAATTTAGGAACAATCTCTGATAGTAAATCTATGGCTTTATCCGGCATAACTCCATCTGGGAAATATCTCTCAGCACTGTCTACTATTGAAACCAAAGAGCCATATGTAAAAAACAACCCTGCATTTTCATATTTTATAATTTCATTTTGTAAAACTTTTATAGAATTTGAATCATCTATTTCTTTTATCAAAATGGTTTCAAAATGTTCTGTAAGAATTGTATTTCTTTCAATTTTTTCATGAAAATTAGAATTATCAGACAAAGCTATCACCTGTAGGCTGGAAGAAGATAGATACTCTTCAAAAAGAGCCGGGACATTAACTCCGATAACAGATGTAGAAGAAATAAGGTTTGGTAAATCATCCACAACTAAAATAATATTACCGGCGTTTATGACTTCCACCATCATATTGATAAATTCCTTTTCAAAACCTGTTTTGGTACCATTACTTGCAATAAATCTATCCGTATCTAAAACTATTAATCTTTTATTTTGTAGATTTGATACAGCAGTGCCAAACTCTATCATCCCAGACAGATTAGAAATTATTTCCATTTTGCCAATCTCATCATCTCCAACCAATAAAACATTAGCCCCTCTACTCCTTGATAAAGTAATTTCAAGTTGAGCCAACTCTTTTACACCATAGGAAGAATGAATTTTGTGTTGTCTAGATAATCCAGAAGAAATAATTCTTTCGTATTTTTTTAATGTATAAATCTGCCCATAAGACCAATCTCTCCCTAAGCTAGTTTGTCTACTTAAATTTTCTTTACTCCACCATCTTTCGCTAGACATTTTTGAAGAATTAAGCTCCATTATCCACTCAGCAATGCCTGAAAGTTCTTTGTTTTGAATACCAAAACCAAATATGAAGTCAGAAAATTCCTTGTCAGATTTAGCCAATGCCAGTAAAAAGTCTGATAAATCTATAGAATCATCTTTTAGATTAAATACTAAATGCTCAGCAGAAATTTTACTCCTTCTAGAAGTGATAAAATGTTGAAACAAATCATGTGGAATGCCACACCTTGCGAGAACAAGCATCCCTGTTTTTGTATTAAAAAAACTTAAAGTAATATCATCTACTTTTAATTTGTTTATTATGTAAGCCAAATCAAAATCAATATAAAAATGGCCTTTTTTCTTCTCTTGAAAATAATAAGAGTAATAAAATGCCTCTACAATAAACAATTTCATCCAGAATACAAAAGAAATGCCTACAAAACCCAATATATACCCAGAATAAGCATAAAGATTCATTTGAAAATTAACCAATTCCTCTAAGTAAGAAACAAGGAAAATTAACCCTCCTATTATCCACAAAACTAAAAATAATATTTTAAGTTTTTTTCTCCATAAATGAGAAATATGATTTTCAAGATAAAAAACCGGTCCGTATAATTCTATTGATTTTTCTTTTAAATCATATAAATTCATATTTTTAAAAAAATTGTCTTATACTCCAAGCAAATATCATTACCAAGAAAACTGGAAGAAAAAACCAAACAATAAACAGCACAATACTGACAATAAAAGTAAGCAGAATACTTACTACCCCCAAAATGATAAACAAAAGTCTCACGAATACACCAAAAACACGCATCATCCCATTAAATACAAAAGTTTCCAAAAGAGTGCTTGCTTTATATTCATCTCTTATTCTCATCCATGGAGAAAAAAGTGTTGATATTAGAACTGGAATAGAAAATAGATTGTAAACAAATACAATAAAATTTTTAGAATTATCCTTTAGGTCTAGAATACCTCTTCCATAATGCCAGACAAAATATTGTGGTAACAATATAAGTAAATCCATAAAAATATTATACCACCAAACTTAAAAGAAAAAACAAACTTAAGATTTTTTAAAGTATTTGTACAAAATTAAAATTAAAGAAATGATCGAATATAAAATAGATCCAAAAAACACAACAGTCTCTCTTTGGAACCAAATGAAGCCGTCTCCAGTAGTTGGAAAAAGAAAATAAATAATAAAATAAATAGTAAAAAAATAAACAGTAAACTTTTTCCAGCTGTTCCAATTTTTATCTTTAATAAAATTTAAAATAATTGTTATTACAAAAAAGGGGACAAATATAAAAAATATATTTAAAACTTTATCGTCAGAACAACATAAATCGACATATGAATCAGGTAGATTAAATGCTCTGGCATAATATGAAATAATATAAACAAGAAACATAAAAAATGCCATGTATAATTCGCTCTTTTTGTTTAATGATTTCATAATCATATTCTACTCCTAATAATCTAGTTTTAACAGGCCAGCACCAACTGTTTGTACTCCCACATCAACAAATCCTTCTTTTGTTATAGATATGAAACTTCCTCCTACTCTCTCCCTAATTATAGTCTTATTTTGTGATTTTTTATAGCTAACAATATATTTTGACAAACCATTTATAATGACTTTTATTTCTAAATCAGACACTGCCCCATTTTCTTCTTTCCATTCATAGATTATGTATGTATTTGAAATAATCGTTAAAATCTCATTTCTTATTAGTTTATTTATTACAAACTTACGTTTATATAAACCTTCTTCATAATTCCCGAACTCAACCATTAGATTATTGTTTTGATTGTCTGTAATATTTACTGATGTACTAGAAATAGTCATCTCTGGATTTGCATCATAATTATCTATCCCTGAAAAATAGACACCCTTGGATTCCAAGTCAAAAAATATATTTAATTCCGGAGTAGTTTCGTCATACAAAACAGTATTATCATCTTTTATTTCTAAAACTTTATCAATATTTCCATCACCATTGTTATCTATATTTATAAAAGAACTTACAATATCCATATTATCTAGTATGGAAACAGTGGCTACTGTATCTTCTGTAGACGGAATACCTTGAAAAGAGACTGAATCAAGCACAGTATTGCCTTGTTGTTTATCTATATCTAAAGAGAAACTTCCATCACTTAAACCCTTCATTTTTAACGTAAGCTCTAAATCATTTGGTGTGGATATAAACTGTACTTCACCTATTTGTTCATAATAAACACCTGGTATCTCCCCTTTAACTTCAAGTGTTTCTGGATCTAGACCAGTATATCTACCCAAAGAATCGTAAACCCCTAGAGTAAGTGGTGAATGCAAGGTGAAGTGAAGACGAACCTCATTTGAAACTAAATTTGTAGAATTATTTACCACAATACTTTCTGTGTCAGTATATGTAGTACTTTCTAACTGAGATTTTAAAAATTCTCTTAAATTAGAAATTTCTAGAATATCTCCATGAAATCGATCTGGAAAATTATTACTGCTATATTCTTCAAGATTCACCCACCATCTCTCCACATTCGGAGTAGATGTAGACATCCAGAGAGCGCTTGGAACTACAACTGTTCCATCACCATCTATTACTTTACGTACTCTATATGAAGGGTATCTACCGCCCCCATAATTTCTTCTTGAAACATAGTCTATGCCTGAAATAGTCTCAGCCCCCCAACCAGCTACCTGTATTACTTTTGTTGTAGATGCTGGTTCAAAATTTTGCAATAAAATATGAACATCCTCAGAATCAGAATACAAATTAGAGTTTCCTATACCGGGTTTTGAAGTATCATTATAAGCTGGTTTTTCTCTACCATCTGTTGCAAGTACAAAATTTTTCATTTCATTTTTATTTGAAATCACATAACCATATTCTACTATTTGCTCACTAAACAGTGGATGATTTTCAAAATTAACCAGAGTTGATGTTGCAGATAAAAAGCTTACTGTTTCAAAATAACTACTTGATGGAATCAGGTTATATATTGTAGGCATATTCTCTAATAACTCTCGTGATCTTTGATTAGTCATAACCAGCCCACCAGTTATTGGTTTGCCGTGCAACAGTGCAACTAAAGCATCTGGGGTTCCCACTTGTGGTACAGCAACTAAAATAATCTTGTCTATCTTTTCATAAAGTGGATTGTTAGTATCTTTCAATTTTTGCACCAATGCTTTTATAACCAACCCCCCATTTGAGTGGCCGATAAGAGTTACTTTTCCAGAATCAGAACTCATTTGTAATTCTTGTAATTTTTTCAAGATATAACTTTCAGAAAAATTTCTTCGGTTTGTAAATTTTAATTTACCATCAGTTGTGCTGGCTCCATTTGTTATTATATCTTCAAGAGAAAGTCTCCAGTCATATGGAATAAAAGCATAGTCGTTATAAACGCCCTCCGACTTCCAATTTCTTAAATTATTTATAAATGAATTATAAATATTTGAACCATAAGCTTCATCTATAAGACCTCTTTCACTTTCATCATTTATACTCTGTGTATCATCTTTTGTATAAATATTATTTACAGAATTTCCATTATCATCTAAAGCCAATTTGGAATGTTTTGAATCAAGTCTTGATACCCATAATTCATCATCTCTAATACAGTCATTAGATGTAAGTCCAGCACCGCAATCCACTGTTCCAACTTCATCATATAACCTAGAACCCATTACTCCAGGGAAAAACATAACATTTGAATTCCCTGTCGGTGCTGGAGCCACATAAGCATTACTCCAAACGGTATAAGTCTCATCTACTTCATATACAGGACCTTGTCCAACGGTTTGCCATACAGTAGAAGACGCTAGATACAGACTATAATCAAAACCGTTTGAATCATTTGTAAAATTAATTATTGGACAATAATAAATATTGCATTCAAAAATCCCTGTTGTATTTTTTATTATGTATTTAAAAGGTGTCCTAGCATATCTCCACCAATCAGAACTCACGCGAGTATTAAGCAAATCATTCATATTAAAACCATCAAAAGTTATAACTCCGTCTTCACCACAAAGAATTCTTTGTTTTACTCCCAAAGAATACAGAAGATTGGTTTCATTAACCAAAGTTAAAGTATAGTTATCACCTGGTACACAGTTGATAGAAACTCTCGGAACATTACCTTCAGGAGAAATTTGGGCTGGTAAATTATTTGGATCACCTATTGGCTCTGGTGGCAATGGAGGTATATAAGGCTCTGCTGGAATACTAAACCAATTAAAACCGTCAAAATCAAAACTTGAACCAACTACTAATGTGGGGTAAGTACTATCTAGTGGCTCTAAAACTGGTCCTGGAGATCCAGGAATTCTAACCAACTCAGTATCCCCGCCGGGCAAAGAACTCGTATCTTTAACCACCAGATCAAAAGGAGGTTTAAAAAATTGAAGCCATATTGTCCAAATATTTGTCCCAACCTCTCTTGCAATATATTCATCCAAATCAAAAGTATCAAAACTTACGATGCCATTTAAACAAGGCCTTCTCATGTATTCACCTACTGTGTAACCAAAAGGATATTTTTTAAATAAAATAGCTGTCGCATTAGTTCCACTACAAGAAATTGAGAAAGAACTAATAACCCCGTCTTCTGTTATAGGAACATCTAAGGTCTCGTAAGCTAATGCCTGAAAAGGAAAAACCGTAAAAATTAGTAAAATTAAACCAAAAACATAACCGGTTTTAGTTAACTTCATATGTTTGATTAATATTAATTAACCCCAATATACTCCTAAGTTATAAAATAGACACTTTACAAAATCTATTAAAATTCTCTAATTTTTTACCATAAAACCTGCTCTACTACGATATATCGTAGTAGAGCATAATTAGTTAAAATTTTTTTTCCAATACCTTTTACCTAATTTTGATGGCATAAGACCGCCAACGGTTAAAAAATCCCTAACGATTTCTTCCAGACCATTTTTTTCTTTTTTACAAACATTAAGTATATTTTTATATTTATGCATCTCAATTCTAGATGAAGCAATAGCTACAGTAGAGGGACTAACATTTAACATATCAACTATTGAATGTTGTGGAATTCTTGAATCAAGCATAATGACAATCGCAATTCTTTTTGCTAACATTTCCTTTTCGGTACTAGTCAATATTTCATCTATTATTTTTTGAAATATATGCTTACTTTGAGCTTTATTCAAAACACCAATAAAATCCTTGAACAATTTCTCACTTAAATCCTTATTCAATCTTTTACTTGAAATATGTGGCATTTTTTAACTTTTAAGATTAAATCATATCCTATACTACGATATATCGTAGTATAGGATATGATTAGATATGATACATAATAATTAGTGTGAGTAAAATAATTAATTAAAAAATAAAAAACTAATGAGTGTTTCAAATAAATTAAACAAAACCCGGGAAGAAATCTACTTTTATTTGAGATTTTGGTATACCTAATTTTTTTAGATTGTCTTGGAAACTTGTTACCATTCCGTGAGTACCAGAAATGTAGAAAGTTCTGTTTTTATAATCTGGAACTTCCTTAACTATCATTTCAGCAGTGATAAAACCAACTCTACAATTTGAATCAATTAAACCTTCGTGTTGGTTAGCTACATAAATATTTTTCCAACCGACTTTTTCTGCCTCATCGAATATCTCTTTATAGGCCATATCATTCATTGTTTTACATGAATAGAAAAAATTAATATCTCTAGCCTCACCAACATCTAACATGTATTTGGCCATACTTCTAAAAGGAGTGACTCCAATACCACCAGCTATAAAAACCAACTTTTTTTCTTTGTCTTTTGGCAACACAAACTCCCCTCTTAACTCCGAAGCAATTATTTTGTCCCCCTCTTTCATATCTAACATTTTTTGTTTAAAAGTACTCGGATTAGGATAAAACTTTGTGCCCAAAATAATTTCTGACTCTGTTGGCGAAGAAGCTATGGTAAAGTATCTTCTGTTTCCACGAGAATCTGATTTGTGCCCTAAAGTCCATTCTAAATATTGTCCAGATTTGAAGTTAAATTTCTCACTAGATTTAAAAACAAAATCATAAACATCTTCAGTTAATTTGTTTTTAGTAATCAAAGTTAAAACTAATCTAGCTTTAGGGCTAATTAAATAAGAAAATACATTACCTACAATCAAAGCAAATTCTGGGGTGGAATAAATATTCCAAAAATTAAATTGCATACCAAATAATGAACCCACGATAAAAGCATACGTAAATTGAAATTTCTTACCCGGCGGCATCGTTAATGGTTCTGTAAACATTATTGTCCCAAAGAAAATAATAGGCCAAGAAGTAAAAACCTCCTTCAATAAATCTAAAATATCTAAACTTGGTGATAGTCTGGTTAAAACAATAGAAAATATTGCAGTCACCAAAAACACAAAAAAAGTCTGAAATTTTTGAACTTTTCTTAAAACGAGAAAACCTAAAATAGAAACTGGTATAAGTAAAAAAGTAGTTCCTACCCACCATGCTCCCAAACCACTTCCAAATATAGTTAAAACAACCAAAGAAATGGCGACAGGATTGAAAATATGTTTTCTTTTTATGGCTAGTAAATACTTAGAAGCCATCGCCACAAAACCAACCAAAATAATTTGTTTTATATCAGAAAAACTAGATACTGGAAAAACAATTAAAAATAATATAAGTGCAGTTATTAGATACGACTCTGTATTAGTCTGAACATTTAGCAATCTGGCAAAAAAATTATTAGCTAAAAGACAAACAAGAACCAACACTGAAAGTGAATAAAGCATACTCAAACCGCTATAAGATAGAAAGCCGAGAAAACCTAGAATAATAGCTAAAAAAGAAAGACTGGCAAGACCATACAAAACTAGTCTGTACATGGTAATACTATTTAAAAAATTATCTACATATCTCATCTGGTAATTTTAACATTTTTATTTAAAAAGCTCAGCATTAAATCCTGAAGATTTTTCTACAGTATGATTAGAAAAAAACACAAGATATTCAAAATTAAATTCCTTTTTCAACAACTCCCCAGAGACAAAAGAAAGTGCCGTAGCTAAAATATCTGCTAATAAAGTATTTTCCGCAATAGTCCAGATAGCTAGTATATCTTTTGGTGAAGAAAGTTTATCTGGATCAATAATATGATTAAATTCACCCCACTTTCTTCTATTGCCAGATGAGCCACATAAACTTTGATTCAAAATATCAACCGTGCCTATAACCATATTAAAATCTTCTGGGTGCTCTAATCCAACTTTCAAACTTTCTGAAACAGAACTTTTTTGTCTTATATCTCCTCCTGCATCTACACAATAATCCACTACCCCCTCATCTTCTATAATATTAGAAACAATATCCACCAAATATCCCTTACCACCAGCTCCAAAATCCAACATTTTAGGAATTTTAATAGTTAAAATTGGGTTATTCCATTCTATGACCTCATCCCAGAGGAGTGGCTTACTTAATCTTTCTTTGGGTATTAAAGAATATTTATGATCATAACCAGAATCAATCAAAGTCTCTCCAATCAATGGAGTAACTTTACCCAAAGTAACATCGTATACTTTCTTATATGTCTGAATAATAAGATCCGCATCAGAAGGCATGTTGTAAGAACCTCCATCTTTACTCATCTTAAAAACAAGAGAGTCTTCCCGAAATCTTGAATAAGTTTTATCAAAGTCTGCAATTCTATTTTTTATCTTATCTAACAAAAAAGCTTCTTCTTTAGAAGATAGCTCTTTTTTAATATCTATTTGCCAATAAGTACCTATTGCTTCAAATTCAAACTTGGCCATAAAATCATCTTACACAAACAAATGAATTATCTAAACTTTTGCTTGTGCTTGTATTTTTGCTACAGCATCATTCCAACCCTTAGGTGTAAGTGATGAACCAGAAACTTTAGTAAGATTAACTTCATTTAATTTCTTACCCAAAACTTGTTCTTTTACACCAGCTATAAATTGACCTTGCATATTAACAGAAATTGGTAGAGTAGCTAGAGGATTAACGGTTACGTCAGTAATTATGTCATTCTCCAAAACCAATGTAACCTCTATTTTTTCATCACCTCCAGGAGAAGTATAATTTCCTTCTACTGTATAAGTGCCATCTCTGTACATCCTATTTGCTGGAACAGAAGGTGTCTCTGGAAGATCTAATGGAGCAATGCCAGTATTCTCTACAAGTTCAGACGCAGAATCCTTTTTAGTATAATTAAATACACCATAACCAATAACAGCTAAAATCAATAAACCCACAATACCCCATAAACCCGCACCACTTTTCTTTTCTTCTTCAGGCATAATAAATCAAAATTAAATTAATTATAATATAAGTAACATATTAACAAAGATCTTATATTAAAATCAAATTACTTTAGATTTTTCCTCCAACCCTTATTGTTGTGTTTTTTATAACTACTCTTATATACAGACTGATCTTTATTCTCAGCTGATTTTTTATGTATATATACCGTACCTATCTTACTAGCAGTTTCCGCATAGACAGTATTAACTCCACCTATAAGAAGCATACTAGCCATAATTCCAGTGCTTGCCCCAGCTATTATAGTATTTTTTATTTTTTTGTAATATCTTTTGTCACTCATACTATTTCTACAAAAGATATATAGTTTTTATTTCAAATTAATTACTTAATTTTTTAATACCATATGCTTTTATTTCTTTGTCAATAATTTCACCAGCAACAAAAACCAAATCTCCCTCTTTTAGGTAATTTTCAAGTTCTTGATCTGGAAGAGCTATCACTCTTATAGAAGTGGAACCGTAAGTCATATCAAAAGTATTCATATAAACAGACAAAACAACTCCCCTAAAAGAACCCGGGAAATGGTTTGGTCTAACAGATTCTTTGTAAAAAGAATCTGTTAAAGGAATTTTTTTATTCCCAAAATTACTCATTAATTTTGGATGAAAAGAAGTTAAATTTATCAATGTGCTCACAATTGTTACAAAAATAAAAGTTCCTATAAATAAATACAAAAATGGACTTTTATACCCAAATTCAAAACTCCTTAATAGTTTATCCAAAAGAATTAATAGAAAAATATTTATAGCAAGAAAAATCCAAGGTAAAGTAATAAAAAAATTATAAATACCTTCAAGACCGAACTGCAACAGAAAAAAGTGTCCTCCAGAACTTAAACTAAACAATATATAACTTAGAAAAAATATTGAGACGACAAAAACCATAAAAACCAAAATGGCCAAGCACAACAATTTAAACACAAAATACGACTTGGATTTCATTTTAATCTCTCCATTTTCAATCTTTTTAATCACCTCCTCTTTTATATCTTTATTTATTTCTTCTGTCATATTTTTATATATCTATGTTTAATTCTTTATACTTTTCCTTAAGAGCATTTTTAGCTCTCATTATTCTTACCCCAACAGTACTTACAGGAATTTGCAAAATATCTGCTATCTCTTTGTAACTAAACTCTTCTATATAATACAAAACTAAAATTTCCCTGTATTTTGCTTCTATATTAGAAAGACCTTTATCAATAAAATATTTTATTTCTTGTTGTTCTTTTTCTTTTTGTAATGGATCCTCTACAACAGTATAGGAAAGTAAAGTATCAAAATCAAAAAGATATATAGGATTTAGTGAATTCTTTTTAATAGCATTTAAATAGGTGTTATGAGCTATACGATATATCCAGGGAGAAAATTTTTGTTTAGGATCAAAACTCTTTATGTTTTTATAAGTTTTTATAAAAACATCTTGTACCACATCTTCTATATTATCTTTATCAACTAGAAATTTTCTGCCATATCTAAAAAGTTTAGGCTGATACCTTTCCATCAATATACCGAACTTTTCTTTTTCTCCATTAGAAACAAGGTAAGCGAGCTCCTCATCAGAAAGATCGGAATAATTTATATTCATTTAAATACTATACACCTATATACAACCTAAAATCAAAAAAATTCCATACAAAAAGAAAAGCCCGACCGACGGACGACAGACGACACGACGACGAGCTCTCATTTCTTGCAACCATAAAAATCAAAATTCTACCCGTGGGCTGGGAACCACGGATAGAATGCTCGTGAGCGCGAACTAGCGGACGCTCACCCGAACCGGAGTCTTCGCCGAGGCTCGTGGCGGAATCGCCACATGCTCCACAGAGCGAGTGAGAACAGCGTTGCACCCATTTGTGGTGCACCGGAACTGCCCTCGGTCTGTCTGAGACATGTGGCACTTGCCACAAGTCACCCTCGGAAGACTGTTTTTTTTCATACTACCTCCCAGACTACGTCCGGTTATCGGACGTACCTCCAATAATTATTACTCTTAAATATACAGTCTGTCAAGACTTATCCACATTATTCTATCTAGTATTCTACGACTATAGGAAATGACATTGAAGCATCAAACTGTGGTTCTCCAGACGGATTATCTTTCCTAAAAACCAAAACCGCAGGACCAATGTATGATTCTGGAGCTTTTACTTCTGCTGTAAATGGTACAAAGTTTTCTGTCATCCAATCTTCTTGTGCTTGTGCTATTGCTGTATACAAAATATTTCCTTCTTCATCTTGAAGCTCTATTGGAAAAGAAGCTTCAAAAAACCAAACTCCTCTAGCTTTACCAATAACCGAAAATTCTTTACCTGTAACAGCACCAGGATATGGTAATTCTACTTCTATGAGATTCTTTGAAGAATTTACATAAGTAATAGGTGGTGTGATGTCCTCAACAAAATTTCTACCGTCTGGTGTATTACATTGTCTAGGATAACTTTCCAAAATAGGATACCCAGCATCCACACAATCCTCAAAAGATTTTATTTGAGAAAGAGATGGAGAACTTGCTTCTTTATACAAAAACATAAATCCCCCAACAATCAAAAATATTACCAACAAAATAACTATTGTTTTTTTCATAAAACCCATTATAACACAATATCTTAATCCAGAACAGTGAAAAATTTAATCAAATTAGCTATATGATCCTCTAAAGAAACGCCTAAAAATTCACAACCTCTATATATAGTATCCCTATCTATCTTGCCAGCAAAAGTTTTTTCGGATAATCTTTTTTTAATAGAACTGACTTTCATTTGAGAATAAGGTATCGGATTTAGTTTTTTGTAGGCATAAAAAATACCGCTGATTTCATCGCAAGCCATAAGAGCTGAAGCTAGTTTCGTTTTTGGTAAAGTAGAAAAATTATTATAACCATAAGCATGAGCTTCCACTGCATGAGATAATTCTTCTGGAAAACCCCATTTTTCAAACCAAACCAAAGATTCCTTAGGATGAGTTTCAGGGTATTTTTCAAAATCTATATCATGAAGAAGTCCTGTTATATACCAAAGATCCTTACCTTCATTAAAGATAGAGGCGTACCCTTCCATAGCACAAGCAACCATCTTTGCATGATACCTCTGGTATTCATCCTTTACATAATCTTTTAAAATAGACTCCGCTTCAACTCTATTTGGAATATTCATATTTTACTTTTAAACCAAGGTATAAATACACTTGTAGTTTTTTTATAATCAGCAAAATCTGGATTTTCTTCCATTTTTTTCTCAAGCATTGGAACCCCAGAAACTTTTAATATTAAATAAGTTATTGTAATTGGACCTATTATGAAATAAAAACCATTTGTTATAGAAATAGAAATAATCCATATCCCCCACCAACCCAAAACTTCCCCAAAGTAATTTGGATGTCTGGTGTATTGCCATAATCCACTTCTCATTAATTTTCCTTTATTTTCAGGATTAGAAATAAATTTTTTCAATTGAGCATCCCCAATGGATTCAAACAAAAAACCCGTAAACCAAACACAAAATCCCAACAAATCAATTATGTTCAATGAAAGTGATGAATTTTTATTTATAAATAAAACAGGAGAAACTATTAAAAAAAGAAAAAGACCTTGAAGCAGGTAAACTTGAAAATAAGATCTTAGATAAAACCACTTACCCCAATCATTTCTCCATTTTAAATAACGATAATCTTCTGTTTTGCCTTTGTTTCTTTTGTAAATATGATAAGACAAACGTAACCCCCAAATACTAACCATTAAATTAACTAGTAAAGGTCTTACAGAGTCATTGTCTGATATCAAAAAAGATATCCAAGTCAATAAAACAAAACCCAATCCCCAAGCAACATCCGCAACATCATTTCTTTTTTTTATAATTGATACCAAAAACCAAGAGGTCATATAAAGCCATAATACCAACCCTAATGTATAAAAATAACTCATAGTTAAATTTTAGTAGCAATAAAGAAAGTGATAGTTGAAACCGAGGCTGCTAAGATTGCCCCCCAAATCATATCAACGATACTTACGAGTAACGGCCAGTCTTTCAGGGTGGCTAAATTTGTTAGATCATAAGTTGCATATGTTATAAAACCAAATAACGCTCCAGACAAAATTGCATGATTTATAGATTCCTTTGCTAGTGCTGGAGAAATAACAAACACAACTAAACCAAAAATAAAAATTAAATAAAAAATAATAGCCGCCACCCAATTTATATTCGGAGTCATAAGAAAACCGATTTGTTGTCTATAAAAATTTCTTGCGACAAATCCCAACCAAAACATATCTATCAAAAAAAATACAGGTAAAGCAATAAGGTATAATTTAATATTCATATATTAATTTTTAAATAATAATTGATTCTA